>NZ_QWEO01000022.1 GCF_009936035.1 Neglectibacter sp. X58 | reverse complement strand
TTTTTTCCCATTTGTCAAGCCTTTTTTATGCTTTTTTCTTATTTTGCTCTTTTATACCTTTAACTTAATGACATTGCTCAATGTAAGCGACCTGGATGCCATGAATGACCGCGAAGCCGACAAGTTTGTAAAGAAAGACAACATCTGGAAGAAAACGGATTATCAGGCCATGCTGGACGGCGGCACCCCCCTGGGGGTGGTGTATTTCATCAAAAAAGCCAGGGATACCCTAAACGCGTCCCCGCAGTACACCCGCCTGGATTCTTCGCCGGAGATGCGGCTTGTAAGGCAAAAAGAGTATATCCAGACTGTCCGGGAGCTGCAAAGCGTACTTGCGGAAGTCCACACCGTAGGCGATGCCATGAAAGCCTTTGACCGCTTCTTTGTTGATAACGGATATTTTGAACTGGTGCAGGGCTGGGCCAGCGGCCCCCACTACCGGGTGACGGAAAAGGGGCAAAAGAACCCTGCTATTACAAATAAGCTGTCTCAAGCCCTACTAGTCCGCTCGGCAGCGCATTTTGAACGGAATTTCACGCAGGAAGCGCAGAAACAGCAGTTTGGTGTCCCCAAAGAACAGAAGGTGCCCCGAGGCTATACCATCCATTTTAACGACGGGAAACATACCTATTCCCGAAATAACGACTGGAAGCCCAACACCTATTATGTGGCAAAAGGGTATTCCATCCTGCGGACAAATTTTGAGACAAGGGAAGCCGCCCTCCAATGGGTGCAGGATTACGCAAAAGCCCGCAATAAAAGCGGGAAAATGCGGTTTACCCCTCCCCAGCTTGCCCATGTACGGCGCACCGGCCCGGATTACCGGCGCGGCGTGGAAATCACAGGAAAGGCGTACTTGGACACTTTTGGTTTCCGGGGCGGCGAATTCGGCAACTGGATGAACCAGAATGACCGGCAAACATCCCTCAATATGGGCTTTGAAGCCTTGAAGGATTTAGCGGCTGTCCTGAAAATCAGCGACAGGGACATTTCGTACCAGGGCACCCTTGCCATCGCTTTTGGGGCCAGGGGCAGCGGGAACGCAGCGGCCCACTATGAACCGCTCCGCAAGGTTATCAACCTCACAAAGATGTCCTTTTCAAGCCACGACCCCAGCCAGCGCATACAAGGCTTGATGTGCATTGCCGGAGCTGTCATTATCTTTTTTTCGCCGGAAATCCTCGCGGCGATCCAGGGGTAAGCCATGTTTATTCAAGCGATTTTAGACCTGTTCGGCTTCTCCATGGAAACCAGCTTCGGTTTCCTCACAAAAGACCTGGAAGCCTTTGCCCCCAACGTGGCGGCAACTATGGAGGCGATAAACGGCGGCTTGCAGGCGTTTTCATACGCCCTGCTTGTCATATTGACTTTGTGGAACGTAGTGCGCACAGCCGGTTCCTATGTGGAGCTGAAACGTCCTGAACATATCATAAAACTTCTGGTGCGCTTTATCCTGACGAAGTACGCCATCGGGATGGCCTGGACGCTGGTCAATGGAATCTTCACCATCACCGGCGCGTTGACGGCCAAAGCCTTTCTCACCAGCGGCCTGACAGATGGCAACGTCTGGGCGGGCATCACTGCGCCAGACTTCGGGGATGATGGCATCATGGGCATCCTGTCCGCCGCCATGTCTATCTTGAACCCGCTGGCGCAGATACCCTCGCTTTTGCTGGGGCTGATTGGTTTCATCGTTGCCATCGTGCTGTCCGTAACGCTGCTGCTGACCGTGATAGGCAGATTTTTCAAAATCTACCTGTTCGCGGCGTTGTCCCCCATCCCCCTGGCCTGCTTCGGTTCCGAATCCACCCAAAGCGTGGGCCAGAACTTTCTCCGGGCCTTTGCCGGGGTGAGTTTGGAGGGCTTCATCGTGGGCCTTGCTATGATTATATTCGCCGCCTACTCCCAGGCCCCGCTTATCGACTTCGGCAGCGTGGACATCTTCCAATGGCTGGGCAGCGCGGCAGACGAGATGGCCTATATGTACACCCTGATTTTCAATATGCTCCTGCTGCTGGGCATCATCAAGGGGGCCGACCAGGTGACCCATAGAATATTTGGAGTGTGATAGTATGGCGAACAGTATGCAGATAAAATCAAACAAAGAGGTGCGGGACTACAAAGAAGTGGTCTACTTCGGCATGACGCTCCGGCAGTTGGCTTTCACGGCCCTGGCCGGGGGCGCGGCCCTGGGCGTTTACTTCCTGTGCCACCGCCGTATGCCTATGGAAATGGTGAGCTGGCTTTGCGTAGCGGCGGCTGTGCCCTTTGGGGCGTTCGGCTTCGTACAGTGGCACGGCCTGCCCTTTGAGCAGATTGTGCTTGTGTTCATCCGGTCAAGAATCGTGCTGGGCAGGCCCGTGTTCTTCCGGCCGGAGAACCCCTTGCGGGCCATAATCAACGAAACCAGAAAGAAAGGAAAATGTGATGATACCAACAGAAAAGAAGATGAAGACCCGGCACCGGCACCTGGGTTTTCCCGGAAACCCTCATGGCCCTGGCCGACCTGGATATGGAGATGATTCTGTCCGTCAACTTCGTGCCCGTGTCCATGGACGAGGCCGTAAAATTCCATATGCGCAAGCTGGATTCCGTGGAGGCTAACTCCATGCAATTCCAGCACCGGCAGCTCCAGCGGATGCACGTTGCCATGCCCGAACCGCTCCACTTCCAGAAGGAGCGCAAGGGCCTGACCGACAACCTCAACGACATCACCAGCCGCGACCAGGGCATGGTGCTGGCGACCATCACCCTGGCGCATACGGCGGATAGTTTGGAACAGTTGGATTCTGACACAAAGCTCATCCGCAGCATGACCCGTGGCAAGGCTTGCGATTTCAGCACCTGCACCGACCAGCAGCTTGACGCGCTGAACACGGTGCTGCCCTACGGCCTTGACCGCATTTCTATGGACAGAAGCCTTACCAGCGAGAGTTTAGCGGCCTATGTACCCTTCAAGGCAGAGGAAATCTGCGACCCCACCGGGGTGCTGTATGGGCAGAACGCCGCTACAAGAAACCTTGTGGTGGTTGACCGTCTGGCAAAGAGCAGCGGCAACGGCTTTGTGCTGGGCATGACGGGCGGCGGCAAATCCTTTTTCTGTAAGGAAGAACTGGTGTCCCTGCGGCTGAAATACCCGCCCAACAAGGCGGATTTTCTGGTTTTAGACCCTGAAATGGAGTGGGCAAAGGTTGCCACCGAGCTTGGCGGCGAAGTGTACCACGTTGGGCAGGACAGCATCAACCCCTTTGACCTGGAACTGGACTTGAGGGAGCGCAGCCCCCTGGCCTACAAAACCGAGTTTATCACCACCTTCTGCGAGAAAGTAAGCGAAGGGGGCGGGTTGGACGCGCAGACAAAATCCCTCATTGACCGGGCGGTACGCATGGTCTACAAGGATTTCCTCAAGTCCAAAGGCAAGTACCGCCCGCCACTGTTGGGGGATTTCCGCATCGTCCTCCTGCGCATGGAGAACCAGCGGGCGCAGGAACTGGCCCTGTCGCTGGAAAGATTTGTAGATGGCGCACTGAACACATTTTCCAAGGCCACCAACATAGACAGCGGCAGCAGCCTTATTTGCTACAGTCTCAACGGCCTGCGCGATCAGATGAAGCCCATCGGCACTCTCATTACGTTAGACCATCTGTTGGGCCGCGTCATGCGCAACTACAGGCAGGGAAAGATTACCTTTGTCTACGCGGACGAGTTTGCCCTTCTTTTCCAGGACGAGGACACGGGCAAGTTTTTTGCCAATCTCTGGCGCAGAATCCGCAAGTATAACGGCTACTGCACCGGGGCTACCCAGAACACGGAAGAAGTCTTGGAGAGCGAATCCGGGCGGGCGATGCTGGCAAACACCGATTTCGTGGTGATGCTGAATCAATCCCCCACCAATGCCCATCGGCTGGCGGAGCTTTACAAAATCACGGAGAACCAGGAGAAGTTTTTCAAGGACGTGCCGCCTGGCCATGGCTTAATGAAGGTGAGCGGGACGCTTGTCCCATTTGTCAGCACCGTGCCCAAGGACACGAAGCTGTACCGGCTGCTGTCCACCAATCCCCGAGAAGGGAAATGGGACTAGGAAGGCTTCGCGTTGATTTACAATAATTGGGTACATAACTATTTTTTGTCAAAACGGAGAAAGGAGAATGACTAGGGCTTGTTTGAAAAATCGCAAATACCATCTTTTTGTCCAAAACGGGCGTTTTCTGTGTTGGAAATCCTCGAAATACGACAGTATTTCTTGCGGTTTCCGCCTTGAAACCGCCTCGTTTTGTCTCAAAAATTCGGCACTTTCTCTATTTTCAAACAAGCCCTAAACAGCTATGAGAGAGAAAATTAACCGCATTGTTGCAATCTCCAACTGGAAAATGCAATACCTTTCTGCTATAATAAAAAGCAGAAAGGGGAGTGTATTATGTTTCAGAAAATGCCAGTATGCAGACTGATGCTTTCTTGTCCTTCAGATGTGAAAACAGAAATAGAGATAATAGAGAAGGTAGTGGAAAATATAAATGATTCTATTGGTATGTCAATGGATATATTTGTAAAGACACTTCATTGGTCTAGAAATGTAATGCCGGAAGCAGGAGATTTCCCACAAAGTATTATCAATAAACAGATACTTGATAAATCAGATGCCATAATAGCTATCTTTGGAAATAAAATTGGAAGTCCGACACAACATTATAAATCGGGAACGATAGAAGAAATTGAGGAGATGATAAAAAGGGGAAAGCAGGTATTTGTATTCTTTTCTGATAAGCCTATCCGTAGAAGTGAGAGAAATGAGAAAGAAGAAAAGAAAGTAGAGGCTTTTAAAAGAAAATACAGAAATCGGGGAGTTTATGTAGAATATGGCTCTGATGAAGAATTTAGTGAGATAATTTCAAGGAATCTTACAAGATATCTTACGGCAGAGATGGCTAACGAAGCGAATCGTAATAACGAGCATACCAGATTTGATAATTCAATTATGTGTAAAGAGGAAGTTAATTTGCTTTACGATTATACTCAGTTTTGTGAGATAAAATCGGTTACATCCTATTCTGATCCCGATATTGTGAAAATTTCTACTCATAAGAATTGCTTTGATATGGAAGTTGACCTTTGCAATGTTGAAAAGATGGAGAAAAAGGAATTTGCAATGGCTTTGTTAGAATATGCCCCATGCGATAATTGGTCAGGCTTTTTTGACGCTGGATATTTTTTGGAGTTTGATGCCGTCAGCGAGGGGAATATTAAGGCTTTTCAACTGGAAATAAAAGACAATCTCCGCAGCAAGATTATTGATAAAACGATGACGGTAAGCGAAAAGGGGGAACATTTCCAGATATGGTTACCGTCAACAACCAGAGATTTAACTTCGTGGAAAAAAGTATCCCAGGTATGCTTTACTGTATTTTTTAATGTAGCTTATGTTACTGGCGAAAAAGGTATATTAACCATTGAAAACCTAAAAATGATACCAAAGAAATAGAAGTATGTAATGGCATTTCTTATTGGGAATGAAACGTTTACATAAGTATTTATAGCTAAAAATCATTTCCCTAAAAACCAAAATTAGGTTGTAAACCTATTTGCATTGTGTTATACTGTAGGCAGAACTAGAGAAGAGTCTGAAAAGTGAAACCTACAAACATAATGCAGTACAAAAATTGTACCTGCCAGGTACTCTACTCCAACGTCACGGACAGCCTGAGCGGCAAGGCGCTGGATATGAACAGCCTGTTCGCACTTTTACGGGGAATTTCACGGTGCGCACGACCCCGGCTATCCATGATGTCCTGACCCTCTATGCGGTAAAGCAGGGTACAATATTCTCCCAGGTGACGCAAACAGCACTCTTTGAATTTCTGGAAAACTATGATATCCAAGTGGTCGATGGGGAGGGCTGAACTATGAAAAAGACACTCTTTGCTTTGGTTTTTACACTGGTTCTGGCCCTGCCCATGACAGCCAGCGCGGCAGCAGTAGATAAATTTACTGATGTAAAACCCGGTTCCTGGTATTATGAGGCTGTGGACTATGCTGTAACCGAGGGCCTGTTCAACGGGACATCCGCGACGGCCTTTGACCCCCATGGCACCATGACACGGGGGATGTTCGTGACAGTGCTGGCGAACAAGACCGAAAATTACAGCGCTCATCAATATACCAGCTCCAGCTTTGCCGACGTACCCGCAGGACAGTGGTTTGCCCCGCCTGTGGAGTGGGCCTGCCAAAACAAACTGGTGGGCGGCGTGGGGGACGGCCTGTTTGCCCCGGGCAGCAACATATCCAGGGAGCAGCTTTCTGTTATCCTCTATAACTATGCCAAAGGCTGCGGCCTGGACATGAGCAGCCAAAAGGGCGCGCTGGGAGCGTTCACGGACAACGGCAATATTTCGGGTTATGCCCGTACTGCCATGGAATGGGCCGTGGCCCATAAGGTTTTGAATGGGTCTGAGGGGAAACTTGACCCTAAAGGCACCGCGACCCGCGCCCAGGTTGCGCAGATTTTCTATAACTGCCGGGAACTGCTGGCAAATTCTACACTCACCACACCTGATAGGGTTTGGGTAGTGGACGTGCCAGGACATTATGAAACCGTGACGCGCTGGGAACTCCAGGAAGTGACGGTGGGAGAAGTCGGGCATTGGGAAGATGTGTGGTATACGGAATGGGTATATCGTTGTAACAAATGTGGCTTTGTCGCTGATACCGTAGAAGGAATCAACAAATATTTAGAAGATTCAATAGATTGGGTTACTATGACTGGTTGTGGAAGTTATACCATGGTGTCTGGTGACCCCATCTACACTGGAGAAAAATATTGGGTGGTAGATGTACCAGGACACAAAGGACTGAAAATGGTTGAAGTCACTGAACAGGTGTGGATAGAGGAAACAGGCCATTGGGAATAGAAATTGAATAGACATAACGGTCGGCCCCTTGTGAACTCACAAGGGGGTTTTCCTTTTGCCTGTTTTACAACGGGAGGGATGGTGCCGGATTGTTTGCCCACACAGCAGATAGAAGAAAGACATTTTTTGTGAAAGGATGATTCTATGAAACAAATTTATAAAAGAACTTTAGCGTTACTTTTGACCGTGGTGCTGTGCTTTAGCATGGTACCGATGGCTGCTTTCGCAACGGAAGTGGACAGCGGGGTGTCCTCCGATATCGAGGAAAACCCTATCGAATCTGTACCGCAGGATGTTCCGAATGAAATTGACAGCGAGATGCAGGCCGTAGACGAGCCGGTATTGTATGCCCGCGACCCTCTCTCTAAGGTGCAGTCGGACCTGGGCAGCGGCACAAACTATCTCACCAGCTACGGCGTGACGAGAAAGGCCATTGTGGATGAACTTTCTGCCCACGAGCATGACAGCTACTACCTGGGCACCCAGTACGCAGGCGGCGACGTACAGTCCCCCAATCAATAGATTTAAAAATCACCAATTTTTTTGGTTAATCAAAACCATTTTTCTCACAGGAAACTCGCTGACGCAGAAATAGAAATCACTGTTTTCCATTCTCTTACTCAACTTCTCATTGTCTATGGCTGTGTCCAATGACATTGGTGTAAAGGGAATAGTAATATCTACCTGAGAATTTTCCCGTAAACGAAACCCTGCCTCCCCAGGAAAACCTTCGTCCATCAAGCTCCAGAGGGAGTAATCTACGGGAATCTTCAACGCTTTGTCGTACAGAGCGTAGTTGATTGCCATTAACGCCCCCTCCGTGTTGTCTGTGTTGGCAACCGTGACATGGAGCAAATATGTATATTCAGGGGCAGGGTAGCCTTCTGTATACCCGAAATCCTTTGTGGTAATTCCAAAGCTTTCCAGAAAGGGGACATACTCTACCAGCTCCGCGCTGTTCACTGTAATGGAATAATGCTCATGTACGGTAAAGAAGCAAGCAACTGAAAACAACAGATAGACCGCCAGCAGCCCACTATTCCGTATTTTTTCTTAAATCTTCTTAAAAGCACTTGCTTGTGACGCAACGTAATGAGATATACTATTCGAGGAGGTGTGACATGGATAAACATAAAGCGATACCACAAGGTTATATGACCGTTGGTGAAATTGCAAGAAAAATGGACGTTACTGTACGGGCATTACAACATTACGACAGAGAGGGCTTGCTTTCCCCCTCTGCCATGAGTGAAGGGGGGCGTAGGTTATATACAGATAAAGACATAGTAAAACTTCATCAGATTTTATCGCTCAAACATTTGGGATTTTCTTTGGACGACATAAAAAATCGACTGATTCTGCTTGATACACCAGATGAAATTGCTGATGTTCTAATGGAGCAGGCAGTCACTGTCAAACGGAAAATAGAAAGTCTGTCTGAATCGTTGAGAGAATTGGAGGTGCTGCGGAAAGAAGTCCTTCAAATGCAATCAGTTGATTTCAAAAAATATGCGGATATTATTGTTAATCTGCAAATGAAAAACGATTTCTATTGGCTGATTAAACATTTTGACGACCAAACGCTTGACCATATCCGCAGCCATTTTGACAAAGATAGCGGAACGGCATTTGTGAACACTTTCATGCAGCTTCAAAACGAAGCAATAAGACTTCAAAATGCGAATATTCCTGCGGATAGTGATGAGACACAGAATTTTGCAAAAGCCTATTGGGATATGATTATGGATTTCACTGGCGGAGATATGAGTATGCTTCCCAGACTGATTGAATTAGGGCAGTTTCAGAATGCAGACCATAAATGGAAAGTAGCCCAGGATATTGCGAACGGATATGTTGAACAAGCATTAGGTGTTTATTTTTCCCGTTTAGGCATTGACCCATTTAAGGAGGAAACAGAATGAATGAAGCTATAAAAATCAGCAATTTATCAAAGAGTTATGGAACTCACATTGTGCTGAATGGTTTAGATTTTAGCGTACAACAAGGAGAAATTTTTGCTCTGCTCGGCGTGAATGGAGCTGGAAAAACCACGTCGCTTGAATGTATCGAGGGTTTAAGAAAATATGACAGCGGAAACATTACTATAAATGGAATCATGGGCATTCAATTACAATCGGCTTCTTTGCCGAAATACATTAAAGCACTGGAAGCTGTAAAGCTGTTTGCTAAATGGAATAAGACCTCTCTTGACAGAGCAACGCTTGACGCTCTTGGTATTTATGAACTTTCAAAAAAGCCTTATTATCAATTATCAACCGGGCAAAAGCGGCGGCTCCATCTGGCGCTTGCATTAACACGAAATCCCGACATTTTGTTTCTTGATGAACCAACAGCAGGACTTGACGTTGAGGGGCAAATATCTTTACATGAACAAATCCGTCAGTTAAAAGCAATCGGAAAGACAATCATATTAGCAAGCCATGATATGGCAGAAGTTGAGAATTTGTGTGACCGGATTGCTATTCTTTCCGGCGGCAAAATTGCCTTTATCGGGACTGTCGGGCAACTGGGCGATACAATCGGGAAGCATTATAATATCACAATCCAAACGGAAAACAGGACTGAAAACTATGAATCGGAAAATATCGGAAATTCCCTACTTTCGCTGCTCATGCAGTACAAGGAAAAAGGAGAAACTATCACAGATATTAAGATAGACCGTGGTTCACTGGAACAGCACTTTATAAAAATTGCAAAGGGGGAGTAACAATGGGAGCTTTTTTATACGGAGTTTCTTTACAATGGAAGTTAGACATAAGGAGTAAGACATTACTTATAACCTGCTATATCGTACCTCTTTTGTTCTTTGTAATTATGGGCGGTATATTTACATCAGTCATGCCGGAAGCGAGATATACGCTTATTCAGTCCATGACTGTATTTGGTGTGACAATGGGGGCGTTGATTGGTCTGCCGCCCTCTCTTGTTGAAATTTACAGCAGTGATATTAAAAAAGTCTATAAAGCAAATGGTGTTCCGTTAATATTAGGTCTTGCTTTAACAAACATTTCAGCGTATATTCATTTGTTCCTCATGAGCATTATTTTATATATTGCTGCGCCACTGGCTTTTAACGCTGAAATACCAAAAAATCCGGGTATGTACTTCATCAGCCTCGCTGTTTTTATTGCAGTATCATTAAGTATTGCCAGCATAATTGGTTTGGCAGTAAAAGACCAGGCAAAAACTTCTATGTTTTCTATTATTGTTTTTTTGCCGTCAACCATGCTTTCTGGAATTATGTTTCCTATTGAACTACTTCCAAAAACGTTTGAAACAATAGGAAAACTATTTCCGGCTACATGGGGATATAAACTACTGGCGGAAAATGCTTTTAAATTTGAAAGCCTTTTGCCACTGCTCTTGATTTTTATTTTAGCTACTGTTATGTGTAGTATTCTGTTACGAAGAATTGATAAATAGCAAAGACAGACGAGCCAGTCAACGGTCAAGATGAACGGGCTTCGCCCGCCGTTGACAGCCCCGTCTGTCTTTGCTGCTGGGTAGTCAAGGAGCGACAGCAAAAAATGCTGCCGCCCCTTACTATCATTAAAATCTTAACTGCCACTTAGTAGGAAAGGGGGATTACCATGCCTTGTACAGAAGCATACAAGGAGCATATCGAATACACATTTAACGCCTTTTGCAGAGTTGTCATACACTATGCCGCTATCAACGCATGGCGTGACAGAGATAAGCGGCGGCAAAGGGAAATATCTTTTGAATATCTCACGGAAGAAAAGTTTTATCCATTCTGTACGTCAGACACATATTACATAGACCCCTACAAGCAATACCCAGTTATGATATGCGGTCAGAGGGTTATCTTCACAAACGGGGAGCTTGCCGAAGCCTTGTCTGCCTTGCCGGAGAAAAAGAGGGAAATCATTTATCTTTACTTTTTCGGACATTACACACAGCAGGAAATCGGGGAACTATACGGACGCTGCCGAAGTACGGCGTGGCATCACATACACAGTGCCTTGCAAATGCTGCATAAAGAAATGGAGGTACTTTTCCATGAGAAATCCTAAACTTGTACCGTATGAAACGATTGTCAGAGCAACCAACGGAGAGCCGGAAGCCATTGACGAGGTTTTACGGCATTACAGCAAGCGAATCCGGCTTGCTTCCCTTGAAAACGGACAGGTCAACAAGGACACAGAGGACAACATTAAACGGCGGCTTATTGCTGCCCTGTTCCAGTTCCGCTTTGACGGACAGCCTACCTAACAGGAGGTGAGATTTGTCGCAAAAATAGTCATGCTTATATTTAACGACACAGAAGAAAAAGCGGTTGAGAAAGCCATAGCCGCCCTTGCGGATATGATACCGCTGGAAGCCATGCAGCCGCCCCACTCCCCGGCACTTACTTTTCCGGGATTGGAAATCAGACCGCACCAACGCCGGGTACTGAAAGACGGGGCAGACATTCCTCTCACACGTTTAGAGTACGGCGCACTCTGCTACCTTGCCGCCAGTCCGGGGAGGGTATTCACAAAGGCGCAAATCTTTGAAGCCGTGTGGAGCATGGAAAGTGAAAGCTGCCAGTCAAGCGTTGCCAGCGTGATATGCAACTTGCGGAAAAAGATAGAGCCGGACAGCAAAAACCCTACCTACATAAAGACCGTTTTAGGCGTGGGCTACAAGTTTGCGTCCGGGGAATAACAACAGAATAACCGCCGCTCATCAGCGGCAGCCAAAGACAGGAAATCAAGAAAAGGTTTCCTGTTTTTTTGCGCCAAAAACCAAGCCGGATTTTGTACCGCAATAAAATAATTCAAATACTTTTGGAAAACATTGCCTAAATTTTCTTTTTTCCCGTAGTAGGTAATAAGGGGAAAAATAATTGCCGGAAAGTTTGGCATTTTTTGAAACCGTCCGTATATCACTGCAAAACGGAGCTGATTCTTCCGTTTTTGTCAAATTCTGTTACGAAAACACGAAAAGAAATTTCGGGGAACTTTGCCAGATTTGCCTTGCCGTGCGTAGTAAGTAATAGAGGGAGAAATACCGCCGCATAGCTGGCAGAATCCACGCCAAACAAGCCGGGGTTATCAGCAAAAGCCCACACAGAGGAAGCCGCCACTTTTTAAGAGCAAGATTCTACCACAGTAGAACTCCTAATCGGTCAGTCCTCTACCGAGGGGGAGAGGAAACGCCGTGCAAGGCTGGCTTTGCAGGAGCAAAAGGCATTGCCGGAAGCCGTGGCGGACAAACGTCCACCAGACGGGGCGGACATTTGTCCACCAGAGATAGAGATAGAGAAAGAGATAGATATAGAGTTAGAGATAAAGAGAGAGGGAGAGCTAAAGAAAGGACAGACCGCCCCCGCCCCTTTTGGCAGATACAAAAACGTCATTCTGTCAGAAAAAGAGCTTGCGGAGCTGCAAGAGGAGCTTCCCGGCAAATGGGAGTATTACATTGACCGTCTATCCGGCTATATCGCTTCCAGCGGGAAGAACTACAAGAACCATGCCGCCACTATCCGGCGTTGGGCGGCTGATGACAAGGCAAAGGGGAAGCCAAAAAAGGGAATTCCCGATTATTCCTACAAGGAGGGCGAGAGCCTTTAACCGCATAGACACAACGCCCCGTAAACAGGACGTAAAAGACCATGAACAAGGAGGACGATTTTATGTGTGATTACGATAACGCCATTTTCCGGCTTGCCACGGCACAGGGAGCAGAGCCAGAGGACTACACCGGGGAGGACGGGCTTTTATATTGCGGGAGCTGCCGCCAGCCCAAAGAAGCCTACTTCCCGGAGGGCAAAACATTTTTCGGACGTGACCGCCACCCGAAAGAATGTGACTGCCAGAGAAAACGCCGGGAAAAGCTGGAAGCCAGCCACCGGGAATACAAGCACCGGGAGGAAGTGGAACGGCTGAAACGGACAGGCTTCACCGACCCGGCTATGCGGGAATGGACGTTTGAAAACGACAACGGGCAATGCCCCCAAATGCACAAAGCCCATGCTTATGTAGAGTGTTGGGAGGAAATGAAAGCCGGGAATATCGGCTATCTGTTATGGGGCATGGTAGGCACAGGCAAAAGCTATTTCGCCGGGTGTATCGCCAACGCCCTCATGGAGCAAGAGGTTTCCGTGTGCATGACAAACTTTGCCCTTATCCTCAATGACCTTGCCGCCAGCTATAAGGGCAGGAACGAGTACATAGCCCGCCTTTGCAGCTTCCCTCTGCTTATCCTTGACGATTTCGGCATGGAGCGTGGCACGGAATACGGGCTTGAACAGGTTTACAACGTGATTGACAGCCGATACCGCAGCAGAAAGCCCTTAATCGTGACAACAAACTTGACGCTGGAAGAATTGCAGAACCCGGAGGACACCGCCCATGCCCGGATATATGACCGCCTTACGGAAATGTGTACCCCCGTCCGCATTACCGGGGAGAATTTCAGGAAAGCCAGAGCAAGGGAGAAAATGGAACAGCTTAAAACGCTGCTGAACAGAAAGGAGAGCCTATGACCGACACCCCCAACAGAAGCACCGCCACTACCGCCCGCCGCCCGGATTGCGTGACCGAGGTACGCCGGGGGAACACCGTCCTTGTGGTTTCCGGCTACTTCAAGCAAGGCACGACCGCCACCGCCGCCGACAAGATGATGAAGGTGCTGGAAGCCGAAAGCGCAGCCGGACACAAGCCGATTTACAGCGCATGACAACCCGCAGATAAAAACCGTCATTTTGACGGGCGGTAAAGAAGCAAAAAAGACTGTACAGCCAGCCCCGCCCTATGGTATAATAAACCTACGGAATAGTGGGGCTGGCTGTCGGAAACGGAGGACATTATGCCAAGACAGACCACCCAAAAACTCATTACCGCCCTTTATCCGAGATTGTCGCACGAGGACACGCTCCAAGGCGAATCCAACTCCATAAGCAACCAGAAGCGGATTCTGGAAGCCTACGCAAAACAGAACGGCTTTTCCAACCTCAAATGGTACACGGACGACGGATTCTCCGGGGCAAATTTCCAAAGACCCGGCTTCCAGTCCATGCTTGCCGACATTGAAGCGGGGCTTGTGGGAACGGTTATCGTAAAAGATATGTCACGGTTAGGGCGAAACTATCTGCAAGTGGGAATGTACACGGAAATGATTTTCCCACAGAACGGCGTCCGTTTCATTGCCATCAATGACGGCGTTGACAGCGCACAGGGCGACAACGATTTTGCCCCCTTGCGTAACATTTTTAACGAATGGCTGGTGAGGGATACGAGCAAGAAAATCAAGGCAGTCAAGAGGTCAAAAGGCATGAGCGGGAAGCCCGTCACAAGCAAGCCCGTATATGGCTACCTCATGGACGAGGACGAAAATTTCATCATTGACGGGGAAGCCGCCCCCGTGGTAAAGCAGATATACAGCCTTTGCCTTGCCGGGAACGGACCGACCAAGATAGCCCGTATGCTTGCCGAGCAGCAAATCCCCACGCCGGGAACGCTGGAATACCGCCGGACGGGAAGCACCCGCCGCTACCACCCCGGCTATGAGTGCAGGTGGGCGACAAACACCGTGGCGCATATCCTTGAAAACCGGGAATACACGGGCTGCCTTGTGAACTTCAAGACCGAGAAGCCGTCCTACAAGGTAAAGCACAGCGTAGAGAACCCCGTGGAGAAACAGGCGGTATTTGAGAACCACCACGAAGCAATCATTGACCGGGAAACATGGGAGCGTGTGCAGGAGCTACGCAAGCAGCGCAAACGCCCTAACCGCTATGATGAAGTGGGTTTGTTCTCCGGCATACTCTTTTGTGCCGATTGCGGCAGCGTCATGTACCAGCAGAGATACCAGACGGCCAAACGGCGGCAGGACTGCTACATATGCGGCAGCTACAAAAAGCGAACCCGTGACTGTACGGCGCACTTTATCCGCACCGACCTGTTGACCGAGGGAGTGACCGAGAACCTACGGAAAGTCACCAGCTACGCCGCCAAGCATGAAGCCCGGTTTATGAAGCTCTTGACCGAGCAGACCGAGGACGGGAGCAAACGCCGGAACGCCGCCAAGAAGAAAGAGCTGGAAGCGGCAGAAAAACGGATTGCGGAACTCTCCGCTATCTTCAAGCGGCTGTATGAGGACAGCGTGACCGGGCGCATATCGGACGAGCGTTTCACGGAATTGTCGGCAGACTACGAAGCCGAGCAAAAGGAACTGAAAGAGAAAGCCGCCGCCTTGCAGAGCGAGCTTTCTAAGACGCTGGAAGCCACGGCAAACGCTGAAAAGTTTATGAAAGTGGTACGCAAGTACACCAGCTTTGAGGAACTCACCCCTACCCTGTTACGGGAGTTTGTGGAGAAAATCGTAATCCACGAATCGGAAGCCCTTGACGGGAAACGGCGGGGGAAGCTCCGCAGACAGGAAATCGAAATCTATTACTCTTTTGTCGGCAAGGTAGAATTGCCCGACTAAAGCCCGACCCGTCCGGCAGTCAGCCGGACAGGGAACGGCAAAATTTTTTACACTTCTTTTACTTCTTTATCTCACATGAGCAAACCGTTAGGGTTTTCAGTTGCATCTGAGAAAAAATTCTCCTCCAGATTTACGGCATCTCCAAGGGAGAACATTTCCACCTGCGGACTGATTTTATCCTGGTTTATCCTCACTCCATTGTACATGCAGAGAGGAATGAAGGCTATGATAACAGCTAAGATGCCTACTAAAGCCGTCTGTTTCCATACAGATCTCCTGACATTCATGTCAATACCTCCTCTTCTGTTTTACGGGAGGACACCAACTTTCCTCCCTCAATGGACAGAATGTCATCTGCCAGTTCCATTAAAATTGTCCCATCGTGACAGGAGAGTACTACCGTAGCGCCCCTGTCCCTTTCTTCCTGAACAATGTTCTTTACTAATTTCACACCACTGGTATCCAAGGAGTTTGTGGGTTCATCCAGCAGCAAAAGAGCAGGACGTTCTAAAATTGCTGCGGCAATTCCCAGACGTTGTTGCCGAAAGCAGTACTGTTCCCCAGGCAATTAGGTAAAAAAGCGACACAACTACCCCGTTCCAGATACATTTGGAAATCCACCATACCGACCTACTCCTAGAACGAAGAATCATCTGCTGACCAAGACCATTTAGATCGTCGTGCATATAGTGGAGGGTGAAGTAGAGAATTCCAATATGGTTGATCAGCCCATAGATAGGGGATCTGGAAGGGTTCTCCCGGTATGGGAATATACTCACGCATTCCACCAAAAATGTATAGTAGATAGTCCCCATAGGTACATTGGGTAATTTTCAGAGAAGTTACCCTTCCGGAGAATTCCAAGGTAGCCAATGCAAGCAGACCGCACCACAAAAGATACTTAATCCACATACCTTGCCGCCATAAGCCGATAGTCAAATCGAATTTAATGTGGCTAAATAGTTTCACAGCGCACACCTCGAAAGTAGATCGTAAGCAGAGAAAAGGCCAGTAACAATACTGTCACCAGAGCTACGACCCAGCCCATGATTTTAAAATGGACTCCCTGGGGATGAAGGAATAATGTGGGAACCCATTCTGCTGGCACAAAATCTACGCGATTATTAAAAAAAATTCCTTCTAAATAGCCAGCCATAAGCATTAGCAAAAAGGGCGTGAACAACACTGCAAATATATTGCGAAAAAAGAAACCAACTGCAAAAGTAAGTAAGGCAAATACTCCACCATAGAACACATCTAGTAAGACAAAAAGCAGTACATATAACCACGGAACAGAAAAATATAGATCTGCCCAAAGGTTGCAGAAATAGATATGGTTGTAAAAGTTATAGCCCGCAAAGGGCGTAATCACGGGAATTTTCGCGAACACAAGCATAACGTTTACAACCAATCCGATTGCTACTACCGCAGCACCGGACAAAAAAACCGCAATGGTTTTTCCAGCCAGATAAGTTCCCTTGCCCACCCGTGTGTAAATATTTTTCAGATAGCCTGTCTTCCGCTCCAAATAAAAAGACCATCCAAATGGAAGGGCTGCCCCTACCGGAAGCAATGTGTAAAAGAGACTGGAAGCCAAAGAGAGATCATCACCACCCATCCAGGAATTATAAAACGTGAAAAGGGCCAAATCGGGATTGCGGGTAAACTTTCCATCTTTCATACCAGCGAGAATAGCGTCCGGATTGTATCCTGCCCGGCTCTCGATCATATAAACAGCACTTAGGATTGAGAATAATAGCAACAAACACATTCCAAAAAGAAACTTTTTCGAGCAGAAAGCCTTTTTTAGCTCCATTCCAACTACATGACTGAATTGTTCCATATCATTCCTCACTTTCTGGAAACAGGACAAATAGTTTGCGTGTAGTGTCGCCTGTCACCTTGTCTTTGATAGAAGGACTTGCGTTGACTTCCAAATAGACGTTTTTGTTGTCAATGTATGATTGTCCACAAAACAACCCGATCTGGAACTTGACAGGTTCGCCATCTTTAATACGGTAGGAAAAGAAATTGTGTTGATAGTCCAGGACAGAATCATCTTTTGGGGGACGTAAGCTAAAGTAAGCAACTGTCGGAAACATTCCTTCTGGCAATTGCTTTCCTGGTTGGCTTTCCACTGCCATTCCGGATATTTCGTTAGCATCAGCAACGATTTCTTTCTTTTTATCAGAAGGAGCAATATATGACGCTTCTATTTCTACCAATATAAATGGTGTAGACTCTAAGAATTCAACATCATCTATTTGACAACCGTACATATCAACATCTGAAGTGTAGATAGAATCAAATAGTTGAACTGATTTAAGGGTATACGTCACTCCTTCTTCTCCCTTCTCAATAGTAGCTATTTCTGCACCATTCATATTAATAACGGAATAATTTTTGTAGGCAGAAAAGGCCCCACCTATTCCTTTCAAATCAATATAGTTTTCTGAAAGCGATGAATCTTCCACATACGCTCTTCCATCTGGAGCAGAACTCGCCTCTTTGCTGTTTATCTGATGAATCCTAGTTTGCAAATTATTGTCAATATCTACATATGAGCAGCCCGAAAAGAAGGTAAAAAGAAAGATTGATAGTAGCATCAGAATACTTTGTTTTTTCACAATATCTCCTCCAGTATTAAAGAATAAAGGTGAGATATACTCACCCTTATTCTTTAGCTTGATGTGAAATTATAGAACGTAATTGTAATATTGATAATGGTCTCCTACACTATCCACACTCCAACATCCCTCAGCACGGCCCGCATAGCCAACACTTGCCCCGTAAATCTGTCCATAGGGATAAACGTTATCATTTTTATAAAACTTCTCCCAAATATCCTGACGAATCAGGCCCCTTGTCCCAAAGTTTACAATTGCTCTTGAACGCTTATATCCATTATATGTTTCACTAGAGCAATCTTCAAATTTCCCACCATAGGTTCGCGAATCATATATGAAAGCCTCGAATTGGTTTACTCCCCATGCTGGAGTTCCGTTTGCCCACGTACCATAATTGATATAGGAAGAAGATGCGTCATATTTCGCTCGTTGCACTGTTTTGGAATTTTTATGTATTTTCCCAGGAACTGTAATTGCAATCATGAAATCCGTATCAGTGTTGTTATTTGCGCTCGCTGGAAGCGCCATTGCAGACAATAACAATGCACACGCCAGACACATAGCTAACATTCGTCTAATTTTGTTCATGTTTACACTTTCTCTCAGAATTTAATGTTCAATGTTTGGCAACAAATTTGCTATTACACGGCGCCATTTGCAGAGTCAAGATAAGAATGAAATCTTCTTATCATCCCGGCCGCTTCGGCGCGGGAAACGTTCCCCTGCGGATCTAAAATGATTGCCTTTTGGGAAGATATGTCAAGCTTGCATTGGATGATTCCAGCACGAGTCACCCACTCCACAGCTTCTTTGGCCCATGAACTAACTTGATCCGCATCGGGATAGTTCACAAGATTGCCATTTGCGTTTGCACAAGATTTGAGCTGGGCATATTTGTACATCATCAAGGCAATCTGCTCTCTAGTCACAGGACTGCTTGGTGAAAATAACATCTTTCCCGTACCAGAAACTATTTCTGCCCCAGATGCCCAATCCACTGCTTTTTTGTACCAAGCATCTCTTTCAACATCTTGAAAAGGAAGGCCGCCCTGTTCGTCTGGGCAGCCGGCCAAACGATGAAGAACAGTAACTGCCATAGCACGGTTTAGTGAAGCCTGTGGAGCAAAATGCGTGTCTGAAATTCCACAAAGGATTCCATGTTCCACAGAATCTTTTATATCATTATACCAGTAGTCATCGGACGAAACATCCTCAAACAAGTAAATAGCGTCTTCGGGAAGGAGAGATACAATTCCCGAAAGCAAAGGTTCATCACTTATGAGCCATTCACCATCCACCAAAATACTATTGGGGGTAAACTGGAACGATAAAGGCGGATTATCAGATTCATTGAACTCAATTCGAAGCATATATTGATATCCAACTGATTCTGTTGCTTCTATCTTGCTTTTGTAATGAAAAGAGTTTAAACATCCAACGACTTTATCCAAATCTTTATCACTTTCAAGATAAATGGTACGGCCGGTATTACCATTTGTTACAATAATACGTACAATATCGTTGGAAAGGAGATGAAAATCCAGTCCGTCTTTAGAGGACAGTATTCCTGACAAGGTATCATATTGTCCTTCTTCACATGCACTACAAATATTTGAGGTAGTAAACGGCATCGTCAATGATAAAATCAACACGGTCATACACATGAAACAACGTTTTAGATTCATATATTAGTCTCTCCCGATTAACCAAAATACGCCTCATAATACTTGTCATTTGCCAGAGTACTAATGGGGAGGTATCTGCCCTCATGGCTCCATCCATCGGCAATTTTTAAGTAAGAGCTTAAATCACCTTTTTGATTTTTCAACCGGTTATAAGCATACCCTACAACCGCATGATTTCCGTATGGCTTATTGTTCCATACAATCAGATACATCAACCTGTTCCCAGTAGTGGCATTTTTGATATCTTGGTATGTAGGCGAATACATCCCATAAACTTGCACATTTACGTTGAATTTTTTGAATCCCTTTTTAATAAAATCGCTGGTGGTTGAAACCGTAGTCCCGGCACCATCCCCATTTTCCTTGAAATAATTGTAACCGTTTTCAGCGTTCACATCCATTAACCTATTAAAAACACTTTGACTTGAGCTGTTTTTAATAGAGGATACATTATATTTGTTACCATATGATTTGATAATATTGGTAATTGCGGTAGGGCCACAATGGTTATTGTGCCAAAGGAAATCAGATGTTGAAGAAAAGTTCATGTAATTTTCCCAATTGTTTGCCCATTCGAGGGCTGACCATGTACCGCCGTAAACGTTTTTAGCATACGTAAACGGATCTGTAATAATTTGACCAGAACTATTATCCTGGGGGGAAATGAGACTTGCATTCTGCTCTTTGGAAACCACAATATCCTGGATCAAATCTTCATCAACATTAGTAACATCCCGCATTTTAGATAAAGAATCTTGAAGCTCATTTTGAGATACCTCAAGTCCATCAACCGTGCGGAGTTCGCCAGCTTTATCAACACAATAGTATTCTAAAGTGTTCGTGTAGAGGACTTTTTCAATCTCTTCGGGTTCACTCTCCTGATAGAGAGGTTCCGCTTCATCGGACCATTCTAAAATAATTGAAGGCATGTCGATATACGCTGAAACTACAATGTACCCTTGATTCAGCTCAATGCTATACCCCATCACGTCCATTCCAGTTTCATCATACAATGCGACAACAGACTCTACATTTGTTTGCTGGGTCCACTCAGTCTGACCAGTTGCAACCATATCGTTGATAAAGAATTTGGCGATATAGGTTGCCACTTCTTCTGTTACGAACAAGTCGTTATCGCCTAGTTCGGAATACTTGGCGACGAGATTCTTTTCAGTTCCCATTTCAGCAGCTTGGACTGGAATAAATGTGCTCAAAGCAAAAACAAAAGCGAGTAAAAAAGAAACTACTTTTCTGCTGACAAATTTTCTCTTTAACATAGGTTAAACCTCTTTCCAAAAATTGCATAACACGTTTCTGAAATACTACAACTGCATCGGAATCACCTATCTCTTTCTGGCTTGAAGCCGGCAGAGGTTTAGTCGAACATTTCTGGTAACACTCGGGTTCCTTTTGGGGAATCCTCTGTGTTGTCTATAGTGTATCATATATATTTTTAAAAATCAGGAATTTTGTTTGAATTGTCAATTGCACGGTGTGAATTGTAAAACAAAAAGGGAGCATAGCTTATCAGCCATACTCCCTTTTCAATTTGGTACAGAAAATCCTATAATTTACGACAAACTACTGAAATGCGGAGGAAATCTGCTATAATATTAGTTGCGGTTAGTAAGATTCCGCGCCGCTTGGACTACAGTCAGCACAAACCGCAATTCCTCGTCTGTCATGTCTTTCAGGCAGTCCACGATTTCGGAAATCAATACATGTTGCGGTACAGGAATCTCCGGGGCAACATACAAATCATTTTCATGAACGCCCAACGCATCTGCCAGCAGCTTGCGATGTGCCTTGTTAGGACTGCTGCTATCTGTCTCCCAATGAGAGACGGCCGGAGTTGAGACGTTGCACTTTTCCGCAACTGCTTCCTGCGACAAGTTTTTCATAGTCCGCAGTTCACGGATTCGTTTCCCAAGAGACATTTCCATGTGCCCACCTCTCCCCTTGTACCCTATATTTTACCAACAAACAGGATTTCACGCCATTAAGTATAAGTAATTATATATTTACTATTTAATTAGGCGTATAATGTGCTTTGAAAGGCTGGCGGCTCACTTCGCCCTGCTAAGCCGAATAAAAATGAAATGAGGTTTGCACACATGGTTTCGCCCTACACTTGCACAACAAAAAGCACAGTAGAGAGATTTTTGGATAGCCTAATACATTTGGAACTGGAAGACCCTAGACCAGAAATTCGCAAAGGTCTATTCGATGTTTTAAAACTTCTGGATTATTCGGGCTGTGACTTTTATGATCTGCTGCCTTTATACATTCAAATGGATAATTGGAAGGAAGCAGAATTGCTTATATTACTTAGCTATGCCCCGCAACCCCTAGCCACATACTCACCTGACCAGTGGCATATCCGCCAATGCATTCCCCGCTGGACTGCATCGAAATACCATACATCCTCTATAGCGGAGGTGCTTTCAAAGATTGAGCAAACAATCCATACGGGCCTATCCGGTCTTTACACCTATAACAGCAATTTGAACCCTTATAGCCGCAGGAGCCTAAATGATTTGTACGTACTTGTGATAGCGGAAGGTTCGACCCGCTGGTTTGACATTAACCGGAAGAGCACATATGCTTTTGCACAAACTGAAAGGAAACCTTGACATGGTAAATATAGCCCTTTGCGATGACGATAAGGAGATTCTTCTGGAAATCAACCGTCACATCTTGACATTCATGGAAAATGCTAGCGTAAGTGCCGCCACTAAGACTTTTACAAGTGGAGAAGTACTAGCAGCGTCGGTCTCCGACGGAGACCGATTTGACATTTACATTCTGGATGTGGAGATGTCCGACATGGACGGCTTTGCCGTGGCGAAAAAAGTGCGGCAGTATCAGCCAAACGCCATTGTGATTTTTCTCACTTTGCATCTTGAGCAGGCCAGGGAGGGCTATAAGGTTAACGCCTTGCGATACATTGCGAAACTGGAGTTGGCCGAAGCTCTGCCAGAGGCGCTGGAAGAAGCCTTGGAAGCCTTAAAACAAGCGGACAAGCAATGTCTGCTCATACAGCACTATAATAATTTTACCCGTGTACTGTACCAGGACATAATGTACGTGCGGAAAAGCCGACGTTGTGTGCTCATTACTACTACCCGCCAGGGAAATATTCAGGATAACCGCGGGCTGAAGGAATTATTTGAGCAAATTGATGACCCACGCTTTACCTTTACAGAAAGAAGCTGCTTTATCAACTTGGACTATGCCCGGGGGATAGACGGCTATTGGATGGTGCTGAAAAACGGAGAGCGGCTCCCTATCAGCCGGCCCATGCTGCCAAAAGTAAAAGAGGCCATCATAAACCTTTGGGGGAGATAAAATGGAAACTTTTGCCCAGTTTATGGAGTTTGTTGCAACATTTATGGAATGTGGAGTTATTCTTTCTACGGTTGTGGCAGCGGGGGAAAGAAAACATTCTGATAAAAAGCACCTTTTTCTGGTGGTATTGTTCACAACATTGATGTCTATCTACGTCACCTTGATGAATAAACTGTCCCTCTTTTCGTTTTTGACGCCGGTCGGTGCAATAATATTAGCGGTCGGTATATCTGTGCTTATATCAAGTGGAAGCATTTTATTGCGAGGCACTGCGGGCATCATGGCAATGTTTGTTATCCAGACATTTGATTATCTCATAACCCTAGGAATTGGGCTGATTAGCGGGAATCCTAAAGAAACTTTTTTCTTTCTTCTTGAACCCCGGTGGCAGAGATTCCTGTTTATTGCATCGGACAAACTATTTAACGTCGTTCTATACTTCCTCCTGAGACACCAGATTGGGAAAATCCAGGCGCTCAGGAAGAAACACTTGATTTTACTCCTCGTTACCTGCGGGCTTTCTTACACAACCATGCAGATGTTGTTCAGCATGACAATATACGGAGATTATGCCACATTGCAAGGCGCATCCATCATTTCGTTTACCTACCTTCTTTGTTTCTTGATTGCTGTCATCATTGCGCTATTTTCTATAACTGAAATGGAACGAGAACGCTTTACCAATGAACTACTGCAAAGCAGCAATCAAATGCTTGAGCAGAATTATCAGCAGATGCATAAAAATGCTCAGGACAATGCAAAGCGCCTACACGACTTTCATCATCACCTCGTTGCGATCCGTGGGATGGCGGCCAAAGGCCAAGCTGAGCGGATAAATGAATATGTGGGATCCCTTTTGGATACTTCTTACCAAGAGCTCAAACTCTGCTGCAGTGGCTGTGATATAGTAGACGCAATCATAAATTATCAACATGTGCAGGCTTTGGGAAAGGGAGTAGCTTTCAAATATCGAGTGAGATCTGGGGACCTGGATTCTTTTTCACCTGTGGACATATGTGCAATCTTGTCCAATCAAATTGAAAATGCACTAGAGGCATGTGAAAAAATAGCAGAAAGAGATAAACGATTTGTTTCTGTAGAAATCCGCCAGCAGGAGGATTTTGTACTGTTCCAGGTAAGTAATTCCGTACAAGAAGACCCCTTCCTACATAACAGCCAGCTTGCCACCACAAAGCTGGAAGATGCCTTTTGGCATGGCCTTGGCCTGAAAAACATCCGGGATACAGCTAAAAAGTACGGCGGCTCCCTTCAAAACCGCTATGAAAACGGGGTGTTCACGTCTACTGCCTTGCTCTGTAAACAATTAACGACATAAAATCGCACAAATCAGGCAAAACTACTGATTTTTTTAAACTTATCATGCTATAACCTGGAAAAAAGGAGGCAAGAGGATATGCTACATAACAACGTTGTGAGGCTAACAGAGTTCCTACTTTCGCGTGGTTCCATAGATGTGAGTAAGCGTCCAATCCTTGTGTATGGATGTGAATTGGCTCTGTCAACCTTGACCTCGTTTGCCTCTATTGTAGCCATTTCTATCTTGATGCAGGATTTCTTTTCATCGCTCCTGTTTATTGCCATCTTTTTCTTTCTACGCTTGTTTGCAGGTGGTTTTCATGCTTCTACCTATGCAAGATGTTTTTTTATTACAAATGGTGTCTACTTAGCAACTTATGGCAGCGCCTATATTCTTGAAACGTATGCAATAAAAAGTGTTACGCTAATAATCGGATTGGTTTCCGGGTTGATAATTTTGTTTTTGACACCCGTTCAAAACATAAAGCATCCTTTATCATCAGATAGACTTATCACAAATAAGAAGATTTCCCGATTTCTTGTTTGTTTTGAAATTATGTTCCTTATCCTGGCTTTCTTTGTTGGGAACGACACCCATTTCTTTTTTATATTTGCGGCATCTCTGGCAGCGGTAGCTGTCATGATGGTTATACCAAAATTTGAAGAAAGGAGAGGTTGATATGACGAGTTTGTGGTCTGCAATTGCTTCCTTGATTGAGACTCTTGCCAACTTAGGCGCAGGCGCATTGTCATGTGGCAATGCATACGAACCCGAAGTGCCCGAAGAACTGCGCAAGTAAGCTCTAAAGAAACAGCCGGTCAGGGCAATACCTGGCCGGTTATTTCTTTGCCGGGTAGTCTGTGGAAACGATCTCTCGCGGAGCTGCAAGTAAAGCTTTTTGCAGCGCGGAAGTGCCTCTAAAATCAGAATCGACGAGAAAGGGATATGGAATTTCCATATTCCTTTTCTTTATGTCTTTTTTTGCTCACGCTGACTGTGGCAAAGACTTTTTTCCTGCTCGACCACGCGCCCCGCCCTCCGGAAATTTGAATACACCAAATTCAAATTCTCGGAGGGATCAAAGTGGATAATGAGAAATATTACCTTTACGTAAATGGTCAGCGAGTATCTGTCAGTGCAGATGTCTACCACGCCTATTGGCACTATACAGAAAAAGAGAAATATTTTATGAACAAGTTGAAGCAAGAAAAGTTTGACTGTGACCAAGAACATAGCATTGCATAATTCATTCCGAGCCGTGAGGATTCTCTTGACCGCCTTTTGGAATTGGATACACAGTTTGCTGACACAGCCTTGGGAATACCAGATGATGTGATAGACAAAGCAGAGACACTGAGAAAGCTATCTAGTGCTCTGGCAACACTTACCGATGAAGAGATTGTGTTAATTCAGGAATTGTTCTATTTAGAAAGGACGGAGCGGGAGATCAGCCACAGCCTGCACATTGCACTAAGTACACTACATGACCGCAAAAAACGAATTTTAAAGAAGTTGCGGACTACACTCGAAAAAAATTTTTAGTTTTTCACCGAACAAAAGGCCCTTTGTTTCCTTAAACCTATGAGGAGATATTATTCATCCTGCAATCTGCACCTTGAAAATTTCATAGCAGCCCCAAGCAATGCGCCGCCCTACTCCAGGGTCAAAGGAGGGTACTGAAAGCCCGGCTTGGGCAGCTTAGTCAACTGCCGCCACCGCCTTTTGGTATCGCGCCATCCGCCAGGATGGGCTCGTGGGCTGTACCCTATATCATGGGGAAAAACGGAAAGGAGAGAACGCCTATGCTTGTATCCATAAATGAAATCAAAGTAAATCCCGGCAGGTGGAAAGCCGAACCAGAGGACATAAAAAGCTTGACCGACAGCATTGCCGAATTGCCCTGCCTGGTCTACACGGGCCTTACATACGCCCAGGAGGCCGAGATGTACGTCAAGCTGGATAGGGCCAAAGGTCATTTGAAGCTTGCCAGTGAGATAAAGGCCCTTCTGGAATCGGGCACAGACGCTGCCGTGTTGGACATCGACAAGCGTATTGAGGACGCGGGCTTCACCTGGGCCTTGGACAAGCCCACCAATGCCGCCTATGAAATCATCCCGACCCGGGCCGTAAAGAGCGCCTATAAGCTGCTGGGCGGGCCTGCATTTAGCCGAATGTTGGAACTAATGGCCGGGGCATGGCACGGTTCGCAATCCTCCCTCACAGCGGGGATGATTGCGGGTATGGCGCTTTTTCTCAAAACCTACGAGACGGAAATTGACGATTATGTTTTTGTGACCCGTCTGTCTGCCATTGACCCATTCGACATCACCCAGCAAGCCAAGGTGGACTTCACCACTAACAAGCGCAGGCTGCGCTTTGCCCGCGTCATCCGTAAAAAATACAATGAGCATCGCGGTGGGAAAAAGCTGCGCTACCGCTTCAAGGATTGATTGTAAGAATGTGGACAAAGACAGGCAACATAGACTTGCATAAAGGGAGGGAATCACGTGGAACCACTCACACAAGAAAACCTGGACGCCATGCGCGGCGTAGACGTGCGCACCGTAGACCCCGCCACCCTGCGGGACATCCGGGATGTGAAAATCAACACCGAACTGCCCAGGGAAGAACGCATCCTCGATTTTATCCGCCAGATTGGCAACCCATACTGTTACAGGCACGGCAAGTATGTGGTAAAAGTCAGCTACGCCGACACGGACGTGACGTTGGAACAGCGCTTAGTCAACTATATGCGGGCAAAATGCGGATGAAAAAATTTGCGCGTACCCCTGGACACAGCAAAAAAGTTATGTTAAGATGGCCTTAACAGGACAGCCAGTGCTCTCCGCTGTTAAGGCTTTTGCTGATTATTAGTCTTGACAGATTGGAGAGATTTATAGTGAAAAACCTTGACACACAGGTGTGGAACACCTGCGGTTATGTGCGCCTGTCCCGGGAGGACGGCGACAAGGAGGAAAGCAACAGCGTCACGGGCCAAAAAGATTTGATTCGTGACTATTTGTCGCGCCACGGAGATTTGCAAGAGCGCGGCATGAAAATCGACGACGGTTTTACGGGTTCCAATTTTCAGCGGCCCGCCTTCCAGGAGATGATGGGCGAGGTCAAGGCTGGGAAAATCAACTGCATCGTGGTCAAAGACCTTTCCAGGTTTGGGCGCAACCACCTGGAAGCGGGCGAGTACATCGAGCGCATTTTCCCCTTTTTGGGGGTGCGGTTCATCGCCATCAACGACCACTACGACAGCCTGCACAGCCAAGCGGAATCCGATGAAATTATCGTCCCCTTCAAAAACCTGATAAACGAGGCTTACTGCCGGGACATCTCTATCAAAATTCGGAGCCAGCTTGAAATCAAACGCCAGCGCGGGGATTTCATTGGCTCCTTTGCTGTTTTCGGCTACCAGAAAGACCCGTCTGACCGCCATAAGCTGGTGCCGGACGAGTACGCCGCCGACGTGGTACGGGACATATTCAACTGGAAGCTGGACGGCATCAGCGCCCTAGACATAGCTGCCCGCCTGACAGCCAGCGGCATCCCCACGCCCATGGAGTACAAAAAATCCCTGGGAATGCGGTATAGCACCTCCTTCCGGGTGAAAGAAAATCCCGTGTGGGGCGCAGGCATGGTGCTGCGTATCCTCAAAAACCCAGTCTACATCGGCGTTTTGGAGCAAGGCCGCGTCACCACGCCCAGCTACAAAGTCAAACGCTTGGTGCAGAAACCCCGGGAGGAATGGGCGGTAATCGAGAACAACCATGAACCCATCATTGATAAGTTTGACTTTGCCACAGCCCAGCGCGTCTTGGCTATGGACACCCGCACATCCCAGGCGGGCCAGCCCGTAGAACTGTTTTCCGGCCTGATTTATTGCGGCGAGTGCGGCGGGGCCATGATTCGGAAAACCGTGCCCTACGGCAAGAAAAAGTACGTCTATTATGTCTGCGCCAACCACAAGGAGCACAAAGCCTGCTACCCCCACAGTCTGCGGACAGAAGCCTTGGAAAGCCTGGTTTTGGAGGCTTTGCAGGCACACATTCAAGAGGTTATCGACCTTGATAATTTATCAAAACTGGTTGATTCTGCACGGCTGCAACAGGCCATCATCCAAAAGATGCAGGCGCGTCTGGATAAAAAGCAAGCGGAAATCGACCGCCTGCACACGCTGCTGCGCTCTTTGTATGAAAATCTGACAGACGGCATCCTCGACCGAAACGAGTACCGCGAATTGAAAAAGACCTACACCCAGCGCCGCGAAGAAGCCGAGCAGCAGGCCGAAACCCTGCGGGAGGAAATGGGCCGGGAGCTTGCCTCGGTAGACAATAGCTGGATAGAGCATTTCCGGCAGAACCAGAATATAACCGCCCTGGACAGGCGGCTGGTGGTGTCCCTCATAGAGCGGGTGATGGTTTTCCGCGATAAGCGGGTAGAAATCGTCTGCCGCTGGCAAAACGAGTTTGAAGTGCAGGCCGAATTACTCCGCATGGCCCAAGCCGAAAGGCAGGTGGGCTGACATGGCGAGGACAAAGCGTAAAGTCAACCCACTGGTTCCCATGGCAATGGAAACCGTCCCCCAGCAGAGAGTTTACAAGACTGGTGGCTATGTGCGTCTCTCCGTGGAGGACAGCGGTAAGCCCGGGGCAGATACCATCGAAGCACAAAAAGAACTGGTGCTGGAGTATATCGAAACCCAGCCTGATATGGAATTTTGCGGCCTGTACTGCGACAACGGGCGCACGGGCACGAACTTCCAGCGTCCAGAGTTTGAGCGGCTGATGGACGATGTGCGGGCCGGGAAAATCGACTGCATTGTGGTGAAGGACTTGTCCCGGTTCGGGCGCAATTACAAGGAAACAGGCCAATATCTGGAGCAAATCTTCCCCTTCCTGGATGTACGTTTTGTGGCCGTGAACGACAGCTTTGACACCCTTACCGCCGAGCGCTCCCAGGATGGCTACATTGTGCCGCTGAAAAACATCATGAACGAGGTTTACAGCCGGGATATCTCCCGGAATGTCAGCAGCGCCCTTCAAACCAAGCAGAGAAATGGGGAGTTTATCGGCGCATGGGCGCCTTACGGGTATCGGAAGTGTCCTTCTGACAAGCACAAGATTGAACCCGACCCTTCTACTGCCCCCATTGTGCGGGACATTTTCAGGCTGCGGGCCGGGGGCATGAGTTTCAATAAAATTGCGAAACACCTCAACGACAGCGGCGTACCAACCCCCGCGCAGTACAAGCGCCAAACCGGGGAGATACAGACCGACCGCTATGTAAACGCCCGATGGAATATCTTTACGCTAAAAAACATCTTGGAAAGCGAAGTGTATATTGGGAACCTGGTGCAGGGACGCAAGATTTCAGGCTTATGCCAGGGCCAGAAACAGCGCCGTACATCGAAAGAGGAATGGATCATTGTGAAAAACACCCACGAGCCTTTGGTGGACAGGGAAACCTTTCGGCAGGTGCAGGAATTGGCGCAGAAAGCCAGCGAAACATACAAAAAGACGTTGGGAAAATATGACCACCTGGACCCCATGCCCAACATCCTGCGCGGGCTGGTGTTCTGCGCCGACTGCGGCAAGCCGTTAACACGCTATAAGCAGGTCACCCATGGAAAACATCTTTATTATACTTATATTTGTCCTACCCACCATGCGGACAGCACCGCCTGCCCAAGGAAATACCTGTATGAAACAAAGCTGAAAGAAGTCTTGTGGGGCACCCTGCGGAGGGAAATCCAATTAGCGGAAAACGTGGGAAAGCTGGTGAAGGTATACGAACACTCCCCTGCGATATTGGAGAGCAAATCTGCTTTGGAACAGGAACTCCGCAAGGCCAGCCAAGCATTAGAAAGGTACAAAACACTGCACGACAGCCTGTACGAGAACTATGTGGACGGCTTGATGGACGAGTGGGAATACACCGAAATGAAGCGGCAGTACCGCTCTCAGATGGAACAAGCTCAGGCAAGGCTGGATGAACTGGAACAGCAGAAAGCGTCACGGGCACGGCAGACTACCCGAAACCTGTGGCTTACAGCCTGCAGCCATTTTGCCGATGAAACCGGGTTGACGGAAGAAATCGCCCACGCCTTAATCCAGCGGGTGGAGGTGGACGCATCCGGCTACATTTCCATCACCCTGCGGTATCAAGATGAATTTCAAAACCTGGTATCCATCCTGCAAACTGCCGGGAAGAAGGAATCCGCATGACGATAGCGAAATACCTGCGGCTGTCAGATGCAGACGGGGACTTGAACCGGGGAGGAAAGGACGAATCCAACAGCATTGTAAACCAAAGAAATCTGTTGGACAGCTTCATCCAGCAGAAAGAGGATTTTTCTAACGCAGCGGTTTTAGAGTTTTGTGACGATGGTTGGAGCGGCAAAAACTTTGAGCGCCCCGCCGTAACCGAAATGCTGTCCCAAGTCAAACAAGGGAAAATCCAGTGCATCATCGTGAAAGACCTCTCCCGCTTTGGCCGGGATTACCTCACCGTAGGCAACTACATTTCCAGCGTATTCCCTTTCCTGGGGGTGCGGTTTATCGCCGTCAACGACGGCCTGGACAGTGCCCGCCCCGGCGATGTGGACAGCCTGGACACATCCTTCAAGGCCCTGCTCTACGACCTTTATAGCCGCGACCTCTCACGGAAGGTCAAGAGCGCCAAGCGGTTGAGGGCCAAGCGGGGCGATTTTGTAGCCCCCTTTGCCCCCTATGGCTACCAGAAAGACCCGCAGAACCATAGCCGCCTTATCATTGACCCGCCTGCGGCAGAAACCGTACGCCGCATTTTCCGTTTGATTGCAAACGGGCACAGCGCCGTGCAAATCGCTAAACTGCTGAATAGCGAGAGCATCCCCACCCCCATGCTCTACAAGCGGGCGGCGGGCTGCTCCCGGAGCCGCTGGCCCAGCGTCCGGGAAGATAATTTCTGGACGGGGCACTCCGTTGCAAAAATATTGCGGGATGAGCGCTACCTGGGCATGAACATCTACCTCAAACGGGAACGAGACATCGTTGGCAGCACCCATACAGTAAAGGTCTGCCAAGAAAACCGGATAAAAGTTGCACACGCCCATAAAGGCATCGTCACCCAGGACGAATTTGACAGGGCGCAAGCCGCCCTGCGGGACTTTAAAGAACACAGCCCTTACACGGAGAAGCAGCCCCTGGCCCGGAAAGTCCGCTGCGGGGAGTGCGGCCACATCCTGACGCGCTCCAATGGAAAGGAAAAATATTACTACTGCCAGACTCACCGGATGCTGGATGGCACAGGCTGCATTGAGGTACACATCCTGGAAAAAGAACTGCTGGCGGCGATTTTGGACAGCTTGCGCGCACAAGCTGCCGCAGCGGTGGACATGGGCAAGCTTTACGAGGAGCAACATAAAAACCAGCAAAACAGCAAAGCCTCCCAGCTACAGAATCAGGCGGCTCTAAAAGAAAAAGAGGGCCAGCTTAACCGGGAGGCCAAAGACCTGTATGAGCGCTTTGCGCTGGGGGAAATCAGCCGGGAAGAATATCTGTCCGAAAAAGAAACCGTATCAGCGCAGAGGGCTGCAATTCAAAAGCAAATCTGGGAGATAGACGCTGCCCTCAACAAAACTAGCCAGCAGTCAGAAAACCCGGCCCTTGCCGTGTTCCAGAAGTACGCAGACGTGCAGGAACTAACACCAGAAATCCTAAGCGACATTTTGCAAGAAGTGCGCGTATACACAGGCGGACGGCTTGAAATCGTCTGGAAGTACGGGGATTTGGCAAAATCCAGCAAAGTTTTTTAGTCAGGGCTTGACAGGGGCTGATCAAGGCCACAACCCCCAGGGCATTAACGCCGGGGCGGAGGGCAATGGCCTGCGGGAGCAGGATATTACTTACCAGGTAGGCATGTATCTGCGGGAGCTTTTGGAGGAGGATCCGCGCTTTGCGGTGCGGGTTTCCCGCCACACGCCCAATGAGATACTGGGCACCAGCAACGCCACCAGCCTGCGGGCGCGGGTGCAGATGGCAAATTCCTGGCCGGCAGATTATTTCCTCAGCATCCACTGCAACGCAAATTCCAACCCCGCCATCAACGGCAGCGAGGCCTATGTCTATCAGGCCAACACCCAGCCTTACTGGCTGGGCCAGCACATCCTCATCGGCATCACCCAGCAGACCGGCACCCGGGACAACGGCGTGCGCCTGAACCCCTCCCTGTACGTCCTGCGGAAAACCACCATGCCCGCCGTGCTGGTGGAACTGGGGTATCTGACAAACCAGGCGGATGCCCAGCGCCTGAAAAATGACCAGTGGGGGTTCGCCCAGGGCATTTATTACGGCCTGCTCAGCTATTTCGGCTTCCGCGCGCTGTAAGGGCCTACCTGGGCAAATGAATTCTCATCCCCTTGCTCCGCAGGGGCAATCCAAGAGGCAGGGCGCCGCCAGAAGGCGCCCTGCCCTTTATAGTTTGCGCCATAAAGCCAGCTTTATAGTAAACGCACTTGAGAATCGGTATATACGCTTTTCAAGCCGGGTGGCTGCGCCACCTGGTTCAAAAGAGGTATTCTGCCTCCTTTGAACTGCGTTAACTATAAATTTATTTTTCCCCGCCCTTGACTTTCCCCCTGCAAAGCTGTATACTGTCTACAAGAGACAAACAAAAGGTGCCTAAAAACCGAAAAGTGTATTTTACAGGAGGACAGTTATGCCGCAACTCATGGACGCGCTGGTAAAACCCGCAGCAGGGTCGGGCCTGGAGCTTCGCCAGGTGCCTGTGCCCGACCCGGGGCCGGGAGAAGTGCTTATCAAGGTTCACAAAACCGCTATCTGCGGAACGGACGTACATATCTATAACTGGGATCCCTGGGCCAGGGAGCATATCAAGCCGCCCATGGTTATCGGCCACGAGTATGTGGGCGAGGTGGCAAAGCTGGGCGCCGGGGTTTCGGGCCTGCATGTAGGCCAGCGGGTCAGCGGCGAAGGGCACATCACCTGCGGGCGCTGCCGCAACTGCCACACAGGGAACATCCAGTGGTGCTGGGACACCAAAGGCGTGGGGGTAGACAGGGACGGCGCTTTCGCCGAATACGTGTGCATCCCCCAGAGCAACGTGATTATCATTGACGAGAGCCTCAACGAGGAAGTGGTGGCTTTCTTCGACGCGTTCGGCAACGCCACCCACACCGCCCTTATGTGGGATCTGGTGGGGGAGGACGTGCTCATCACCGGGGCCGGGCCTATCGGCATTATCGCTGTGGGCATCTGCAAATATGCCGGGGCGCGCCGGGTGGTTATCACCGACGTAAATGATTACCGCCTGGACTTGGCCCGGAAAATGGGCGCGGATGCGGCGGTCAATGTGAAGGATGAAGATCTGGCAGGCGTCATGCACAAGCAGGGGCTGGTGGAAGGCTTTGACATTGGCCTGGAAATGAGCGGCAACGGCGCTGCCCTGACCCAGATGATCTCTGTCATGCGCAACGGCGGCAAAATAAGCCTTCTGGGCATTTCCAATGAGCCTGTGCCCATGGACATGAACGGTATCATCTGCAAAGGCCTCACCCTTCAGGGCATTTACGGCCGGAAGATGGACAACTGGCACCAGATGTCCTACATGGTCCAGGGTGGCCTGGACTTGACCCCCGTCATCACCCACCGCTTCCACTATAAGGACTTTGAGGAAGGCTTTGCCGCCATGAACAGCGGCAAGTCCGGGAAGGTTATCCTTTCCTGGGATAAATAACCCGCATTTTCCCCAGAGACAATTTTTGAAAAAATTTTCTCTGGACTCTTTAAAAACTTTTGCGTTTTGCTTCATCAGGCAAGGCTATAATTTTAGAGTATCGAAAGTAAGTAGTTTTCGGATCGAACCCTTTTTTAAAAGGGTTCGTGGGGTGTGGGGTGAGCGTCTGCCAGCGGCAGACAAGTCGCGAACCGACCGAGCCGGCAGGCGAGAAAAGCCCCATGACCTTCAAAAGGAGTGTATGAGCATGAAACAGGCACTGAACAAATATATAGAAGAATTGGCAGCCATCAAAGAGGCAGGCACCTGGAAGGGCGAGCGGGTTATCACCACCCCCCAGAAGTCCCGCATCGACACCACCGAGACAAAGGCTGTGGTGAACATGTGCGCCAATAATTACCTGGGCCTTTCCAACAATCCGGATCTGATTGCCGCCGCCAAGGAAAGCTATGACAAGTGGGGCTTCGGCCTCTCCTCTGTGCGGTTTATCTGCGGCACCCAGAGCGTCCACAAGGAGCTGGAGCAGAAGCTGGCAGAGTTCCTCTCCATGGATGATGTAATTCTCTATTCCTCCTGCTTCGACGCCAACGGCGGGCTTTTTGAAACCCTGCTGGGGCCGGAGGACGCGGTCATTTCCGACGAGCTGAACCACGCCTCCATCATCGACGGCGTGCGGCTGTGCAAGGCCAAGCGCTACCGCTATAAAAACAACAATATGGAAGACCTGCGCGCCCAGCTGGAGGCCGCCAAAGAAGCCGGGGCAAAGGTAATGCTCATTGCCACAGACGGCGTATTCTCCATGGACGGGTATATTGCCAATTTGCAGGGCATCTGCGACCTGGCAGAGGAATTCGGCGCCCTGGTGATGGTGGACGACAGCCACGCCGCCGGGTTCATGGGTGACAAGGGCCGGGGCACCCCGGAATACTGCGGCGTGCAGGAGCGGGTGGATATCATCACCGGCACCTTTGGCAAGGCCCTGGGCGGGGCCTCCGGCGGGTTCACCGCCGCCCGCCAGCCCATTGTAGACCTGCTCCGCCAGCGCAGCCGCCCCTACCTGTTCTCCAACACATTGGCTCCCGCCGTCTGCGCCGCCAGCGTCAAGACCCTGGAGCTGCTCACAGCCTCCACAGCCCTGCGGGACAAGGTTCATGAGAACACCGCCTATTTCCGGGCAGAGCTTGGAAAGCTGGGCTTCGACGTGCTCCCCGGCACCCACCCCATCGTGCCCGTCATGCTGTACGATGCCAAAACAGCCGCTGAGTTTGCCGCCCGGATGCTGGAGAAGGGCGTATACGTGGTGGGCTTCAGCTATCCTGTGGTGCCCCAGGGCAAGGCCCGCATCCGCACCCAGGTTTCCGCCGGGCATACCAAGGAAGACTTAGACTTCGCCGTATCCTGCTTCAAGCAGGTCAAAGAGGAAATGGGGCTGTAAGAAGCCGCTCTCTTTTGGGGGTTAGATAAAAAAACGCCGCCGCAGAACTTCTGCGGCGGCGCTTTTTTTAGGTTTTATACAATGGACAGCCGTTCTGCCTCCAGGCACAGCCCGGTTTTTTCGTCAGCGGAAAAGAGCACGCAGTCCATGCGGCAGGGGCCTTTTGCCAGCTCGAACCGGGTGGGCATTTTGGTGACAAACTTCTGAATGCTGATATCCGGCTTCACCCCCAGCACCGAATGGATAGGCCCTGTCATGCCCGCGTCGGTGATATAGCCAGTGCTGTGGGGCAGGATACATTCGTCAGCAGTCTGCACATGGGTGTGGGTGCCGAAAAGGGCCGTCACCTTGCCGTCCGCGAAAAATCCCATGGCCCGCTTTTCCCCTGTGGCCTCCGCGTGGAAATCCACCACGCACAGTCGGGGGAAATCCGGAGCTTTCAGCAGGGATTCCAAGGTTTCAAAGGGGCAGCGCTGGCTTTCCAGATACAGGGTGCCAATCAGGTTTATCACTGCCACCTGGACGCGGCCCATGTCCACCACGCACAGGCCCTTGCCCGGGGCGGCGGAGGGGAGGTTGGCCGGGCGCAGCAGGGTGGGCACCTCCTCGTAAAGGTCATAGGATTCTCTGCGGCGGAAGCTGTGGTTTCCAGTGGTTATCACATCCACGCCGCTGTCAAACAGGTGCCGGATGGAAGACTGGGTAATGCCGTTGCCGTCGGCGGAGTTTTCGCCGTTGCAGATGACCAGATCCACCCCCTTCAGCCGTTTCAGCCCAGGAAGCTTCTCCCGCAAAAACTGGCACCCCACCGTGCCCACCACGTCTCCGATACACAGGATATTGACCATACAGGCTCCTTTCTGCCTTGCCGCGCCCGGGGATAAAGTTCGTGGGGGTTCCGCCCCCACACCCCCGCCGCTTTTTGAAAAAAGCGGGCAAAAACTTCATGGTGGTTCCCCGGCAGGGCTTTAAGCCCTGCCGGGGAACCACAACGAAAGTTTCGTCCACCTTTTCAAAGGTGGCAGGGTTTGGGACAGAGTCCCAAGGTCTTAGGCTCGGACGCGGCAGGGAAGCGTGCTATTTGGCGTAGTCCACCGCCCGGCTCTCCCGGATCATGTTCACCTTAATCTGCCCTGGATAGTCCAGCTCTGCCTCTATCTTCTGGCAGATTTCCCGTGCCAAAAGGGTCATCTTCTCGTCGCTTACCACCTCAGGCTTAATCATGATGCGCACTTCCCGGCCTGCCTGTATGGCATAGCAGTTCTCCACGCCTTCAAAGGAGGAAGCAAGCTCTTCCAGCTTCTCCAGGCGCTTGATGTAGTTTTCCAGGTTCTCCCGGCGGGCGCCCGGCCTTGCGGCGGAAATAGCGTCTGCCGCCTGGACAATGCAGGCCACAATGGTCTTGGCCTCCACGTCCCCATGGTGGGCGGCAATGGCATGCACAACCGCCTCGCTCTCCCGGTATTTCCTGGCGCAGTCCACGCCAATCTGCACATGGCTGCCCTCCACCTCGTGATCCAGGGCCTTTCCAATGTCGTGGAGCAGGCCTGCCCGCTTTGCCACTGTGGGGTTCAGCCCCAGCTCAGAGGCTATCATGCCGGAAAGGAAGGCTACCTCTAGGGAGTGGTTCAAAACGTTCTGCCCATAGCTTGTGCGGTACCGCAGCCGGCCCAGAAGCTTCACCAGCTCGTGATGTACGCCGTTTACGCCCACCTCCAGCACAGCCCGTTCGCCCTCGGACTTAATGGTGTTCTCCACCTCCCGCCGGGCCTTTTCCACTGTCTCCTCAATGCGGGTGGGATGAATGCGCCCATCGGAAATCAGCTTCTCCAGGGCAATGCGCGCCACTTCCCGGCGCACCGGCTCAAAGCTTGACAGGGTGATAGCCTCCGGGGTGTCGTCGATAATGAGATCCACCCCTGTCAGGGTTTCAATGGCCCGGATGTTCCGGCCTTCCCGGCCGATAATGCGGCCCTTCATCTCGTCGTTGGGCAGGGGCACCACGCTGATAGCGGCTTCAGAAACCTGATCCGCCGCGCAGCGCTGGATAGCCAGGGCAATAATCTCCCTTGCCGCCTTGTCGCTGTCCTCTTTCACCTGCTGCTCATACTCCCGGATTTTCATAGCCTTTTCGTGAACCAGCTCGTTTTCCAGGTTCTTCAGCAGATATTCCTTGGCCTGCTCCTGGGAGAAGGAGGAGATTTTCTCCAGCATGTCAAACTGGCTCTTCTTCACGCTCTCCGCTTCCCGCAGGCGTTCCTCTGCCTTTTTGTTTTTTTCGGCAGCCTGTTCCTCTTTCCTGTCCACGCTTTCCAGCTTGCGCTCCAAGCTTTCCTCTTTTTGCAGAATCCGGCGTTCCTGGTGCTGGATTTCCTTGCGGCGATCCGCCAGCTCTTTTTCAGACTCGTTCCTCAGCCGGTGTATCTCGTCCTTGCCTTCCAGCACAATCTCCTTTTTCCTGGCCTCTGCCGTTTTCACAGCCTCGCCCACAATGCGCTTGGCCTCCTGCTCAGCAGAGCCAATCGCGGCCTCTGCCTTGGACTTGCGGTAGTATACGCCAAAGAAAAACGCGATACTGCCTGCCGCCGCAGCCGCCGCCAGAATGAGGACGATACACAGCCATACTGCCATCCCGTTCAACCGGGCACCTCCTTTGTACGATTTTTTTACGGAACCTTAGTTTTGCGAAAGAAAGAAATGTAACCCAGCCGGGGAAGAAAAAATCCGCCCCCCGGCAAATGCATGGTGGCGGTAAAAACGTTCATCATATATCATTGTTTTATTTCAGCTTTTTATGGCAGGCCGCCCCGGCCTTGCAAAACGATACAAAATACGCCGCCAAACGCAAAAGGGCATACAGGGCCTTTTGACTGCGGAATATTAAAGGGCCTGCATTCACAACCTGCAACCATCGCCTGCGCGGCTTTTTAAGAGCCGTCCTGTGTTGATTTTTTGCAAGGCCGCAGCCTTTCTGCGAAAATATGCCTTGATTGGCTCTGAAAATCCCCGCCCATCCGGCGGTTCCAAATTATGAATACAAGTTCTAAAACCCAGGGCAAACGCTGCCTGAACTATGAAATAAGCAAAAAATATATAAAGCACCAAGTGCATCTCAAGGTATATTGTATCTCGGGGACAGTGGCTTTGTCAAGGTGCTGGGGGCTATTCTTTTCCAAAAAGGAAAAATTATCCGGAAAAAATTTTTGTTCCTCGCGTTTCCTGTCTTGACAAACCCATTTCCGGGTGCTATGATACAGGCAACAATTTTATACAAATGCGTTGATAAGGACGCGCAGGCTTCTGCAAAAGAGTTTGCCGCCAAAAGAGAGCGGGCGCCATGGGCTGAAAGCGCTTGCAGCGGAGCAGGGCTTCCCTGCCAGAGGTTTGCGTACCGCCTTGGAGCATCTGCCGACCCCGGCTGGGGATTTCCCGCCGGCTAAGGACAGACGGATGGCACCGTTACGGCTATAATGAAGGAAGCGCGGCTTTTGCGCTTTGAATCCGGGTGGAACCGCGGGCCGCTTCAAAAAACTGACGTGAAGCATGCCTGCCCCAGAATTTTTGCTGGGGCAGGCATTTTCTATTTTGCCGCCCCGCAAGGAAGGAGCACACCTATGGTAAAGATTGATTTGAAAGGGCAAGTGAAGGAATTTGAAAATGGCGTGACAGCCGCAGAGGTGGCAAAGTCCATTGGCATGGGGTTATACAAGTCTGCCTGCTGCGCCCGGATAAACGGGGAAACGCGGGATCTGCGCACGCCGATTCAGGAGGACTGCGCCCTGGAAATCCTCACCTTTGACAGCGAGGAAGGCAAAAAGGCGTATTGGCACACCGCCTCCCACATTATGGCCCAGGCAGTGTGCAGGCTGTATCCCGGCACAAAGTTTGCCATCGGCCCTGCCATTGACAATGGTTTCTATTACGATTTTGACATGGAAAACCCCTTGTCCCTGGATGACCTGCCGAAAATCGAGGAAGAAATCAAGAAGATCATCAAAGAGAACATCCCCTTGGAGCGGTTTGAGCTTGCGCAGGGCGCAGCCAAGGAGAAGATGGCCGGACAGCCCTATAAGCAGGAGCTGATTGACGAGCACGCGGGCAACGGGGAAAACATCAGCTTCTACAGCCAGAATGATTTCACCGACCTGTGCGCCGGCCCCCACCTTATGAGCACCGGCATGGTGAAGGCCGTAAAGCTGACAGCCATCACAGGGGCCTACTGGCGGGGGGACGCCACCAAGAAGATGCTCACCCGTGTGTACGGCATTGCCTTCCCCAAGCAGTCCCAGCTTGACGAACACCTGCAAATGCTGGAGGAGGCCAAAAAGCGGGATCACCGGAAGCTTGGCAAAGAGCTGGGCCTGTTTATGCTTAGGGACGAAGGCCCCGGGTTCCCCTTTTTCCTGCCAAAGGGCATGGTGCTGAAAAACACCCTGATGGAGTATTGGCGGGAAGTCCACAAGAAGTACCGTTATGTGGAAATCTCCACCCCCATCATGCTCAACCGCCAGCTATGGGAGCGTTCCGGCCACTGGGATCATTATAAAGACAACATGTACACCACTGTAATTGACGAGGCAGACTTTGCCATTAAGCCCATGAACTGCCCCGGCGGCATGCTGGTATATGCCAGCGAGCCTCATTCCTACCGGGATCTGCCCCTGCGGGTGGGGGAAATCGGCCTTGTCCACCGCCACGAGCTTTCCGGCGCGCTCCATGGCCTGTTCCGGGTGCGCTGCTTTAACCAGGATGACGCCCATGTCTTTATGACCCGGGAGCAGATGCAGGATATCATCCAGGAGACAGTGCGGCTGTTCGACGAGGTGTATTCCACCTTTGGCCTCACCTACACCATTGAGCTTTCCACCATGCCTGAAGATCACATCGGCACTGTGGAGGAGTGGGAGAAGAACCAGGACATTCTGAAAGAAGCCATCACAGCCATGGGCAAGGAGTTCGTGATAAACGAAGGGGACGGCGCCTTCTATGGCCCGAAGCTGGATTTCCACATTGCCGACTCCTTAGGGCGCACCTGGCAGTGCGGCACCATCCAGTTGGACAGCCAGCTTCCCGAGCGGTTCGAGCTGGAGTACGTAGGGGTAGATGGGGAGCGCCACAGGCCTGTGATGATCCACCGGGTAGTGCTTGGTTCCATCGAGCGGTTTATCGGCGTTATAACGGAGCACTTCGCCGGGGCCTTCCCCCTGTGGCTGTCCCCTGTGCAGGCAGTTATCCTGCCCATTGCAGAGCGCCATCACGAATACGCCAAGGCCCTGCAAAAGCAGATGGAGGAGGCTGGGCTGCGGGTAGAGTGCGACCTGCGCAGCGAAAAGACCGGGTATAAAATCCGGGAAGCCCAACTGAAAAAGACCCCCTACATGCTGGTGGTAGGCGACAAGGAGCAGGAGGCCCAGGAGGTTTCTGTGCGCCACCGGAAGGACGGCGACCTGGGAGCCATCTCTGTGCAGGCCTTTATCGAAAAGGCAAAGGCGGAGATTGAAAGCAAGGAAATAAAGTAACCTCCGCATATAGCCGGACAGGACAAAACGCGGAGTTTTTCGGTCAAGCCTTTTTTCAAAAAGGCTTGTGGGGTTTGGGGCGATGCCCCAAGGTCTTAGCAGGTCTTAGGAGGTGTGATATGGACAAAACGTTCCTGTGCGCCATGGCGGTATACGATGACGAAACCCAGCGGCGCATAGAGGAAATGCGGGCGCGGCTGGTGGGGGCGGGCTTTGCCGGCAGGCAGACGAAAAACCTGCCCCATCACATCACCCTGGGGATTTTCCAGCCCAGCGAGCAGGAAGAAGCCCTTGCCGCAATGGAGGAAGCGCTGCGGCAGACCAGGGCTTTTTCCCTCACCTTCAACCATTTAGGCGTATTCGGCGGGGGCCGGGTGCTGTTCCTGGCGCCGGACGTGAACCGGGAGCTGCTCACACTGAAGGAGCATTTCGGCACAAGCCGGAACTGGACAGCCCACACCACCCTGCTGATAGAGGAGCCAGAGCAGGTTTGCGCGGCCCTGCCCCTGGCGCTTCAGGGCTTTGAAGCCTTTGAAGGCCGGGTAGGTGGGGTGCGGCTTTACCAGTTCTGCCCCCGGGAACTGCTGCGGGAAGGCGCGCTTCCCAGCCAATAAGCAAAAGAAACCCTCTCTGGCTGTCAATGCTTGCCAGAGAGGGTTTATCGAAAAACGTTAAAAATTTATTGACAAACGATAAAAATGGATGTATACTAGTGCAATGTCATTAAGTTAGTACGCAAGGACGCACGCCAAAGGGCCAGGGGGCACAAAAAAGAGCAAAAGGAATTGGGG
>NZ_QWEO01000001.1 GCF_009936035.1 Neglectibacter sp. X58 | reverse complement strand
TTGTTTCGTGGGTAGTCAATCATTCCGGCTGGAACGTGGGGCGGCTGGGGGCCCAGGGGCTTTACAACATCTGCACCCGCACCGGCTCCCCGCGCCCCGGCGACCTTGTTTTCTTCAAGGGAACCTACGACACCCCGGTGGGGACGGGATGATGCTGCACTGTGGCGACCCCATACAATACGCCAAAAATAATCCATATCTTGACTGAGGGTTTCAGACATTTCATCACTTCGTACTTGAGCATGAATGATGGGAAGATTAGTGTAAAATTTATCTAACAGAAAGTACATCAAATTATTTCTATATAAGAGATTGATGAAATCCCGATTTTGAAAACAAATCTCAAAAAAATTTTTGGTTATTGTATATGTATCTGTAGGAGCAATTCCTTTTATAGAGTTAAGATATTCGGTAGTAATGTCATCAATAACTAAACGTAAAACATCATCTTTACACTCAAAATGACGATAAAATGTTCGACGGTCAATCAATGCTTTTGAAGAAATCTCTCTAACAGTAATAAGGTGATACGCTTTTCTGTTCATTAGTTCTAACAGTGCATCAATAATCCATTTCTTTGACTGCATTGCTATTGGATTATTTGACATAGATAGTCCCCCCTGTCACACATTATATACCATTTGGATGGTCTATTCAAACGTGCAAAGGGCCAGTGCTTTCAAAGCACCAGCCCTTTTATCACGTTACTTTTCTTTCGAGTTCTGCCAGAGCGTATCCGCCATTCCTTGCCAGCAGGCCGCGTAGGAATCACACTTCTCACAAAGATGATCTACGGATTCCGGCGATTGCAGATCAGTGGATTTCGCCCCGGTGCGCTTCACCATATCCCGCAAAATTTCCGGGTTCTCCAGCATGGGACAGGGCCGCAGCATATTCTCATTAAACGGCTGGCCGTCATGGTAGGCCATAAAGAGGGGGCTTTTCAGCGCATCCAGCAGACTGCAATCGTGGATGTTCACATTGGAGTAGTGGATGAATACACACGGCTCCACATCGCCAGCGGCGTTGATATGCAGATAGTTCCGGCCCCCGGCGATACAGCCGCCCACATACTCGGCATCGTTCTGGAAGTCCATGCTGAAAATCGGTTTCGTTTCCCGGAAATGGCGCACCCGCTCATAGACTGCTTTCCTCTGCTCTGGCGAGGGCAGCAAAGCGGGGACGGCCTCGTTCCCCACTGGCATATAGTGGAAGAACCACACAAACATAGCCCCGGCCTCGATCATCATATCGAAGAAGGCTTCGCTGCTGATGTCCTCGTAGTTGGCGCTGGTATAACAGGTGGAAATGCCAAATGGGAGCTTATGCTCTTTCAGCAGCCGCATAGCGTTCTGTACCTTCTCATATACGCCTTGTCCACGCCGCCCATCGTTGGCCTGTTCAAAGCCTTCCAAGCTGATGGCCGGGACAAAATTCTTGACCCGCAGCATTTCCCGGCAAAACGCCTCGTCAATCAGCGTTCCATTGGTGAAGGAGAGAAATTCGCAGTCGGGGTGCATTTCGCACAGGGTAATCAGGTCTTTCTTCCGCACCATCGGTTCGCCGCCGGTGTAGATATACATATATGTACCCAGCTCTTTACCCTGGCGCACAATTTTGTCAATGGTTTTCAGGCTCAGGTTCAGCTTATGGCCGTACTCCGCCGCCCAACAGCCGGTACAGTGGAGGTTGCAGGCGGAAGTGGGGTCAAGCAAGATCGCCCACGGGACGTTGCAGCCCTCACGCTGCCGGATTTCCTCTTGCAGCGCACCTCCTTTGAGCGAGGCGTTGATAATAAAATTCTGAAAGAACGCCTTTCTGACACTTTCATCCAGTTGATAGGCTTTCAGCAGGAGCTGATACCAATTCCCCTTCTCGTCAATGGCTTTGCGGAACGCGGCCCTCTGGCTCTCGTACCAGCCGTCAGGCAGCACCTTGTCCATCAGGCCCATAGCCTTGGGAATATTCTGCTCCGGGTTCTGTTCCAGATAGTTGAGCGTAGTGGTAACAGCGGCAGAGAAAGCCGTGTTCTTAACCGCGCTAAGAATGTTCATTTTGTTCTATCTCCTAATTGTTTGCTTACTTATCCCAAATCACACGATCCCACAGCCACCATGCGGCAGCGCCAATAGCGGTGAGAATCGCCAGAGGGCATAACACTTTTTTCATAGCGGCCTCCTTATTTGTTCACGTTGGAGGTTGCAGGCATTTTGCGGAACTCTGAGAGCATCATGGCAATCGTGATAATGACCAGGATTGCATCTGTCAGAGCAATCGCCAGCCAGACGCCCCGGATACCCATACCGCCCACTATCGGCAGCAGTACGCACAGCGGGATGAACAGGATAATCTGCCGGAACAGCACCAGCCAAGTGGCTCTGTTGGCCTTGCCCAGCGACTGGAACAGCGTTACAGCGATCAGGAAGCTGCCTTGCAGAATGTAGGTGCTGAACATGATGCGGAAGTTGGTAGCTCCTGCTTCAGTGATACCCGGAGTTGTCAGGAACATAGACAGAATTTTATCCGGGAACAGTTCAACAGGGATATAGAATACCAGGGACAGCACCGTAGCGGCGGTGATGAATACACCTGTCAGCTTCTTTACCCGGTCATAGTCTTTTGCTCCGTAGTTTGTGCCAGCGGCGGGTTGGAATCCCTGGCTGATACCCCACAGCGGCACAAACGAGAAGTTCCAGAACCGCAGTGCCGCTCCCAAAAGAAGCTGGGAGGTTTCGCCGCCATAGACGGATGCCACGCGGTAGATCACCGTCTGCTGAACCAAGGTCAAAACCTGCATGAGCAGAGCGGAAATGCCCACGGCGAGGACTTGCGGCAACAGTGTCCCATCAATACGGATGCGCCCGATCTTTACATTGGGGCTTATCAGCCAGCTTTGCGATGGGGGCCTTGGAGCTGGTAGCTTCGTCTACCAGCCGGACGATCTGCGCCAGAGTGGTGTCATCCCCTACCTTAGTGGCTTGCATTTTGAAATAGCCGGTCTTATTGATAGTCGCACCAATTACCGTATCGCCAACGTGCTTCTCCACGGGGATGCTCTCGCCGGTCAGGGCGGATTCATCCACGGAGGAAAAGCCCTCCAGCACCACACCGTCCACAGGGACAGATTCACCGGCCTTGACAATCAGCGTTTCCCCCTGCTGTACCTGTTCCACGGGGATTTGCTGTTCTATGCCGTTCCGCTCCACAGTGGCCGTCTTGGGCGCAAGGTTCATCAGCTTGGTGATGGCATCCGAGGTCTTGCCCTTGGCGCGGGCCTCCAGAGTTTTGCCCAGCGTGATAAGGGTCAGGATCATCCCAGCGGATTCAAAGTACAAATCCATCATAAAGCTGTGTACCGTTTCCATATCGCCGTGACCGAAACCAATGCCGATCTTGAAAATGGCATAGATGCCGTAGACAATAGCCGCGCCGGAGCCGATGGCGATCAGCGAATCCATATTGGGCGAACCGTGGAACAGGGTCTTAAAGCCCATGCGGTAGTATTTCGCATTGACGAACACCACGGGAATGAGCAGCAGGAATTGGGTGAACGCAAAGGTGATGGCGTTCTCCATTCCCAGCAGACCGCTGGGTAGCGGCCACCCCATCATGTGGCCCATTGAGATGTAAAACAGGGGAATGGTGAAGATGGCGGACAGCAATAGTCGGCCCTTCATTTGTTTGTACTCCGCTTGGGCGGTGCTGACCGCTGGTTTACCAGCAGGGACAGAAGCGGCTGTTCGCTCGACAGCGGGCTTGTTCTGCCCAGCCTTGGGGATCGCTCCGTACCCAGCCTTTTCCACCGCCTGGATGATCTGCCCCGTGTCAAGTGCGGCTTCGTCATAGGATTCCACCATGCTGTTTTTCAGCAGATTGACAGACACCTCCTGGATGCCGGGGAGCTTGGCAACACTTTTTTCTACCCTGGCTGAACAAGCGGAGCAAGTCATGCCTGTGATGTCAAATTGCTCCTTACGCAAAATAATCCCTTCTTTCTTATGTTTTGTATCAATACCCATCCCCGGTAGGGGAATGGCATTGACCGAGGGCTATTATAAACGGTTTTCACCTCCGCTGTCCGCTCCATTGTGGAGCATTTTTTATCCAAATGGTTTTTGTTTTTCGGGAGAAATCCAATCAGGAGGTTTTGCGCTCCAAAGAGGAATATCGGGTCCAAAAGCATTGACTTTATGGGGGCTGATGGCTATACTGCAAAGCGAAACGATTAAACGGGTTTTTAATCGTTTGGCCATGTCTAACCAACCACAAACCACATATTTTAACAAAGAAAGGAACTCAACGCTATGAAAAAGACTATTAAGCTCATTGACCTGGACTGCGGCCACTGTGCCGACAAAATCCAGAACGCCGTCCAGAAGATCGACGGTGTGACCAGCGTGGCCGTCAACTTCCTGGGCCAGAAGATGGTGCTGGAGGCCCCGGACGAGAAGTTTGACGCTGTGCTGGCCGAGGCCACGGCGCTCATCAAGAAGATCGAGCCGGATGTGACGGTCAAGGCGTAACTATGCAAAAGCACCGGCTGCCGTTTGGTAGCCGGTGCTTTTGCAGGAAGGAGAGTATCAACATGACAAAAAAACAAAAGCATTTGCTGACCCGCATCATCGTGGCGGCGGTGTTGTTCGCCGCCGGTGGCCTGCTCCATCTGGAGGGCTGGGTGGAGCTGGGGGTCTACCTGGTCTGCTATGCGGTGATCGGCTGGGATATTGTCTGGAAAGCCATCACCAACATCCTGCATGGTCAAGTGTTTGACGAGAATTTCCTCATGACGATTGCCACCGTTGGAGCGCTGATTTTGGGCGAACACTCCGAGGGCGTGGCCGTTATGCTGTTCTATCAGGTGGGCGAGTGGTTCCAGTCCTATGCTGTTTCCAAGTCCCGCCGCTCCATCACCAGCCTGATGGATATTCGCCCGGACTACGCCAACATTGAGAAAGACGGCAAGCTGATCCAAGTAGACCCGGAGGACGTGAAGATCGGTGACACCATCATTGTAAAGCCCGGTGAACGTGTTCCGCTGGACGGCAAGATCATCAAGGGCAGCTCCACGCTGGACACTTCTGCTCTGACGGGAGAATCTATGCCCCGTGAGGTGGAGGCAGGCATGGAGGTTATCAGCGGGTGCATCAATCAGACCGGCATTTTAACCATCCAGACCACCAAGGAATTTGGAAAATCCACCGTAGCCAAAATTCTTGACCTTGTTGAGAACGCCAGCGACAAAAAGGGCCGCATGGAAAACTTCATCACCCGCTTTGCCCGGTACTATACGCCGGTGGTGGTATTCGCCGCCCTCGCTCTGGCAGTCCTGCCGCCGCTGGTAACGGGACAGGCGTTCAGTATTTGGATTTACCGGGCGCTGACCTTCCTGGTGATTTCCTGCCCCTGTGCGCTGGTGATCTCCATTCCGCTCAGTTTCTTCGGTGGCATCGGCGGCGCGTCCAAAATCGGCGTACTCGTCAAGGGCAGCAATTATCTGGAGGCACTGGCCTACACGGAAACCGTTGTGTTCGATAAGACCGGCACTTTGACAAAAGGCTCCTTTGCTGTCACAGAAATTCAAGCAAATGGCATAACGGACGAGGAACTTCTGGAACTGGCGGCGTATGCGGAGGACTACTCCAATCATCCGATCTCGCTGTCCATCCAAAAAGCCTATGGCAAGAAAATTGACAACAGCCGTATTACCGATGTGCAGGAAATCGCGGGGCATGGTGTCCAGGCGGTGATTGATGGTATGACGGTGCTGGCCGGAAATGCCAAGCTGATGGAGCGGGAGCATATTCCCTATACGGCCTCCAACGCTATTGGTACTGTGGTCTATGTGGCCTTTGATGGAAGATACGCAGGGTGTATTGTGATTGCGGATGAAATCAAGGCAGACGCGCCCGCTGCCATTAAGACGCTGAAAGCCGCCGGTATTCGCCAGACGGTCATGCTCACCGGCGATGCGGATGCAGTTGGGCAGGACGTGGCCCGCCGCCTGGGTCTGGATCGAGCCTACACCGAACTGCTCCCCGCCGACAAAGTAGACCGTGTGGAGGAACTGCTGGCACAGAAAAGCGATAAGGGGATGCTGGCCTTTGTGGGTGACGGTATCAATGATGCTCCTGTGCTGGCGCGGGCCGATGTGGGTATCGCTATGGGCGCTCTCGGCTCCGATGCGGCGATCGAGGCCGCTGATGTGGTACTGATGACGGATGAACCGTCCAAGATCGCCGCTATTATGCAGATCGCCCGTAAGACCATCCGCATTTCCAATGAGAACATCGTCTTTGCCCTGGGGGTCAAATTCCTGGTGCTGATCCTGGGGGCGGTGGGCCGCGCCAATATGTGGGCGGCGGTATTTGCGGACGTGGGCGTTTCGGTGATCGCCATTCTGAACGCCATTCGCGCCATGCGGGTCAAGCAGTTTGAAACTCCGGCGCAGGAGTAAAGCTATAACAGGAAATGCGCCGCACTTTCGTAAGCGCGGCGCATTTCTTCTATCAATCGGTAGGACAGGTGATCTCAAACAGTGCGTCAATGGTCCGGTGTAGCAGCTTCGCCTGGGTGGTGGCTGCCAAAGTGTAGTAGACCTCTTTTCCATCCCGGCGGCTTTCAATAATTCCGCCCTTTTTCAGAATCCGCAGGTGGTGGGATACGGCGGGGTCGCTCATTCCAACAGCGGCAGCGATGTTGCACACACATTCCTCGCTGTGGCACAACAGCCAGAGGATACGCAGGCGGGACGGGTCGCCAAGCTGCTGGAAAATAGCGGCGGTTGTCTGAAACCCGTCAGGAGGCGGCATCCGTTCCAGGACGCGCTCGATATTCTGCCCGTGATTGTGCGGAAGATGGTAGTGGGACATCCTATTACCTCCATTTCTGCCTCTATCATATCCTGTCCTTCCGTATCTGTCAAATGGTCGAAGATTGAGGATAGTCATGAACAAAGGAAATAATCGGTTTTGTAGCACTTAATCGCAGCTACTTGATTTTGCAGTGCTCTTTCATTATACTACAGACAAAGAAATGTCTCAAGTGTGGCATTTCCATTGAAGAGGAGTAGGGAATGAAAATATTAGTGTTATACTTTTCTGGTGTAGGTTCAACGAGAAAAGTCGCAGAGCTTATCGGTAGCCTTGTGGGTATGTCCCGTAGCGCCGTCCAACGGCACAGGAAGAAAACACTGGACGAACTGCGGAACAAATTGACGGCGTTGATGCCAAAGGGAGGTTGAGCGCGGATGATGAACCCCAGCTACAAGGGCCGGGCGCTTCTCCCCATGCCGGTGATCGAAGCCGCCCGCACCGGGGATGCCGAGGCCGTGGAACGTGTCTTGCGGTACTACTAGGGCTACATAAACAAGCTCTGTACCCGGACGCTCTATGACGAGTACGGCTATCCTTATATCTGTCTGGACGAGTGGATGAAGCACCACCTGGAAAATAAGCTCATTCAGGCTATCGTCGGTTTAGGCTGACGGCAACCGGCCCGGCAGGGCAGGCGGAACATCTTACCCTTTCCATGTTCCCCCGCCTCCGGCCCGGCTCTGCACCTTGACAAAGAAAGCCCGCAAGATAACGGCGGCGCAGTATAGGGCACATCGGGTACGTCCTTTTTGCGCCGAGCCAGACAGCGGGTGCGCCATGACGCTTTTCCCCTACGGGGAAAAGTCAAGCGACCAACACCGCGCCGGGGAGCAAGTGTAGCGGCTTGCGGGCGACGACACGCATTGAGGGGAGACAAGCCTTTATAGCCATAGTCCGAGCGTTAGAAGCGTCGCAGGCATTGGGTAAAGCTGCCTTAACGGGCAGGGGTGAAATTCCCGCGAGGCTGTGCTGCCAGCCGCCCGATGAAAGCCTTTTTCTTCATAACGTACAAGCCGGAGCGCATATTTTATTGTATGCTGACCGGAAAGGGGAATGAAGATGATTAGCCAATTACAGCTTCGAGAAATGAGAAGCGTAGATATAACACAGGTTGACCGCAGCACTTTGGCAGATATTCGCAACATTCACATCGACCCTGCGATGCCAACCACAGAAAAGATGCAGAACTACCTTGAACAAATCGTAAATCCGTATTGTTTTCTTTGCGGCGATACGCCTGTCAAAATCCGCTTTGTATCTGAAAGCAAAACCTTAAAGCAATCCTTATGCGATTACTTTTTAAGCCTTAAATGAAGTGCCAACTTTCCCGTTGTAAGCAGACACGCAAAAGGGGCCAAAATCCGCCACAGAGTATACCAGTCCTTCAATAAGGGGATTCACAGCGCTGCGGCGCTGTGGCACCTCATAAAAGCGGTTAAATATAAGGATATTCCACCGCTTTTATGAGGTTTCGATTAACTATTCTGTGAAATTGTAGTTTTTTGACTGGTATCCCTTAACTGGCGAGAATTGGCTCAGTTGGCGGAAAATGGTCCAGCTAGCGTGGCGAAAATTGGTATACTTTTATTGTCTGTTTACACCCGTTGCCATTTTTGACAAAATCCTTGTGATTATGGGGAGAAAATGGTATAATAGACCTATAATTATAGGGGGAAAGGAGGTATCATGCCCCGCACGCGCAAAAACAGAACGGCACGTGCCAGCGCAGAGCCGTTTTGGAAAATCGGGCTTTATATTCGCCTCTCCAAAGAGGACGACAACGAGGACGACAGCGAGAGCATTATCAATCAGGAAAAAATACTGCGGGACTTTGTAGATGGTTACTTTGAGCCGGGAAACTATGTGATTGTAGATGTGTTTGCCGATGACGGACTGACAGGCACAGATACAGCGCGTCCAGACTTCAAGCGGCTTGAGGGCTGTATCGTTCGCAAGGAAGTAAACTGCATGATTATCAAGTCACTTGCACGCGGTTTCCGCAACCTTGCAGATCAGCAAAAGTTTCTTGAGGAATTTATTCCAATCAACGGTGCAAGGTTTATCTGCACAGGCACACCATTCATCGACACCTACGCAAACCCACATTCTGCAAGCGGCCTTGAAGTGCCGATCAGGGGAATGTTCAACGAGCAGTTTGCCGCCACCACTTCCGAAGAAATCCGAAAGACGTTCAAAATGAAGCGGGAGCGCGGCGAGTTTATCGGAGCATTTGCCACATACGGCTACAAGAAAGACCCCAACGATAAAAACAGCCTTTTGATAGATGAAGAAGCGGCGGAAGTCGTAAGAAGCATTTACCACTGGTTTGTGAATGAGGGGTACAGCAAAATGGGGATTGCAAAAAGGCTGAATAACATGGGAGAGCCGAACCCCGAAGCCTACAAAAAGAAAAAGGGGTTAAAGTATAACAATCCCAATTCCAGCAAAAACGACGGTCTATGGTCTGCCAGCACGGTTGCAAGGATATTGCAGAATGAGATTTATACCGGCGTGATGGTGCAGGGACGGCATCGCATCATCAGCTACAAAGTACACAAGCAAATCGCTGTTCCCGAAGATGAATGGTTTGTTGTCCCAAATACCCACGAAGCAATCATTGACAGGGAAACCTTTGAAAAAGCACAAACCCTGCACAAGCGCGACACAAGGACAGCGCCGGGCAAGCAGGATGTCTATATTTTGTCTGGCTTTGTCCGCTGCGCTGACTGTAAAAAGGCGATGCGGCGAAAAACCGCCCGCAATTTGGCTTACTATGCTTGCCGCACGTTTACTGACAAAAAGACTTGCAGTAAACATTCTATCCGGCAGGACAAGCTGGAAGAAGCGGTTTTAGCTGCCCTGCAAGTGCAGATCGCATTGGTAGACGAACTGTCGGAAGAAATCGAGCGGATAAACAACGCGCCTGTTATCAACCGGGAAAACAAGCGATTGACCCTTGCGTTGAAGCAGGCAGAGAAACAGCTAAAGCAATATCATGACGCTTCCGACAGCTTGTACCTTGATTGGAAAAGCGGCGATATTACCAAAGAGGAATACCGCCGCTTAAAAGGCAAGATTGCCGAGCAGACCGCCCAGCTTGAACAAAACATTTCTTATCTAAAAGAGGAAATGCAAGTGATGGCTGACGGCATCGACACCGACGACCCCTATCTTACTGCTTTTCTAAAGCACAAGAATATCCAAACCCTTAATCGCGGTATCGTGGTGGAATTGGTCAATATGGTTTGGGTACATGAAAATGGGGAAATAACGGTGGACTTCAATTTTGCCGACGAGTATCAACGCATACTTGATTACATTGAGAACAATCACAACATTCTTACGGTGATAGAGCGAAAGCCCGCGATATAGCAGGCTTAACGCCCCATCTCCGAGCAAGAGTTATTGTTGTGCATAAATAAGCGGCGCAGTTGGCCCTACGGGAGCTACAGGCTTAGACGGAGCCACAGGCCCCACAGGCCCGGTAGGGCCAACAGGCGCTGCGGGAGCCACCGGGCCAGCCGGCCCCACAGGGGCTACAGGCTTAGATGGAGCCACAGGCCCTACAGGCCCGGTAGGGCCAACAGGCGCTACGGGAGCCACCGGGCCAGCCGGCCCCACAGGCACCGCAGGACTTACGCCCGTTTTAACAATCGGCACAGTAACCACAGGCGCGCCGGGTACGGCCGCTGCCGCCACCATTACAGGCACTGCCCCCAATTTCGTGCTGAACCTTACCCTTCCCAGAGGCGCTACCGGCCCCACAGGCCCTAACGAAGCGTAACCAGCCGGAAATGGCAGGGAAGCCCCTATGCCCAGGGCATGGGGGCTTTCCCCATTTGAGAGGAGGAACATATGGGAACTGTCAGCTTATGCATGATTGTCAGGGACGAGGAGGACGTATTAGGGCGCTGCCTGGACTCCGTAAAAGATTTGGTAGATGAAATCATCATTGTGGACACAGGCTCCCATGACAGGACAAAGGAAATTGCCCGGCAGTATACGGAAAAAATCTTCGACTTCCCCTGGATAGACGATTTTTCCGCTGCCAGGAATTTTTCCTTTGATAAGGCCTCCTGCGCTTACTGTATGTGGCTGGACGCAGATGACATCCTGCTGCAGGAGGACAGGGAGCGTTTCAAAGAGCTGAAAGAGGAGCTGGCCCCAGAGGTGGAAGTGGTGATGATGCCCTATCATGTGGGATTTGACGAGACAGGCCAGCTCACCTTTTCCTATTACCGGGAGCGGCTTGTAAAAAACTACCGGGGGATGCGCTGGAAAGGCCCTGTCCACGAGGTTATCGAAACCCGGGGCCACCGGGTATATGCCGATTGCGCTGTCACCCACTGGAAGCTGCACCCTTCCGATCCGGACAGGAACCTGCGCATTTTCCAGGGCATGCTGGCAAAAGGGGAAAGCCTGGAGCCGCGGCAGCAGTTTTACTATGGGCGGGAGCTTTACTACCACCAGGAATACGCCCAGGCCTTGGCAGTTTTTGAAAGCTTTCTGTCCCAGGGTCAGGGCTGGGTGGAAAACCAAATTGACGCCTGCCGCCACTGCGCCCGCTGCTTATATGGGCTTTGCCGGGCGGAGGAAGCCCTGCTGGCATTTTTCAGAAGCTTTTCCTATGATGTGCCCCGGGCAGAGATCTGCTGTGACATTGGCCAGCATTTCCTGGACAGGGAACAGTGGCGGCAGGCGGCCTATTGGTACAGGCAGGCCCTGCGGTGCGAACGGCAGGACGATAAGGGCGGCTTTGTGCTGCCAGATGCCTATGGCTATGAGCCATACCTGGGGCTGTGCCTTTGCAGCAGCAGGCTGGGGAACGAACAGGAAGCGGAGGCCTATAACGAGCTGGCAGCGGCCTGTAAGCCAGATTCTCCGGCAATTGCCTATAACCGGGCTTATTTTGCCTCTCTCAAAAAGACCTGACAGAAATAAGCACCCGCCTGCAGAGCAGGCAGGTGCTTATTCTTGTATACTTAGGCGCAAAGGTAAGATAGGGAAGCTCAGGAGTAGCATAAAGAAGAAAAAATAAGTTTTTAGAGGAGGGCACCTATGCAAATGTCAGACTGTACCAACGTGACGTGACACGCGGCTAGTATCATAGGGCTACGCCTGCATAAGAAAATACCCCCGACTCCGCCGGGGGTATTTCTTGCGCCTTTCATGCCATGGCCTTCTGGAGCGCCGCCAGTACGGTGTCAAAGTCTGCCTCAGTGACCAGGAGGGAAATCTCCACCTCCGAGGTGGTAATCAGCCGGATGTCAGCGTTTGTGCCGGTAATGGCCCCGAACACCTGGGCCGCAATGCCAGGGGTATTTTTCATGGCGGGATCGTACACAGAGATTTTGTGGTTCACGCTGCTGACAATGACGTTTACATTTGTTTCCCGCTTGAGCTGGGTGGTAAAAGCCAGGATGTCGATAAGGTCGCTGTCGGAAATGGTGAAGGAAAGCCCGGTAAAAGCGCCGTGGGTGGGAGCCATGGAAATCATGTCGATGTTAATGTTATACCGGGAAATGGCCTCGAAAATGTGGGAGATGGAATCTACATTGGCAGGAAAACCCGCTAATGTAACCAGGGTGATGTTGTCGGTGGTGCTGATAACGGTGGAACTGCTCATAGTCTGCCTTCCTTTCCTGCCCGTCTGTCAGAGCAGATCGGACATGCTGTAAAGCCCCGGGGCCTTGCCGTTCATGAAAACCGCCGCGTTAATGGCCCCGGAAGCGAAAAGCTCCTTGGACTGGGCGGAGTGGGACAGGGTGATAACCTCGTGCTGCCCGGAGAAAATTACCTGGTGCTCCCCCACAATGGTGCCGCCCCGCACAGAGTGCAGGCCAATCTCGCTTTTCTCCCGCTTTTTCCGCTGGGAGTGCCTGTCGTACACATATTTCATGGCGTTTTCCCGTTCCCCGTTTATGGCGTCCGCCAGCATGAGAGCGGTGCCGCTGGGAGCGTCGATTTTCTGGTTGTGGTGCATCTCCAGGATTTCTATGTCAAAGGAGCTGCCCAGTACCCCGGCGGCTTTCTTGGAAAGCTCGATGAGCAGGTTTATGCCCAGGGACATGTTCCGGGAATAGAAGATGGGCATAGTTTCCGCCGCTTCCGCAATGGAGGCGGCCTGCTCCGGGGAATAGCCTGTGGTACACAGCACAGCGGCTGTGCCCGGATGGGCCTTGCAGTATGCCAAAATGGCGGACAGGGCGGAGGGGTGGGAGAAGTCGATGATAACATCCGCAGGCTCCGGTACTTCCCCGATTTCCGTATACACAGGGAAGCCGGTCTGGGGCGCGCCGGTAATATCCACCCCGGCGGTTATCTTGCAGTCCTCCCGCTCTCGGGCAAAATTCTGTACGGCAGCACCCATTTTCCCGCCGCAACCGCACAACAGCAGTCTTGTCATTTCCGATGGCTCCTTTCCTTTTCACGTCTGGACTGGCTTACAGCAGGCTGTGCTTTTGCAGCAGGGCTGCAAGCTTCTGCCGCTTTTCCTCCGGCATGGTGGTCAGGGGCATGCGGCAATGGTTGGTGGAGATTTTCCCCATCTGGAACAGGGCCTCCTTAATGGGGATGGGGTTCACGTCCATAAAGAAACCGTCCATCAAATCCAGGTATTCCACCTGAAGCTTCCTTGCCTCCTCCAGGTTTTCCTGGAGCATAGCGGCGGTTAAATCGTGCATCTGCCGGGGCAGTGCGTTAGAGAATACGGAAATAACCCCCTTGCCGCCTAAAGCCATTATGGGCAGGGTCTGGTTATCCTCCCCGGAGTATACGGCCAGCTTATCCCCGCACAAAGCTAGGGTACGGGCGACGGAGGCGGTGTCACCGTTTGCCTCTTTTACGGCAACGATGTAGGGGTTATCCGCCAGCTCCTGATAGGTTTCAGGCTGGATATTGCAGCCTGTGCGGCTGGGCACGTTGTAGAGCACGCAGGGCATCTGCACAGAATCGGCAATGAAGCGGAAGCTTTCGATAAGCCCTTTCTGGGAGGTCTTGTTGTAATAAGGGGTTACCAGCAGCAGGCCGTCGGCTCCCAGCTTTTTGGCTTCCAGGGAAAGCTCCACGCAGAATTTGGTGTCATTGCTGCCAGTGCCCGCAATGACGGGCACCCGGCCCTTCACCTTTTCTATGATAAAGCCCACTGTCTGCAAATGTTCTTCCGCGCTCATGGTGGCGGCTTCCCCGGTGGTGCCGCAGGCGATAATGGAATCAATGCCGTTTTCTATCTGAAATTCAACAAGCCGCTCCAATTCCTCCCAGTAGATTTCGCCGCAGGGGGTAAAGGGGGTGATAAGCGCCGTACCGGCGCCGGTGAACAGCAACTCTTTTGTCATAGGTATCCCTCCGAAAAATCAGTCAAATCGCCATGCGATACAGGATACGCACAAAAAGCTGTGAAAACGCGGCCTTTTGTGCCCGGTACCGTTTCCTTCTTCTGTGTTTTCAGTCACAGTAGCCCAGCTTGCACAAAAGCTCTGCCATCAGCAGGCCGCCTCCGGCAGCGCCTCGCAGGGTGTTGTGGGAGAGGCAGACAAACTTATAGTCATACTGGGTGTCGGGCCGCAGCCGCCCGGCAGAGATGGCCATGCCGCCTTCTATATCCCTGTCCAGCTTGGGCTGGGGCCTGTCGTTTTCCTCGAAGTAATGAATGAACTGTTTGGGGGCGCTGGGCAGCTCCAGCTCCTGAGCGGGGCCTCGGAAGCTTTTCCAGCGCTCAATAATTTCCTCCACGCTTGCTTTTTTCTCCAGGGAGAAGAACACCGCTGCCATGTGCCCGTCGGACACAGGCACCCGCAGGCACTGGGAGGTGATGGAAGGAGAGCAGGCGTTTACAATGACGCCGTTTTCCACATGGCCCCAGATTTTCAAAGGCTCCTGTTCAGACTTTTCCTCCTCGCCGCCGATATAGGGAATGACGTTATCCAAAATCTGCGGCATGGTTTCAAAGGTTTTGCCAGCGCCTGAAATGGCCTGGTAGGTGCAGGCCAGCACCTTTGTCACGCCTAAGTCCATAAGGGGATGGATGGCGGGCACATAGCTTTGCAGGGAGCAGTTGCACTTGACGGCGATAAAGCCCCGCTTGGTGCCCAAGCGCTTTCTCTGGTGCTCGATGACCTTGTGGTGCTCTGCGTTTAATTCCGGGATAATCATGGGTACATCCGGCGTGCCTCGGTGCTGCTTGTTGTTGGAGATAACCGGGCACTCCTTTTTGGCATAGGCCTCTTCCAGGGCCATAATGTCCTCGGATTTCATGTTCACCGCGCAGAACACAAAATCCACCAAAGAGACAACCTTGTCTATATCCTTCTCCGCGTCATATACGGGCAGTTCTGCCATGGCAGGGGGGATGGGGGCCTCCATGGCCCAGCGGCCCTCCAAGGCCTCCTGATACGTTTTCCCGGCAGAGCGGGCGCTGGCTGCCAGGGCCGTAACCTTAAACCAGGGGTGGTTTTCTAAAATGGTGGCAAAGCGCTGGCCCACCATGCCAGTGCATCCGATAATGCCTACGCGATACTGTTTCATGTTCCAAGTTCCTTTCTTTAGTGGGAGTATGTTTCGTGTTCTGCTTAATTCCTTAGAAGCTGTACCGATAGGAGTGGTACAAATATTTTCGAGAAAATTTTGTGGGCTTCAAGGCGGAAACCGCAAGACATGCTGTGGCATGTCGAGGATTTCCAACACAGAAACCTGCAAAATTTGCCGGGAAGATTTGTGCTATGCCCTATTGGTACGGCTTCTTAGCCTTTCTTCCACCCGGCCGACCTTTCTGGCCCGCTGGGCTTTCACTTCCTCTTCCACGCGGAAATAAAGCTTCATCTGGTTCAGCATAATTTCCACATCGGCTATCTCTTCTGCAATATCGTCTGTGGTGCGCCTGCCCCGCTTATGCTTGCACAGGGCATCCTGTAGCTCTGCCATCTCTTCCAGCAGGCAGAGGATCTGGGCATCCCCGCCCCAGGTGTCCAGGGCCTTTTGAAAGACAGCATGCTCTTCCTCCGTCATAGCCATTCTCCTTTTCCCTCTTTTTACACTGGCAAGTTCTGCGGGAAGAATCAAAAAAACCGGTTGAAAACCGGCTGCCAATCTCCTATAATAGAAATGCTGCGGCACAGGGCCGCCTGGTTAAGTAAATAGCACTCCATCATACTTGATGACAGTCGCAAAGCTGTTGGCCGCTGCGACCAGGGTCAACTTGCCGGATATCCCCTTCGGCAGCTTACCCTTTCACAAGACTTCTATGGTTCTGGCAACCTCGATCCCGCTACTTTTGAAAGCCGCGCCTCTATTCGTTCTCTATAATACCTTAGTTTTGCGCCATTGTCAATTTTTTCGGCCGGGATATTCTATGAAAATTTTACAGGACTGGTGAACGCCATGCAGGAACATACTTTACAGACCCGCGATTTTTACTATGATTTGCCCCAGGAGCTGATTGCCCAAAAGCCGGTGGAACCCCGGGACTCTTCCCGGCTGATGACCCTTGACAAGGAAACAGGGGAGATAACCCATCGCCATTTCCGGGATATTGCAGACTTGCTGCGTCCCGGCGACTGCCTAGTTTTAAACGACTCCCGGGTGCTGCCCGCCCGCATTTACGGGGTGAAAGAGGGGACAGGCGCCCATGTGGAGTTCCTTTTGCTGGAAAACAAGGGAGATGATGTCTGGGAGGCCCTGGCAAAGCCCGGCAAGCGGGCAAAAAAGGGCAGCCGCTTTACCTTTGGGGACGGGCTGCTCCAGTGCGAGGTTACAGACGTGCTGGAGGATGGGAACAGGCTTATCCGCTTTATCTATGACGGTGTGTTTTTTCAACTGCTGGACAAGATAGGCCAAATGCCTTTGCCCCCTTATATTAAGGAAAAGCTGGAGGATAAGGAGCGGTATCAGACTGTGTATTCCCAAGAGGCAGGCTCTGCCGCCGCCCCCACGGCAGGCCTGCATTTCACGCCGGAGCTGCTGGAGAAAATTAAAGAAAAGGGGGTGGAACTGGGGTTTGTGACGCTCCATGTGGGACTGGGCACCTTCCGCCCGGTAAGCGCGGAGAGAATCACCGACCACAAAATGCACGCCGAGCATTATTACATGCCCCAGTCCACAGCCGACATGATAAATGCCACCAAAGAGCGGGGGGGCAGGGTGATAGCTGTGGGTACTACAAGCTGCCGCACCATAGAGTCTGTGGCCCGGCGGGAGGGGCGCTTTAAAGAAAGCCAGGGCTGGACGGATATTTTTATCTATCCGGGTTACCAGTTCAAGGGCCTGGACGGGCTTATTACAAACTTCCACCTGCCGGAAAGCACCCTCATTATGCTGGTATCTGCTTTAGCGGGCAGGGAACATGTGCTGCGGGCCTATGAGGCGGCAGTGCGGGAACAGTACAGGTTTTTCAGTTTTGGGGATGCGATGTTTATTGGAGACCTGAAGTGAATATCGTCAGCGAGACGCTGAAAAGCCCAGAAGCCAAGCGGTTTCTGGGCTTTTCTAAGACATTCTGCTTAAAAGGGATTATATCTGTGTATATCCGCGCCCTACTAATGCCGTTCAGGACACTGGCGGCTCATAGGAAAGTTGAATATAGAAAAGATATAGCAAACTTTGCCGGAACCCAGCTTTGGAGCGGCCCCAAAGGCTTTTAAAGCAGCCGGGTGTTGTTGATGATAAGCTCGAACTGCAGGCCCAGGGTTCTTGCGGCCTTGCGGCACAGCACCATGCGCTCCAGGAAAATTTCAAAGTATTCCATAACGGGGCATATTTCCGTGTCTATCACAATATTAAATGTACAGACCTTCTGCTCCGGGTCAATTTCAAGCCGCATGTCCTCCACTGCGTAATTCACCCGGTCATGGATGTCCGCCGCCAGCACTGCATCCTTGCGCACCCGGGTGCGGCGCACATCGCTTTTGTCCGAAAGGATAAGGGCTGCTGCCAGGGGGTTAACCGGGTAAGCCGTCTTTTCGTCATGGTGCCCGATGGCGGAGCACACCATGGCGATTTCCTCCGGAGGCATCTGCAGTTTGTTTAAAAGGGTGAAGGCCATCAGCGCGCCGCTGTGGGCATGATCCGCCCGATTCACCGTGTTGCCGATGTCATGCATGTACCCGGCAATCGCCGCCAGTTCGCAGGTGCGGGCAGGGTATCCCAAAGATTCCAAAATGCGCTGGGCATAATGGCTGCTGCGCTTGGCATGGGCAAGGCCGTGTTCCGTAAAGCCGATAGAGCCTAAGCAGTTGTTGCCGCTTTCAATATAGCAGCGCACCTCCGGGTTTTTAAAAATATCTTCGGGGGAGAGGGCTTGGTAATCCGCCATATGCTGACCGCCTTTCTGTAGCTTTTTATTCCGCTGTGAGCATTCTGTACATGGCCTCCAGGCAGATCTGGGCATGAAGCTTCAAGCTGTCCAGCTTCACCCGCTCGTTTACATCGTGGGCATGGCTGTTAGGATCTTCCTTGAAGGCGGGGCCGAAAGCAACGCCCTTGCCAAACATCTGCCGGGCATAGGTGCCGCCGCCCATGGAAAAGATTTCACACTCTTCGCCGGTCACGTCCTCATACGCGCCGGAAAGCAGGGTGACAAGCTGGCTTTCCTTAGGCAGGTACAGGGGGACAGAGTTGGAAAGCAGGGTATAGGCCAGGCCCTCATAGGGCTGCACAGCCTTTTCCAGGGTGGCGGAAATCTCCTGCCCGTCTAAAGTAGCAGGGTAGCGGATATCCACCGTCAGGCTGCAGGAGTTTTCATCCACGTTTACCAAGCCCAGGTTAAAGGTGAGGGGGCCGCTGGGCTCGTCGCTGAGCTTTACGCCCATAGGCTCGCCGTCGTGGTGCAGGCCGATTTTTTCATAGGCAAAGCGAAAGAAAACGCCGGCTTTTTCCCCGAACACCTCATAGAGGAGCTTCACCAGATGGGAAGCCGCGTTCACGCCGTTCCAGGGGGTGGAGGCGTGGGCCGCCTGCCCAATGGACAAAATGGAAGCGCCGCCCTCTGCGGGGGTGATTTCAAATTCTGTTCCAGCCTTTTGGGCGGCTTCCCGCAGCTTCTCCAGTTCTTCAGCCGTGCAGGCGATTTCACACTGGGCCTTGGCGGGCACCGCGTTCACCACAGTGCCGGAGGCAAAGCTTTTCACCACCTGGGAATCATTCTTCCCGGTTACCGTGAAATTGATGCCGCCCTTTTCGCAGTGGCAGATGCCGTATTCCGCGTCGGGGGTAAAGCCCATGTCCGGCTTCTGCTCTTTGGAGAAGTAATAGGGCATGTCGCCCATGCCGATTTCCTCGGCAGAGCCGAAAATAACCCGCAGCTTCCGGTTGCCCTTCACCCCCGCGTCCTTTAAGGCGCGCAGGCAGTGCAGGGCGATAATGCCAGCCCCCTTGTTGTCGGACACACCCCGGCCATAGGCCATGCCGTCCTTGATAACCATGGTGTAGGGGTCGGTGTCCCAGTTTTCCGGATCCCCTGCGGGCACCACGTCCATGTGGGACATCACCACAGCGTTGCCTTCCCCCTCGCCATACTCGGCGTGGGCGGCATAGTAATCCACGTTTTTGGCCTGCAGGCCATAGCCCTGGGCCATTTCCACAACAGTGTCCAGCACCCGGGCGCAGTCGTCCCCAAAGGGATGGGGGCCTTCTGTGGGCTTTGCCACAGAGGGGATGGCTACAACCTTAGCTAAGTCCTGGAGGATATCGTCCCAGTATTCGAGAATTTTTTCACCAAACATACGCGATTTCCTTTCTTTTGTAAAGGGATATAGGAACACTCTATACGATAAACTTTTTTGCCGGCAAAGTCAAGCCCAGCGGGAAAAAGGAGGGGCTTTTTTATGATAAACTACATTTGGTTCGGCATGATTGCCGCCAGCGTCCTCTGCGCCCTGTGTACCGGCAGGCTGGGGGAGCTGTCCGCTGCTGTAATGGAAGGGGCCCAAGGGGCGGTAGAGCTTTCCATTTCCCTTTTAGGCAGCATGTGCGCCTGGCTGGGCTTTTTGAAAATCGCGGAAAAGAGCGGGCTTACCAATCTCCTGGCAGAGGCCTTTTCCCCTGTAATCAACTGGCTTTTCCCGGAATACAAAGGGGACAGGGAAATTAAGGGGAAAATCTGCATGAACATTTCCGCCAATTTCCTGGGCCTTGGCAACGCCGCCACCCCCTTGGGGATAGCCGCCATGCAGGCTATGCAGGAAAAGAACCCCCGCGGGGATATGCCCACAAAGGGAATGGTGCTCTTTGTGGTGATGAACACAGCTTCCCTGCAGCTTCTGCCCATTAACATGGCTGCCATGCGGGGCGCCTGCGGCAGCGCGCAGCCCTTCGGCATCCTGCCGGAGATCTGGATCACCTCTCTGGGGGCGCTGCTCGCGGCCCTGCTGTTCTGCAAAATAATGGAGGGAAAAAGCTGCTTGTAAACACAAGAAAGGGGGAGAGGGGCATGGAAAAAATCGGCGCGGCGGCCCTGCCTGTGATACTGGGCTTCATCCTGCTGTATGGCTTCTTCAAAAACATTGACGTATTCGACTCCTTTGTACAGGGGGCAAAGGAGGGGGTACACACCACCTTAGGGCTGCTGCCCACCCTTATCGGGCTGATTCTCGCTGTAACCATGATGCGCCAGTCCGGCCTGCTGGAACTGCTGTGCGGCCTTATGGCGCCTTTAGCCCAGGCTGCCCACATTGACCCGGAGCTGCTGCCCCTGGCCCTTTTGCGGCCTGTTTCCGGCAGCGGATCCTCAGCTTATGCCCTGTCCCTGCTCCAGCAGTTTGGCCCGGACAGCGAAACCGGCAGGATAGCCTCTGTGCTGACAGCCTCCACAGAAACCACCTTTTACGCCATCACCGTATACTTTGGCGCCTGCGGCTGCAAAAAGCTTTCCTATTCGGTGCCTGCCGGACTTTTGGGGGATACAGCCGCCCTGGCGCTTTCCATTATTTCCGTAAAGATTTTTGGATAGATTTTCTTGCAGTATCCCGGCTTCTGTGATAAAATGGCTATAACAAGCCGCAGGAAAGGCCGGACAGGCCCGCCGCAGCCAGGCGGGCTTTTTTTCTGCCGCTTTTACGGGATATGGCTGAGGAAAAGTGAAAAAGGAAAGGAAGGCGCGGGACGGGTTCCGCGCGGTGGTGGGGTGCGTATGACAAGACGGGAAGCAAGGGAGCAGGCGTTCTGCCTGCTGTTTGAACAGGCAACAGGAGGGGAGAGCATGAACGACATCCTCCACGCCGCCACGGAGGCCCGGGATCTGATTCCCGATCCCTTTGCGGAGGAGGTGGCCCTGGGGGCGGAGCGCCAGGGGGAAAAGATTGACAAGGTGATTAGCGAAAACATCCGGGGCTGGAGCCTGCGCAGGCTTTCCAAGGTAACCTTGGCGCTGCTGCGGCTTTCGGTATACGAGCTGCTTTTTGCCCAGGACATCCCTGCCAGCGTTTCCATTAACGAAGCGGTGGAATTGGCAAAAACCTACGGCGGGAAAGATGACGCGCCCTATATCAACGGGGTGCTGGCGTCTGTTGCGCGCCAGCACAGAAAGGAAGAGTTCCCTAACCCCCGGAAAGAGCCGCAAGGGGAAGCGGAAAAGTAGAGCAAAAGCTGTGCCGGCTTATTGGCATGGCTTTTAAAAGGAAAGGAGGAGGCTGGTGCGCTGCTTAGGGATAGATACAAGCAATTATACCACCTCCGCCGCTGTTTTTGCGGGGGAGGTGCTGGAAAACCGCCGCATGCTGCTGCCGGTGAAGCCCGGGGAAAAGGGCCTGCGGCAAAGCGATGCGGTGTTTCACCATGTGCGGCAGCTTCCCCAGGTGCTGGCCCCCATCCTGGAGAGGGGGGAGGCTATGGACGCGGTGGGGGTTTCCGTGTCCCCCCGCGGCGCGGAAGGCTCTTACATGCCCTGCTTTTTAGTGGGAAAGGGGTTTGCCCAGGCTTTAGCCGGGGCCTGGTGCGTGCCTATAGAATATTTTTCCCACCAGCAGGGGCATATTGCGGCGGCGCTCTATTCGGCGGGAAAGCTTGACCTGCTCAGAAAGCCCTTTTTGGCCTTCCACGTCTCCGGGGGCACCACAGAGGCCCTTCTGGTGGCTCCTGACAGGGACGGAATGCCAAACGCGGTTTTAGCCGCCCGGTCCCTTGACCTCAAGGCCGGACAGGCAGTGGACAGGGTAGGCGTTATGCTGGGGCTTCCCTTCCCCTGTGGGCCGGAACTGGAAAAGCTGGCCCTCAGATGGACGGACAAGGTATCTGTGCGCCCTGCCATGAAGGGCGCGGACTGCTCTCTTTCCGGGATTGAAAATAAAAGCGCCGCCATGGTGCGGGAGGGCCGGGAGCCAGCGGAGACAGCCCGGTTCTGCATAGAATCCATTGGGGCGGCTTTAGACAAAATGTGCGAAGCCCTATTGGGGGAGCATGGCCCCCTCCCTGTGCTGTTCGCAGGGGGCGTGTGCTCCAATAGCATTTTGCGGGACAGGCTTTCCCAAAAATACGGGGCATGGTTTGCCGCGCCGGAGTTTTCTTCAGACAATGGGGCAGGGGCGGCCATACTGGCCTATAAAAAGAGGGCGGGCTTATGAGCGGCGTGCTGACAGTTTCCCAGGTGAATTTCTTCCTTAAATCCCTCATAGAAGGAGACGGGCGGCTTTCCGATATCCTTGTCAGCGGGGAAATCTCCAATTTTACAGACCACTATAAATCAGGGCACCTGTATTTTTCCCTAAAGGACGAAAAGTCTGTGATAAAGGCTGTGATGTTCGCAGGGGCGGCCCGGCGGCTGCGCTTCCGGCCCCAAAACGGCATGAAGGTGATTGTCCGGGGCAGGGTGTCGGTGTATGAGCCAAGCGGGCAGTACCAGCTTTATGGGGAGGACATGCAGCCCGACGGCATGGGGGCCTTAAGCCTTGCCTATGAGCAGCTAAAGGAGCGCCTGACTGCGGAGGGGCTGTTTGACAGGGAGCATAAGCGGCCCCTGCCTGCCTATCCGGAGAGAATCGGGGTGGTCACCTCTCCCAGCGGGGCGGCAGTGCGGGATATTTTGCAGGTAACTGCCCGGCGGTGGCCTTTGGCGGAGATTGTATTTTGCCCGGTGCTGGTGCAGGGGGAGGGCGCTCCCGCCCAGTTAAGAGCCGCCATAGAGGCATTGAACCGGAGGCGGGCCTGCGATGTTATCATCATAGGCCGGGGCGGCGGCTCTTTGGAGGATTTGTGGGCCTTTAACGATGAGGCACTGGCCCGGGCCGTTTATGCCTCCGCCATCCCGGTGGTGTCTGCCGTAGGCCATGAGACAGATTTTACCATCTGCGATTTTGCCGCCGACCTGCGCGCCCCCACCCCCAGCGCGGCAGCAGAGCTGTGTACCCCGGACTGCCTGGAAGAAATGGAAAGGATGAGGTCTTTCCACCGGTATTTCCTGGAGGAGTCGAAGAGCTTTGTAGATTCCCTGCGGCAAAGCGTGGACATCCTCACGAGGGATTCCCCTCTGCAAAGCCCCGCGGCCTATGTGCAGGCCTGCCGGGAAAGGCTTGCGGGGCTTACAAAGGCCCTGGCAGGGATGCAGCAAAGGCGGCTGGACAAAAGCAGGGGAGAGCTTTCCGCCCTTGCCGGCAGGCTGGACGCTTTAAGCCCTCTGCGGGTGCTGTCCCGGGGATATGCCCTGGTGCGCGATGAAAAGGGGCAGGCTGTAACAGACGTGGGCGCCCTGCGCCCGGGCCAGCAGGTGGCAATCCGGGGGGCAGAGGCCTCTGCCCTGGCGGAAATCCTTAAAGTGGACGCGGTGTGAAAAAACGAAAGAAAGGAACGATACCGGGCGCAAAGCGCTGCTTTTTCATGGCTTTTTGTGCGTATCCTGTATCGCGCGGCGATTAAAATCCCCAAAAACTGGGAATGATGCTGTGTGAAAACGCAGAGGAAGGGAGTGGTTTTGGTTGGCGGGAAAGGCAAAGCTGAAGTTTGAAGAAGCCATGATGCGGCTTCAGGAAATTGTTAAAAGGCTTGAAAGCGGGGAGGAACCCTTGGAAGGGGCCATGAAGCTTTTTGAAGAAGGGGCAAAGCTTTCCGCCCAGTGCTATGAAGCACTGGACAAGGCAGAGCAGAAGGTGTCCCAGCTTGCGAAACTGGAGGGCGAAGCGGATGGCTGATAAAATGGAACTGTACCGGGAGCAGATTGAGAAGGCCCTGACCCAGGCCATCCCGGCCCCGGCGGAAGGAGACGGCAGAAGCCTTGTGCGGGAGGCCATGGCCTACAGCCTTTTGTGCGGCGGCAAGCGGGTGCGGCCTGTGCTCACCCTGGCTTTTTGCGAGCTGTGCGGGGGAGAGCCTTCCATGGCCCTGCCCTTTGCCTGCGCTGTGGAGATGGTTCACACCTATTCCCTCATCCATGACGACATGCCCTGCATGGACGATGATGCCATGCGCCGGGGCAGGCCCGCCAACCACAAGGCTTATGGGGAGGCCATGGCCCTGCTGGCAGGGGACGGCCTTTTAACCCTGGCTTTTGAAACAGCCCTTTCCTTTGCTGGAGAGGCAAAGGCGGCGCTGGAGGGAGCACGGCTTCTTGCCAGGCGGGCGGGACATGAGGGCATGGTGGGAGGACAGTGCATTGACCTGCGGTCTGAGGGCCGGGAGGTGACGGTGCCCCTTCTGCAGGCTATGGATGACGGGAAAACCGTGGCGCTGATTGACGCTGCCTGCGGCATGGGCTGCATTGCCGCAGGGGCGGGAAAGGAGGCCCTGCAGGCTGCCAGGCGGTATGCTTATGGCCTGGGCATGGCCTTCCAGCTTCGGGATGATATTTTGGACGTGGAGGGCAGCGCGGACAAGCTGGGAAAGGATACAGGCATGGATGCTGCCCGCAGCAAGCAGAATTACGTCTCCCTCCTGGGGGTGGAAGAGGCCAAGCGCCTGGTAAATGAGTACACCCGGGAAGCGGTGGAAGCCCTGAAGGCTTTTCCAGGGGAGAAGGATTTCCTGGAAAGCCTTGCCCTGTCCCTTGCCGCCAGGGAAAATTGACACGCCGCCTTTCCTATGCTGTGCCTTTAGAGTGGGAGGGGGCGGCTGTAAAGGACTTTGCCAAAAAGCGGCTGGGGTTTTCTGCCCATGTGCTGGCACAGCAGAAGCGGGCAGAGGGGGGAATCCTCTTAAACGGCGTGCCTGTTTTCACCACGGCCCTGCTGAAAGCAGGGGATATGCTGTCCTTTTGCCTGCCCCTTCCAGAGGGGACGTACCCGCCTGAAAGGCTTCCTTTCTCCGTCCTCTTTGAAACGGAGGATTTCCTGGTGGTTCATAAGCCTGCCGGAATGCCGGTGCATCCTTCCCCAGGGCATGACAGGGACAGCCTTTTAAACGGCGCGGCCTATTATTATCAGGCTAAGGGCGCTCTGTGCCCGCTGCTCTGCCCCCTATACCGGCTGGACAGGGACACCAGCGGCGCTATCGCCCTGGGGAAACACACCCTGGCTGTGTCTGGGACGGCGCTGGAAAAAACGTATTTTGCCCTGTGCCAGGGAACCCTTTCCGGGCGGGGCACCATAGACGTGCCCATCGGCCTGGAAGAGGGGAGCAAAATCAAGCGCCAGTGCGGCAGCGGCCAGCGGGCGGTTACCCACTGGGAGGCCCTGGAAAGCGGGGGAGGCCACACCCTGCTGGCTGTGCGGCTGGAAACCGGGCGCACCCATCAGATCCGGGCGCATTTTTCTTATATGGGGTATCCATTGGCAGGGGACGATCTCTATGGCGGCAGCCATGCCCTAATAGGCCGGCAGGCGCTGCACTGCGGGGTTCTGCACATGAAAAGTGTGGCCCTTGATATGGACAGAACCTTTGCCGCAGGGTTCCCGCCAGACATGAAAGAAGCCTTTCCCTGGCTGCCAGAGGTGGGAGGCATCATAAAATCAGAAAAGGGGCGATGCAAATGCCAGCCAGCCTGACCCATTATACTTTTGCGAAAACCGTCTTGGAAGGCCTGCCGGAAGCCGGCGGGCTTGTAGAGCCTGCCTATTTCTGGGGCGCCCAAGGCCCGGATTTTCTCTTCTGCCACCATTACCTGCGCTTTGTAGGGATTGGGAAGGAAAAGGAGGGGTTAAAGGAATATGGGAACCTGCTGCACAGCACCCGGCCTTCCCTGACCCTGTCCGCTATGCGGAACTTTCTGGAAAAACACCCGGAGCCAGCCTATGCTTCTTATGTCCAGGGATTTTTGTGCCACTACGCCCTGGATTCCACCGCCCACCCCTATGTAAACGCCCTGGCAGGGGAGCTGGCTGCCCAGCGCCCCCATGAAACGCCTTCTTCCATGCATGGGGAGATAGAGTCGGCACTGGATGCCATTGTCCTGCGGCGGGAAACCGGAAAGCTGCCCTCAGAGGTAAAGCTTAAAAACCTGTTCCCTAAAAACGAAGGAATACAGCGGCGCGTTGCCAAGCTGTACCATGCAGTGCTGCTGGAGGTATACAACCAGGAGATTCCGGAGGAGGAGCTGCTGCAGGCCACCCGGGATACCCGGTTTGTCTTTGCCGCCATTACCGACCGCACAGGCCTGAAGCACCGCCTTTTCAGCCTGCTGGAGCGGGGCAGGCCCCATGTGATAACCTCCCACATCGTGCCCCTCACCGAAGGGAATGAGGTGGATTACGCCAACGTGCAGGAAAGCCCTTGGGGCGGGGAAGGCCGCACAGAAAGCTTTTTCTCCCTGTACGAACAGGCTGTACAGCTTGCCCGGCGGCTGATACAGGATTTCCCGTCCTGCGACCTTGCCGCCATAACCGGGGAAAAGCCCTTCGGATAAACAGGATACTGAAAAAACGCCAAAGAGAAAGGAACCCGCTGTTTTATGATAAAGAAAACCTTCTTGTGCCTTTTATGCCTCTGCCTTGTGCTGTCTGGCTGCGGGGACGGCTCTGCCCCTGCATCTTCTTCTGGTGAGGCGGCCCTGTCCTCTGCTGTGCCGGAACCGGAAAGCAGTTCCCAGGCCCCTGCCGTGTCCGGGATGGAGAGTTCCCCGGATGTTTCCGGCGTGTATGAATACCGGGGAGACGGCAAAGAGCAGTATGTCATACCGGAGTTTTCCAGAAGGGGAGAGGACGGCGCCCTGTTAAGCCCGGGCATATTCCGGGATTCTTTGGGCGGGGAATTCCCGGACATGCCGGAGAACCCCCGCACTGTCTCCCTGTACGGATCCTATGCGGAGGCCTGGCTGCTTGCCGGCGGGGAGCTTGCCGGCGTGACAAAGGACGCTTTGGAGGAGCGGGACTTGGGGCTTCCTGCGGATATCCCTGTGGTGGGCACCGTAAAGGAGCCAAACGCGGAGGCCATCATCGCCCTGGAGCCGGAGCTGGTGCTTTTGAACCCGGACATCGCCGGACAGATGGATATACGGGATGTGCTGGAAAACGCGGGGATTTCCTGCGCCTGCTTCCGGGTGGATACCTTTGAGGATTACAGCAATATGATGTTCCAGTTCTGGGGCCTTACCGGGCGGGAGGATCTGTATAAACAGAACGTGGAGGACGTGGGAGAGGAGATTCAAGCCGCGAAGATGACGGCCGCTTTGAGCAGCAACCTGCCCAGCGTGCTGCTGATGCGGGCCTTTTCCACAGGCATTAAAGCTAAAACCGACGATGAGCTGGCAGGCTCTATTCTAAAGGATTTGAACGCCCGCAATATTGCGGACGATCACCCTTCCATGTTAGAGGATTTGAGCCTGGAGGAGATTATTGGGGCAGATCCGGACTTTATCTTTGTCACCACCATGGGAAACGAGGAAAAGGCTCTGCAATATCTTGACTCCCTCATAGAGAAGAACCCTGCCTGGCAGGAGCTGACCGCTGTGAAGGAAGGCCGCTATATCGTGCTGCCCAAGGATTTATTCCACTATAAGCCCAATAACCGCTGGGGGGAAAGCTATGAATACCTGGGGAAAATCCTTTATCCGGCCCTTTTTGAAGGGGAGTGGCAGCGCAAAGCTGCCGATGAAGGCCAGGGACAGCAGGAAACTGCTGCTGCTTCTGCTGCTGACGCTTCTTAGCGCCCTGCTGGGGGCCGGGGCGGGGGCCTCCTTCATTGACGTGCCCTCTGCCTTAGGGGAAATCCTCTCCGGCAGGGCGGAAAGCCCGGATGCCCGCATCCTGCTGTATGTGCGCCTGCCCCGGGTGTGCGCCAGCCTCCTTGCAGGCTCCGCCCTGGCGGTGGCGGGGCTTTTAATCCAGGCAGTGCTTTCAAACCCGCTGGCTTCACCCAATGTTATCGGGGTAAACGCCGGGGCGGGCTTTTTCGCTTTTTTGTTTATGGCGGTTTTGCCCGGCAGCACAGGGGCCTGTGCCCTGGGAGCCTTCCTGGGCGCCCTTACCGCCACCCTCATTGTATATGCTGTGGCCGCTGCCGCAGGGGCGGGGAAGCTGACCATCATCCTGGCGGGCGTGGCAGTCAGCAGTATTTTCACGGCGGGCTTAAACGCTGTGAAAACCTTTTCCCCGGAAACCCTGTATAACGGCAGCACCTTTCTCATCGGCGGCTTTTCCGGGGTGTCTATGGCGGACATCACCCCCGCCTGGGTGTGTATCCTGCTGGCCCTTTTAGGGTGTATGCTCCTGCCCCGGCAGCTTGACGTGCTCTGTCTGGGGGAGGAGACGGCCCGCAGCTTGGGCCAGCCGGTGGGCGTCATACGTTTTGCCGCCATCATCCTCTCCTGCGTGCTGGCAGGCTGTGCCGTCAGCTTTTCCGGGCTTATCGGCTTTGTGGGACTGATTGTGCCCCATATCACCCGCAGGCTTTTCGGGCAGTCCCACCGCTGGCTGCTGCCCGGAGCCTGCCTTTTGGGCGCGTGTTTGGTCACCTTCAGCGATCTTCTCAGCCGCCTGCTGTTTTCCCCTTATGAAATCCCGGTAGGCATCCTTTTATCCCTTACAGGCGGGCCTTTCTTCCTGTTTTTGATTTTGCGCAGGCGGCGGCGCTGAAGCCCTTTTGAAAACTGAGAGGAAAATAAAGAGAGGAGGGATGGCTGTGGTTTCGTTTTCCCAGGTGAGCGCTGGCCATGGGGGCCGGGCGGTTTTGGAGGGCGTCAGCTTCACAGCTCCAAAGGGCAGGATAACCGCCCTTATCGGGCCGAACGGCTGCGGGAAAACCACCCTGCTGAAAACGGCCTGCGGCCTGATCCCTCCCTTGAAGGGGGAAATCGCCATAGATGGCAGGATGCGGAAGGACGCGGGCCGCAAAGAGTGGGCAAGGCTCTGCGCCCTGCTGCCCCAGATGCGGGAAGCGCCTGCCCTGACAGTGGAAGCGCTGGTGTCCCATGGGCGGTATCCCCATCTTTCCTTTGGGCGCGACTTGACGGCCGCGGACAAGGAAGCAGTCTTTCGGGCCATGGAGGAAGCGGGCGTGCTTTCCTTGCGGGAAAGGGAGGTGCCAAAGCTTTCCGGGGGAGAGCGCCAGCGCGTTTACTTTGCCATGGCCCTGGCCCAAAGCCCGGAGGTGTTCTTCCTGGACGAGCCTACCACCTATCTGGATATCGGGCAAAAATACGAGATGCTGGAGCTTATCCGGAGCCTGCGGGAGCAGGGGAAAACCGTGGTAATGGTACTGCACGATCTGTCCCTTGCCTTTTCCTACTGCGATTTTATAGCTGTGCTGGGCCAGGGAAAGCTTTTAGCCTTTGGAAAAAGCCGGGAGGTTTTCCAAAGCGGCGTGCCAGAGCGGGCTTTTGGCGTGCGGGGGGAACGGGTGCTGGTAAACGGCAGGGAGGAGTTCCTCTTTGTGCGGCCTTGACCCTGGGGCCGCAGGCAGGTATAATAGAGGAAGATATTGGTGAAAATTCGGAAGAAAGGAACGATACCGGATATACTGGCCTGCTTTTCTGCGGCTTTTTATGTGTGTCCCGTATCGCATGGCGATTACTATGCGGGTAGTGCATCTGATAGGCGGAGGCGACACAGGCGGCGCCAAAACCCATGTGCTGGGGCTTTTATGTAAGCTGAAGGAGCATGTGGACGCAGAGCTGGTATGCTTTCGCCGGGGAGAGTTTTCAGAGGACGCGGAAAAGCTGGGCATCCCGGTTCACATTATTGATACGGGGAACCCCTTTTCCGATTTGCCTCACCTGAAAAAGCTGTTGCGCCCAGGAGAGGTGGATGCCCTGCACTGTCATGGGGCCAGGGGCAACCTGATGGGTGTGATGATGAAAAGGTACCTGCAGGTGCCGGTTATCACCACCGTACACAGCGATTACCGTCTGGATTACCTGGGCCGCCCCGGGGCGCGGCTGGTGTATGGCACCACCAATACAATCTGCCTGCGGCAGGTGGATTATTACATCTGCGTGGCAGGGCCTGTTACCGAGGCCATGATAGAGCGGAACTTCCCTGCGGAGCGGATTTACACCATCTATAACGGCATAGATTTCAGCGCCCCTAAAAACTGTGTGCCCCCAAAGGAATTTCTGCGCTCTTTAGGCCTTGAGGTGCAGGAGGGGGACGTGGTGGTGGGCATTGTGGCCCGGATGACTGCCGTTAAGGATCATTCCACCTTGCTGCGGGCTTTGCAGGTTGCCGCCCCAAAATGCCCCAACCTGAAGCTGGTGTGCGCAGGGGATGGGGAAGATGAGAAAAAGCTGCGGGAGCTTTCCAAGTCGCTGGGGATTGAAAACCGGGTGTGCTTTGCGGGCTGGGTGAAGGATATGGATTCCTTCTACAATGCTGTGGACATCAACCTTTTGTCCTCCCTTTCCGAGGGCTTTCCCTATGCCTTGGCAGAGGGCACCCGCTTCCATCTGCCCACCTTGTCCACCCGGGTGGGAGGGGTGCCGGTTTTGATAGATCATGAAGAAAATGGCCTTTTGTTCGAGCCGGAAGACTATCAGCAGCTTGCGGCATACCTTATTCAGCTCTATGAGGATCCGGCTTTGCGCCGGGAGCTGGGGGAGAAGCTTTTCGAGAAAGCCCGAAGGGAATTTTCCCTGGAGCACATGGTAGAATACCAGTTGGAAATCTATAAGGACGTGCTGCGCCGCCACGCTCGGCGGAAGGCCCGGGGCAGGCGGGACGGGGCCATTATCTGCGGGGCATACGGCCATGGCAACGCCGGGGACGACGCCATTTTAAAGTCGGTGATACAGGCGGTGCAGGGCCTTGACAAGGACATGCCCATTACAGTGCTGGCAAAAAACACCGGGAGCATTAAACGCCGCTACCGGGTGAATGCCCTTTACACCTTCCATTTCTTAAAAATGCTGTGGGCCATGGGGAAATCAAAGCTGTATATTAACGGCGGCGGCACCCTCATCCAGAACGCCACCAGCCAGCGCAGCCTGTGGTATTACCTGTTCACCCTCTGGGCCGCCAAACGGCTGGGGAACAAGGTGGATATGTATGGCTGCGGAATCGGGCCGGTCACTGGGAAGATGAACGTGTGGCTGGTGCGCCACGTGCTCAACAGTTCGGTGGACACCATCACCCTGCGGGAGGAGGACTCGGTGCGGGAGTTGAAGGGCTTTGGGGTGACAAGGCCGGAAATCCAGCTCAGCTCTGACCCGGCTTTGGTTCTGCCTCCTGCCGGGGAGCAGAAGGCGGCTGCCTGCCTTGCGGTCAGCGGCCTTTCGACAGAGGGAAACTATATCTGCTTTATGCTGCGCTCCTGGGCGGGTTTCACAGAAAAGGCCGGCGTGTTCGCCGCCTGTGCCCAATACGCCTATGACGCCTATGGCCTGACCCCTGTGTTCCTTGCCCTGAACCCGGCGCCGGATACCCTTGCCGCCGGGAAAGTCTGCCGGGGCCTTGCCTGCCCCCATCATATTCTGGACAGCGCGGACAGCCCGGAGCTGATTATTTCCGTATTATCCCACATGCGGCTGGTGGTGTCCATGCGGTTGCATGGCCTTATCTTTTCTTCCCTCAGCGGCATTCCCATGGTGGGGGTTTCCTACGATCCCAAAATCGGCTCTTTCCTGCGGTATCTGGGCTATGGTTCCTGCATTGAGCTGGGAGAGGTGACAGCGGAAAACCTGAAAGCCGCCATGGACAGGGAAATCCGCTGGGAGCCGGGGGCTCCAAAGCTTCTGGAATGTACGGAAAAGCTTATCCAGGTGCAGCGGGAAAACGTGGAGGCCCTGCGTCGGCTGCTGGAGCAGTAAAATATATCCTGTGCCCCCGCCCTTTGGGACGGGGGATGTTTATGCAGGGGGACGCGGAAAATATGCCCGGCGCAGGGCTTTACTTCCTGCGCCGGGTAGTGTATAATCGGGTGGAATGGATTTTGGGAGGAGGAGAAAACACATGGCGGTTTTTACAAAGGACAAGTCCTTTTATAAAACCCTGATTACCTTGGCAATCCCCATATCGCTGCAGAACCTTATCACCTTCGCGGTAAACTTTGCGGACAACCTGATGATAGGCTCCCTGGGGGACAACGCCGTTTCAGGGGTGTATGTGGGCAACCAGATGCAGACTGTGGTGCAGATGTTTATTGGAGGCGTGGAGGGGGCCATCCTCATCCTTGCCGCCCAGTATTGGGGAAAAAAAGACACAGGCAGCATCCGGAAGGTGGTGTCCATCGGGGTGAAGTTTGCCCTGGGGGTAGGCATCGTGGCATCCCTTATTGCGGTGCTGTTTCCTTCAGTGGTAATCGGCCTGTTCACCCAGGAGGCTGGGGTCATCCAGGAAGGGGCGGTCTATTTACAGATTGTAGGCTTTACATACCTGTTCTTCTGCATTTCCCAGGTGATGATCGCTTCCATGCGCAGTGTGGAGACGGCGAAAATCGGGCTGTATATCTCCATTATAGCCCTGGTGGTAAACGTGTCTTTAAACTATATCCTGATTTTCGGCAAGCTGGGCTTTCCCGCCATGGGGGTGCGGGGCGCGGCAGTTGCCACGCTGATTTCCCGCGTCCTGGAAATGTGCGTCAGCGCTGGGTATGTGTTCTTTATGGATAAGAAGCTGCGGCTGGGGTTCCGAGATCTGCTCCACACAGACAGGCAGCTATTAAAGGATTTTGTGCGCTATGGCCTGCCCATTATTGGCGGGCAGGTGGTGTGGTCTGTCAATATGCTGGCAAACACCAAGATACTGGGATGCTATACTGCCGGCGTGATGGCGGCCGCCAGCATCACCGGCATGCTCCACAACCTGATTTACGTGTGGATGAACGGCCTTTCCTCCGCTGTGGGCATTATTACAGGGAAAACTGTGGGCGCGGGGCTGTATGAGAAGATGAAAGAATACGCCAAAACCGTACAGATGATTTTCCTGGGGGTGGGGCTTGTCTCCGGGGCGCTGGTGCTCCTGTTCCGGGACGGCTTCATCGGCCTATACGATGTGAGCGCCGAGGCCCAGGCTTATTCATACCAGTTTATCAATGTAATTGCCGTTACCATTATCGGCACCTGCTATCAGGCTGCCTGCCTGTTCGGCCTGGTGAAGTCCGGCGGGGACATCTCCTTTGTCTTTAAAAATGATACCATCTTTGTGTTCCTGGTGGTAATCCCCTCCGCCCTTATCGCCATGTGGATGGGGGCCGCGCCCTGGGTGGTGTTTGCCTGCCTGAAGTGCGATCAGATTTTGAAGTGCTTTGTGGCGGTGGTGAAGATAAACCGGTATAATTGGATGAAAAACCTGACGAGAGACAACAATAAAAAGGAAGAGCTGGCTGATGGAAGGGAATAGGAAGAATACACGGCGCTATGCGCTGCTGCTGGTGCTGGCAGCTTTTATTTGGGGAACGGCCTTTGTGGCCCAGAGCATGGGCATGGATTATATCGGGCCTTGCACCTTTAACGCCACCCGCAGCTTTATCGGAAGCGTGGCGCTGCTGCCGGTAATCTGGTTTTTCTCCCGGCGGCAGGGTAGGGGAGCCAGGAAAAGCGGGGAAAAGAAGAAGTTCTGGCTTTTAGATAAGGCGCTGCTCATAGGAGGCGCGGCCTGCGGCGTCATGCTTTCCGGGGGGAGCCTTTTGCAGCAGATGGGCCTGACCTCCACCTTTGCCGGAAAAGCGGGCTTCCTGACCTCTCTGTATATTGTCATTGTGCCTGTGCTGGGTGTGTTTCTGGGAAAACGGGCAGGCTTTAAGGTGTGGATCGGGGTAGTTCTGGCCCTTGCCGGCGCTTACCTTCTCAGCGGCGCCGCCACAGGCGAGGGCTTTTCCATCGCTCCGGGAGATTTGCTGGTACTCATCAGCGCCTTGTTTTTCTCCCTGCACATTCTGGTTATCGACCATTTCTCCCCCCGGGTGGACGGCATCATGCTTTCCTGCGTGCAGTTTTTTGTGGCAGGGGCGGTGTCCCTGGTGTTCGCCCTGATTTTTGAAAAGCCCGCCTTGGGAGATTTGCTCCCTGCCTGGGGGCCTCTGCTGTATACAGGGGTGCTTTCCAGCGGGGTGGCATACACGCTGCAAATTGTGGGGCAGCAGAATGTGCCCCCCACAGTAGCCTCCCTGCTGATGAGCCTGGAATCTGTATTTGCGGCGGTATCCGGTTGGATGGTGCTGGGCCAGCCCCTTTCCTTGCGGGAGCTTATGGGGTGCGCCCTGGTGTTCGGGGCCGTGGTGCTGGCACAACTGCCGGACAAGAAAACAGCAAAAGAAGCGGAAACATAGAGAACCCATATATGGGAAAGGAAGGTTATTTTATGCGGATAATCCATACAGACAGCTATGAGGAAATGAGCGCCCTTGCCGCTGGGCTGTTGGGGGCACAGGTGCTTTTAAAGCCGGACTGCGTGCTGGGGCTTGCCACGGGAAGCTCTCCCATCGGCACGTATGAAAGGCTGGCAGCGGAATATGAAAAGGGCCTGCTGGACTTCTCCCAGGTGCGCACTGTAAACCTGGACGAATACTGCGGGTTGGGGCCGGAGCACCCGCAAAGCTACCGGTATTTTATGAATACCCATCTCTTTCAAAAGGTCAATATAAAGCCGGAAAACACGTTCCTGCCTGATGGCTGCGCCGCTGACCTGGAAGCTGAGTGCCGCCGCTATGAAGAGCTGGCAGCCGGCATGCAGGTGGACATGCAGCTTTTGGGCATTGGGCACAACGGGCACATCGGGTTTAACGAGCCGCAGGAGGATTTCCCCTGCCAGGTGCATCCTGTCCAGCTTGCCCAAAGCACTATAGAAGCCAATTCCCGGCTTTTTGACAGGATAGAGGACGTACCCACCCAGGCGGTGACGATGGGTATTGGCACCATTATGAAGGCGAAAAAAATCCTGCTCATTGCAGGGCCGGACAAGGCGGAAATTATACAGAAGGCGCTGTTTGGCATGATAACGCCCCGGGTGCCTGCCTCGGTTCTGCAGCTTCATCCGGATGTAACTGTGATAACCAGCCGGAAATAGAAAAGCCAGCCTATTCTAAAGGGGGAGGAGGGTGCCTATGCAAAGCCCCAGAAGGGTGTTGTGGGAGACAGGCTTTCTGGTGTTCTGCCTGTTTTTAGGAGTAACGCTGCCTGCCCTGGTGCGTATGCGGACAGGGTGGGAGCCTGTGGTGCTGCCCATGCAGCTCTGCGTGCTTTTTTGCGGACTGCTGTGCGGCCCGGCTTACGGGCTGTCCTGCGGCGCGCTCTGCCCTGTTTTTTCCAACATGATTTTTGGGGCGCCCTCTCTTTCTGCCCTCCCGGTATCCCTGTGCCTTTGCGCCCTTTATGGCTTTCTGGCAGGGCTGCTGGTGTGCCTGCTGCGCAGCGGCTGGGGCTGGATAAATGTGTACGCCGCCCTTATTGGCGCCATCCTGCTGGGGCGCGGGATAGAGGGGCTTTTGCATGCGTTCCTCCTCAGGCCGGGAGCCTATTCCTGGTGGATCTGGGCACAGGAAAGCTTTGTAATTCCCTTGCCAGGCCTTATCATCCAGTTGGCCGTACTGCCCGTGGCAGTGCTGGCGCTGTGGAAGCTGCATCCTGTTTTGGGGCCTTACGGGGAGTATTGAGGGAATCGCCTGGCAGACGTAAAGAATTATGCAGAATATGTAGAAGAAAAAAGAGCTGCAAAGGAAACTTTGCGGCTTTTTGTGTGATAGGAGCTGCCGTGTAAAGCAGATGTAAAAATTGTTGCAGACAAACAGATGAACTATCCTCTCCGTTTCTCTCCAGCACCGCCTTGGTTCTGTATACACAGGGTTCATTGCCGTTTTAGTTCTTAGGGATCAAGCTGTTTCTAGCGGTTGCGGAACAGGCGAAATCCTGATATACTATCAATAAAATCCGTGAAAACTATGCCAGTTATATAGAAAATCTGTTTTCAGGAGGCTGCTGTGAACAAGAAATCTGCGAAGCTCAAAGAAAAATTCACCTTTAAAACTTTCTTTTTCCTCACCCTGGCAGGCATTATCAATGCCACCGGGGTAACCATGTTCCTGGCCCCTGTCAAGCTCTATGACAGCGGCATCTCCGGCACCTCCATTCTCCTTTCTCAAATTACGCCGGACTACCTCTCCTTGTCTTTCTTCCTGCTGCTGTTCAATGTCCCCCTGTTTCTGTACGGCTATAAAAAACAGGGCGCTTATTTTACCGTCTGCGCCATCTATACAGTAGGGATCTATTCCCTGGCGGCCTGGCTGATTACCGACGTGCTGCCTGTAGACGTAAGCATTGCCTCTCCTTTGGCAGGAGAGGATCTGTTGTTATGTGCCATTTTTGGCGGGCTGATTTCCGGTGTGGGCAGCGGCCTTGCTATCCGCAGCGGGGGGGCCATGGACGGCATAGAGGTGATGGCAGTCATCTTTGCCAAACGCCTGGGGCTGACAGTAGGTACCTTTGTAATGATATATAACCTGCTTTTATATGTCGTTTGCGGCATCCTTCTGCAAAGCTGGATCCTGCCCCTGTATTCCATTGTGGCATATGCCGCCGCCCTGAAAACAGTGGATTTCCTGGTGGAAGGCATAGACCGCTCTAAAGCTGCCATGATCGTCACCTCCAAGCCCGAGGAGGTGGGAGCTTCTCTTTCTGAGGAGTTTAAATGCGGCCTGACCATCCTGGACGCCAAAGGCTATTTCTCCCAGTCCGCTAAAAGCGTGGTGTACATCGTTCTGAACCGTTTCCAGATCACCCGCATGAAGAATATTGTCCATGCGGAAGATCCCACTGCTTACATATCCATTTCGGAAGTGGCGGACGTGCTCAGAGGGGAACCGTAAGGAAATTCCTTACAATTCTCTTAAAATGGCAGGGCTGGCCTGCCGGCGGGGGTTCGTTGCCTTGACACCATGCAGGGCCGGTGCTATACTAAAAGTGTAATATTTTTTAACTAGGCGAAGAAGGGAAGGGATTATTTATGAACATAAACGCTGTGCAGGCTGGTATCCAGGCACAGGGGATACAGGGAACAGCCCCTGTTAAGCAGGCCCCTGCTGCGGAACAGGCCCAGCCGGAAATTAAACAGCCTGCTTCCGCTTTTGACGAATACATACCAGAGGATAAGGAGGCCCACGCTCCCATTGGCTTGTACCGGGTGGTGCAAGAAGATGGTGTGCCTAAGGTGGAGTTTGACGATCCGGAGAAATCTGTCCCGGAGGCTCCTGCAAAAGAGAAGGAAGAATCCAATGTCACCACGATGGACACCGGGAAGGTGGACAGGGAGATAAAAGCTTTGAAGGAGAAGCAGGAGAAGCTTTCCCAGCAGGTGGAACGGGAGCAGGATCCTCAGCGAAGGGAAGCGCTGGAAAGGCAGTTGGCCCAGATGGAACAGGAACTTGCGCAGAAGGATAACGATACGTATCGGAAGAATCATGCGGTAATTTCCTGAGAGAGGGAAATCTTTTCATACCAATACCAAAAGGCGGCAGGGAAGCAGTCCCCGCCGTCTTTTTGCATTACTATAAATCATTTTCAGGCTGTTGTCTTTTTCAAAGCTGGTAAGAAATTTGTAAGTATTTTAGAACCTTATATACCTTGACAGGCGAGGTATATAAGGCGTATAATCTACCTGTAAGCAGGGCACAGCCTTTGGGGCGCGCCCTGGAAAACCAGAACAAAGGAGGGGGCGCTTTGTCCATTGCGTCAGATGTTATCCGCGGGCATACGGATACGATTATTCTGGCCCAGTTGATGCAGGAAGACAGCTATGGGTATAAAATCAACCGGGCCATTGTAGAAAAGACAGAGGGTCTGTTCGAGCTAAAGGAAGCCACCTTGTATACGGCCTTCCGGCGGCTGGAGCAGTTAGGGTGTATCACCTCTTATTGGGGAGATGAGAACACCGGCGCGCGCAGGCGGTATTATTCCATCACCCCGTATGGGGTAGAACAGTATACCCGCATGGCGGCAGAGTGGGAGCAGTCAGCCCGGCTTTTGCAGCGGCTGATTTATCCGGAAACTGAGATGAAAAAGTGAGAAAGGACGCGATTGTATGGAATACCGTTTAAGGGCCTATGTGGATGAGCTTTTTCAAAGCGCACCCCGCACCCAGCGGGCCTATGAGTTGAAAGTGGAGCTGACCCAGAACCTTTTGGATAAATATTTTGCCCTTTTAAGCGAGGGCAAAAGCGAAGACGATGCCTATAACCTTACGGTTATGAGCATTGGCGATGTGCGGGAGCTTTTTGCCGGGCTTTCCGAGGATGAGGATGTTCCGCCGCCCATGGCCCAGCCCGCTATGCCGGAGGAAGGCCGGGCCCGCCATGCTGCCGTGGTTACCATAGCTGTAATGCTGTACATTTTGAGCGTGGTGCCTGTCATCGTGATTTCCAGCCTGTTTGGCGGCTATGGGGAAGGCTGGCCGGTGCTGGGCGTTGCGCTGATGTTTGTGATGATAGCCGCCGCCACAGGCCTGCTGATTTATGATCACATGACAAAGCCCAAAAACCAGCCTTATGTCATGCCGGGCACTGTGGTGGAAGAATTTAAAGAGTGGCAGGCAGGCAAGTCCCAGAAAAAGCAGATGATGAAATCCATCCGGTCGGCATACTGGCCCCTGGTGCTGGCCCTGTATTTCCTCCTAAGCTTTGGCACAGGCAAGTGGTACATCACCTGGATTATTTTCTTAATTGCCCCGGCAGTGGACAGCATTATCAGCGCGGTGCTGACCCTCCAGGACAAAAATGTGCGGTAGGCCGGAAAGGGGAGACTTATATGAAAAAGAAGCGCGCGATTTTTACTATTGTAGCCGGTTCCATTGCAGTGGTGTTCCTTTCTGGCATCCTATTGGTAGGCCTCAGCAGCAACGGGTTTGGGCTTATGGCCGCACAGGCCAGCTCAGATGAACATTCCTATGGCTACGACAATGTAATAACCCTGGATCCGGAGGAAAACGTTGTCGCCCAGTTGGAAATAAACTGGGAAGCAGGCCCGGTAGAGGTGAAGGCCGTCCCGGCAGGCAAAATCCGCATCACAGAAAGCAGCGGCCACAAGCTGGAGGAGTCAGAGCAGATGCAGGTGCGGGTAAACGGGAATAAACTGGAAATTTCCTGGGATCACAGCCGTTTTAAGCTCTTTTCCTTGAATTTCTTTGGTATGAACAGCAAATCCCTGGTTGTAGAGCTTCCCCAAGAGGTTGCCTCCCAGCTTACGGAGATAGACTGCTCCAACATTTCCGGAGACATGGATATCTCCGGCCTTACCGGCACAGAAGGGGAATTCTCCTCTGTCTCCGGCGCGCTGCGTCTTAGCAAGCTGGCCTTTAGCGAGGACTGCGGACTCAGCACCACCAGCGGCAACATTATCCTGAAGGGCTTTTCTTCTGAAAACCTGGATGCCAGCACTACCAGCGGCATGCTGCGCTTTGCGGATACTATAGCAGAGGAAATGCACTGCCATTCTGTGTCTGGTGAAATTAATGTGGAGGGCGCCGCGCAGAAATTCGATTCCTCCAGCGTCTCCGGTTCCAGCCGGGCTGCTCTCTCTGCCTGCCCGGAAGAGGTGAAAATGGAATCTGTCTCCGGGGCCATCATAGTGGAGCTTCCGTCAAACGCCAGCTTTACTGTAGAGCATGACACTGTCTCCGGCTCCTTCTCCTCCGACTTCCCTTCCACAGACGGGAAAGGCGGGAAACGCGTATGCGGCACTGGAAAGCCCAGCGGTGAATTGTCCTTTTCCACTACCTCAGGAAACATGCAGGTGGTGAAAGCCTCCGCCGCAGGCTGACTTTACGGTATAAGTATGCAGATAAAAAACGCCTGTCCAGGACTCAGGACAGGCGCTTTTGGCGTTCAAAGATACTCAGGATTTCAAAGATGAGTGGTTCTCAATATCCCGCACCAAAGGCTGGATTTGGGAAATCATGTTGTCCATGTCCTCAAACATGGCGCTTTTCGTGGTGCCCAGGTTGCTGGCATTGTTAATATGCTTCTGAACATCCTGGTATAAGTCCTTAATCCGGTCAAAGAACCGGCAGATAATCTGCAGCTCTGCCTGGGAGGATTCAATGACATCAGAAATTTCCGACTGGACAGCAGAAGCGCCGTCAGCGGCGGAAGTGATGGTTTGAAAGCTTTCGTCTGCTTGGGAAACGATGCCCACGCCTAAGCCCAGTGTTTCCTGGGAAGAGGAAATGCGGCCGCTCAACTCGTTTGCCCGCTGCTCTACCTCGCTTACGCCATCGCTCACTTCCCCTGCCAGGGCCTTGATTTCCCCGGCAAGCTCCTTCACCTGGGCGGCCACTACAGAAAAGCCCCGGCCTGCCGCCCCCACCCGGGCCGCCTCAATAGAGGCGTTGAGGGCCAGAATGTTGGTTTCATCGGCAATGGACACAATTTTGCCCATGCACTGCTGTATGCCATTTACAGCAGCCTGCAGTTGGGAGAAGGTGCCAGCCATCTCCTCATAGGAAGCCTGCACCGCTGCGGAGATTTTTCCCAGCTCCACCATCTGGGCCTGGGCGCCGGTCACGCTTTCCGCAATGTCTCCCCGTACCTGCCCGAATTGCCCTGCCGCTTCGTCAATATTGGAAAAGGAATCTCCTAAATCAGAAAGCTTGTTCTGGAACAAATCAGCCTCCCGCATGACGCCGGAGAAGGAGGAACTTACCAGGCTCAGCTCCTGGAGAGCGGCAACCTCCTTCTGTACCAATTCCTGCCGGCAGCCTTTCAGGCTGCCGGCGATGTGCAGCATGGGATAAAGGCTTCTTTCCTCCTGGGCCTGTTTTTCCTGTTTCTTAAAAAAGAACCCCATGGCTTCCCCCTCCTTTATTCAAAGACCACGCAGGTCATGGACTGGTTTACAAAACGGTTGTTATAATGCTCCCCATAGCCCACAAGGCCTGCGTGGCACCCCAGCGCGGCCATATCCTGCAAATAGGCCTGCATGTAGTTGTGCTGGGAGAAAAGCTTGTAGCGGAACAGGCAGTTTACAGAGAAAATAGCCGACCGCCGGGGGAAGTCCGCGCAAATCCGCTGGATAGTCTCCTGGGTGATGGCCTTATAATCCCCCAGCTCCAGTAAAATCAGCACGTCTGAATCGTTGACCTGCCGGAAGCAGGCCAGAGCGTTGCCGTGTACCTCCTTGATGGAGATAATGCAGGTGTCATTCCCATTCAGCTTGCCAAAAGGATTCTGGAAGGTGCGGGTAAGGATTTCCTCGTCCGTAACGTGGAGGATGTCTTTGTAGACCTGCTTGGCGGGCTTGCCGTTTAAGGAACCCAGTATGTAGTTGGCCCTGTCTGTGTTGGAGGCAATAAAGCGGTAATTCCCCAATTGATGGTAGATGTTTTCCTTGTAGGTTTTCACCCGCCCGTTTTCGTTGCGCACCAGCCCATAGGCCACCGCGTCCTGGTATACCCGCCCGTTGGCAGACACTTTGCCCTGATCGCCTGTGCCGCCCACCAAGGGGATGCTGCGCTTGCCCAGGGATGTGTTGATAGTAGTCAGCACGCAGGCGTCATTGCCGCTGCAAAAATCTATGCACACTGTGTTTTCCCCGGAACCGCCTACCGCCTTCATGTCCGCTTCCAAACGCTGGATATGCTTGACGGGCATGGTGGAAACCTGTTCCAGCACGTTGGCGGCGGCGCGCACGCCATTGGAAAAAGCAATAATGCCCACGCCCTTTTCCACCACCTGCGTCTGGTAGCTCATCCCCACGCACCCGATGCTGGGTACCCCAGGGAACCTTTTCTCCAATTCTTCCACGTGCTTTTCAAACTGGCCGTCATTAGAAAATAGCATGATAAACTGCGGGGCATGGAGGCCGCGGAGTGCCTCATCCAAATTCCCGCGCTGGCTCATACCGAAAAACTGTTTCACGCTGCTGTCGCCCTCCCATGAATTGGTAGTTTCATTTCTTTATAAATTATACGTGAAAATCCAGGAGGTGTCAACCTTTTATAGCATCAGGAGGCAAAGGCGGGGGCAAATCCTGCCCGCTTTCCGCGTGCGTATGCGTTTTAGCCATGCTCTTGAAGAAAACAGCCCTTGCACTTTTAGGGGATTGGGTGTATACTTCCTGTATTATGGAAAAAACTGAGAGGATGAAGCATATGCCATTTTTAGATGTCCGCACAAGCTGCCCTGTAAGCAGCGAGCAGGAAACCCTGTTAAAAGCAGAGCTTGGCAAAGCCATTTCCCTGATTCCCGGCAAAAGCGAAAGCAGCCTGATGGCGCAGTTTACAGACAACTGCCGCCTGTGGATGGGAGGGGAGCAGGACGGCCCCATTGCCTTTGTGAACGTGATGATCTACGGCACCGCCGCCCAGGAGGCCTGCGAGCGCTTTCAGGCCGCGGTAATCCCTCTGCTGGAGCGGGAGCTGGGCGCAAAGCACGTATACCTGAAATTTGAGGAAGTGTCCCGCTGGTTCTGGAACTGACCGCCTAAAAAGATATGCTGGCAAAAGGAAAGGAATGGTCAAGCTATGAGTAAGAAAGCAGCCGTAATTATGGGAAGCGACAGCGATTTCCCTGTGTTGGAGCCATGTATCAGGCGCCTGAAGGCCCTGGGGGTAGAGACGGAGGTGCATGTCATGTCCGCCCACCGCACGCCGGCGGCAGCAGGGGCTTTTGCCGCCAGCGCCCGGGATGAGGGCTTTGGCGTGGTGATTGCCGCGGCAGGAAAGGCCGCCCATCTGGCGGGGGTGCTTGCCGCCCACACCACCCTGCCCGTCATCGGCATTCCGGTGAAGTCCTCTACTCTGGACGGCCTGGACGCCCTTCTGGCCACTGTCCAGATGCCCGCGGGCATCCCTGTGGCCACAGTAGCCATTGACGGCGGGGAAAACGCCGCCATCCTGGCGGCCCAGATGCTGGCCCTGTCCGATGAGGCGCTGGCAGAAAAGCTCTCCCAGATGAAGCGGGACTTGGAAGCGGGCGTTATGAAAAAGGACGCGGCTCTCCAGGAGAAGGTGGCGGCGCTGTAAGGCTTTGGGGCGCTGCCCAAGGCCGCAATGCGGAGATAAAGAAAGGAAAACAATATGAAAAAAACAATGATGCGCAAGTACGCGCAGTTGACAGTAAAAACCGGCGTAAATATCAAGAAGGGCCAGGGTGCTGTGATTTTCGCCCAGGTGGAGCAGCATGAGTTTGCCGAAATGGTGGCTGAGGAGGCTTACCGGGCCGGGGCTAAGTGGGTACACATGCAGTGGCAGGATCAGGATTTCAACAAGCTCCAGTTCCGCCATGAAAGCGTCACCCAGCGCTCCCGGGTAGAGGAGTGGGAGAAAGCCCAGCAGCAGTTCATTGTGGACGAGCTGCCGGTGCGTATCTCTATCGTGTCCGCCGATCCTGACGGCCTCAAGGGCATAAATGTGGACAAAATGCAGAAGATAAACGCCGCCCGGGGCAAAGTGCTCAAGCCCTACCGGGATGCCATTGAGAACAAGCACCAGTGGACTATCGTGGCGGTGCCCTCTAAAAAGTGGGCCAAGAAGGTGTTCCCTGGAGAGCGCACCAGCACAGCGGTGGAAAAGCTGTGGGAGGTCATTTTGAAAACGGTGCGCGTCACCGAGGACAACGATCCCCAGGCAGAGTGGGACAAGCACAACCGTACCATTATCGAGAAGTGCGAAAAGCTCACGGCTTATGATTTCGACTACCTCCACTATGAAAGCCAGAATGGCACAGACTTTAAGTGCTGGCTCATCCCTGGCGGCAAGTGGAACGGCGGCGGGGAAACCCTTATCGACGGCACCTTCTTCAACCCCAATATGCCCACTGAGGAGGCTTTCACTTCTCCTTTAAAGGGCAAGTGCGAGGGCACCCTGGTTGCCACCCTGCCCCTTTCCTATCAGGGGAACCTGATTGATAAGTTCTCTATCACCTTTAAAGACGGCAAAGCCGTTTCCTGTAAGGCTGAGCAGGGCCAGGCGCTGCTGGAAAAGATGATCGCCATGGACGAGGGCGCTTCCATGCTGGGAGAACTGGCCCTGGTGCCGGATGATTCCCCTATCTCCAATTCCGGCATCCTGTTTTATAACACCCTCTTTGACGAGAACGCAGCCTGCCATGTGGCTTTGGGCATGGGCTTTAATGACACCATTCCCGGCTTTGCCGGGATGTCCAAGGAAGAGATCCAGGCAAAAGGCATTAACGATTCTATTATCCATGTGGACTTTATGGTTGGCAGCAAGGAGTTGAATGTCACCGGATACACCCGGGACGGCAAGGCTGTGCCGGTTCTTAGGAACGGCAACTGGGCCATTTAAGCAGAAACAGGAAAAATGATATAGACGGGGGCCTGCGGGGAAGAATTTTTTCCGCGCAGGCCCTTTTTGTATCTATGGATGGCCCCCATAACATCCATCCTTTTCTCCGCCTTTTGGCATTTTTTCTTGCTATTTCTTCCCCGCAGTGATAAAATAGGCAAGAGCGCCTGCCAGCCTCCCCGTGCGGGAAGAAAAGAGGGGAGAGGGGACCCGGGTTTCGTAAGGCTCCGGATGTGCCCGTAAGCCGGCAGGCAAAACAACTGCGGGCAGGGAAAAGCCCCTGCAATGAAAACGGGAGGGCAGAAAAATGAGCATGTTTTCTAAAATCAACAGCTTTTTATTTCCCTGTGCCGGGGAGTATGAAAAGCTGGGCGCGAAGAAGGCCATTGCCTTAGGCTTTCAGCACGCTTTCGCTATGAGCTGCGCCACAATCCTGGTGCCGCTTCTCACCGGGCTGGACGTGGGGGTGGCCCTGTTCTGCGCAGGCGTTGGCACCCTGATTTTCCATCTCTGTACAGGCGGGCGTATGCCCACCTTCCTGGGCAGCTCCTTTGCCTTTATCTCCGCCATCTGCGGTGTGGTCGGCAATTCTGCCTTTGGCGCCACCAAGGATGAGCAGATAGCGGCGGCAATGGGCGGCATAATCGTTTCCGGCATTTTCTATTTGCTGTTGTCCCTGGTGATCCGCATTTTTGGCAAAGGGCTTATTGACACCCTTTTCCCGCCTGTTGTGCGGGGCGTGGGCATCACCCTCATCGGCCTGAACCTTGCCTCCACCGCCATTTCCAACATCCAGACCCAATATGGCCCTGACGGCGCCGCCATGTCCCCCTTTACAGAGGGCTATCATATGCCCACTTATGTATGGGCCTGGGTAATCGCTGCGGTGGTGTGCCTGCTGGCTGTGTTCCTGTCAAGCTGCGGCAGGGGGATGGTAAAGATGTCCTCCATTGTGATAGCTTTAGTCAGCGGTTATGTGCTCACCCTCATCCTCACCAAAACCGGCATTGCCCCGGCTTCCCTGATGGATACCAGCGTCATCGCAGGCTATGGTTGGCTGCAGGCCCCTCATTTCGTGCTTCCCGTCTTTAACATCACTGCCATTGGCATGATTGCGCCCATTGCCATTGTCACCTGCGTGGAGCATGTGGGAGACGTATACGCAAACGGCGCGGTGGTAGGCAAGAAGTTCACAGAAAAGCCCGGCCTGCACCGCACCATGCTGGGGGACGGCCTGGCTACGGTATTTGCCGGCTTTGTAGGCGGCCCTCCCAACACAACCTACAGCGAAAACACCGCTGTACTGGCTGCTACCGGGAATTATAACCCTGCCTCCCTGCGCATAGCGGCGCTTGTCGCCATAGCGGTCAGCTTCTTTGGCAAGGGCATCGGCGTTATCCAGTCTGTGCCTAACTGTGTGCTGGGCGGGGCCTGCATAGTGCTTTACGGCATGATAGCCTCTGTGGGCCTGCGCACCCTGGTGGAAAACCATGTGGACTTCACCAAGAACCGCAACCTGTGCATTGCCGCTGTCATGCTGGTGCTGGCAATCGGCGGGGCTGTCATTGGCAATGCCACCTTTAGCTTTTCCAACATCGGCCTGGGCATTATTGTGGGCATTATCCTGAACCTGGTTATCCCCAACCGGGAGGCTACAGGCAAGGGCATGGTGTCCCATGTGGTAAAAAGCGAAGAAGTGCTCCCCGAGCGGGGAGACGCAGACAGGTAAGCGCCCCGCAGGTTTCCGGCGGCAGGCAGCGCCTGTTTTTACGAAAGAACAAGCGGAAAGGAGAAAGAAATGGGATTTTTTGAAAGCAAAAAGCGGCTGCTGGTGCTGTTCTGCTCCCCCAACGGGCATGGCCACACCAGGATGCTGCTGGACAGCTTCCTGGAAGGGTTCAAAGGGAAGAAGGAATGGGAAATCAAGGAGATAGATGTGTACGATCTGCATCCAAATCCCTGCATAGCCTGCGGGGCCTGCGCCAAAAAGGAAGGATGCAAATTTTCCGATTTGGACGGCTTTGACAAGGAACTGCGGAAAAGCGACCTGCTGGTAGTGGCGTCGCCTGTATACAACGCTTCCTTTCCCGCGCCTATGAAGGCCCTGCTGGACAGAACCCAGCGGTATTTTGAAGCCCGGTTCTCCTTAAACAAAAAGCCGCCCATTAAAAAGCGCCGGGAAGCTGTGCTGCTCCTTTCCATGGGCAGCGAGGAGGATTTCGGGGTAGAGGTGACCACTTACCAGCTTAAGCGATCCTTCAGTGTGATGAACACCCAGCTTACGGGCTGCGTGGTGTGGGACGCCACTGACCTGGGGCGGGAGAAACAGGTGCAGGCCCAGAAAAAAGCGGGAAGCCTTGGTCTTGAAATCCTTTCCCGCTTATGATATGATTATAAGCGGCAAATTTTAAGCGCCAGCTTATTTTATACTAATAAGGAAGAGGGTACAGCATGTCTGGACATTCAAAATGGAACAACATTAAACGGAAGAAGGAAAAGGCCGACGGGGCAAAGGCTAAAATCTTTACGAAGATTGGGCGCGAGCTGACTGTTGCCGTAAAGGAAGGGGGCAGCGCGGATCCGGCCGCAAACTCCCGCCTGCGGGACTGTATCGCCAAGGCAAAGGCCGCAAACGTCCCCAATGACAATATTGAGCGCATTATCAAAAAGGCCGCCGGAGACGGCAATGCCGACAACTATGAAGATGTAACCTATGAGGGCTATGGCCCCTGCGGCGTGGCTGTCATTGTAGAGGCCCTCACCGATAACCGAAACCGCACTGCTGCCGATGTGCGCCATGCCTTTGACAAATACGGCGGGAACCTGGGCACCACTGGCTGCGTGTCCTTTATGTTCAACAAGAAAGGCGTTATCGTGATTGAGCGGGAAGGCCTGGACGAGGATACCGTTATGACAGACGCACTGGAGGCTGGCGCTTCCGATTTTGCCGCCGATGAGGATGTGTTTGAGATTTCCACCGAGCCTGCCGATTTCAGCGGCGTGCGGGAAGACCTGGAAAAGAAAGGCTATGCATTTGTCTCCGCCGAGGTGGAAATGGTGCCCGATACTTACACCGCCATTGCGGATCCGGAGGTAGTTGTCAAAATGCAGAAGATGCTGGATCTGCTGGAGGACAACGACGACGTGCAGAACGTCTGGCACAACTGGGATGCCCCGGAGGATGAGGACGACGAGTGAGACAGGCAAAAAGCGCCGGGAGGCATCCCGGCGCTTTTCCAATAAGCTTGCAGGAGAATTTTTGCAGGATTATTTGGTTTGGCTTGCATTTTTGCCTCCCAGGGGCTATAATAGGGAAATAGGAAAAATCAGCCTGCGGCAGGCGGCAAAAGCCTAATGGACAGGCAAAGAAAGTGGTGTTGATTATGCAGGAAATCAAGATTGAACTGACAAAAAAACCAAAGGCAAAGCCCGCAGACCAGTCTAAGCTGGGCTTCGGTAAGATATTCACCGATCACATGTACATTATGCCCTATAATAAGGAAAAGGGCTGGCACGATCCCCGCATAGAGCCGTACCACAGCCTGGAGCTGGATCCTTCCGCCATGGTGTTCCATTATGGCCAGGAGATGTTTGAGGGGATGAAGGCTTACCGGGCGGAGGACGGCCGCACCCTGCTGTTCCGCCCTGACCGGAACATTGCCCGGGCCAACAATTCCAACCGGCGCATCTGTATCCCGGAGGTGCCGGAGGATGATTTTATGAATGCCCTCAAAACCCTGGTAAGTATTGAAAAGGACTGGATTCCCACAGCTCCCGGCACCTCCCTGTACATCCGGCCCTTTATTATCGCCACAGATCCCTTCCTGGGCGTGCGCCCTTCCGATACATATCTCTTTATGATCATCCTGTCCCCCTCCGGCGCATACTATGAAAGCGGCCTGGATCCAGTGAAAATCTGGATCGAAGATGACTATGTGCGGGCTGTGCGGGGCGGCATTGGCGAGGCCAAAACAGGCGGAAACTATGTGGCAAGCCTGAAAGCCCAGATGAAAGCCCACGAAGAAGGCTACTCCCAGGTGCTGTGGCTGGACGGCGTGGAGCGCAAATATATTGAAGAGGTGGGGGCCATGAATATCTTCTTCAAGATAAACGGCAAGGTGGTCACCCCCATGCTAAACGGCAGTATCCTGCCCGGCGTCACCCGGGCCTCCTGCCTGGATCTGTGCAGGCACTGGGGCATGGAGGTGGAGGAACGCCGCGTTTCTGTAGAGGAACTGGTGGCCGCCGCCAGGGACGGCTCCCTGGAAGAGTGCTGGGGCAGCGGTACTGCGGCTGTCATCTCCCCAGTTGGTGCCTTGCGCTTTGGGGACGAGGTGATGGTAATTTCCGGCGGGGGCATTGGCCCTGTAAGCCAGAAGCTTTATAACACTGTCACTGGCATCCAGACAGGGAAGGCAGAGGATCCCTTCGGCTGGGTAGTTGAGGTAAAATAAGGAATATACTATCCATAGATTTCCGGTTGTAAACGCTTGACAAACCATACAAAAAAGTGTTATAATCTTTTCACAAAAGAAGCTCGTGTGCGAGAAGCTTTTCGGCTTTTTTGCCATGGATTCCATGACACGCGGACAACAATTGGGTAATTGTAAATTTAGAGTGAGTATGGAGGGACTGGGTCAAAAGCCCAGTCCCTCCTGCTTTTTTCACGGCAATATTACCTGCGCATTTCAAAGCCCAGCCTTGGAACAGCCTGTGCCGCAACGCTGTTTCTTACGTTTTTCTTAGCAAGGTTTACAGGGAAAATGGGCTGTGCTATAATTCTCCATAGAAACAGATTCTAAGAGGAGAGTGGCTATGAAAGGAAAAGAGGGGGTGGCTCCCATGAAAAAGAAAAAGCGTATTCCTTGGAGCCTGCTTTATATTGCCGCGACTATTGTGGCAGTGGTGCTGTTTGGCGTGTTCAATCGGGAATTTGGCAACGTGTTTGCCACCATGGCTGGGCTTACGCCGGGATGGCTCAGTTTGGCGATTGTCATCACCGTTATTTTTTTTGGTTTTGAGGGGGGCATAATCCGCCTGCTTATGCGCAGCCAGCATATTCCTATGGGTTGGGGCAGCGGCATAAAAATCGGCCTTATCGGCATTTATTATTCCTATATCACCCCCAGCTCCACAGGGGGGCAGCCCATGCAGGCAGCATACCTGCGCCGGGACAACATACCTGTGGGCCTTTCCACTGCTGTGCTGCTGATGAAATTCTTCTGCTATCAGTGCGCCTTTGTGTTGTGTTCAATTGTGTTTTACGCCATGATGTACGGAAAGATTCAGGCGGAAAACCCAGGCATTCTCCCGCTGATAGTCTTGGGCCTTATGATAAACGGCGGTTCCATCCTATTTTTCGCCTCCCTGTTTATCAAGCCTGTCTTTCATGTAATCTGCCGTTTTGCCAAGTGGCTGGCTTCCCGGTTCCGCTTTCTGCGGGAACGCTTCCACCTGATGGAAACAATCGACAAATTCGAGGCCGATTTTGGCAGCTTTACCGACAATTTCAAGGAGAAAAAAGCCAGCGTCCTGTGGGGGATTGTGCTGTCCGTTCCGCAGTTTTTCCTGCAAATGAGCGTGATTTTTTTCATCTTCCGGGCTTTTGGATACCAGGACGCAAGCTATTGGGAGATTGTCGCAGTGCAAAGCCTTTTGCAGGTTTCTGTGTCTTTCATGCCCATGCCCGGCGCCTCCGGCGCTCAGGAAATCGGGTTTTCGTCCTACTTCCGGGGATATTTCGTCCATAACGATCTGTATGCCGCTGTAATGGTGTGGCGATTTTTCACTTACTATCTGGTTGTGATTGCCGGCGCGCTGCTGGTTGTAGCCGATCAGTTCCTGTACCGCCGGCGGCAGCTCAGGGCAGGAGTACAGGAAAGTATGAGCGAAAAAAGATAGAATTTCTGTATTTATTAACTGTTTGCTTTTAAAAATTTTTACCTGTTTTTTTAGGGGAACGCATTGACAATTCCGAAAATATATTATAAAATATATCAAAGACAATGCCAAAGGGAAAAGTGTATCCCTTTTGGAAGGAACTAAGGAGAATGATGTAGCCCACCTGTTTAAGAAGGATTTGGCAGCCCGGCGCTGGCAGGCCGGGCAATTCTCTATTCGCTGCAAAGGAGTTGTCCCCCTTATGAAAAGAAAAAAGGCGCATCAGCTTACAAACTCTGAATTGATCCTTATGGAGATCCTTTGGCAGGCGGATCATCCGCTATGCAGGCCAGAGATCATCTCTGCCGCTGTAAACGAGCGGGGAGAGCCTTTGTTTGCTGTCAGTTCCTTTCATCTTCTGGTAAACGAACTGCTGGAGAAGGGATACATAAAAGTAACGAATGGTACAGGCCGTGGCCGGAAGCACGCCCGTAGCTACGCGCCCACCCTCACCCGCAACCAGCATTTTGCCTTGCAGATAGTCCAGTCCGGCAATTTTGCCCCTATGGATATTCCGGACATTGTGTGCTCCCTGCTGCAATATGCCAAGGTAGACGATGCTTCCATGGTGCTCCATAAAATTGAGGAGCAGGCCGAGCAGGTGACAGCAGCCTACTGATTTTTGTTTCAGCCTCAAATCAAGATGTTTTAAAAGCCGTTCCTTTGCGGGGGGCGGCTTTCTTATGCGAGATTCTATGCCCTATAGGCATAGTTCTTTTGCTGAAGTAGGGTTTACTATAGAAAAAAGGTATTTGCATAAAGTGGAGTAATATGGTATACTTTATCCCAGCCGCCAAGGGCGGAGGTTATAACGAAGGGAGAAACGAGGTATGACAGAGCGGCTGTGGGAGATACTGTCAGATTCTTTCACAAAAATCCTGGTGCCGGGCCTGACCATGACCCTGCCCCTGACAGCAATCGCCTTTTTCTTTGCCATGGTGCTGGCCGTTTTTATGGCCCTGGCGCAGTTTGCGGGCGTGCCGGTGCTGAAGCAGCTTTCCAGGTTTCACATTTGGGTGTTCCGGGGTACGCCCCTGCTTTTGCAGCTCTATCTGGTGTTTTATGGACTGCCGGGTTTGGGCGTGATTATCGATCCCTTTCCGGCGGCAGTGCTGGTGTTCTCTTTAAACGAGGGCGCCTATTGCGCGGAAATCGTCCGGGCCGCCTTGGAGGCTGTGCCTGCCGGACAGTTGGAGGCGGGCTATTGCGTAGGCATGTCCTATTTGCAGACCATGCGGCGCATTGTGCTGCCCCAGGCTATGCGCACAGCTTTCCCATCCTTGGCAAATTCCCTTATCGCCATGATGAAGGACACCTCCCTGGCGTCTACCATTACGGTAACGGAAATGCTCATGTCCACCCAGCGCATTATTGCCCGCACTTACGAGCCTTTGGCCCTGTATATGGAGGCAGGCATAATTTACCTGCTGTTCTCCACGGTGCTGACAAAGCTGCAAAAGCTGGGGGAGAAGAGGCTCAGTGTATATACGGCGAAAGAGTCCATGATAATCCTGCCGAAAAGGAGGCCCCAGGCGAAATGGTGGAAGTAAAGGGCATCAAGAAGTCCTTTGGGGGCACAGAAGTGCTCAAAGGTGTAGACATCAAGGTGGAGCAGGGAGACGTGGTGGCCATTTTAGGCCCCAGCGGCTCCGGCAAAACCACCCTGCTGCGGTGCATGAATTTCCTGGAGCGCGCCCAGGCAGGCCAACTGGTGTTTGATGGGCAGGCCTATGATTTACATAAGGTTACGAAGAAGGAAATCGCCGCCATCCGCCGGAAAACTACCTTTGTGTTCCAAAATTATAATTTGTTTTTGAATAAGACTGCCCTGCAGAATGTGACGGAAGGTTTGGTCATTGCCCGGAAGATGCCAAAGGATCAGGCCAGGCAGACGGCAGAGCAAGCCCTTGAAAAGGTGGGCCTTTCCGACCGGATGGATTACTACCCCAGCCAGCTTTCCGGCGGGCAGCAGCAGCGCGTAGCCATTGCCCGGGCGCTGGCAGCACAGCCGGAAATCATCTACTTTGACGAGCCTACCTCTGCCCTGGATCCAGAGCTTACAGGGGAAGTCCTTGCTGTCATGCGGCAGCTTGCAGAGGAGGGCATGACCATGCTGGTGGTCACCCATGAAATGGGCTTTGCCAGGAATGTATCCAGCCAGGTGGTATTTATGGAGGACGGCCTGGTGGTGGAATCGGCTCCCTCCAAGGAGTTTTTCCAAAGCCCCCGCTCCCAGCGCACCCAGGAATTTCTGCGGCTGGTGGGGCAGGAGTAACGGGCCGCGTTTTAAATTGCTATCCATAGAGATATAGTATATTTACCATTTGTGATTTCAGAAAGGAGAAACCATGATGAAAATGAAGAAGCTTTTGGCACTGCTGCTGGCCCTGTGCCTGACACTGGCCCTGGCGGCCTGCGGCGGAGAGGGAGGCTCCGCAAACTCAGAGCCTGCAGGCTCTGCCGCCTCCGGCGGGACAGAAGGAGATCTGCTGGCACAAATCCAGGGAAAGGGGGAAATAACCGTAGCCATGGAGGGCACTTGGGCGCCTTGGACTTTCCATGACGAGGACGACAACCTGGTGGGCTATGACGTAGAGGTTTCCCAGAAAATCGGGGAAAAGCTGGGGGTGAAGGTAAACTTCATTGAAGGCGAATGGGACGGCCTGCTGGCTGGCCTGGACTCCGGCCGCTATGATCTCATGGTAAACGGCGTCAGCGTGGACGAGGAGCGCAAAGAGAAGTATGATTTCAGCATCCCCTATGCCGCCAACCGTACCGCCGTCATTGTGAAGAACGAAAACGAGGACATCAAGTCCATGGAGGATCTGGAGGGCAAGCACACCGCCAATACCCTGAACAGCACCTATGCCAAGATTGCCGAAGCCCATGGGGCGGAGGTTACTGGCGTGGACGATCTGAACCAGACCTTTGAACTGCTGTTTTCCGGGCGCATCGACGCAACCCTCAATGACGAAGTGGCGTATTATGATTACATGAAGAACCATCCGGACGCAGACATTAAAATTGCCGTTTTAAGCGACGAGGCAGTACAGGTTGCCATTCCCATGCGCAAAGGCGAGGAAACCCGCACCCTGCGGGAGGCTGTGGACAAAGCCTTGGCAGAGCTGAAAGAGGACGGCACCCTCACAGAACTCTCTGAAAAATATTTCGGGGTTGATATCTCACAGGCAGAATAAGGGCCAGGGTTTTAACAGAGGCTTCCTGCCCGGATAACCCTGATATGGAACCGCTTCCCGGGGCTTCAGCATGAAAAAATGCTGCGGCCCCGGATTTTTGTAGGACTTTGAGAAAAAAATCACAAAAATTTTCCGGGGATTTTTTGGTTTGGCTCTTGTATTCTTGTGTAAAATGCATTAAAATAATGGTATACAAAACCCTATACCAATTTCAGGAGGTTTTACCAATGTCTGTTAAAGTTGCAATCAATGGTTTTGGCCGCATCGGCCGTCTGGCTTTCCGCCAGATGTTCGGCGCCGAAGGGTATGAGGTCGTAGCTATCAACGATCTGACCAGCCCCAAAATGCTGGCTCATCTGCTGAAGTATGACTCTGCCCAGGGCCGCTATGCTCTGGCCGACAAGGTGGAGGCCGGCGAGGACTCCATCACTGTAGACGGCAAGACCATCAAGATCTATGCTGAAAAGGATGCCAAGGATCTGCCTTGGGGCCAGATCGGCGTTGACGTTGTTCTGGAGTGCACCGGCTTCTATTGCTCCCTGGCAAAGTCCCAGGCTCACATCGACGCTGGCGCCAAGAAGGTTGTTATCTCCGCTCCTGCTGGCAGCGACCTCAAGACCATCGTGTACAGCGTGAACGAGAACACCCTGACTGCTGAAGACAAGATCATCTCCGCAGCTTCCTGCACCACCAACTGCCTGGCTCCCATGGCCGACACCCTGAACAAGTATGCTCCCATCCAGAGCGGCATCATGACCACTGTACATGCCTTCACCGGCGACCAGATGGTTCTGGACGGCCCCCACCGCAAGGGTGATCTCCGCCGCGCCCGCGCCGCTGCTGTGAACATTGTTCCCAACTCCACCGGCGCTGCCAAGGCTATCGGTCTGGTTATCCCCGAACTCAACGGCAAGCTCATCGGCTCTGCCCAGCGCGTGCCCGTACCCACCGGCTCCACCACTCTGCTGGTTGCCGTTGTCAAGGGCGAGAACGTGACTGTTGACGGCATCAATGCCGCCATGAAGGCAGCCGCTTCCGATTCCTTCGGCTACACCGAAGAGCCTCTGGTATCCTCCGATATCATCGGCATCACCTATGGCTCCCTGTTCGACGCCACCCAGACCATGGTTACCGAGATTGGCGACGGGCTGTATCAGGTACAGGTTGTATCCTGGTATGACAACGAGAACAGCTACACCAGCCAGATGGTGCGCACCATTAAGTACTTCGCTTCTATCTAAAAACCGGCGTAAAGCCCTTTTTGGTAGGAATAAGGACCCCCTGCGGACAAGCTCCGCAGGGGGTTTCGTTATATGAGCAACCATCAGCTTAGACGATGGTTGCTCATAAAAAGCAGAGCGGCCTGGAAGCTTTTCCAGGCCGCTCTGCTTTTTGCGTTTTCTTACACTGCCTTGCAGTCCACAGGTTCATAGCCTGCGTCCTTAACAGCGGCTGTGAGCAGCTCATCTGCCACATTCTCTGCCATCTCCACAGTGGCTTTTTTGGCCTCCAGATCTACGTTGACAGCAGTAACGCCGGCAACGCCCTCCAGGGCTTTCTGCACATGGGACTGGCAGTGGGCGCACATCATGCCCTCAACAGTCAAAACTTTTTTCATGGTATTTGCTCCTTCCACAGTTGTATTAAGAATGGGTGTTTCCATAGGGCTTGCTGTTTTGGGGGGTATCTCCAGGGTGCGCGCCTTGTCTTTAAAGAACCGTAGGCGCAGGGCGTTTGCCACCACACACACAGAGCTTAGGCTCATGGCAGCGGAACCCAGCATAGGGCTGAGCTTGATGGCAAACAGGGGCCACAGCAATCCTGCCGCCACAGGGATCCCCAGGACGTTATAGAAAAAGGCCCAGAACAGGTTCATGCGGATATTGCGGATAACGGACTTGCTCAGTTCAATGGCAGTGCATACGTCCTCCAGGGAGTTCTTCATCAGCACCACGTCGGCAGAGTCGATAGCAATATCCGTCCCTGCCCCGATGGCAATGCCGATGTCTGCCCGGGTGAGGGCGGGGGCGTCATTTATGCCGTCACCCACCATGGCTACCCGGCGGTTTTCTCCCTGCAGGCGGCGGATAACCGCCTCTTTTTCCGCGGGCAGCACATCGGAAACTGCCTCCTCAATGCCTGCCTGCTGGCGGATAGCCTGGGCGGTGGCCTTGTTGTCCCCAGTGAGCATAACCACCCGCAAGCCCATTTTGTGGAACCGCTCTACTGCCCGCAGGCTGGACTCCCGCAGGGAATCTGCCACAGCGATAACGCCTGCAAGCTGTCCGGCTTTCACGAAGAACAGGGGCGTTTTGCCCTGCCTGGCAAAGGATTCTCCCTGGGCCGCAGCGCTGTCTGCCTCAATGCCCTGCTCCCGTAGAAAAGCCAGGTTGCCTGCCAGGCACAGATCCCCTTGGATTTCAGCCTGCACGCCCCGTCCGGCAGTGGCGGAAAAATCTTCCGCCTTGTAGGGGGTGATGCCTTGGGATTTGGCATATTCGGTAACGGCCTGGGCTAAGGGATGCTCGCTGCCTGTTTCCAGAGCGGCGGCAAGAGCCAGGAAGCCGGCGGGGGAGAGAGTGTTGTCCAGCACCTGCACATCCGTGACGGCAGGCTTGCCGCTGGTGAGGGTGCCGGTTTTATCCAGTACAATGGTATCCACCCGGTGCAGGTTCTCCAGGCTTTCCGCCGACTTCACCAGGATGCCGTATTCTGCCGCCTTGCCTGTGCCCACCATAATGGCAACCGGCGTGGCAAGCCCTAAGGCGCAGGGACAGGAAATTACCAGAACGGCAATGGCGCAGGAAAGGGAGAACTCAAAGGTCTGCCCAGCTATGAGCCACACAATGGCAGTCACCAGGGCAATGACCATGACGATGGGCACGAACACCCCGCTGATTTTATCCGCCAGCCGGGCAATAGGCGCTTTGGTACTGCCCGCCTCGTCCACCAGACGGATGATTTGGGCCAGAGTGGTGTCATCGCCCACCTTGGAAGCGCGAAAGTGAAAAGAACCGTTTTTGTTTATGGTGGCGGACAGCACCGGATCCCCAGGGCCGCGCTCTACAGGCAGGCTTTCTCCGGTAATGGCAGACTGATCCACATACCCGTGGCCTTCTGTCACCACGCCGTCTACAGGCAGGCTCTCCCCGGGGCGTATTACCACAATATCCCCTGCCTGCACCTGCTGGGCAGGTATAACGGTTTCTGCGCCTTCCCGCAGCACTGTGGCGGTTTTAGGGGCTAAATCCACCAGCTTGTCCAAGGCGCCGCTGGTTTTGGCTTTGGAGCGGCTTTCCAGATATTTGCCCACTGTTACCAGAGTGACAATCATGGCGCTGGACTCAAAATACAGGTCGTGGGCATATTGGTGGACAAGGGCCATATCGCCATGCCCAAAGCCCCAGGCCATGCGGTACAGGGCGAAAATGCCATACAGCAGGGACGCGCCAGAGCCTACCGCCACCAGGGAGTCCATGTTGGGGCTGCGCTTCCACAGGGAACGCAGGCCGCCGGTGTAAAACTTCCGGTTAAGCACCAGAATGGGCAGGGTGATGAGCAGTTGGGTCATGGCGGAAACAAGGGCGTTTTCCATGCCAATGAGGAAAGAGGGCACAGGCAGGCCCATCATGGACCCCATAGCCACGTACATGAGGGGCACGAGCAGGATGACCGAGAGGGTAAGCCGCTTTTTCATGGCAGCCTGTTCCTCCTCTGCGTCCTGCTGGCGTTTTTTCCACTGGCTCTGGAAATCCCGGCTGCTTCCGTCCCCGCCTGGGGCAGGGGCCTCCGCCGGTTCCGCCCCATAGCCTATCTCTGTCACAGCGGCGCAGATATCCCCTTCTGCCACTGCGCTTTCGTCAAAGGTGACCTGCATCTGGTTTTTCAGCAGGCTCACATCCACCTCCTGCACGCCGGACAGCTTCTGCACCCGGCGGGTGACATTGGCCTGGCAGGCGGCGCAGGTCATGCCGGTTACGCGGAATTTCTCTGTTGTCATATGTTACCCCCTCATTTCAGTTTTTTAATCAGGCCCAGGGCCTCCTCCAGGATTTCCATATCCCCGGCCCGCACCCCTTCTGCCACGCAGGTTTCCATGTGTTCCTGCAAAACTGTGTAGCCAAAGCTTTGCAGGGCGCTCTCCACAGCCGCCACCTGGGTGAGGATGTCGCCGCAATAGCGGTTTTCCTCCAGCATTTTGCTGATGCCCCCTAACTGCCCTGCTATGCGGCTTAGGCGGTTTTGCAGTTGCCGGAGGGTTTCCGGGCTGCGGGGGGAGGACTTATAGCGGCAGCAGTTTTTTTCCGCTTCTCCCATAGATATCCCTTCTTTCTCATAAGCGTGGTGCGTGTCAAATACCCTATAGGGGTATTTGACAATTTCTATTATATACCCCTTAGGGGTATTTTGCAAGGGGTTTTCAAAAAAAATTGCAGAAGTCCCCAGGAAACCACGCAAAAGGCGGCATAATCCTTTTACCAGCAAAGCAAAGGGAGGGGCCGCCCCCTCCCTTTGTGCGATGCGCTTGTCTAGGAGGCCTCCGTTTCCTCCTTTGGCAGCAATGGAGGCAGGATGCCAGATTCCTTCAGGAAGGCGTACAGCATACACAGGCCCATCACATAGAGCAGCATCCAGAAGCTGCCGCTGACCAGGGAAAAATACACTGCCGCCAGCATGGCAAGGGGATGGATTTTTGTGGTGGACGCCACCAGCTTTGGCTCCATCACCTGCCGGATGCAGGTGATGGTAACCCACCCGATGAACAGCCCCAAAGCCTTCCAGTATTCCCCAATAAGCACCTGATACACGGCAAGGGGGGTAAACACAATGCCCGGCCCCAGCACAGGCAGAAGGTCTGCAACGGCGGTGATCAGGCTGGTAGTGAGGGGATAGGGGATATGCAGAAGGGACAGGATTACGCAGGTTTCGCAGAATGTGATGAAGTATAGAAAGAGATAGGAGAGGAAGTATTTCCGCCCTGTCCCTGCAGAGCTTTCCAGCCCGCCCTTCACCTGCTCTGCGGTGCTGTCGCTGAGCATCCGCCGCACCCAGCCTCGCAGCCGCCCCATATCCCGGGAAAAGCAGAAGGTGGAAAACCCAGCCGTCAGCACCAGTGCCAGCAGGGTGGGCAGGGAGGTGACCACCCCCAGCAGCGCCCGGAGGAAGGAGAGCACCAGATCCATGCTGCTTTTTAAAAAGTCCATCAGTTCTTCCTGGTTGCGCTGGAAGAATTCCATGTCAAGCTCTGCAAAAAAGCTGTTCACCCGCTGGAAAAAAGCTTTCACCGCCGGGGAAAACTCTGGAAACCCGCCGTTAGAAGCCTTCACCAAAAAAGAAATAGCCTCCCGGATGCCGAAAAAGGCCACCAGCCCGGTGAGAGCTGCCGCCGCCAGCAGGGCAAGGGCCGCCCCCCAGGCAGAGGCGGCAGCATGGGAGCATTTGCAGCGCTTTTCCAGGAAAGCAATAACTGGCTGCACTGCCGCAGCCGCCAGCAGGCCCAGGAGGAAGGGGAGGGAATAGAAAAAGGTTTTCACCCATAGGAAAAAGCCCAGGGAATACAGGGCAAAAAACACCAGCAGGGGCCAAAGCCGCCGCAGTTCGCCTTTTTGAAGCACAGCCGCGCCTCCTTTCATGATGGGCTGATATACAAAAGAGTATGCCCTCATAGAGCACAAAAATGCCCTCCAAGCCCGAAGGCCTGGAAGGCATCCTTTGAAGGAGGTTTTTAGTTTTCTGTCTGGTTTGCCACAGCTACTTTTCTTTGCCGGTAAGCAGCCAGTCCACAGAGACGTTTAGGATGTTGGACAAAGCCAGCAGCTCCATGTCTGTGACAAAGCGCAGTTGTCCTTCCAGCTTGGACAGGCCCGAGGCGTTTAAATCTACGCCGCGCACCTGCAGCTGGGCTAAAAGCTCCTTTTGTTTCATGCCCTGGCTTTTACGGGCAGACTCTACTCTGGCACCTACCAAGTTTTTTGAGCCCAAGGGCTGGCTGCGCAATCTCATAGCTATACCCTCTTTTCCCAAAAAGTTTCAGTATCCTACCCATATTATAAGGAAGGGGAACGGGGAAATCAATCTACTTTAAAGAATTATACCAGAAAAATTTTAGAATTTATACAGTTTGTTTCCGCATACCGCGTCTTTCTTTTGCAAAGAAAATAGTTTTGCAAAACACACTGTACTTTTTGCCAAAAGCTGGTATAATAGAAACGGTAAAAATCGCTTTATAAACATTGTATCTTTAGCTCTCTATGCTCTGCATAAAGAAAGGAAGGGCAAAACGCCATGGGAAAAAATTTTACCGGCAATGAAAGAAATCTGACTATGCTTACAGACTTTTACGAACTGACAATGGCAAACGGCTATTTCCAGAACGGCTTGGAGGATGCCATCTGTTATTTTGATATGTTTTTCCGCAAAGTGCCTGATAACGGCGGCTTTGCCATTATGGCAGGCGTGGAGCAGCTTGTGGACTATCTGCGCAACCTGCATTTTTCTGAGGAGGATATTGCATACCTGGCGGGCAAGCATATTTTCTCCAAGGAATTTTTAGAATACCTGCGCAATTTCAAATTCCAGTGCGATGTGTGGGCTGTGCCCGAGGGCACGCCTATTTTCCCTGGCGAGCCGATTGTAACCGTGCGCGGCCCGGCCATCCAAGCACAGTTTGTGGAAACCATGGTGCTTTTATGCATCAACCACCAAAGCCTTATTGCCACCAAGACCAACCGCATTGTCCGGGCTGCCCAGGGCCGGGCTGTGATGGAGTTTGGCTCCCGCCGCGCCCAGGGCTTTGACGGCGCGGTATACGGCGCCCGGGCCGCCTTTATCGGCGGGTGCGCAGGCACCGCCTGCACCATCAGCGACCAGCTTTTCGGCGTGCCGGCACTGGGCACCATGGCCCATAGCTGGGTGCAGCTTTTCGACAGCGAATACGACGCCTTCAAGGCATACGCGGAGGCATATCCCCAGAACTGCGTGCTGCTGGTGGACACCTATAACGTGTTAAAGTCTGGCGTGCCCAACGCCATAAAGGTATTCAACGAAGTGCTGGTGCCCCAGGGATTCCGGCCCGCTGGCATACGCATTGACAGCGGCGACATCACCTATCTTTCCCGCAAGGCCCGCAAGCTTCTGGATGACGCGGGCTTTGAGGACTGTGCCATCTGCGCCTCCAACTCCCTGGATGAGTATATCATCCGGGACATGCTGATACAGGGCGCCAGGGTGGACTCCTTCGGCGTGGGCGAGCGGCTTATCACCTCCTCCTCGGAGCCTGTGTTCGGCGGCGTGTATAAGCTGGTGGCAGTGGAAAAGCCGGACGGGCAGGTAATTCCTAAAATTAAAATCAGCGAAAACGTGGCAAAAATCACTACGCCCTGCTTTAAAAATGTGTGGAGGCTTTTTGACAAGGAGACGGACAAGGCCATTGCCGACGTGATAACCCTCCACGATGAGATTATTGACGATACAAAGCCTTACACCATCTTCGACCCCAACCACACCTGGAAGCGCAAAACTGTCCAGAATTTCTATGCCGTATCCCTGATGACCCAGATTTTTAAAGGCGGGGCCTGCACCTACACCCCCCGGGCCTTGAAGGCCATTAAGGCATATTGCATGGCCCAGGTGGACACGCTTTGGGAAGAAGTTACCCGGTTTGAAAACCCCCACACCTACTATGTAGACTTGTCCCAGAGCCTGTGGGAGGAAAAGAACCGCCTGCTTTCTGCAAAATCCTGCTAAAAGCCGCGCCCTCCCCTTGACAAAGGGCAGTGCGCCGTATTAGACTAGATGTGAGCAAACCAGACAGTTGCGGGCGCTTTGCGAAAGCGGGCGTCTGAGGAAAGTCCGGGCTCCACAGGGCAAGGATAACGGCTAACGGCCGCCGGGGGTGACCCCAGGGAAAGTGCAACAGAGATATACCGCCGGGGGAAACCCCGGTAAGGGTGGAAAGGCGAGGTAAAAGCTCACCGGCGCGCAGGGGACTGCGCGGCCCTGTAAACCCTATCCGGAGCAACACCGTGGCAGGACGGCAGTTCAGTCTGCAAGCGCGGCCCGCGCGTCCTATGGAGGTGGCGAGAGCTTGCTGGCAACGGCAGGCCAAGATAGATGACTGTCCGCGACAGAACCCGGCTTACAGGTTTGGTCACAAGAAAGGCCGCCCCTGTGCCCTTAAAAGGCATGGGAGCGGCTTTCCTTCTAAAAAAGCTCCCTAGCTTGTTGGTCAGGGAGCTTCTTTTTTATAGATTATGAGGTACAGCAGGTGGGGAACACAAAGCCGTAAGTATTTTTCTTGTAATTCGGATGGCTTGAGTTTGCCTCCGCATAGTTGCCGAAGAAGAATATCTTGCATTCCGCCAGCCTGCGGCGCAGCAGCCCTACATAGTGGGTGCCGGACGAAGTATGCCACTGGAGGAAGTTATAAGCAAGCACTGTGGAATCCACATAGTTCAGGTCATGAATGGGATTGGAAAGGTTCAGGTTCACATAGCCGGCAGGCATCCAGCCTGTGGTGGAGCCATAGGTCACCTTATACCACACTTCCTGCTTGGTGCTGCTGGAGAAGCGTTTATATTCCCGCACCGTTACGGTGCTGCCTCCAGGCACAGTAGCCAGCCGGGAGCTGGTAATATCCGCGGAGGAGAAGAGAAGGCCATTGCCTACGTTCAATTTGCCCGCATAGGTTTTCATCCCCAAATCGCTGGGGGGCACCACAGCGTTCAGGATGACAGCGGGGGTATAATAGCTGCTGGGGTTCAAGGTATTGCCCCCGCAGTTGTACACAAAGCTTACCAGGGCGTCATACTGGGCCTGGCTCATGCGCACGCCATATTTTGTGCGGAAATTATTGACCGTAGAGCCATAGTTGCTGTTTACCTGCTCGACCAGCAGGGCATAGGCCTCTGCTTCCGTCAGGGTGTTATAAAAGGTTTTGTGCAGGTTCACGACATACCCATGGCCCACAGTGGGATGCTTCCGGTTCGCCATGTCATCCTCAATCTCCCACACGTTCCCCTCAAAGCTTTTAATCTGATCCAGGATTGCGCGGCTTGGCAGGCGGGTTTCGTTTGTAACGGTGGTGGAGGCGGCGGCGGTGACAAGCAGGTTAAACTCCTTGTAATCTGTCGAGAAAGCGCCGCTGCTGTCCTGGGAATAGGCCCGGAGGGTATAGGAGCCTGCCACGCTGAAGGACATATTCTTTTTGAAAACGCGAACCGTATTGTCCGGCAGGCCATAGCTGGACTTGCGTGTTTGGGTTTCATATTCGGAAACATTATACGTTCCTTGGGCAGGACCTTTTACAATCTCAAACCGCACAGCACTGCGGCTGGTGTCCGTTACAGCCACCAGGTTGCAGGGCGTATTGGTGGTTACTGTGTTTGCGTCATTATAGGCATACCGGACAGATTCCGGGGCAGTAACCGTAACGGCGCAGGACACTTTCGTGGTTCCGGCCCTGTCTGAGAAGGTGAGCGTGGCGCTGCCGGGCTTTTTGCCGTATATCATGGCCCCGTGTTCTGTTTTGTTGTAAGGGACAGTATAGCCCACCTCTGCCACGCTGGGATCGCTGCTGCTCCACACCATAGCGTCCATGCCCTTTGTAACGGAGGCATCCAGCCGGAAGGTCTGGTATTGGTGCAGGGAAACCCTGCCGGTGGAAATTTTCGCCCCATCTCCTGTAACAGGCAGATCCCCGCCGCTGCCATTGGCAAGTTCGATATAATCGGAATGGACATACCCCACCCGGCTGTTGCTCATACGGATCTGCACCCAGGGCCAGGAGGCGGTATCCACAATGGTAAGCAGAGTACCCTGGGCCACAGTGGTAATAACGGCGCCGTTGGGCTTATCCCGCACGTTCAGCCCGATATCAGCAGTCACCTTCACGGTGTCGCCTTTTTTAAAGGGACGATCATCAGGAGGGGGATCTACCATGGAGTCCACAGGCTTGGCGGCCTCGGCAATCTCCAGATAGGCCCAGTGGGAAGAGGGCACGTCATAGAATTTCTGCTGTGCCCGGTCTTTGGCGAAATCTTCGTCCCGGCGCTCCAGGGCAGAGTTCATAATTTTCACTGCCTGGCAGCGGGTGATAGGCTTATCCGGGCCAAAGGTGCCGTCCTCAAAGCCGGTTATCCAGCCCTTTGCCACAGCGGAAGCGATGTAGGGATAAGCCCAGTGGCCTTCCACGTCAGGGAAACTTACGGCGCCAGACTCCAGCGCAAAACAATTGGAGAGGGCGGTGACGTATTCAGCGCGGCTGATAGGGGCGGTGGGATCGAAAATATTCCCGCCCTTGCCCTGGAAAACCCCGGCCGCTGCCACTGTGTTGATAGCAGGACCCCACCAACTGGAGAAGGACACATCGGAAAACTGGGACTGGGAGACAGGGGGCTTTGCGGCCAGAAGGTTATAAAACATATAGGCCACCTCACCCCGGCTCATATTGTTGTCGGGCTTGAAAAGCGCCCCTTCATAGCCGGAAAGATATGTATTGTGCCCGCCTGTCACCAGCAGGGAAGAGGCGTCCAGCGGCGCTTTCTCTTCCGGGTTTTCCTCGTCAGGCTCTTCTTCCTCTCCTGGATCATCCTCCCCGCCCGCAGGCTCGCTGCCCTCAGGCTTGGAGGGGAGGGGAGATTCCTCCGGCTGGCTTTCCGGCGGTTCCTCTTCAGGGCTGGAGGAAGTTCCCTCCAGATCTTCCAACTGGGAGGTGATGGCGGAAACCTGGGAGGATAAATCCTCTGCCGCCAGAACCGGCAGCCCTGCCGTCAGCATAAGCGCTGCCAGCAGCAGAAGCAAAGCCCGCTTTCCCGTTCTCTTTATCATCTGTTTCACTGTATACCTCCATATGTAATGCCTTGTTTCAAAATGGCATGATACATATATTATATACGAAAGATTACAAAAATGCAATCTTCTTGACGGGAAATTGTAAGATTTTCCACGGAAATTCACAAAAAAAGCGGCTTTATCCCCACTTTTGCCCGGTTTTTCTGCCATTTCAGAACAAATCAGCAGGAAAAAAGAAGCGTTCCCCCATCCGCAGGACAGGGGAACGCGCAGCAGGAATTTTTATTTTTTGCGCACAAAGGCCTTTTTGGGCATACTGCAAATGGGGCAGATCCAGTCTGGCGGCAGCTCCTCGAAGCCAAAATTGGGATCGCTGTACACATACCCGCATACAGAGCACACAAAGCTTTCCCCGCTTTTGCGGTCGTGGCCCTGGGCCGGAGGCAGATAGCCAGGGGCCTTTTTGGGAGCGGCCCCGCCCAGCTCCTTGATATAGTAGTCATAAGTCATGGGGACGCCCTCGGCCTCATCGCTGCCGGCAATAATTTCCGCCACGAACAGCTTCTGGTTCCCAGCGGGCAGCATATCCTTCACGCGGCACAAAAACCAGCAGCAGGTGTTTTCCTTGATAACCGGCACCCCTTCATGGAGCACCCGGTGGCGGATGTTCTCCAGCTTATCCGTCCCCCGGCCGGAAAGATAGCCCAGCGCCCCGATTACGGCGGCAGGGGTTTCCCGGCTGAGCACAGAAATGCTGAAGATGCCTGTCGCCTCCACGCACTGGCAGCTAAAGCTGTCCTGGTGCAGGCTTAAGGCCACCAGGGGCGCGGCAGAAGGCGTAGCCTTTGTAATCTGCATCAAGGAACTGACAATGCAGGCGTTTGTACGTGTGCCGTCCTGTACGCCAATGGCATACAGCCCGTAAGAAAGATTTTCTAATACCAGGGGTTTCATAATGTGTACCTCCGTTTCCCCAAATCATGTACTATTCAGATGGCGCTCTACAATATAATACAGCCTGGCGGCTTTTCTTATGCATGGCTGCCTGGGAGCTTTAGCTTCCTCCCTTTATCCTGTCCCAATAGGCTTTAAAGCCCTGCTCGTTCTTGTTGTCTCCATATTCATAATATTTCGCCCCCAGAAGAGCGTCCGGGAGATACTGCTGGGGAAGCCAGTGGTGGGGCGCGTTGTGGGGATATTGGTAAAATTGCCCTTTGCGGGCCACTTCGGCGCTGTCATAATGCTTGTTCTGCAGGTGCCGGGGGATGGCCCCTGTGTTCCCTGCCTTTACATCTGCCAGGGCGGCTGCATAAGCGTCGTGGGCGGAATTTGACTTGGGGGCTGTGCTTACCAGCACCACCCCGTCGGAAAGGGGGAGGGCAGCTTCCGGCATTCCCACCATCATGGCCGCGTCCACACAGGCCTTGACAATAGGGATAATCTGGGGCCAGGCCAGGCCCACATCCTCGCAGGCGCATACCATCAGCCGCCTGCACACAGAGGGCATGTCCCCGGCCTCCAGCAGCCGGGCCAGATAGTGCAGGGCCGCGTCCGGGTCAGAGCCGCGCATGGATTTCTGGAAGGCAGAAAGGATGTCGTAATGCTCGTCCCCGGCCCGGTCATACCGCAGAGCGCTTTTCTGGGTAAGCTCCCGGGCGCTTTCCAGGGTCACCCGGACAGGCCCGCCGTCCCCGCCGCAGGCCAGCACACACAGTTCCGCAGCGTTCATGGCCTTGCGCACGTCGCCTCCGCAGGCAAAGGAAATGTGCCTGCACACCCCTTCTTCCAGCTCCAATTCCTGGCCCAGATCATCAGCCAAAATGGAGAAGGCCCGCTGCACCGCCTTTTCCACCTCCTCCCGCTCCACAGGCTTGAACTCAAACACAGTAGAGCGGCTTAAAATGGCGTTATATACATAAAAATAAGGATTCTCTGTGGTGGAAGCAATCAGCGTTACGCTTCCGTTTTCTATGCACTCCAGCAAGGTTTGCTGCTGCTTTTTGTTAAAGTATTGGATTTCGTCCAGATACAGCAGCACCCCGTTTATCCCTTCAAAAGTGCCTGTGCTCTGCACAGCCTCCTTGATATCCGCGGTGGAAGCTGTGGTGCCGTTAAGCTTTACCAGGTGCCTGTCCGTATTTTTGGCGATAATGGAGGCCACTGTGGTTTTGCCCACGCCGGAAGGCCCGTAAAAAACCATGTTGGGCACCTGCCCGGATTCGATAATCCGCCGCAGGGCCTTATCAGGGCCTAAAATATGCTTTTGCCCCACCACCTCGCTAAGGGCGGCGGGCCGTATCCTGTCTGCAAGGGGCTGGCCCATTTCCTATCTCCCTCCCACCTAATGGCCCTCTATATTATCCGGAAAGGGCGCGCTTTCATTCAAATAAAGGATATAGCAGTTGGTAAGCTCTGCCGGGGCGTCCAGCTTATCAAAAAAGGAGAGCGCGTACCGATCCTTTTCATGTTCCCTTTTTATAACGCCTGCATCGGCAATCCAACAGCTCCAGCCATCTGTAAAGCGGAAGAAGGGTTCCAGCCTGCGGGTTATCCCGTCCCTCGCCAGCTCTGTCCGAAACAGCACGACAGACAGCATATCCACATGGTTGCCTGTGCCGCTGGTGTTCCCAGTTTCAGAATAGGAGCCAAGGATTTCCACACCAGGCAGCTCCTTCTCCAGCGTCTTTTCCAGTCGGCTGGTCTGCATGCTGGTGGCAATATGGTTTACCGCCATGCCTATAAGCTCATATGCCACAAACAAGGCGAAAAGGAATACCGGCACACAGGCAACCCCGATAGCGATGCGTTTAAAAAGCCGCATATTCCTCTCCATTTCTATAAGCTGTTGTTGCTTTTTCTTTTTAGTATACCATATGTTGACAGGAATTGCAAAACATTCGGTTGAAAATTCCGCTTTTTTTCCTGCCGCCTCTGCAAGGGGCAGGGGGCAAGGCCGGCCCTCTGTTTTTTCAGAAATAATAATAAAAAAGAATGCAGTTTGATGTTGCTTTTTGGAGGGCTGTATGCTATAGTTATCGCAGTTTAGAAGAAGCGGACAGCTTCTTCTGGACAGGCGGCACAGCCGCTTCAAATAACCCCATATAAGGAGGCTCCCTATGGACCCCATTTCCATCCCCCGCCCCGAACACCCCCGGCCCCAGTTTTACCGGGAAAGCTGGCGCAGCTTAAACGGCGCCTGGCAGTTTGATTTCGATTACAGCGATTCTAAAAAGGCCCAGGGCTGGGCTGAGAAAGACAGCCTGCCCCTTTCCATTACAGTGCCCTTCTGCCCGGAAAGCAGCCTTTCCGGCCTTGGCGCCACAGATTTTGTAGACGCGGTGTGGTACCGCCGGGAGGTTGCCCTGACGGAACAGGAACTGGAGGGCCGGGTGCTCCTCCACTTTGGCGCAGTGGATTACCACTGCGAGGTGTTTGTAAACGGACAGGCCGCAGGCTCCCATGATGGAGGCTATACCTCTTTTACAGTGGACATCACAGAGGCAGTCCATGCTGGGGAAAATGCTGTCACCGTATACGCTTCCGACCATCTGCGCACTGGCAAGCAGCCCTCTGGCAAACAGAGCCATCAGTTTGCTTCCTTTGGCTGCTTCTACACCCGCACCACAGGCATTTGGCAGACGGTCTGGCTGGAGTTTGTACCGAAGGTATACCTTGCCTCCCTGGAGGCCGTTCCCGATCCGGACAACGGCTGCGTGCATCTGCGGGCTTTCACCAATGTTCCCGCTTCCGGCATGAAGCTGCGGGCTGCCGCTTCCCTGGAAGGCAGGGAGGCAGGGGAGGCTGCTGCCGCCTGCACAGGCTCCTGCACCGCTTTCACCCTGCCCCTGTCTGAAACAGCCTTGTGGGAGCCGGGTTCCCCCAGGCTTTACGATCTGGCCCTCACCCTGGAAAGCGGGGAAGGGAAGGCGGCGGACAAGGTGTCCTCTTATTTTGGCCTGCGGAAAATCGAGCTGCAGGGCGGGGCTGTTACAATCAACGGCAAGCCTGTGTTCCAGCGCCTGGTGCTGGATCAGGGCTTTTATCCCGACGGCATTTACACGGCCCCCACAGACGAGGCCCTGCGGCAGGACATCCGGCTCTCCATGGAAATGGGCTTCAACGGGGCCAGGCTTCACGAAAAGGTTTTCGAGGAGCGGTTCCTTTATTGGGCCGACCGTATGGGCTACCTGGTGTGGGGCGAATTCCCCAACTGGGGCCTGAACATAGCAGAGGCTGACGCCCTGTGTACAGTACTGCCCCAGTGGCTGGAGGAAGTGAAGCGGGACTTTAACCATCCCGCCCTCATCGGCTGGTGCCCTTTCAATGAAACCTGGGACTTTAACGGCCGCCCTCAGGACGACCGGGTGCTTTCCGGCATCTATTATGCCACCAAGGCCGCCGATCCCACCCGGCCCGTCATTGACACCAGCGGCAACTTCCATGTTGTCACAGACATTTATGACGTACATGATTACGAGCAGGATCCGGAAGTGTTCTACAAGCGCTATGCGGAAAACCCGGAGCCATATGAGACTCATCCCCAGCGCCAGCAGTACGGGGGCCAGCCCTATTTTGTCAGCGAATACGGCGGCACCTGGTGGAACGCGGAGGAGGCCGCCACCCAGCGGGTGCGCATGGAAAACGGCGAAGGCGGCCTGACCGGCTGGGGATACGGCGCAAGGCCCCTTACAGAGGAGGAAGCAGGCAAGCGCATTGCGGCCCTCACCAAGGCCCTGCTGGACGATCCCAAAATGTGCGCCTATTGCTACACCCAGCTCACCGATGTGGAGCAGGAGCAAAACGGCCTGTACACCTATGACCGCAAGCCCAAGTTCTCGGAGGCGGTCTATCAGGTGATACGGGAAGGCTTTGCGGCCCCGGCGGCAATCGAAAAGAAGTAAAGGAAACACCGGCCTGCCCGGCGGGCTGGAAAACAGAACAACTCGTTTATCCACCACCCTTAAAATTTTCACCGCTTTTTAAGTGTAGTGGCTATAACAAAAGGACAAAAAACCAGGCACGCCGCCATAAAAGGGGTGCGCCTGATTTTATATGCAGGTTTTGAAAGCATTCCGGCAGGTTTTCGCGTGCAGCTTGGGGTTAAGGCATGTTTAAAAAATTGAAAACCTTGTCTTTTTGCCCATAATCAGCCATTTTTGCGTCAAAAATTCGTCATTTCCTCTATTTTCAAACAAGCTCTAGTCCCCGTGGACAAGGGCCAAAAATTCCTCCGCGCTGGCCTGCGCCCGGTACAGGGTATCCTCCTGGCCTACATAGTAGAAGTCCACAAAATCCCCGTTGATATCCACCACCGCCTGCAGCGGCTCCTGGACGCCTGGGGTTTGAATTTCCAGCAGGAAGTCCGGGTAATAGGCGAACAGGGCGGGATCCTTTTCCAAGGGGGTGGAATTCTCCAGCGCTGTCTGGAAGTCTGTAATGCGCTGGTAGGTTTCACCAGAGCCAGCGCTCAGGTGTACCAGCTTCAGCCCGTTGCCATAGCCTTGGGAAAGGTTCAGGCGGGAGGCTGTCTCACAGCCAGAAAGCAGAAGAAGCAGGGAGAAAAGGCATAAGCTAAAAAGCAGTTTTTTCATAGGCAGATTTCCTTTTTATTAAGCAAGTGAAGGAAGCGCTCCAGTGGCTTCCCATGTCTCATTACCATGTTTATATTGTACCTGCTTTCCGGGAAAAAGTCAAATATCCAGATGGAATAATCTGGCGGCGTTTTTCCAGGCGATATTTTCCCGCTCCTCCTCCGTCAACTCTGCCGCCCCCAGCAGGGCAAGCTCCTCAGGCACAGTGCTCCAGGGGCAGTCTGTGGCGAACAGCACGCGTTCCGGGCCATGGAGGCGCACAAGCTTTGTAAACTGCTCCGGCGTAAGGAAGCGGGAGGCAAAGGCTGTGTCAAAATACACGTTCTCCTGCCCGCAAAGGTATTTGGCGGCGTCCTCCGGCTGCTCCATGCCGCCCATGTGGGCCGCGATAATGGTCAGCCCTGGGAAACGGCGGGCAACACGCGCCACAGCGGCAGGGTGGCAGTGGACAAGATAGGGGGAATAGGGATCCCGTCCTGTGTGGAAAGCCACAGGAAGGCCCAGCTTTTCCGCCTGGGCATAGAGGGGCAGGGCACAGGGATCCTCTATGAAAAACGCCTGGTAGTCCGGGTGGAGCTTTACGCCATGCAGCCCCAGCGCCTTTATGCGTTCCATTTCTTCTAAAGCGTCCGGCGCGGTGGGGCACACGCTGCCAAAGCAGAACAGCTTTCCCTGCTGGCTCTGTGCCGCGAAATTGTTCACAGCAGCCTGCTGATGGGGGCTGGTGGCAATGTGCAGGGCCATGGCGCCGGCAAAGAAATTTTCCCCCTGCCAGGCCTCCATTTTTGCCAGAGTGCCTGTCCTGGTGCCGTCGCTGTAATAGGGGCACCCGCAGGTGCGGGAGAGCTGGGGCAGGGCTTTGCCTGCCAGCTTGTCCGGAAAAAAATGAACATGGGAATCAAAAAATTTCATACACGTGCCTCCAAGTGAAAGAAAGGCCCACCGCCTGCTGGCGGAAGGCCTCTCCAAAACGTATTCATCAGTCGCTGGTGTAGGGGAGCAGAGCCAGATGGCGCGCACGCTTAATTGCCACCGTAAGTGCCCGCTGGTGGCGGGCGCAGGTGCCGGTAACACGGCGGGGAAGGATCTTCCCGCGCTCGGAAATGAAGCGGCGCAGCTTGGCCACATCTTTGTAGTCGATGAATTCAGCCCGGTCTACGCAAAAGCTGCATACCTTTTTGCGCCCCTTGCGTCCACGGCGCACTTCTCTTTCAGGTCTATCTGCCATAGCCAAAAAGCCTCCTTTACAGTATCTTGATACAGAATCGTTGCAAAACAGCGCTTGCCTTCTTAGAAGGGGAGATCGTCGTCGTTAAACATCTCCTCAAAGGATTCGCTGCTCCCGCTGGAATAAGCGGGGGCCGGCTCTGAAAGGGCCGGCGGCTGCTGGGGCGGGGGAGGGCCGTCAAAAGCGCCTGCGCCGCCGCTTTCCCGCTTGGAACCGGTAAAGCTCACGTCGCTTGCCACAATCTCCACAGCGGTGCGCTTGTTGCCCTGCCTGTCCTCGTAATTGCGGGTCTGGATAGAGCCGTTTACGGCTATCATCTGCCCCTTTGTAAAATAGCGGCAGATAAATTCCGCGGTCTGGCGCCAGGCCACCACGTCGATAAAGTCAGTCTGGCGCTCTGTGCCCTGGCGGGCATAGCTGCGGTCAACCGCCACGCGGAAGCTGGTAACGGCAATATCATTTGCGGTATGTCTCAACTCAGGGTCGGCTACCAGCCGCCCCATGATTACGGCAACATTCAGCATAATTTCAGAACTCGCTTTCCCAAAACAAGCGCCTTACTGGGCGCTCTCTGCGGGGGCCTCCACAGCTTCGGCTGCGATGGCTTCCACATCAATGTTGGATTCTTCAGCCTTGTGGGCCTTCTGAGGCTTCTGGGCGTTCACATGACGGGGATCGCGCTTGACAATAATGGTGCGCATGATGCCGTCTGTAATCTGGTACCGCCTGTCCAGCTCAGCGGTAAACTCAGGGCTGCTCTCAAAGTTGATAAGCGTGTAATAGCCCTCGGTCTGCTTCTGGATGGGATAGGCAAACCGCCGCTTCCCCCAGTCGTCAACACTCTGCACAGTACCGTGCTCCGCGATGAGAGCCTTGAACCGCTCTACCAGCGCGGCGCTGCCTTCTTCCCCAAGCTTTGCGGAAGTGACGATAACCGTCTCGTACAGGTTCTTTCCTTCTGCCATTTGTATTGCACCTCCTTTTGGTCTGTTGGCCCCGCGCTCTTATGATGTATTGTCGCGGAGCAAGGAAGTTTGAAACTTTGTCTCAAACAACTTTGCTATTATACCATGTTCTTTTCCGCAATGCAAGGGCCTGTCTGCCGAAAATCCCGGCTTTTTCCAGGTTTCTTTTGCATTTTCCGCCTTATGGCAGCAAAAAAGCGCCTCTCCGCCCGGTGAGCAGAAGAGGCGCGGCCTGGGGTTCAGTGGTTCAGGGCTTGTTTGAAAATAGAGCAAGTGACGGATTTTTGAATCAAAATGCAGCGGTTTCAAGGCGGAAACCGCAAGAAAGGCTGTCGCCTTTCGAGGATTTCCAACAAAGAAAGCGTGTATCTTGAACAAAAAGACGGCGTTTGCGATTTTTTAAGCAAGCCCTAAAAACCATACCCCCAGGTTCAGGTAAGCCGCGAAGGCAGTCCACAACAGATAGGGGAGCAGCAGCCAGCCAGCGGCGCTGGTTTCCCGGAAGAAACGCACTGTGGTTATGAAAATGAGTATCCACAGGCCAAGGAGCCAGAAAAAAGCCAGGGCATGCTGCCCCATGTTAAAGAAGATAAGCGTCCAGAGGAAATTGCAGGCAAGCTGCAGGCCATACCAGAAAAGGGCGCCGGTGCGCCCGGTGCTGTCCCGCACCCACACCAGACAGGCGGCAATGCCCATCAGCGCGTAAAGGACACTCCATACAGCCGGGAACACCCAGCCCGGCGGGGCCAGGGGCGGCTGCCTCAGGTTTTTATATGCATCCATGGCGTCATGGGTAAGCCAGGCAGACAGTCCCCCCACAGCCAGGGGGATGAAAAGGCTTATGAATAAGGGCTTCCACTGGACAGGGGTATGGTTTATGCGTTTTGACATGAGGCATCCTGCCTTTCCAGGAAAAATACAGGGATTCCCCTATAGTGTATGCCATGTTTTTGGAAAAATGCAGCGTGCAGGATTTTCAAACCCGCTTTTAGGTTCTTCACGCAAGCCCCAGAAGCCTTGCGGCACAGGCTGTTATAAAGCACAGGCCCAGCCCGCAGGCTGTGGGCAGCAGGAAGGCCACAGCCGTCCATTTCAGGCTTCCGCTCTCTTTTTTGATGGTCATGCAGGTGGTGGAGCAGGGCCAGTGCATCAGCCCGAACAGCATGGTACACAGTGCTGTCACCCATGTCCAGCCGTTATCTGCCAGCAGGGCATGAAGGGCTGTCAGGTCGCTCAGCTCTGTCAAAGCCCCGCCGCTGGTGTAGGCCATGATGATAAGGGGGATAACGATTTCATTTGCCGGCAGGCCCAGGATGAAGGCTAAAAGTATCACGCCGTCCAGGCCGAAAAGCCTTGCGAAGGGATCTAAAAACCTGGCGCAGTGGGCCAGGAGGGTAGCGTCTCCCAGGGTGATGTTGGCTAAAAGCCAGATGATAAGCCCTGCCGGGGCAGCCACCGCCGCTGCCCTGCCCAGCACGAACAGGGTGCGGTCAAACACAGAGCGGACAATAACCTTGCCGATTTGCGGGCGGCGGTAGGGAGGCAGCTCCAAGGTGAAGGAGGAGGGCACGCCTTTCAGCAGGGTTTTGGAGAGGAATTTGGAAACAGCCAGTGTCATGAACAGACCCAAAAGGATGACGCACAAAAGCAGCAGGGCAGAAAGCAGGGAGCCGCCAAAACCTCCCGCGGCCCCGGCAAAAAACATGGTGATAAGGGCAATAAGCATGGGCAGCCTGCCGTTGCAGGGGACGAAATTATTGGTGAGCATGGCAATCAGCCGTTCCCGGGGGGAGTCGATAATGCGGCACCCCACCACGCCGGCGGCGTTGCAGCCAAATCCCATGGCAGTGGTGAGGGACTGCTTCCCGCAGGCCCCGCAGGCCTGAAAGCATTTGTCCAGGTTAAAGGCCACCCGGGGCAGATACCCCAAATCCTCCAGCAGGGTAAAGAGGGGGAAGAAAATCGCCATGGGCGGCAGCATTACAGAAACCACCCAGGCAAGGGTGCGGTACATGCCGTCAACCAGCAGCCCAGTGAGAAAGGGGGGAAGCTGGCACAGGGCGCACAGATCCCCTAAGCGATCGCCCAGCCAGAAAAGGGCAGTGCTGAGAAGCTGGGAGGGATAGTTTGCCCCGGTGATGGTAAGCCAGAAAATCCCCAGCAGCAAAAGCAGCATAAGAGGGAACCCTGTGGCCTTGCCTGTTAAAAGCCGATCCCATTTCCTGTCCCGTTCGCTGTAGCTGTTTTGCCCAAAGGAAACCGCCTGCCGGGCAATCTCCTCTGCCTTGCCCACAGCCCCGGCGGCAATGTCATCCCGCAGCCGCTCCGGGGTAAGGCCTTCCTTTTCCCACTGCTTTTCTAAGGCCTCCAGGATTTCCCGCACCTCCGGCTGTGCCCGCAGGCGCAGGCCCAGGTTTTTCTCCATAGCAAGGTCCAGGCTTGTGTCGTTGCTGTCCAGCAGCTTCAGGGCCAGCCACCGGGCATTGACCCGCCCCCCGCACAAGCCCTCTACAACAGGCTGCAGCTTTGCCACAGCTTCCTCTGTAAAGGGGGAATAGGGGATAGGGGCGCTGCCAGCCTCAGGAGACAGACCCCGGGCGCTTTTTCCCGCCTCCTCTAAAAGCTTTTCCAGGCCTGTGCCGCTGCGGGCAGAGGCGCCCACCACCGGCACGCCTAAAAGCTCTGAAAGCTTCTCCAGATGAACCTTGACGCCCTTGCGCCTGGCCTCGTCCAAAAGGTTCACGCACACCACTACCCGGGGCGTAATCTCCATGGCCTGCAGCACCAGGTTTAAATTCCGCTCCAAGCAGGTGGCGTCGCACACCACCACAGCAGCGTCCGCGCCGCCGAAGCAGAGGAAGTCCCGGGCCACTTCTTCCTCGGCGGAATGGGCCAGCAGGGAGTAGCATCCAGGTAAATCCACCAGAACATACCCCTGATTTTGGCGGTTTACATATCCCTGGGCATTGGTCACAGTTTTTCCGGGCCAGTTACCAGTATGCTGATGCATTCCAGTTAAAGCGTTAAACACAGTGCTTTTGCCCACGTTGGGATTGCCCGCCAGTGCCAGCACCAGATCTCCCGGCTCTTTTTTCTCAATAACCAGTTCGCTCCCAGCGGCACGCGCCCCGGTGGAGTCCTTAGAAAGCCCCATGGTTCTGCCACGCTCCTTTCTTCGGCGTCAAACCGCCGGCCCGTCCAGCAGAACCCCGGCGGCGTCCTGGCTGCGCAGGGCGATAACAGCCCCACGGATTAAATAGGCAGAGGGGTCACCCAAAGGGCTTGCCCCCAGGCATTTTACAACTGTGCCATGTACAAGGCCGATATCCTGCAGGCGGCGGCGCATAGGGCCTTGGGCGGACAGCTCCGTTACAGCAGCCGACTGCCCTGGCAGCAGGCTGGAAAGATTGCTGAATGGTTTCATATATACAGTCACTCCTGAATAATTTGTTAGGGAAAGGCAAAATTCTTTCTCTCCACTACTATATTCCTGAGAGAAAAACTTGTGACGGGAGGAGCCGGGATGCAGGAAGGGTTTTACACCATGAAAGGGTATACGCTGCTGGAGCATGGGCAGCTTACCGCATCCATGGAGGACTATCTGGAAATGATATACCGCATGGGGGAGGAGGGCTATGTGCGCATCACAGCCCTGGCCCAGGCCCTGCACGTAAAGCCGCCCTCCGCCTCCAAGATGGCGGCAAACCTCCGGGGCCAGGGGCTGATTGAGTTTCCCAAATACGGTTACATCACCCTGACGGAATGGGGCAGGCGCATGGGGGCCTATCTGGTACACAGGCACCGGGTGGTGGGCAGGCTTCTGTGTACCATTAACCAGACAGAAAGCGAGCTGGAAGAGGTGGAAAAAATCGAGCACTTCCTGTCGCCCCGCACTGTGGCAAATATAGAAAAATTTTTAGAGGGGCTGGAAACCCCCTCCAAATAGAAAAATGCGTAAGACAGGCCATCATGGCTTGTCTTACGCGCTATGCTGTGTGCTTCTGTATGGCGGTTCTTACAAATTGCTTCTCCTAAAATGGATAAAGGATAAAATGCCGATGGGGATAAAATAGGCGCACCAGAATTCCAGCGCTATAACGCCGCCCAGGCTGTTCTCCCCGTCCGCCATAGAGCGGAACACGCCTGTCATGGGCAGTATAAAACAGGAGAAAAAGAAAATTCCATGAACCACCATCAAAACCTGTAACCATTTGTCCGCTTTTGTCTTTGCCTCTATCGTAAGCCCCAGAAAGAAAGTCGAAAGCGCCATCATGCCATATCCAAGCAGGTCATAATTGAAAATCAGCCCGCCCCTTGAAAAATCGAGGATCCTTATGGCCTGCTCGTTAAGCCCGTCCAGCCGGACGGATGTAGTCTGGGCAAAATATACCAGGAAGATGAAGCCAGCATACAACACGGCAAAGGCCATTCCAGCAAGAGCCGCCACCTTATGCTTTTCATCGCTTTCCTTGCAAAAGCCGGCGGCCGCCATGATGTATCCGATAGGCAGCAGCATACACACAAAATAGCTTCCAAAGTCAAAGGGAATAAGCATACAGAGGGCAAACAGCAGCACGGAAACCGTTACGATAAAAGCCCCCGCCTTTGCGATTGTTTTGTTCATCAGCCAATCACTCCAAATCCCGCTTTTCAGCTTTTCCGCCAGGCCGAGGGCACAAACAAAAGGAGCATGGGGAAGATTTCCAGCCGGCCCACCAGCATGTCAAAGGAAAGCACCAGCTTGCTGAAACCGGAAAAATGGGAGAAATTCCCTGTGGGGCCAACCATGTCAAGGCCCGGCCCGATATTGTTCAGGCAGGCCAATACGGCGGTTATGTTTGTTTCCAGGGAGAAGCCGTCTCTGGCAATCAGCAGCATAGACAAGAGGATAATGGCGCAGTAAGCGGAAAGATAGCTGTAGGCGTTCTGAATCATGTCCTCGCTGGCAAGCTGCCCGTCTATATGCACCTGGGCAACAGACCTGGGCCGCAGCATCCGCTTGATGTTCCGGTGCCCTGCTTTTGTAAGCACCACAGCCCGGGCCACCTTGATACCGCCGCCAGTAGATCCGGCGCAGGCCCCCAGCACCATCAACACCACCAAAAGGGTTTTGGAAAGGGTGGGCCATTGGTTAAAATCCACAGTGGCAAAGCCAGTGGTAGTCATAATAGAGGAAACCTGGAAAGCCGCGTGGTGCAGGGCTTCCCATACGTTGCCGCCAAACTGGGGCAGGATATTCCAGGCAATAAGCCCGGCAGAGCCTATCATAACGCCTAAATACGTCCACAGCTCCTGGTTGTGGAGCACCCGGGAAAACTGCCGTAAGAGCAGCAGATAGAACACGCTGAAATTTATCCCGAACAGCGCCATGAAAACTGTACAGACCCCCTGCAGATAGTGGCTGTACCCGGCAAGGCTGTCCCCTTTGATGCCAAAGCCGCCGGTGCCCGCCGTACCGAAAGCTGTGGTGATGCTGTCGAAAAAGGGCATGCCGCCTATCAGCAGCAGTATAGTCTGGATAAGGGTCAAGGCGATATAAATGGCATATAATATTTTAGCGCTGTTTTGCAGCTTGGGCACCAGCTTGTCCACCTGGGGGCCGGGGCTTTCCGCCCGCATTACGTACAGCAGGGAATTTTTCCCCTTTCCCATGGGCACTACGGCTAACAGGAACACCAGCACCCCCATGCCGCCCAGCCAGTGGGTAAAGCTGCGCCAATAAAGCAGGCCCATGGGCATGGCCTCCACATCGGTGAGGATACTGGCGCCGGTGGTGGTGAAGCCGGAAATCGTCTCAAAAAAGGCATCGATAAAATGGGGGATAGCGCCGCTGAGAAAGAAGGGGAGGGCGCCCAGGGCAGACACAGCTATCCAGCACAGGCCCACGCTGAGAAAGCCTTCCCTAGCGCCTATTTCCCGGCTGCGGGGACGGAACAGGTAGGTGCTCAGGCTGAGGCCGCCCGCCAGGGCGGTGGAGAGGATAAGCCCGAAAAGGGCCGCATGTTCCCCTTTATAGAGGGATATGCCGATAGACGGCAGCAGGCACACTGCTTCCACGCGCAGGATATAGCAGATTAAGCGCAGGATCATTCTGTGATTCATAGCAGCAGGCACAGGCCCCAGGCCGTATCCGGGGCGCTCCTTTCCTGATTTGAGATGATAAAAGCCGGAAAAACTTATTCCTTTTCAATGCGCACGAAAAAACGTGCATGGTTGTCCGCCACCCATGCCGCAATTTTTTGCAGCAGCTCCTGCATAAAGGGGGAAGGCTCCTCCCGCACCAGCAGGACAACATGGGTGTTTTCCGGCGTGGCGGCAGGGCACTGCCCGCGGAAATCCGGGGTACGGATATATTTCAAGTAGGTTTCCACCTTGTCCAGCAGCAGGGTCTGGCCTTCCGGCGTTTCGTCCAGAGGATCAGGGGAAACCATAACCAGATCCGCGCCCCCGTCCTTGCGCGCGCCCAGGATGTCAATGTGCCGTGGATTTTCCACCATAAAAAACCGCCATGCGGCAGGGGATTCATGCCCCATACCGTTCCTTTCCGCAAAATGTCAATCGTCAATAAAAATATCGCTCAAGTCTGCAATGCCCCGCTCTGCGGGAGAAATAACCACCACGTTGTCATGAGGCTCAATGCAGTCGCCGCCGCTGGGGATGATGACCTTGCCCCGGCGGGTGATGCTGGCAATCAGGGTGCCGGGCTTTAATGCCACCTGGTAAAGGGGTTCTCCCAGATGGGGGAGCTGCTTGGTGGCAGTAAACTCCAGGGCCTCCACCTGATCCTCCACCAGCCGGTGCAGGGCCTGCACCGAACCGCCCTTGCGGTTTCCCATGGCACGCACATACCGGGCAATGTCGTTGCAGCACAAGTCCTTGGGGCTTACCACGCAGTCAATTCCCTTTTCGTTTAAAACCTCGCTGAATTCTGTACGGTTGATTTTGGTGATAACCTTGTAGGTGCCCAGGAAATTGGCATACATGGAAATGATAAGGTTCTGCTCGTCAAAGTCCGTCAGGGTAACCACTGCGTCTGTCTGGGCCAGTCCCTCGGAATCCAGCACAAAACGGTCAGAGCCGTCTGCGTGGAGGATGGTGGCCTTAGGCAGGTTTTCCGCAAGCTCTATGCAGCGGTTCTCGTCGATTTCAATCAGTTTTACATTGACGCCGGCCTTAATGAGATCTTCCGCCAGATAAAAGGCAATGCGGCTGCCGCCTATAATCAACACGTCCCGCACCTTTTTCTGGGCAATGCCCAGGCTGCGGATAAGCCTTGCCAGGTCGCTGGTGGAGGCCGTAACATAAAGCCTGTCGCCTTCCAGCAGGGTGAAATTGCCGTCCGGGATAACCACCTGGGAGCCGCGCTTTACCGCGCACACCAGCACCTTTACCTTCACAATTTTATACAGATCCAGCAGCCGCGCGCCGTTCAAAACGCTGTCCCCTTTAAGCACCAGCTCCACAATCTCCACCCGGCCTCTTGCAAAAGCCTCCCGCTTCAAAAAAGAGGGGAACTGCAGCAGGCGGGAAATTTCGTTTGCCGTGGCCCGTTCCGGATTGATGGCCATGTTCAGGCCAAATTCCTCCTGCAAAAGGAAAAGCTGGCCAAAATAGTCGGGGTTGCGCACCCGGGCGATAGTGTGGGCACAGCCCAGCTTCCGCGCCAGAATACAGCACAGCAGGTTGATCTCATCGGCGGAAGTGGCGGCAATAAGCAGATCGCTTGCGTCCACATTAGCCTGCTTCTGCACCTTCAAAGCCGCCCCGTTGCCGTATACCACGTTCACATCCAAAGACTGCTCCGATTCCTGCAACACCATTTTATTGCTGTCAATGATGACAATATCGTGATTTTCCTTGGAGAGCTGTACAGCAAGAGCGGAACCCACCTTGCCATCGCCCACAATCACAATTCTCATAAAGAAACCGCCATTGGGTACAGGGCTTTCCCGCGCCCTGCGCCATTCCTTTCTCCCATGATTTTACATCCGCTCTGTAAAGAGAGTTTCCTTTACAGAATAAAAAGAGGCAGTGCCAGAAAAAAGGGCTGCATCAACAGCCCTTTTGGAATGTATCATTACTTGGTACGTGCCGCAGGCCTGTCCCTACCTTGCCTATCCTACCACAAAGAACAAAAAGGCGCAATAGGTTTTTGAAAAGCGCAGAATTTTTTCTTTTTTGCCCAAATCAGCAGCTTTGGAATGAAAAGATTATATGCTTATCCCTCTTCCAGCACAGAAGTGCAGTGGGGGCAGCGGGAAGCTTCCAGGGCAATTTCGCTTTTGCAGTAAGGGCAGGCCTTCACCGCAGGGGCTGGCTTATCCGGTTCGGCTTTTTTCAAATTGCGCAGCCGGTTGATAGCCTTGATAACCAAAAACAGCACCAGGGCAATAAGCAGGAAGTTTATGACAGCAGCAATAAACGCGCCGTATTGCAGCGCGTCCCCGTCATTTCCCCCCAGCCGCAGGGAAAGCCCGGCAAAATTCATGCCGCCTGTAAGCAGCCCTAGCAGGGGCATAAAAATGTCGTTTACCAGGGAATTGACAATGGCTGTAAAAGCGCCGCCAATAATAACGCCTACCGCCATATCCAGCACATTGCCCTTGGAGATGAACTCTTTAAACTCTTTCAGGATTTTCATAAATACCCTCCTGCCCTCCGCAATATCTTCCTTGATTTTCGCCCCATTATGGCAGGGTGTTTTCCTTATTTTGCCACAGGAAGCATGAAAAAGCAAGGCCCTGCTGCCATTTGCGCTGTCAAAAGCCTGCCTGTAAAGCACATCGGCATTACAAGAAAAGGATCCCAGGCTGCTGGGATCCTTTTCTGCCGTATTATTGGGAGACGCTGCCGCTTAAGGCTGCATATAGCTGCTGCCGCAGGGTACTGTACTCCCGGGCAATATCAGCGGGGGCGTCATCTGTCAGCGCTTTTTGGCGCATATATTCCAGCGCCAGATACTGCGCTTCTGCCAGTGGCGAGAGGGCTGTCCGGTTTTCTTCCATCTTTGCACGCTCCTTTCTGAAAATATAGAATGGGCGCAAAAAGGGCGTGTTATGCAGAAAAGGCTTGCAAGCCTGGCTTGGTATGCTATAATATATTATCCGTAAAAGTATGAAACAGCCAATTGTGTAAAGCACACGGATTTACACAAAAAAGGGGGGGTTCCATGTACATTGCTGATCTGCACATCCATTCCCGGTACGCCCGGGCCACCAGCCGGGACTGCGACGGGCCTCACCTGGATCTCTGGGCCAGGAAAAAAGGGATTGCCCTGCTGGGCACAGGAGACTTCACCCACCCGGCATGGCGCAGGGAGCTGGAGGATCAGCTTGTGCCTGCGGAGGAAGGATTTTATGCGTTAAAGACGGAGCACCAGCTTCTGGACGGGCCTGAGGCGGCTGCGCGCTTTGTGATTTCCGGGGAAATCAGCTCCATCTACAAGAAGGACGGCAGGGTGCGCAAGGTGCATTCGGTTATCCTCCTGCCTGATTTCGACAGCGCCCGCCGGCTTTCCGCCCGCCTGGAGGCCATCGGCAACCTTCACTCCGACGGCAGGCCCATCCTGGGCCTGGACTGCCGGGATTTGCTGGAAATCACCCTGGAGGCCTGCCCCCAGGCCATGTTCATTCCCGCCCATATCTGGACGCCCCATTTTTCCCTTTTTGGGGCTTTTTCCGGCTTTAATACCATAGAGGAATGTTTTGGGGATATGTCCGGGGAAATTCATGCCCTGGAAACAGGGCTTTCCTCAGATCCTCCCATGAACTGGCGGGTTTCCCAGTTGGACGGCTACACCCTGGTGTCAAACTCTGACGCTCATTCCCCCCAGAAGCTGGGCCGGGAAGGGAACCTGTTGGATACGGAGCTGTCCTATCCTGCGCTGAAACAGGCCATTGAGACGGGAGAAGGCTTTGGGGGCACCCTGGAATTTTTCCCAGAGGAGGGGAAATACCATCTGGACGGCCACCGGAACTGCGGCGTGGTGCTTTCTCCCGCCGAAACGGAGGCCCTGGGGGGACGCTGCCCGGTTTGCGGGAAAAAGCTGACCATCGGGGTGGAGCACCGGGTGGAAGAACTGGCAGACAGGGAAGAAGGCTTCCGGCCTGTAAAGGCCAAGCCCTTTGAAAGCTTAGCGCCCCTGCCGGAGGTGATAGGAGCCTGCTGCGGGTATTCGGAGGGCAGCAAAAAGGTGCGGGCCTGTTACGAACACATGATAGCAGAGCTTGGCCCGGAGTTTTCCATCCTGCGGGAAAGCCCTCTTTCCGACATCAGCCAGGTGGCAGGGCCTGCTGTGGCGGAGGGAATTGGCCGCCTGCGCCAGGGCCGGGTGGAGCGCAAAGCTGGGTTTGACGGGCAGTTTGGCGCTGTGATTCTGCTGACCCCAGCGGAAATAGAGGCCCTTGAGGGGCAGACCAGCCTGTTCGCCCTGTACAGCGCCGGAAAAAAGCCTGGCCAAAAGAAAAAAGCCGGGAAAAAGCCCCAGGTGAAAGCCGCGGAAAAGCCTCTGCTTCCCCAATCCGCCATACCAAACCCGGAGCAGCAGGCCGCTGCCTGCGCTGTGGAGCCAGTAGTGGCGGTGATAGCCGGGCCGGGAAGCGGGAAGACTAAAACCCTTGCGGACAGGGTGGAATTCCTGCTCGCCCAAACGGGGGCAAAGCCCCGGGAGATTACGGCAGTCACCTTTACAAACCAGGCCGCTGGGGAATTGCGGGACAGGCTCGCGTCAAAGCTGGGAGGCAGGCGGGCTGTTTCCGGCATGACCATTGGCACCTTCCACAGCGTGTGCTGGCAGCAGTTGGGAAAGCCCGGGCTGGTAAGCGAAAGCGAGGCCCTCTCCCTTGCGGAAAAGCTTTTGGAGGGCCGGGGAATTCGTGTCACGCCCAGGCGGTTTTTAGAGGAGCTTTCCCGGCGGAAAAACGGCATGGGGCCAAAGGAAACGGCAGTGGAGGAGAGTTTGCTGGAGGAATACCGCATCCTGCTGGAGGGGCGGCTGGACTTTGACGATCTTCTTTTACAATCCCTGGCCCTTGACCCGCCAGCCCCCAAAAGCCTTACCCATCTGCTTATAGACGAGTTCCAGGACTGCAACAGCCTGCAATACCGGCTGGCCCTGCATTGGGCGGAAAAGGGGAAAAGCCTTTTTGTCATCGGGGATCCGGATCAGTCCATCTATGGCTTCCGGGGCGCGGCAGGCAGGTGCTTCCAGCAGCTAAAGGAGGACAGGCCCGGCCTGCGGGAAATACGCCTTGTGCGAAACTACCGCTCCACCCCGGAAATCCTGCAGAGCGCCCTGGAAGTCATCTCCCATAACCCCGGCGGGCCGCGCGTCCTTGCAAGCGAAGCCCCTAAAGGCCCCCTTGTGCGGTGGTGCAAAGGAGAGGACGAGTTTTCCCAGGGGATATTCTGCGCCAAGGAAATTGCCGCCATGACAGGGGGCATGGACATGCTGGGGGCGCGCCAGCGGGAAGCCTTCTATGCTTTTTCTGAAATTGCGGTGCTGTGCCGCACCCGCCGCCAGCTTGAGGCCTTGGAACGCTGCCTGCGCCGGGAGGACATCCCCTGCGTAATCGGGGGCCGGGATGATTTCCTGCAGGAAAAGGAGGTGCTGGGCACAGCCGCCTTTTTCCGGTTCCTGCTGGACTTTACAGATGCGGGCGCTTTAAAATCCTGCCTGGAGCTTTTGTGGGGCTGCCCTGCTTACCACCGGGAAACAGCCGCCGCCTGCTGCGGGGAAACCGGGCAGGGGAGCATAGAGCCTTTGAAAGGGCGGCTGGGGGATATCCCGGCACTGCAGGGCTTTTTGCAGGCAGCGGAAGAGTATCTGCCCCGGGTAAAGGAAAAGCCGGAAAAGCTTTTGGAAAGCTGGGCAGCCAGGCAGCCAAAGTCCCGGGCATTAAAGCGCCTGGCAGGCGTCGCGGCCTTTTCCTCCAGCCTGGAAGATTTCCTCAACACCCTGCTGTTAGGCGAGGAGGGAGATCTGCGCCGCCAGTCCGGCAAAACTTACGCCTCCGGGGCCGTGTATCTCAGCACCTTGCACGGGGCCAAGGGGCTGGAATTCTCCGTAGTCTTTCTAGCTGGAGTGGACAAGGGGACCCTGCCCCTGGAATCCGCCAAAGGCCAGGCAGACGCCGAGGAGGAACGCCGCCTGTTTTATGTGGGCATGACCCGCGCCCGGGAGGAGCTTGTCTTGCTTTCCTCCGGGGAGCCTTCTCCCTTTATGGAGGAAATCCCACCGGAACTGCTGGAAAAGGAGAAAATCCCTCTAAGGGAAAAGCCAGCCGAGCAGCTCCGCCTGTTTTAACAGAAAAGAAGGGGCACACTGCAAAGCAAATTGCCTTTACAGTGTGCCCTTTGTCATGCCAGCAGGCATAGCCTGAAAATTTAGCTGCCCAGCACAATCTCCTTATGCTGTTCGGAAGAATCGTAAATGGCCTGCATCATCTGGGCTGTGACAATAACGGTGTCGATGTGGGAAGGCAGCTTCCTGCCTGTCTTGATACAGTCCACAAAAGCGTCTATCTCATTTTGGAACATATCCCGGGATGTATACTGAGGGGTAAACTCCACCAGCGCGCCGTTTTCCACTGTGTACAGGGTGAACTCCTTGCCATACTGCAGCCGGATGCCGCCCTTGTCCCCCATAAAGTCGATATAGCGGTCTTCCGCGCCGATATTCTGCGCCCAGGCGCCGTTTAAGGTAATCACAGGGCCGGAGGTGCGGATCATGCCGGTAACGGAATCGTCCACGTCGTACACGCCGTCATACTTGGGAGGCCCTGCCCACATGTCTTTATACACATAGCTTTCCATATCCTTGCCCAGCTTGCAGAAGGCCTCGCCTGTGACAGTGCGCACAGTGGGATCGCCGCAGCAGTACATAACAATATCCAGGTAGTGTACGCCCCAGTCGATAAGGGCGCCGCCGCCTGCAATGGCCTTGGTGGTGAAAGCGCCGCCCAGGCCGGGGATAGAGCGGTGGGCGCGGAAGCTCACATAGACGTGGTGGATGTTCCCCAGGCGGCCGGAATCAATGTATTCCTTTATGCGGTTTACGCCGTCGTTAAAGCGGTTTACCACGCCGATGTTCAAAACCTTCCCTGTTTCGTGCTGTACCTTCTGCATCTCCAGGGCTTCCGCGTAAGTGCGGGAGGCAGGCTTTTCGCACAGCACGTTTTTCCCGGCCCGCAGGGCGTCCATAGCGATAACCGGGTGCATGTCGTTGGGGGTGCAGACAGACACAGCTTCAATTTCCGGGTCGGCCAGCGCCGCATGGTAATCCACAATGGCCGTGCCGCAGCCATACTCTTTCACGGCTTTCTCGGCCCGCTCAGGGATGATGTCGCAGAAATATTTGATTTCCGCCTCGGGGTTCTTCATATAGGACGGGATGTGGGCGGCGTTGGCAATGGTGCCGCAGCCGATAACAGCTACCTTCATGATGATACACTCTCCTTATCAGTTTCACATCGTTTTCGGGCTTTATGGTGATTATACCTTAGCGCGCCGGTATTTGCAATGCGGATTTTAGAAAAAATCCCCCCGCCGCCTTTTTTCCTGATTTACACCTGCGGGCAAGTGTGGTACAATAGACGAAACTATGAAAAAGGGAGGTTCCACCTATGAACCAGACCATTGACGTATTGATGAAACGGAAATCTGTCCGCCAGTTTGAAGAAAAGGAAATCCCCGCCGACGTAAAGGAAGCCATTCTGGCAGCAGCCATGCGCGCCCCCACTGCCGGCAACTCCATGCTCTACTCCATTTTGGACGTGACCGACCAGAAGCTGAAGGATCTCCTCTCGGAGAGCTGCGACCACCAGCCCTTTATCGCCACAGCCCCTCTGGTGCTGGTTTTTCTGGCGGATTACCGCCGCTGGGTGCGCAAATTTGCCCAGGCCGGGTGCGAGGCCCCCAAGCCCCGCTTAAGCGACCTGATCCTCTCCACCAACGACGCGGTTATCGCCGCCCATGCCGCCTGCGTGGCAGCGGAAAGCTTTGGCATCGGCTCCTGCTACATCGGGGACATTATTGAGCAGTGGGAAACCCACCAGAAGGCTTTTAACCTGCCCCAGTATGTGGCCCCGGTATCCATGCTGGTGTTCGGCTATCCCACCCAGCTTCAGAAGGACCGCAAGCAGCCCAGCCGCTTCCCCAAGGAGATGATCGTTTTTGAAAACGGTTATCACGATCTTACCGATGAAGAACTGCTGGCCTATTATGATAACGAGAAGGCCGCCGCTTTCTGCAAACGGAAGTACACCTCGGATTTCGCCCTGGAAATGGAGCGATCCGCCAAGGAGATTTTGAAAAACTGGATGGGCGAGCCGTAATTTCCCGCCCTTCCACCATTACAAAAATAAAAACAAGGAGCAAAATTATGTATCCCTTTTCTATCGGCGTCATGCTGGATTCCTTCCGCACAGACATGCTCACTGCCCTGGACAAGGCCGCGGCCCTGGGGGCCAAGGGCATCCAGGTGTATGCTACCCGGGGGGAAATGTCCCCGGAAAAGCTGGCAGGGGAAAAACGCAAAGAATTCCTGAAAGCTGTAAAGGATCATGGCCTTACGGTTTCCGCCCTGTGCGGCGACCTGGGCAAGGGCTTTGTAAACCCGGAACTGAACCCCGGGCTGATTGAGCAGTCCAAGCGCATTCTGGACTTGGCAAAGGATTTGGAAACAGACGTGGTAACTACCCATATTGGCGTGGTGCCGGAAGACCCGGCCCATCCCCGCTATGGAATCATGCAGGATGCCTGCGGAAAGCTTGCAGCTTACGCGGACGGGATGCAGGCCCATTTTGCCATTGAAACAGGCCCGGAGAAGGCCGCCACCCTCAAAGGCTTTCTGGACGGCCTGCACTCCACCGGCGTGGCGGTGAACCTGGATCCCGCAAACTTTGTCATGGTCACTGGGGACGATCCAGTACAGGCTGTATACACCTTAAAGGATTACATTGTCCACACCCATGCCAAGGACGGGCGCAGGCTGGCTGTGCGGGATCCGGAAGTGCTTTACGGCATGGTAGAGTCTGAAATGCTGAGTGACCCCTCTTATATTGAGCTGCCCTTGGGCGAAGGCGACGTGGATTTCCCCAACTACTTGAAAGCCTTAAACGACATTGGCTTCAAAGGCTTCCTCACCATCGAGCGGGAAGTGGGGGATGACCCGGAAGGGGACATCGGCGCGGCAGTGCGCTTTTTGCAGAACCTCATCCGGTAAGGCTGGCTATGACGGCAAACGAATACCAGGAAAAGGCCATGGCAACCTTAAACCCGGATTTATCCCCTAAGGACGTGCTGATAAACAGCGTGATGGGTTTGTGCGGGGAATCGGGGGAGGCCATTGACCTTGTGAAGAAATGGCTTTTCACAGGCCACGGTTTTGATCGGGACGCCTTGATAAAAGAGCTTGGGGACGTGGCCTGGTATCTAGCCGAGGCCGCCACAGCCCTGGGCCTGCCCCTGGAGGCTGTTCTGCAAAGCAACCTGGACAAGCTGCAAAAGCGGTATCCCAAGGGCTTTGATTCCGAGCGTTCCAGGAACAGGGAAGAAAGCTAGAAGCACCAAATGCAGCCGCGCCTTTATTTCCAGGGGGCGGCTGTTTTTTTATGGGAAACGGGTTGTAAATTCAGGCAAAGGGTGGTAAAATCCATATTGCAAGAGGAAAACTGCCCTTTTTGAACGGGCGGTGTGAAAAATACAAAGAAAGGAACGATACCGGGTACAAAAGGCCGCTTTTTCATGGCTTTTTGCGGCGAATCCTGGTTCGCATGGCGATTTAAGATGGAGGGCGAATCACCCAAACAGCCCCTGCTGGCAAAAATCGGCAGGGAAGGCATGAAAAAATTCCTGATTATCAACGCGGGGGTGTTCCTGCTCTCGCTGGGGGTATATTTTTTCAAGTTCCCCAATAACTTCACCACAGGCGGCGTAAGCGGCATTGCCATTATTCTGGGGCGGCTCATCCCGAACCCGGCCATATCGCCTGCCACCATGATGTCTGTCATCAACATTGCCCTGCTGGTGGTGGGCTTTATCTTCCTTGGCAGGGACTTTGGCTTCTGGACAGCCTATTGCAGCATTATGTTCTCCTTTGAGACATGGCTTTTTGAAAAAATCTTCCCCATGGACAGGCCCTTCACCGACCAGCCCCTTCTGGAGCTGTGCTTTGCCATCATGCTGCCGGCAGTAGGTTCTGCGCTGCTCTTTAATAGCAACGCCTCCAGCGGGGGCACAGATATTGTCGCCATGATACTGAAAAAGTATGCCAGCATCACAGATATCGGCAAGGCCCTGTTTGTCAGCGATGGCCTGATAGCCTTGTCCGCCTGTTTTATTTTTGGGATGCAGACAGGCCTTTTCTCCCTGCTGGGCCTGTTTTTAAAGGCTTTCGTGGTAGATTCTGTCATTGAAAGCATTAACCTGTGCAAGTTTTTTGCCATTGTCACCTCAAAGCCCCGGGAGATCTGCGACTATATCATACAGGACATGAACAGAAGCTCCACCGTCATTGACGCCATGGGCGCCTATACCCACGCGGGCTGCAAGGTGGTGCTCATAGCCTGCCGCCGGGGGGAGGCGGTGCGCCTGCGGCAGAAGTGCAAAACCATTGACCCCAAGTGCTTTATGTTTATCACCAACACCAGCGAGATCATCGGCAAGGGATTCCGGACAGTATAGCATTTAGAGAATAAGGGAAACGGCGGTAAAGTTGAGAATGGAAAATCAGCATAAAGAGGAATTTATCGAAATCTTTCAGCGGCATGTGGCAAGGGACGGCGGGGATAAGCTTTTAAACTGGCTTTCCGGCACAGATTTTTTCACCGCCCCTGCCAGCACCAAGTACCACTGCGCCTGCGAGTGCGGCCTGGTGCAGCACAGCGTCAATGTATACCAGGTTATGCGGGAAAAATATTTCGAGGAAGGGGACAGCGAGGAAAGCTTTGCCCTGTGCGGCCTGCTCCATGACGTATGCAAGGCCCAGTTTTATAAAATTTCCACAAGGAATGTGAAAAACGAGGAGACAGGCCAGTGGGAGAAGAAGCCCTTCTATTCGGTAGAGGACGCCTTTCCTTATGGCCATGGGGAAAAGTCTGTATTCCTTATTGAGCGCTTTGTGCGCTTAAAGCCTGCCGAGGCCATGGCAGTGCGCTGGCACATGGGCGGGTTTGACGACTCAGTGCGGGGCGGCAGCTTCGCGTTAAGCGTTGCGTTTGACCGCTACCCGCTGGCTGTAAAGCTGCATCTGGCAGACTTGGAGGCCACTTACCTCCGGGAGCATGGCACCTCAGAGGCCAGACGCTGAAAGGGGGGCGCATATGGATGCCATCACAGCCTTTGGGCTGACAAAGCAATATGCCGGGCGCACAGTGCTCCAGGGGCTGAACCTGCAGGTGCAGCAGGGCAGCGCCATGGCCTGCGCTGGCTGGGAGAACTCCGGGAAAACCACCCTGATACGGCTGCTGTCCGGGCTGTGCAGGCCTACAGCAGGGGAGTGCGCTGTTTTGGGGATGTCCCCGGCCTTTGAAACGGCGAAGCTTCATGCCCGCCTGGGGGTGGTGTTGGACAAGGCCCCTTTGTACAGCGGCATGACCTTAGGGGAGAACCTGCGGTTTTTCGCGGGCATCCATAATATGGACGGGAATGACAGCCTGGAGCGTTCTTCCTTTTTGCTCCACAGGCTGGGCATTTGGGAATACCGGGATGAAAAAGCTGGAGCGCTGCCCACAGGCGTGGCCCGCCGGGCCAGCCTTGCCAGAGCCTTGATGCACTCCCCCCAGGTGCTGCTGATGGACGAAGCGGCCCGGGGTCTGGACGCGGAAACCGCGGAAATAGTCCAGGATCTGCTGGCCTATCTGGTGCGGGAGGAGGGGATTGCCCTGCTGCTGGGCACCCGGAACATGCAGTATGCCCAAAGGGTCTGCGACAGCTTTTCCCTCATGCAGGCCGGCGTGCTCATTGCCAGGGGAAGCCTGGAAAGCCTGCGGCAGGGGGCAGGGGTGCGTTTCCGGGCCGCCCTGCGCCTGGGGGAAGGGGAGGGAACCCTTCCTGGCTTTCATCTGGAGGACGGGCTGTGGCAAAAGGAGATAGATTCCGAAAACGAAATGCCCGCCATTATCGCCCAGGCAGTGGGGCAGGGGAAAAGCCTGTATGAGGCAAAGCTTATCCGGCCCACGCTGGATGAAATATATCGCGCCTGCCTGGCGGGAGGCAGGAGAAGGGAGATGGCCTATGAGCAGGGAACCCAGCGGCAAGAGGACAAGGCTGCCGGAGAAGAAACCCCAGCGGACGGAGCAGAATCCGGGACGGAACAGCCGGGAGAACCCAGAGGGGAAGAATAGGGCTGTTTTTTCCTCTTCTGAAATCATCCTGGTGAAAAAGGATTTAAGCAGCCTGTGGAGCCGCAAAGGCATCCGCGCCCTGCTGGTGCTGGTGCCGCTTTTTCTGGCGGTAATTGTCCCCATTGTATACTTTACCGCCATTTCCCTTGTGCCCATCGCCCCTGGCGCCCGGGTGCCGGAGGGCATATGGGCTTTGCTGCCGGAATATGAGGGGAAGCTGGCATACCGGCAGGCGTGGATGGAAGCCTTCACCACCCTGCTGTGCCCCATGCTGTTCCTCTGCGTGCCCCTGCTCACCGGCGCGGTTTCTGCCGCCTGCGCCTTTATAGGGGAGAAAGAGGAGGGGACGCTGGAAACCCTCATGCTTTCCAGCATGAACGCCCGTTCCATTTTCAGCGCGAAAATCGGCTGCTGCGTAATGCTATCAGTTTTCCTGTCTTTGATGGCTTTTGCGGCATTTTTCCTGACAGTTACAGTGGCCGATGTCCTAACAGGCGCGCCTTTTTTCCTGCGCATTGACTGGCTTATCACGCTGTTCCCCTTAACGCCTGTTATGTCCCTGTTTTCCGTGGTGTTTATCAGCCTGATTATTACCCGGGTACACAGCACAGGGGAGGCTATGCAGACCCTGGGCTACCTGATTCTGCCAATAGTGGTGGTATATCTGGTGCAGTTTACCGGGGTGTTCCGGCTTCATTGGGCGGTCCTGCTGGTGCTGGCAGCAGCGCTGGGGGCAGTTTCCGTTATCCTGTACAATATTTCGGCCCAAAATTTCCAGCCTGAAAAACTTTTTGTCCAGGAAGCCGGGGACAGCGTGTACGAATCATAGCCCGGCAGGATATAGGCGTGGCGAAAGCACAAAGTTTGTTAAAGGGAAATTTCACAAATGCAGGAGATTGGTTTTCGGATCAAAACATTCTCAAAGGGAATGTTTTGGGGCATGGGGCTTGTGCCGCGGATATAAAACGCATGGCTTGGACACTTCCCAGGACACGGGAGTATCCAATGTGCAGAGAGTATACAGAAAATCCGATAAATTTTTAAACTTGGTTTTAGGGTCAACCCCTTTTTTAAAAGGGGTTGTGGGGGTATGGGGCAAAGCCCCATAGGTGTGCACCGTAGATATAAACTGCGTGTTCGGACACTCCCCCAGGACACGCTCCTCTTGACAAATGGAAAAAGATTTGGTAAATTTTGTGCTGGGCAGCTTTTTCTTACCCCTGCCCTTCACTTTTTAGCTTTGGAAAGGATGGTTCCTATGGAAATTCATTTTACGCCGAAAGGCGTCTGCTCCCGCCACATTGATGTGGTTGTGGAGGACGGCATTATCCAGTCTGTCAAGTTTACCGGAGGCTGCAGCGGCAACACCCAGGGTGTGGCGGCTCTGGCCCAAGGCATGAAGGTACAGGATTATATTGACCGCTGCAAAGGGATCCGTTGCGGCGTCAAGTCCACGTCATGCCCGGATCAGCTTGCCGCAGCCTTGGCCCAGGCTTTGCAGGCATAAGCTCCGGCTTTTTCAAAAAAGGCGTATGTATAAGGAAAAGGGTGCTGGCCCCGCTGGGGGACAGCACCCTTTTTGCGCGCAGGCTTTCATGTGAAAACCTGCCGCCGCGTCCTTTCAGGACTGTGTGGCGTTAGCAGCCGCAGTTGCCGCCGCAGCCGTTGCAGCCGCAGTCATTGCCGCAGTTGCAGCCGTTGTTGTAGCTGCCGAAATTCCCGCAGCCACCGCAGCACAGAAGGATGAGAACGATGATGATGATCCAAGAGCAACCTCCGTTACACATTGAAGAACGCCTCCTTTCATTTACACTCTATCTTATGGCAGGGGAGGAAAAGTGTTACAGCTATGAAAAAAAGAGAATACAGGAGATTTTATCAGGAATCAGAAGATATATTCTCATAAATCCGTATAGGCGAATATGAAAGCCGGATTTTTTTAAAATTCCTTCTTGACTTTCCCGGAAAACTTGGTATACTTAAAGTCAAAGAAAGTCAAAGACAAAAACGGAGATGAGAAGGAATGCGTATCAGCGACAGCGTTGCAAACTATATTTTGCAGCTCCTAAATGAAGCCGACGGCATTGCCGAGATCCAGCGCAACGAGCTGGCAAGCTTCCTGGGGTGCGTGCCCAGCCAAATAAACTATGTGCTCACCTCGCGCTTCACCCCAGAGCAGGGATATCTGGTGGAAAGCAGGCGGGGCGGCGGCGGGTATATCCGCATCACAAGGCTCCGGCTTTCCACAGCGGACATGATTATGCATATTGTAAACGCTGTGGGGGATTCCCTGGACGCCGCCACAGCCCGGGCCATGACCGCCAACATGGTGCAGAATTCTGTGCTGGCCCCCCAGGCGGCAGACCTTATCCAGGCGGCTGTTTCAGAAAAGTCCCTGGCCGCTGTGCCCCGGGAACTGCGGGAGGCGGTGCGGGCCGCAATCTATAAAAACATGTTGCTGGCAACCAGGACGTAACCATATAACAGAGAAGGAACAGGAGGAATTTGCATGATCTGCCAAAGATGTGGAAAGAACAACGCAACCACTCATATCAAAACGACTGTCAATGGCAAGATGACAGAGCTTTACCTCTGCCCGGAATGCGCCAGGGAACAGGGGTATACCCATCTTTTTGAAGACTGGGGATTTAACAGCCTGGTAAGCGGGCTAATGGGCGGGGCCGCTCCCCAGCGCCAGGTGCCCCGCTGCCCTTCCTGCGGGGCAAGCTTTGAAGAAATATCCCGCAGCGGGAAAATGGGCTGTGCCGCATGCTACAATGCCTTCCGCAAAGAACTGGCGCCCATTATCCAGCGGGTACACGGCACAACGCGGCACAAAGGCAAGGTGCCCGGCGGCTCGGCCCTGCGTGTGGCGGATCCCAACCAGAAGCTGGTGGCTGTGGAAACCACCCTGGCAGATGAAAAAAAGCGGCTGCTGCAAAAGGCCATAGAAGCCCAGGACTTTGAACAGGCCGCTGTACTGCGGGACGAGATACGGGATTTGGAGAAACAGCAGAAAGGGGAGAAGTAATCATGAAGTGGTATGAAAAAGCCGGAGCCAGCGGAGACGTGGTGTGCAGCACCCGGGTGCGGCTGGCGCGGAACCTGAAACAGTATCCCTTCCCGGACAGGGCCTCCCTGGAGCAGCGGGAAGACATTAAAAAACGTGTGCGGGACGCCCTCCTTTCCGGCAACAGCATTCTTTCCAAGGAATTTCAGTTCCTGCCCCTGGAGGAGATGGACGAAGAAACAGCAGTGTCCCTGGTGGAGCGGCACATTGTCAGCCCCGGGTTTATTGCCGGCCGGCAGGGGAAGGGCGTGCTGATTGCAGAGGATGAAAGCATTTCCATTATGATAAACGAGGAAGACCACCTGCGTATACAGGTGCTGCGGGAGGGCCTGTCCCTGAAAGAGGCCGCTGAAACAGCGGATCGGCTGGACACCCTGCTGGGGGAAAGCCTTTCCTTTGCCTTTGACCAGGAATTCGGCTTCCTCACCCAGTGTCCCACAAATCTTGGCACCGGTATGCGGGCCTCCGTTATGCTGCACCTGCCAGCCCTGCAGGAAAGCGGATCTATAGCGCGCATCTGCGCAAACCTTTCCAAGCTGGGCCTGACCCTGCGGGGCACTTACGGCGAGGGGACAAAGGTTACAGGGGCGCTGTACCAGCTTTCCAACCAAATTACCCTGGGGCTAAGCGAAAACGAGGCCATTGAGAATTTAAGCGCCATTGCAGGGCAGTTGATAGAGGAAGAGCGCAGGCTGCGGAACCAGATGTGCAAAAACCTGCTTTTGCAGGACAAAATAACAAGGGCGGCTGGTGTGCTGGGCAGCGCCCGGGTAATTTCCACCGGGGAGTTTATGGAGCTGCTGTCCTATGTGCGGCTGGGCCTTGCAGCAGGGCTTTTGCAGGGGGTCACGCCGGAAGAACTGAACGCCCTGTCTGTACACGCCCAGCCTGCCACGCTGATGGCCCAAAACGGGCAGAAGCTTTCTGAAAACCAGCGGGACGCCAAACGTGCCTGCCTTGCCCGGCAGGTGTGCGGGAAGCTTCGAGATGTGATGGAATAAACGTGTTTTGAAAGGAGCTGGCATATATGGAGTACCGTTTTAATGGATTTACAGAAAAGGCCAACAAGGCGCTGAACCTGGCGGTGGAATCCGCCCAGGAGCTGGGCCACGACTATATTGGCAGCGAACATCTGATGCTGGGCCTGCTGAAGGAAGGCAGCGGCGTGGCCTATACCGTATTAAGCAAGCTGGGGGTGGAAGCGGAGGCTTTTGAAAAGCTCATCCGGGAGCGCATCGGTTCCGGCCCTGCCACATCCCTTTCCCCAGACGCTTTCACCCCCCGGACGAAGCAGATTCTGCAGGTTGCCGCCATGGCAGGCGCAAGGCTGCACAACGCCTATGTGGGCACAGAGCACCTGCTCATTGCCATTATGCAGGACGAAAGCTGCTATGCCATCCGGTTTTTAAAGATTCTGGGGGCAGACCCGGACAGGATAGTGGGGGAGCTTTCCGCATTGCTGAGCAACACAGCCTTTTCCGGGCAGGAAAACGGCTCCAAGGCGGGACGTGAAGGCAAACCCGCCGGGAAGGCCCTGGAGCAGTTTGGCAGGGATTTGACAAAGCTGGCGGCAGAAGGGAAGATTGACCCGGTAATCGGGCGGCAGACGGAAATTGAGCGGGTAGTGCAGATCCTTTCCCGCCGCACAAAGAATAATCCTGTCCTTATTGGCGAGCCTGGCGTTGGCAAAACCGCTGTGGCAGAGGGCCTGGCCCTGAAAATCCACGCGGGAGACGTGCCGGAAACCCTGAAAAACAAGCGGCTGGTTTCCCTGGATTTAACAGGCATGGTAGCCGGGGCCAAATACAGGGGAGACTTTGAGGAGCGCATTAAGGCAGCCATTGATGAAGTGAAGGCAGACGGCAGCGTTATCCTGTTTATTGACGAGCTGCACACCATCATCGGCGCAGGCTCTGCCGAAGGCTCGGCAGACGCGGCGAACATCTTAAAGCCCGCCCTGGCCCGGGGGGACTTCCAGGTAATCGGCGCCACCACTATCAACGAATACCGCAAGCACATTGAAAAGGATGCCGCTTTAGAGCGCCGGTTCCAGCCGGTGACAGTAGGGGAGCCTACAGAAGAAGAGGCGGTGGAAATCCTCCGGGGCCTGAAAGACAGGTATGAGGCCCACCACAAGGTGCAGATTACAGACGCCTCCATTGACGCGGCGGTGCAGCTTTCCGCCCGGTATATTGCCGACCGCTACCTGCCGGACAAAGCCATCGACCTGGTGGACGAGGCGGCCTCCCGGGTGCGCCTGCGCACCTTCACAGCCCCGGAGAGCCTGCAGGACTTGGAAAAGCAGATTAAAGACGCGGAGATAGACAAAGCGGCAGCCATCAATTCCCAGGATTTCGAGCGGGCGGCCTCCCTGCGGGATAAGCAGAAGGAGCTGCAGGAGCAGCTTGACAAAGCCAAAGACGAGTGGGCCGCGAAAAACGAGCGCAGCAACAGCGTGGTAACCCCGGAGGACATTGCGGACATCGTCTCCATGTGGACGGGGGTGCCTGTGTCCCAGCTTACAGAGGAGGAGAGCCAGCGGTTGCTGCGGCTGGAAGAGACCCTGCACCAGCGGGTCATCGGCCAGGAGGAGGCTGTAACAGCCATTGCAAAGGCCATTCGCCGGGGCCGTGTAGGCCTGAAGGACAAGAACCGGCCCATTGGTTCCTTCATCTTTTTAGGCCCCACAGGCGTGGGCAAGACCGAGCTGTGCAAAGCCCTGGCGGAAGCCATGTTCGGGGACGAAAAGGCTATAGTGCGCTTTGATATGTCGGAGTATATGGAAAAGCATACAGTTTCCCGGCTGGTGGGATCCCCTCCCGGCTATGTAGGCTTTGACGAGGGCGGGCAGCTTACAGAGGCAGTGCGCCGCAAGCCTTACTCTGTGGTGCTCTTTGACGAGATTGAAAAGGCCCATCCCGACGTGTTCAACATCCTCCTGCAAATCCTGGAGGACGGCCGGGTAACAGACTCCCAGGGCAAAACCGTAGACTTCAAAAATACGGTTATCATCATGACCTCCAACGTAGGGGCCAGGCTTATCACCGAAAAGCAGAACACCCTGGGCTTTGCCGGAAGCAGCGGGGAAAGCAAAGATTTCGAGAAGATAAAAGAGCTGGTGATGGGGGAGCTGAAAAACCTTTTCAAGCCAGAGTTCTTAAACCGCGTGGACGATATCATTGTGTTCCACAAGCTGACCCGGGAGGACACAGCCAAGATTGCCGGGAAGATGCTGGAAACCCTGAAAGGGAAGCTGGCAGAGATGGGCATTGAAATGGAGTTTGCGCCGGAAGCGGTAGAGGCGCTGGCAGAAAAGGGATACGATCCCCTTTATGGCGCCCGGCCCCTGCGCAGGGTGATACAGAGCAAAATTGAGGACACAGTATCCGAGCAGATGCTGGAAGGCAGGGTGGCTGCCGGGAAACGCTATGCCTGCCGGCTTGCAGACGGAGAGTTCAGCATAGAGGAAACAGCACAGGCATAAGAATAAAAATCCCCCGGCGGAGCCGGGGGATTTTTATTCTTAAAAGCAAGGCCCTAAGAAAGCCTCTTGCTCTTTCCCTTTGCTTTGCCCACAAAGCGCAGAGGCTGTTTCTGCCGCAGCCGCAGGCCGCCGCTTTCCTTCCGGCGCATGTGTACGCTCTGCACCAGCCCGAACCCCAGGTACAGGCAGGCCGCAGAGGATCCGCCTGCGCTGAAGAAGGGCAGCGTCACGCCCATAACAGGCAGCAGGGCCAGGCACATACCGATATTTACAACAGACTGCAGGGCGATAATGCCAAAAAAGCCAAAGCACATAAACCGGCCCAAATCGTCGCGGGCCATGCTGGCAACATGGAGCACCTTCACCATAAGCAGGAACAGAAGCAGTAAAATCAGGGAACAGCCTATAAACCCCAGTTCTTCCCCTGCCACAGAAAAAATGTAGTCGCTTTGCTGGAAGGTTACCGCATTGCTTGCCACCCGGGTGCCCTGGAACAGCCCCTGGCCCCGCAGCTTCCCGCTTCCAATGGAGATGCGCCCCTGATACTGCTGGTAACCGCCCTCCATCTGGACAGTGGGATCCTCCAGGTTAAATACAGCGGTAAAGCGGCTTTTTTGATATTCCGGCATGACATACTCCCAGAGGATGGGGAAGGCAATGAGAATCAGCACAAACAAAATGGCAAAATACCGAAGCTGCACCCCGGCGCCCAGGCTCATGGACAGGAACATGAAGAAAAACACCACCCCGGCCCCGGTGTCCCCCTGGAACATGCACAGCCCCACAGCGATGAAAGCGTGGCAGGCCAGCAGGATAACCTGTATAGGCTCTTCCAGCCTGCCCTGCTTTTTCAGGATATCCAGATGCTTTGCAAAGGTAACCATAAAGGCTATCTTCACCAGCTCCGAGGTCTGGAAGGTGCGTCCGGCTATGCGGATCCAGGCCCTGGCGTCCACTCCGCCGGAACCCAGCACCTGATCCCCGAAAAGGGCGGTATAAATCATCAAGATAATGCACGCCCCGGATATCAGAACCCAGTAGTTGGCAATTTCAGCATAGTCCATCATGCTGACCACCACAGCGCCGGCAAGGCCGATAGCTGTGGCCATAAGCTGCGTGCGGAAATAGCTTGTCCCGGTAGCGGTGTCCACACTGCGCAGCAGCAGGAGGCTGTATACAGAGATGGCCGCCAAAAGCATCCAGAGGATGATGTCGGCCCGCTTTAAATATCCCCACAGCCCTTTCAAAAAACGGTTTTCCATAATATGCAGTTAAACCCAAAGGCGGCGCCCGCCCCTTTCCCTTTCTTCATTTTGATTATGACGCTCCTACAGCCCGAATTCCCGATTTATGTAAAGCAATTATACCACGCTTCCCGGTTTTCGGCAAGTTTTTTTGTTTCAGGCTTTACTATTCCGCCAAGATAATTTATAATGCATAAAGGAAAGAAAATCTTTTGGCCATAGCGGCCGGAAAGGCGTGAGGTACCTTATGCTAACCGATATTGAAATCGCACAGAGTACCACCATGAAACCCATCACCCAGGTGGCGAAAGAGCTGGGCATTCTGGAGGAAGAGCTGGAGCTGTACGGCAGGTATACCGCAAAGCTCAACGACGCTGCCTTCCAGCGCCTGTCCCAGAAGCCGGACGGCAAGCTGGTGCTGGTGACGGCCATCAACCCCACTCCGGCTGGCGAAGGCAAAACCACCACCACCGCAGGCTTGGGGCAGGCCATGGCAAAAATTGGCAAAAACGCCATCATCGCCCTGCGGGAGCCTTCCCTTGGCCCGGTGTTCGGCATTAAGGGCGGCGCGGCGGGAGGCGGCTATGCCCAGGTGCTGCCCATGGAGAATATCAACCTCCACTTCACTGGCGACATGCACGCCATCACTTCCGCCAATAACCTGTGCTGCGCCATGCTGGACAACCACCTGCAGCAGGGGAACCCTCTGGGCATTGATCCCCGGCGCATCCTTATCAAGCGCTGCCTGGACATGAACGACCGGGCCCTGCGCAACGTAAACGTGGGCCTGGGCGGCAAAATCAACGGCGTGCCCCGGGAGGACGGCTTCATTATCACGGTGGCAAGCGAGGTTATGGCAATTCTGTGCCTTGCCGCTGATATGCCAGACCTGAAAAAGCGCCTGGGCAATATCCTCATCGCCTATACCTATGACAACAAGCCCGTCTATGCCCGGGATATCAAGGCCCAGGGCGCTATGGCGGCCCTTTTGAAAGACGCCGTCAATCCCAACCTGGTGCAGACCGTAGAGGGCACCCCTGCCATCATGCACGGCGGGCCTTTCGCCAATATTGCCCATGGGTGCAACTCTGTGCGGGCCACCCGCCTTGCCCTGAAGCTGGCGGACTATTGCATTACAGAAGCGGGGTTTGGCTCAGACCTGGGCGCGGAGAAGTTCCTGGATATCAAGTGCCGCATGGCAGGGCTGAAGCCTTCCTGCATTGTGGTGGTGGCCACTGTACGGGCCTTAAAGTATAACGGCGGCGTGGCAAAGGCCGATTTGGCAGCGGAAAATGTGGCTGCGCTGGAAAAGGGAATTGTGAACCTGAAAGCCCATGTGGAAAACATGCACAAGTTTGGCGTGCCGGTAGTGGTGGCTATCAACCGCTTTGGCACAGATACAGACGCAGAGCTGCAGGTTATAGACAACTGCTGCAAGGAGCTGGGGGTAGATTATGCCCTTTCCGAGGTGTTCGCCAAGGGCGGCGAAGGCGGCAAAGAGCTGGCCCAGGCTGTGTGCGGTGTTATTGAAAAGTGCGAGGGCTGCCAGACGAAATTCGCCCCAATCTACCCGGACGAGGCTCCTATTGAGGAAAAAATTGACACAATAGCCAAGAAAATTTACGGCGCGGAGGGCGTCATTTTCACCAAGCAGGCCCAGAAATCTTTAAAGGACATCAAGGCCCTGGGCGGGGACGCCATGCCTGTGTGCATTGCCAAGACCCAGTATTCCCTGTCTGACGATCCCAGCCTGCTGGGGCGGCCCGAGGGATTCTCCATCACCATTCGGGACTTGAAGCTTTCCGCAGGCGCAGGCTTTGTGGTGGCTTACGCCGGAGATATTATGACCATGCCCGGCTTGCCCAAAGTGCCTGCGGCAGAGAAAATCGACGTGGATGAGATGTCTGTCATTCACGGGCTGTTCTAACAAAAGCATGACGCAAACATTTTTGACGAATTCGCCAGAGGAAACCCAGGCGCTGGCCTCCCGCCTTGCAAAGCAGTTGCAGGGCGGGGAGGTGCTGGCCTTTACCGGAGGCATGGGCATGGGCAAAACAGCCTTCACCCGGGGCCTTGTCATAGGACTGGGAGCAGGAGACGTAGCCCAAAGCCCCACCTTTGCTCTTATCAATGAGTATACAGGCAGGCTTACGGTGGAACACTTTGACATGTACCGCATTGAAACCTGGGACGATCTGTATTCCACTGGCTTTTTTGATTACTTGGGCACAGACCGGGTGCTGGTAATTGAGTGGAGCGAAAACATAGACGGCGCTTTGCCTGAAGAAACCGTCTATATTCATATGTCGCTTGGGGAAACACAGGCCCAGCGGCGCATTACCATAGAGGGCTGGAAGGGAGAACTGTAGGGTATGCTGGTTTTAGGAATTGAATCCTCAGCCACAGCGGCTTCGGCGGCTGTGGTAGAAGGGGAAAGGCTTTTGGGGCAGTATTACTGCAACGTTTCCATGACCCACAGCCAGACCCTGCTGCCTATGGCGGAAAGCCTGCTCCAGGCCTTGGGGAAGTCTTGGCAGGATTTTTCTCTGCTGGCAGTTTCCGCCGGGCCAGGTTCTTTTACGGGGGTGCGTATCGGCGTCTCTTGTGTAAAGGGAATAGCCTTTCCAAACAACACGCCCTGCTGCGGCGTTTCCACCCTGGAGGCCATTGCTTATGGAGGCCTTGCCTGCGAGGGCTGCGTCATCTGCGCTGTCATGGATGCCCGGTGCGGGCAGGTGTACAATGCCCTGTTCCGGGTGGAAAAGGGCGCGCTCATCCGGCTGACGGAGGACAGGGCCATCGCTATCTCCGCGCTTTCGGCAGAATGTGAGGCATACGGGTCGGCGCTGGTGCTCTTTGGCGACGGCGCAGCCCTGTGCCACAAAACCTTTTCCGCGTGGGGGGCGCGCCTGGCTCCGGAAAGCCAGCGGTACCAGCAGGCCTCCAGCGTAGCCTTTTTAGGTTTCAAGCAGGCAGAGCAGGGGCTGGCAGTTTCCGCGGCGGAGCTGCTACCTGTATACCTGCGCCTGCCCCAGGCAGAGCGGGAGTTAAAACGAAAAAAAGAAAAAGAGGGGAATTGACTTGAAAATAGCACTTGGCTGTGACCACGGCGGTTTTGAGATGAAAGAAGCTGTGCGGCAGCATCTGGAGGGAAAGGGTATACAGTGCGAGGACTTTGGCGCATACAGCACCGAATCTGTAGATTATGCGCCCATTGCCGCCAAAGCCGCCCGCAGCGTGGCGGAGGGAAAGGCAGATTTTGGCGTGCTGGTCTGTTCCACAGGCATTGGCATTTCCATGGCCGCCAACAAGGTGAAGGGCATCCGGGCGGCAGTGTGTACAAACGCCCACTGTGCCGAAATGACCCGCCGGCACAATAACGCCAACATTTTGTGCATGGGCGGGCAAGTAATCGACAAGGAAACCGCTTTACAGCTCGTGGATATCTTCCTGGACACAGGATTTGACGGCGGCCGGCATGCCCGGCGCATTGCCCAGATTGCCCAGATTGAAGAAGGAACACTGTAAAGGCAATCAGCTTTATGCGTTGCGGCTATACTTAAAAGTTGGGAGGAGTTTTACCAGTGAAAAGCCATGAAAACGTATTTGTTATGGATCATCCCTTAATCCAGCACAAGCTCACTTTTCTGCGCAGCAAGGACACAGGCACCAAGGAGTTCCGGGAGCTTGTCAGCGAGATCGCCAACCTGATGTGCTATGAGGCCACCCGGGATCTGCCTTTAATGGATGTGGAGACGGAAACCCCCATGCAGAAAACCACCACCCAAGTCATTGCGGGCCGGAAGCTGGCCTTTGTGCCTATCCTGCGGGCCGGACTGGGCATGGTGGATGGCATGCTGCGGCTGGTGCCCTCCGCTAAAGTGGGGCATATCGGCCTGTACCGGGATCATGACACCCTAAAGCCTGTGGAGTATTACAACAAGCTGCCCCAGGATATTATGGAACGGGATGTTATCGTGCTGGATCCCATGCTGGCCACCGGCGGCTCTGCCATGGACGCTATTACCATTGTCAAGCGCAGCAGCCCTAAAAGCGTAAAGTTTTTGTGCATTATCGCCGCTCCCGAGGGGATTGAGGCCCTGCACAAAGCCCATCCGGATGTGCAGATTTACTGTGCCGCTGTTGACGAAAAACTCAACGAAAACGGCTATATCCTGCCTGGGCTGGGGGATGCGGGCGATAGGATTTTTGGCACGATTTAAAAGTATTCATCCTGAAAGGTTACGACACCATGACAAATGCATTGCAATTTAATCCCATCGGGGAGGGCGCTTCCCTGAAATCCCTGTCCGATTCCCGCTTTAAAACCATGCGGGTGTCTGTTAATATGCTGGTACCCCTAACGGAAAAGACGGCGGCAGCCTATGCGCTGCTGCCTTCCCTTGTCAGCCGGGCCACCCGGCAGTATCCCGATTACACAGCCTTAAACTGCCGCCTTTCAGAGCTTTATGGCGCTTCTTTAAGCTCCAGCGTGCGAAAGTTCGGGAACTTCCAGTCTATCGGGCTTTCTGCAAGCGGCATTGCGGACCGCTATGCCTTTGGGGGCGAGAACATGTTGGAGGAGCTTTCCAGCCTCCTTTTCAGCGTAATTTTTTCCCCTTTGCAGGATGCCCAGGGCTTTTTCCCTTTAGACGGGTTCACCCAGGAAAAGCGCCAGCTTTTAGAGATGAAGGACGCGGAGTATAATGATAAAATGACCTATGCCCACCAGCGCTGCGAAGAAATCCTGTTCCAGGGTCAGCAGGCGGGTATCAACCGCTGCGGCAGCCGGGCGGATATTGAGGCACTGAAGCGGGAAGGGCTTTTGGCGGCCTGGGGAGAACTGCTCCGCACAGCAAGGTTTGAAATTTTCACCTTGGGAGACTGCGCCCCTAATCCTGCGCTGTTCCGGGAGAAGTTTGGCGCCATGGGCCTTTCCCGCCCTCTTGGACAGGTGCCTTATCGGGAACCTGGGGAGGTGCGCCGGGTGACGGAGGAACAGCCCCTGTCCCAGTCCAAGCTTTCCATGGGCTTCCGGCTGGACGCAAAGCCCCGGGAGCGGATGCTATTCCAACTAATGAGCGCTGTGCTGGGCGGCACGCCCAGTTCCAGGCTTTTCCAGAACGTGCGGGAAAAAATGGGCCTGTGCTATTACTGCTCCTCCAGCTTTTCCAGCGTCGGCAACGCGCTGTATGTGGAAAGCGGCGTGGAAACGGCAAATCTGGAAAAAACAGAGGAGGCTGTGCTGGAGCAGCTTCAGGCCTTGCAGCGCGGGGAAGTAACCGAGGAGGATTTGACCTTTGCAAAGCTTGCTCTGTGCAATGCCCTCCATTCTGTGGGGGATTCCCTGGGGGCTGTGGAAAACTGGTATCTTTCCCGAACCTTCGATCAGCCGGAGCAAAGCCCGGACATGGCGGCAGAGCAGTTAATGGGCTACAAGGTGCAGGACGTAATAGAGGCCGCGAACAGGCTGCGGCTTGACACAGTATACCGGCTAAAGGGAAACGGAGGGGATTGACCAATGGATCTGCAAAAAGTGACAAGCGCTCGGGTGGGCGACCACTATTTCAAAGCAAGCCATCCCACAGGCCTCACCATTTACCTTTATCCCAAGGAGAGCGGCAACACCACCTATGCCATTTTCGGCGCCAAATATGGGTCTATTGACAACTGCTTTTGCCGCAGCGATGAAAAGGCCCCGGAAACCGTGCCCGAGGGCATTGCCCACTATCTGGAGCACAAGCTTTTTGAGAGCGAGGACGGGGACGCTTTCGCCCGGTTCGCCAAAACCGGGGCCAGCGCCAACGCCTACACTTCCTTTGAGTCCACCTGCTACCTGTTCTCCTGCACAGAGCGGTTTTATGAGTCCCTGGAAATCCTGCTGGACTTTGTGCAGTCGCCTTATTTTACCAAGGAGACGGTGGCAAAGGAGCAGGGGATTATCGGCCAGGAAATTAAGATGTATGACGACGATCCCCAGTGGCGGGTGATGTTTAATTATCTGCGTGCCATGTACCATGCCCATCCCATCCACCTGGATATTGCCGGGACGGTGGAAAGCATTGCGAAAATCACCCCGGAATACCTGTACCGCTGCTACAACACCTTCTATAACCTGCACAACATGGCGCTGGTGCTGGTTGGAAAGTTTGACCCGGAAAAAGTGCTGGCCCTGTGCGATAAAATGCTCAAGCCCTGTGCGCCTGTCTCTGTGGAGCGGGTTTTCCCGGCAGAGCCAGCGGATATTGTAAAGCCCTTGGCAGAGGAGCGCCTGGCAGTGGCGCTGCCCCTGTTCCAGTTCGGCTTTAAGGAGGACGGCGGCAGGGCGCGGACGGAAAAAGACCTGGCGGAAATGGAGATCCTGCTGGAAATCCTGGCGTCCGAATCGTCCCCGCTGTTCAGGCAGCTTTTGGACAAGGGCCTTGTAAATGAGTCCAGCTTCAGCTATGAGTATTTCGAGGGTGCCGGATACGCCACCGTCATGTTCGGCGGGGAATCCCGGGAGCCAGAGGCTGTGGCCCAGGCCATCAACCGGGAAATTGCCAGGCTTTTACAGGACGGCATCCCGGAGGATGCTTTCCAGCGGGCCAAGCGCGCCCTGTACGGGGAAAACGTGGCAGCTTTAAACAGCGCCTCCAGCATTGCAAACGGCGTGCTCAGCCTTTCTTTAAAGGGAAGGGAGCTGTTTGCCTATATTGACGCGCTGGCACAAATAACCCTGGAGGACGTGTCGGAAAAGCTGTCCCTCCTGCGGGAAGACCGCAGCGTGCTGTCTGTAATCCGGCCTTTATAAGGCACACCTGATATAAATGGAAATGGAAGGCGCACAGCCCGCGCAACGCTGTGCGCCTTAATAAAGGAGGAATTTTTTATGCAGATGACTTTCCGCTGGTATGGCGAAGGCAACGACAGCATTACCCAGGAACAGATTAAGCAGATCCCCGGCGTAACAGGCCTTGTGTGGGCCTTGCACGACAAGGCCCCCGGGGAAGTCTGGGAGGTGGAAGAGATAGAGGAGGCCCGCCGCCAGATTGAGGGCCACGGCTTTAACATGGACGTGTTGGAAAGCGTAAACGTCCATGACGACATCAAAATCGGCCTGCCCAGCCGGGACAAATACATAGAAAACTACAAGCAGACTCTGCGAAACCTGGCAAAATTCGGGGTGAAGGTGGTCACCTATAATTTTATGCCCATTTTCGACTGGACTCGCACCGATCTGTTCCATCCCATGGAGGACGGCTCCACAGCCCTTTACTATGAGAAGGAAAAAATCCAGCAGGACTATAAAGAAATGGCACAGTATATCCTGGAAAACCTCCATGGCATGACTTTCCCTGGCTGGGAGCCGGAGCGCATGGCAAAGCTGGACGAGCTTTTTGAAGCCTACCGCCCTGTGACAAAGGAAAAGCTGTGGGAAAACCTGCGCTACTTCTTAGAGGCGGTTATGCCCACCTGCCACGAGACAGGCATTAAAATGGCCATCCACCAGGACGATCCGCCCTGGGATATTTTCGGCCTGCCCAGGCTCTTGGTGGATAAGGAATCCATCGGCCAGTTCCTTTCCATGGTGGATGACCCCTATAACTGCCTGTGCCTGTGCTCCGGCTCTTTAGGGGCAAACCCCCAGAACAATGTGGCGGATATTATCCGCACCTACTGTGACAGAATAGCCTTTGCCCATGTGCGCAACGTGAAGCATTTCCCGAACGGGGACTTTACGGAAGCCTCCCACCGGGACTGCGACGGGGATACGGGCATCCTGGAGATTATGCGGGCTTATCATGACTGCGGCTATGAAGGCTATATGCGGCCTGACCATGGCAGGCACATCTGGGGCGAAAAGTGCCGCCCCGGCTATGGCCTTTATGACCGGGCCATGGGCATTATGTACCTGTGGGGCTGCTGGGATATGCTGGAGCGGGAAGCGGGGAAAATCTAAACTATGTATCCAAAAGATATAGAAAAATTCCTGCTTCAGGTGCAGAAACCTGGCCGTTATGTAGGCGGTGAGGTAAATGCGGTCATGAAAGACCCCTCCAAAGTAGAAGTCCGGTTCGCTTTCTGTTTTCCTGATGTATACGAAATAGGCATGTCCCATTTGGGTATCAAAATCTTGTACGGTGCTTTCAACCAGGTGCCCTACTTCTGGTGCGAACGGGTATTCGCCCCCTGGACAGATATGGAAAAGCAGATGGAGGAACACCGCATCCCCCTGTATGCCCTGGAAAGCGGGGATCCAGTAAAGGAATTTGATTTTATTGGCTTTACCCTCCAGTATGAGTTAAGCTATACAAACGTTCTCCGGATGCTGGAGCTTTCCGGCGTTCCCCTGCGGGCAGCCGACCGCCCGGAGCTTTTCAACATCGTGGTGGGCGGCGGCCCCTGCGCCTGCAACCCGGAGCCTCTGGCAGACTTCTTTGACCTGTTCTTTTTAGGGGACGGGGAAGAGGTGGACATGGAGGTAATGGAGCTATACAGGCAGTGCAAAAAAGAGGGAAAAGATAAGAAAGAGTTCCTGCGGCTGGCTTCCCAGATAGAGGGGGTATATGTACCGTCCCTTTATGATGTGGAGTATAACCCGGATGCCACCATAAAGCGGTATATCCCGCAAGAAAACGCGCCCGCCACTATAAAAAAGCGGGTGGTGCTGGATATGGACAGCGCCTATTATCCAGATTCTTTCCCTGTGCCCATGATAGAGGTGGTACACAGCCGGATATCCGAGGAGGTGCTTCGGGGGTGTATCCGGGGCTGCCGGTTCTGCCAGGCAGGTTTTTTATACCGGCCCTTCCGGGAAAAAAACATTGAGGTGATAGACGCCCAGTGCCGCGCCCTGTGCGCCTCCACCGGATATGACGAAATCTCCCTTTCCTCCCTGAGCACCAGCGACTACAGCCGCCTTAACGAACTGATTGACCGCCTGCACCAGTGGACGGAGAAGGATAAGGTAAGCCTTTCCTTGCCCTCCCTGCGGGTGGATGGCTTTTCGCCGGAACTGATGGAGCGCATTAACTCTGTGCGCAAAAGCGGGCTGACCTTCGCGCCGGAGGCAGGTTCCCAGCGCATGCGCAATGTAATCAACAAGAACGTAACGGAGGAGGAACTGCTGCGCACCGTAAACGTGGCTTTCACCGAGGGCTGGACGCGCATCAAGCTGTATTTTATGATAGGCCTTCCCACAGAAACCATGGAAGACGTGCTGGCCATTCTGGAGCTGGGCAGGAAGGTGGTGGACGCCTTTTACCAGAACAAGGAAAAGCCCCGGGGAAAGCCTGTAGAGGTGGCTCTAAGCGCTGCTGCCTTTGTGCCCAAGCCCTTCACGCCCTTCCAATGGTTTGGCCAGGACACCATGGAAACCCTGCAAAAAAAGCAGCGGGAATTAACAGGCCATGTGCGCTCGAAGCGGGTAAGCGTCAATTACCATGGGGCGAAAACCAGTTTTTTGGAGGCTGTCTTTGCCAGAGGAGACAGGAAGCTTTGCGCTGTGCTGGAAAAGGCTATCGCACTGGGCCTGCATTTTGACGGCTGGGACGACTGCTTTCACTTTGACAAATGGATGGAGGCTTTTTCCGCCTGCGGGGTGGATCCGGATTTTTATGCCACCCGCACCCGGGGCCTTGACGAGGTATTCCCCTGGGATCATCTGGACTATGGCGTGACAAAGGCATTCCTGCAAGCAGAGTATGAGCGGGCCTATCAGGGGCTTACCACCCCCAACTGCCGGGAAAAGTGTGCAAACTGCGGCGCTTTGTGCTACAAAGGAGGGCTGTGCGTTGAAAAACGTGAGAATGTGGTTTAAAAAAGGGGGAGCGGCAAAATATATCTCCCATCTGGATTTAACCCACTGCATGGGGCGCGCCCTGAAGCTTTCCGGCCTGCCTATATGGTATACCCAGGGCTTTAACCCCCGGATCTATATGGCGTACGCCATGCCTCTGTCCCTGGGTGTAAGCGGGGAGAGGGAGTGTGTGGACATCCGCCTGACAGAAGAGGATTTTCCTTTAGCGGACGTGGCAGGCCGCGTCAACCCCCGCCTGCCAGACTCCATTTCCGTCTGGGGTGTTACAGAGCCTTTAAACAAGCTGGACGCCATCGCCTTTGCCGACTATGAACTGCGCCTGGAGGCAGGGGACAGCGCCGGGTTAAAAAGCCAGATAGAGGGGCTTTTCGCCCAAGGCCCCGTAATCGTGATGAAGCATGGAAAAAAAGGGGATAAAGAGCTGGATATTGCCCCCTATTTTTCTGACATGGCATTAAACGCCGGGCCGGGATATCTGGAGGCCGCCCTGCGCCTGCCCTGCAGCGTTTCCGGCAGTATAAACCCCAGCCTGCTTTTAGATGCCCTGAAGAGCTGCCTGGGCCTGGCGCCCTATGCGGAAATCCATCGGAAAAGGCTTTTGCTGGAAGATTTTTCCGAAATAGCGTAAAAACACCTTGCAAAACCACTTGCGGTATGGTAAAATATTTAAGCATTTGAGTTCTGCGGGCGTCCTCAAAGGCTTGCCCGTGGGGTTCTTGGCGCGAAAGCGCCGGAAGCGGACAGTCCGCTGCCGGGTTCCCGGCATGAATGTCTGAATATATTTTTTGGAGGAATATCAAATGGACGCACTGAAAATCATTTCCCAGGCTTCCCTGCGGGAAGAAGTACCCCAGTTCAACATTGGCGACACTGTGCGGGTAGACGTAAACATCCGCGAAGGCGAGCGGGAGAGAATCCAGCAGTTTGAAGGCACCGTTATTGCCCGCAAAGGCAGCGGCATCAGCGAAACCTTTACAGTACGCCGCGTTTCTTATGGCGTTGGCGTAGAGCGGGTGTTCCCCCTGCATTCCCCCAATGTGAAGGCTGTGAAAGTCGTGCGCCGGGGCCGTGTGCGCCGCGCCAAGCTCTATTACCTGCGCAACCGTGTGGGCAAGGCTGCCAAGGTCAAAGAGCAGCTTAAGTAAGAAAAACCTGATAGCAAGGCAAAAAGGGACATCATGTCCCTTTTTTGTTATACTGGTTCAAAAACAGCGGAAAGGAGCGGTACAAAACGCCGAAAGGCGTATCTTGTGCCGCAGGGCAAACAGGATGGATGCACCGGAAAATGCACGCCAGCCCAATAGAATAAAAATCACCGCCAGCATTTTTCTGGACTGGGTGGAAGAACTGGTGATAGCCCTTACCATAATCGCCGTCATTTTCACCTTCTGTTTCCGAATCATTACGGTTTCCGGCACCTCTATGGTGCCAAACTATGAGGACGGGGACAGGATACTGGTGGTAAACGCCTTTACGCCTCCCAGGCAGGGGGAAGTGGTCGTAATTGTAAACGTGCTGGAGGAGCCTATTATCAAACGGGTAATAGCCACAGAGGGACAGACTGTGGACTTTGACTATGAGGCAAAGGCGGTTCTGGTAGACGGGAAGGCCCTGGACGAAACAGCCTTTGGGCTGGAAAACGGTATCACAGAATTTCCATACACCTCTTTTGAGCTGGTAGATTTTCCCCAGACCGTACCTAAAGGCTGCATTTTTGTGCTGGGCGACAACCGGCCTGTGTCAGAGGACAGCCGGTATCAGATTATCGGCATGGTGGATATGCGGGATGTGCTGGGGAAAGCTGTTTTCCACGTGTTTCCCCTGCACAGATTCGGCCCAGCGCAGTGAAAGCGCATTATCATAAACAACCACTGGAAAGGATGGTTTTCATGGAGGATATACTACAGCCTATGGAAGGGCCAGAACAGCAGGAGAAAGCTTTTTGCAGTTCTGTGCTGGAATGGGTGGAAACTATCGTGTTTGCCATTATGTTGGTGTCCATAGTATTCACCTTTGCGGCAAGGGTTATTACGGTTGATGGGCGCTCCATGGAGCCGACATACCAACATGGGGATCGGGTGCTGGTTTCCGGCTTTGCAGGAGAGATAGGCCGGGGGGATGTAGTTATTATCGTCCATGCCCTGCAGGAACCCATTATCAAGCGGGTGGTTGCTACAGAAGGGCAGGTTGTAGATTTCGACCTGGCGGCAGGAGAGCTGACTGTTGACGGCACGCCTGTAAAGGGAGAAGCCTTTGGCCTGGAAAACGGCATCACCTTTGTGCCGGACGCCCCCGGGCAGGTGCTGGATTTTCCCCAGACTGTGCCGGAAAACTGCGTGTTTGTGCTGGGGGACAACCGGGGCAATTCCACAGACAGCCGCTTTCTCTCTGTAGGCATGGTGGATCACCGGAACATACTGGGGAAGGTGGTATTTAACCTCTATCCCTTCTCCAAGCTGGGCAGGCCCTCCTGAGGCGCATACCCGGCATAGAAACAAACTTGTACCTTTTATGGACAGCTTGTAAGGCAGTTTGGCTTTACAAAGCAGAAAGGAGAACGCAGATGGGCGAAGTGATGTCAGTACAGTGGTTTCCGGGCCATATGGCGAAAACCCGCCGGAAAATCGCGGAAGATTTAAAGCTGGTGGACGTTGTGGCGGAAATTTTAGACGCGCGCATTCCCCAAAGCAGTTCAAACCCCGTACTGCGGGATATTATCCGATCCAAGCCCCGCGTGGTACTTTTAAATAAAAGCGATATGGCAGATCCCAGCGAAACGGCTAAATGGGTGGCCCGCTATCAGCAGCAGGGGCTGAAGGCCATTCCCATTGAGAGCAAAACGGGCAAGGGCATCCCTGCCTTTTACAATGGGGCGCGCCAGGTGCTGGCAGAGCAGATTGCCGCCTGGGAGCGCAAAGGCATGGTGGGCAGGCCCATCCGGGTGATGGTGCTGGGGGTGCCCAATGTGGGCAAGTCCTCCTTTATCAACCGCATAATGGGCAAAGGCGGCGGGAAAGCCGAGGTGCGGGACAAGCCCGGCGTCACCCGGCAAAACCGCTGGTTCGCCGTAGGCAGGGGCTTCGAGCTTTTGGATACCCCAGGAGTGCTCTGGCCCAAATTTGAAGATCCCATTGTAGGGGAGCATCTAGCCTTTACAGGGGCTGTGAAAGACGAAATCCTGGACTTGGAGGGCCTTGCCTGCCGCCTGTTGGAGCTTTTGCAAACCCGCTATCCCAAATGCCTGGAGCAGCGGTACAAGCTGCAGCTTGATCCCCAAAGACCTCTGCAGGGATATGAGCTGTTAGAGCGCATTGGGCGCAACAGGGGCATGCTGGTTTCCGGCGGGGAAATCAACACCGAACGGGCCGCCATCACCCTGCTGGACGAATACCGGGGCGGAAAGCTTGGCCCCATAACCTTAGAACCCGCTTGAAAACAACGGATAAAGGAGGAAAGGGCAGTGGACTGGTACGCCTATGAAAAGCAGGCAATATCCCAGGGATGCCGGGCTGTCTGCGGCATAGATGAAGCGGGGCGGGGGCCTTTAGCGGGGCCTGTGTGCGCCGCCGCCGTTATCCTGCCTGTGGACTGCGAACTCCCCGGGCTGGATGATTCCAAAAAGCTGACAGAAAAAAAACGGGAACTGCTTTTCCTCCTCATCACCCAAAAGGCACTGGCCTATGGCATCGGCTGGGCAAACGAGGAGGAAATTGACCGTCTCAATATCCTGCGGGCCACTTTCCAGGCTATGGCCCGGGCTGTAGAAGCCCTGAAGCTCCCGCCGGACTGGGCTATGGTGGATGGCAACCGCATGCCGCCCCTGCCCATCCCCGGGGAAACCATTGTCAAAGGGGACGCAAGGTCTGCCAGCATTGCGGCAGCCTCTATTTTAGCCAAGGTAAGCCGGGACAGGGTGCTGTGCCAGATGGATGCACAATATCCCCAATATGGCTTTGCCAAGCACAAAGGATACGGCACAAAGGCCCATTATGAGGCCATTAAGGCCTATGGGGTGCTGCCAGTACATAGAAAAAGCTTTCTGAAAAACCTGGGAGAGAAATAGGAACAGCTATGGAGAAGAAGCAGTCCGGCAGCTTGGGGAAGCTTGCAGAAGATTTCGTTGCCCAGCGGTTAGCGGAAGAGGGCTGCAAAATTCTTAAGCGGAATTACCGCACCCGCTTAGGGGAAATAGATATTGTCGCCCAAAAGGACGGATGGATCCTCTTTGTAGAGGTGAAAGCCCGCAAAGCGGGAAGCATGGTTTCCCCATTGGAAGCAGTAACACGGAGCAAGCAGAAAAAGCTTCTGCTCGCCGCAGGACAGTATCTGTCGGAAAATCCGGCTCCATGGCAGCCCAGATTTGACGTGGCGGCTGTGTATATGCAGGCAGGGCGGATAGTAAAAATGGAGTATCTGGAAAATGCTTTTACAGCATAAGGAGGGGATATCCTTGCGTTATTTCGACCTGCACTGCGACACCATGACAGAGTGCTTCCTGCACGACAAGCACCTGAAGGAAAACGATCTCCACGTAAACCTGCAAAAGGCGCAGGCCATGGAAACTTATGCCCAGTGCTATGCGGTGTGGATCCCAGACAACCTGCGGGGGGACGCTGCTTTCCAGCGGTTCTGCGAAATTGCAGACCGCTTTCAGGAGGAGGCAGCGGCAAACCGAGAGCCGCTTTCTGTCTGCCGGCAGCCCGGAGACTTGGCCCAGGCTGCCGCAAAGAAAAAGCACGCCGCTGTACTGACAGTGGAAAACGGCGCGGCATTGGGGGGAAAGCTGGAGAACATCCAGGCTTTCCGGGACAGGGGCGTGAAAATGTGTACGCTGACATGGAACGGGGAAAATGAATTGGGCCGGGGCGTGGGGGCAGAAGGCAATACCGGGCTTTCAAATTTTGGCAGGCAGGCTGTGAAGGGCCTGGAGGAAGCCGGCATTGTGATAGATCTTTCCCACGCAAGCCCGGCGCTTTTTTACGATGTTGCAGAGATTTCCCAAAAGCCTTTGGCTGCGTCCCACTCCAACGCCAAGTCTGTGTGCTCCCATCCCCGGAACCTGACAGATGAGCAGTTTTGCATTATACGGGATTCCGGCGGGCTGGTGGGGCTGAATTTCTATAAAGCTTTCCTGCATGATGAACCGGAAATAGCTTCCATGGAGGACGTTTTGCGCCATGCGGAGCACTTCCTCGCCCTTGGCGGCGAAAACACCCTTGCCATGGGCGGCGACTGGGACGGCGCGGCCCTGCCAAAAGACATGGCAGACGGGCTGGGGGCTGTCCCCAGGCTGTATGAGCTGTTCTTAAAACACAATTACCCGGAAAGCCTGGTAAAGAAAATTTTTTATGAAAACGGGGCCTGCTTTTTCCAAAAACAGAATTTGCTTTGACAGAACGCCAAAAGTGCGGTATAGTATTGGGGTGTAATTTCCCAGGCCTCCAAGATGCCGGGAATGAAAAATAACAAGTGTGGGTGATATGGATGCGCTATAAAAGCACCAGGAATTCTAAGCTTTCCCTGCTGGCTTCGCAGGTTATAGCCCAGGGAATCTCAGAGGAAGGCGGGCTGTTCGTGCCAGAATGCCTGCCGCAGGTGAAAGAAAAGCTGCCTTTATGGCGGGATATGGATTACCGAAGCCTTGCAAAGGCTGTTTTCGCGGAATTTTTAACAGATTTTTCTCCGGAAGAACTGGACGAGTGCGTGGAAAAGGCGTATGCCCCCGGCAAATTCGGGGGAGGTGAACCTGTAAAGCTTGTCCCCTTGCCGAATTCCCCAGGCAATGAACATCTATTAGAGCTGTGGCATGGCCCCACCTGCGCTTTTAAGGACATGGCACTGCAAATCCTGCCCCATTTCCTCACAAAATCCATGGGGAAATCAGCGGCAGGGAAAACAGCCGTCATCCTGGTAGCCACCTCCGGAGATACGGGCAAAGCTGCGTTAGAGGGTTTTAAGGACGTGCCGGGCACGAAAATCATGGTGTTTTATCCCAAAGACGGGGTCAGCCCTATGCAGAAGCGCCAGATGGCCACCCAGGAAGGGGAAAACGTGGGTGTCTGCGCCATAGAGGGGAACTTTGACGACGCGCAAACCGCAGTAAAAACCATCTTTACCGATCAAGGCATGAAGCAGGCGCTTTTGGATAAGGGAATGCTGTTCTCCAGCGCCAATTCCATCAACTGGGGCCGCCTGCTGCCGCAGATTGTCTATTATTTCTATTCTTATTTGGAACTGCACCGCACAGGCCGCATATCTTCCCTGGAAGAGCCGATAAATATTGTGGTGCCCACCGGGAATTTTGGCAATATTCTGGCGGCTTATTATGCCAGCCGCATGGGCCTTCCCGTAAAAAAGTTTGTCTGCGCCTCCAACCGCAACAAGGTGCTGGCAGACTTCATCCGCACAGGCGCATATGACCGCCGCCGGGAGTTTTTCGCCACCTCCTCGCCTTCCATGGATATCCTTATCTCCAGCAACCTGGAGCGGCTGCTGTACGCTCTGTCCGGGGAAGACAGCCAGGCTTTAACCGGCTGGATGGAGGAACTTGCCCAAAAGGGCGTGTATGAAGTCAGCCCGCTGGTAAAGGAAAAGCTGCAAGCCCTTTTCTATGGCGGCTTCTGCGATGAGGAGGCCACAGCCCAAACAGTGCGCCGCATCTGGGAGCAGGAAGGCTATCTCTGTGACACCCACACAGCAGTGGCCTTAGACGTGTACCGGCAGTATATAGAGGAAACTGGGGACGGGGAAACGCCTGCCATTATCGCCTCCACTGCCAGTCCTTATAAATTTACACAGCATGTGCTGGGCGCTTTGGAACCCCTTGAAACGACGGAAGAATTTGAAAACCTCCGCCGGCTGGAGGAACTGACCCGCACCAGCGCCCCCCGGCAGCTTCTTGCTCTGCGTGACAAGGAAATACGCTTTACAGAAATCGTCCCGAAAGAGCAAACGGCTGCCGCTGTACGCCGTATGCTGGGGATAGGGTAAGATTATCAAGAAAGGAAGATACGGGACTGTCTGTATCACGGGAACGTGGGAAAATGGCTTTATTTGTAATAGCAGATCTGCATTTGTCCCTGGGGACAGACAAACCCATGGACGTTTTCCGAGGCTGGCAGGATTATGTGCAGCGCCTGGAGGAAAACTGGCGGGGCACAGTGGCTGAAACAGATACGGTGGTCATTGCCGGGGATATTTCCTGGGCCATGAAGCTGGAAGATACCGGCAAGGATTTTGCCTTTATCAATTCCCTGCCCGGGCAAAAGCTGCTCCTAAAAGGCAATCACGATTACTGGTGGTCTACCCGGAACAAAATAGACCGCTTTTTCCTGGAAAACGGCTGGGATACCTTGCACATTTTGCATAACTGCGCCTACAGAGTAGGCGATAAAGCCATTTGCGGCACCCGGGGATGGCTCTATAACTCGGAAACCGAGGAAGACAGAAAAATTGTCAGCCGGGAGGCAGGCAGGCTTTTGTCCTCCATTGAACAGGCAAAGACCCTGGGGGGAGAGCTGGTGGCTTTCCTCCATTACCCGCCGGTATATGATAATATGGAGTGCCGGGAACTGCTGGAAATCCTTTGGGAAAACCAGATCCGCCACTGCTATTTTGGCCATATCCATGGGCAGTATGCCGCCAAAAAAGTTCTGGCAGGCAGCTACCGGGGTGTGGAGATGCATTTGATTTCTTGCGATTATGTAAACTTCGCCCCTGTACTCATCCCATAAACGGCAAATTTTATGTGAAAAAACCGAATTTTTCACGATTTTCCTGCAAGAATTTGCAGTCCAGATATAGATTCCTGCGCTTGTCTATGCTATAATATTCACAAGCGGCTATTTTGCAATACTTAAATTTTACCAGGATACCAGGCGGCCCGTCCCGTTTCTGGTATGAAGTCAAAACGCCCGGCTAAGTCTATTGTGAGAGGAAAAAGTAAAATGAATTTAAAAGCTACCAACAACGTGGAAACCAACAAATACCAGTTGCAGATTGAGGTCACCCCCGAGGAATTTAACAAGACCCTGGACGCTGTGTTCAAGTCGGAAAGCAAAAAGCTGAATATCCCCGGCTTCCGCAAAGGCAAGGCGCCCCGGGCTTTTGTAGAAAAGTATTACGGCGAAGAAGTGTTCTTTGACGCCGCTGTTGACCGGCTGTACCGCTCCATCGTCATGGAAGCCATCGACCAGTCCAAGCTGGAGGTAGTCAGCATTGGAGACTTTAAAATCGACGAAATCAGCAAGGCGGCTGGCGTGCAGTGTACGCTGACGGTTGTCACAAAGCCTGAGGCCTCCATTGAAGGGTACAAGGGCATTGAAGTCACCAGGGAGCCTGTTGTGGTAACAGAAGGGGACATCAATAGCGAGCTGGAGCGGGTTCGGGAGCGCAATTCCCGGATGATCACAGTAGAAGGCCGCGCGGCGGAAAACGGCGACATTGCTGTAATCGACTTTGACGGCTATGTAGATGACAAGCAGTTTGACGGAGGCCAGGCGGAGAACTACGAGCTGACCTTGGGTGCCGGGCAGTTTATCCGCGGTTTTGAGGATCAGATCGTGGGCCACAGCACAGGGGAGGATTTTGACGTAAACGTAACCTTCCCGGAGGATTACCATGCTGAAGAGCTGAAAGGGAAGGCGGCTGTTTTCAAAATCAAGCTGCATGAGTTAAAGACAAAGGAACTGCCCGAGGTAGACGATGAATTTGTAAAGGATGTCAGCGAATTTGACACCTTGGAGGAATATAAGAAGGATATTGAAAAGAAGCTGCTGGAGCGCCGGGAAAAGGCCGCGGATGCCGATGTGGAGAACCAGCTTATTGACGCGGTTATTGAAAAGGTGCAGGCGGAAATCCCGGATGAGATGGTAGAAAACGAGGTAGATGAAATCATCAACGCCTTTGCCCAGCGCCTGCAGTCCCAGGGCCTGAAGCTGGAGACTTACCTCCAGTATACCAATATGACCACCGACGATCTCCGCGCCCAGTATAAGCCCCAGGCAGACCGGCAGGTAAAGGTGCGGCTGGGCCTTGAAAAAATCGCACAGTTAGAGGGCATCAAGCCCACAGATGAGGAGTGCGAGGAAGAACTGAAGCGCCTGTCCGAAGCGTATGGGATGCCCCTGGAGAACGTCAAGGGCCTGGTGAACATGGATATGGTCAGCGCAGACCTGGCAAACCAGAAGGCTGTAGAGTTTGTGCGTGCCAACGCTGTCATCAAAGAGCCGGAGGCTGGGGAAGAATAACAGGAAAAATAAGGCAGAAATGCCTTTTGCTGGCATAATTTTTCTGAAACCGAATAAATCTTATTGCCTGCTTTCATACTAATTTAGGCTGAAGGCCTGTTTGGAGTGATTTGCTTTCAAAAAGGGCCTCTGGAAAGGAGCTAATCAATATGAGCCTGGTGCCATATGTTGTGGAACAGACCAACCGGGGCGAGCGGTCTTACGACATTTTCTCCCGCTTGCTCAATGACCGGATCGTTATGCTTAACGAGGATGTGAACAGCGCGTCTGCTGGTGTTATTGTGGCGCAGCTTCTGTACCTGGAAGGGCAGGATCCGGAAAAGGACATCTCCCTGTATATCAACAGCCCTGGCGGCGTTATTACCGACGGCATGGCCATTTATGACACCATGCAGTATATCAAGTGCGATGTGTCTACTATCTGCATTGGCATGGCAGCCAGTATGGGTTCCTTCCTGCTGGCTGCGGGGACGAAGGGCAAACGTTTTGCCCTTCCAAACAGCGAAATCATGATACATCAGCCCAGCGGCGGCGCACAGGGGCAGGCCACGGATATCAGTATCCATGCCGACCATATCCTGCGCACCAAGAAGCGCCTGAACACCATCCTGTCCCAGCGCACAGGCCAGCCCATTGAGGTCATTGAGCGGGACACCGAGCGGGATAACTTTATGACAGCCCAGCAGGCACTGGAGTACGGCCTTATCGACAAGGTTATAGAATCGAGATAACAGAAAGGGTGTGGACAGATGGCGGGAATCAATGAAAGCGAAATCTGCTGTTCTTTCTGCGGAAAGCCGCAGGCTGTAGCAACCCGTCTGATAGCAGGCTCCGGGGTGTATATCTGCGATGCTTGCGTCAGGCTGTGTATGTCCATTATAGAGGATGAGGATCGGCTGAAAAAGGGCAGAAGCGACGAAAAGGAAGTGGGCATCCTGCTGCCAAAGCCACAGGAAATCAAGCGGAAGCTGGATGAATACGTGGTGGGGCAGGAGAGCGCTAAAATCGCTTTGTCCGTAGCGGTTTACAACCACTATAAGCGCATCTATTTTTCCAATGACGATGTGGAGCTGTCTAAAAGCAACGTCATGCTTTTAGGACCCACCGGCGTGGGCAAAACCTATCTGGCCCAGACCCTTGCAAAGCTTTTAGACGTACCCTTTGCCATCGCGGACGCCACCACCCTGACAGAAGCGGGCTATGTGGGCGAGGATGTGGAAAATATCCTGCTGCGGCTTATCCAGGCGGCAGACTATGATATCTTCAAGGCAGAGCGGGGCATTATCTATATCGACGAAATCGACAAAATTTCCCGCAAGTCGGAAAACACCTCCATCACCCGGGATGTCAGCGGCGAGGGGGTGCAGCAGGCCCTGCTGAAAATTCTGGAAGGCACCACCGCCAGCGTGCCGCCGAAAGGCGGGCGCAAGCATCCCCAGCAGGAGGCCATCAATATCGACACCTCCAACATCCTCTTTATCTGCGGCGGCGCCTTTGACGGCCTGGAAAAGATTGTCCAGCAGCGCTCTGCGTCCACCACCTTAGGCTTTGGCGGGGAAGTCCATGGGAAAAAGGAACTGGATTCCATTAACTGGATGAAGGATGTAACCCCTCACGATCTGGTAAAATACGGCCTTATCCCCGAGCTTGTAGGCCGTATCCCGGTTATCACATCCCTGGAGGGCTTGGACGAAGAGTCCCTGGTGCGCATTTTGCGGGAGCCGAAAAATTCCCTCTTGAAGCAGTACCAGAAGCTGTTTGACCTTGACAAAGTGGATCTGGAGTTTACGGAAGAGGCCCTGCGTTCCGTTGCCAGGCAGACTCTGGAGCGCAAAACAGGCGCCCGGGGCTTGCGATCCATTTTGGAAGGGGTTTTAATGCCCATGATGTATAAGGTTCCCAGCGACTACACCATTGAAAAGGTAAAAATTACAAAGCAGATGGTAGAGGACGGCATGGAGCCGGAAATCCTGTACAACAAGGACAGAAAACCCGTTAAAATCAAAATCACCCAGCCTAAGCGGCGTGACCGCAGAGACTCGGTATCATAAATAAGGTAGCGAAAAAGGCTGTTGCCGGCATGGTTCCCGGTCGCAGTCTTTCGCTGGTTTTAGGAGATCATCATGCAAAATTTTACAGATGAAAATAGCAAGATAGAAAACAACTTGGTTTTGCCGGTTCTGGCTGTGCGCGGGCTGGTGTTTTTCCCCGGTATGATGCTGCAGTTTGACATTTCCCGAAAAAAATCCGTACTGGCAGCATCTGAATCTATCGTCAATGACAGGCTGATTTTTCTAGTCTCCCAGGTGCATATGGAGGATGGAGAACCGGTAGGGGATGACCTGTACCGGGTAGGCGTCATTGCCCGCATCAAACAGGTGGTACACCACTCAGAAGAAGGGGCAAAGCTTCATGTAGAGGGGCTGTGCCGGGGGGAAATCACCTCTTTTGTGCAGGAAGAGCCTTATCTGCTGGGGAACATTGTGAAATGCCCTATGCTCACCTATAAAAAGTCCTACAAGTCTGAAGCCCTCATCCGCATTATCCACGAGCGCTTTGACGAATACCTGCGCCTGTTCAAGCATGTGCCCCCGGATGTGCTGCTGGGCGTGCTCCAGGAAAAGGACTGCGGCAGGCTTGCGGACTACATTGCCTCCAACATTTCCATCGACTTCGAGCGCAAGCAGTATATTTTAGACGAGCTGCGGCCCCTAAAGCGTATGCAGAAACTGATTGACGTGCTGACCGAGGAAATCCAGATTCTGGCTGTAGAAAATGAAATCAATCAGAAGGCCCAGGCCCAGATGGATGAAAACCAGCGGGAATATTTCTTAAAGGAACAGATGCGGGCCATTGCCAATGAACTGGGGGAAGAGGACGACCCTCAGCAGGAGTCAGATGAACTTCGGAAAAAGGTGCGCGCCCTGCAGCTTTCCAAGGTCTGCGAGGAAAAGCTTCTAAAGGAATGCAATAAGCTGTACCATATGCCCTCCGGCTCCCACGAGGCCAGTGTCATCCGGCTGTATCTGGACACCTGCCTGGAGCTGCCCTGGCGGAAATCTTCCAAGGAAAAGCTGGATTTAACCCGCGCCCAGCGGATTCTGGATCAGGATCATTATGGGCTTGTAAAAGTCAAGGAGCGGTTTATTGAAATCCTGGCAGTGAAAAGCCTTGCGCCTTTACAAAATGGACAGATCATCTGCCTGGTTGGTCCTCCGGGCGTGGGCAAAACCTCCATCGCCCGTTCCATTGCCCGGGCCACCGGACGCAAATATGTGCGGGTGTCCTTGGGAGGCGTCAGCGATGAAGCAGAAATCATGGGTCACCGCAAAACCTATGTAGGCTCCATGCCTGGCCGTATTATCAACGCTGTGAAGCAGGCAGGAGTGAACAACCCCCTTATCCTGCTGGACGAAATTGACAAACTGGGTACGAACTTCAAGGGGGATCCCGCTTCCGCCTTGCTGGAGGTGTTGGATCCGGAGCAGAACGGGGAGTTTACCGACCATTATATTGACATGCCCTTTGACTTGAGCCATGTGCTTTTTATCACCACGGCAAACGATGCCTCCCGCATCCCCGGCCCGCTGTATGATCGTATGGATATTATCGAGCTGGGCAGCTATACGCTGGAGGAAAAGTTAAATATTGCTACCAAGCATCTGGTGAAAAAGCAGCTTACAAAGCATGGCATTAAGGCCCGGCAGTTAAAGTTCAGCAAAGCGGCCCTCCGGCAGATCATCGAAGGCTACACCCGGGAGGCTGGCGTGCGCACACTGGAGCGCACCATTGCTTCCGTCTGCCGGAAAACAGCTAAAAAAATTGTGCTGGATCCGGAGTTTTCCAGCGTTTCTGTAAAGCCCGAAGATCTGGAAGAGCTGCTCGGCCCCCGGAAATATACCCAGGATCGCCTGCCCAGTGAAAATATGGTGGGCCTTGTCAACGGGCTGGCCTGGACCAGCGTGGGAGGGGAGCTTTTGCCCCTGGAAGTGGCTGTTATGGAAGGCACAGGCAAAATCCAGCTTACTGGCTCTTTGGGGGATGTGATGAAGGAATCCGCCAACGCGGCCATCACCTGCATCCGCACCCGGGCCGGCGCTTTGGGCATTTCTCCCAAATTTTATGAAAAGTGTGATATACATATTCACGCTCCGGAGGGCGCAGTGCCCAAAGACGGCCCTTCTGCCGGCATCGCCATGGCCACTGCTATCACTTCGGCCTTAACCGCCATACCTGTGCGGCGGGATATAGCCATGACAGGGGAAATCACTTTACAGGGCCGCGTGCTGCCCATCGGCGGCCTGAAGGAAAAAGCCATGGCAGCCTATAAAAACGGCATAAAGACTGTGCTTATTCCCATTGACAATGTGCCGGATCTGGCAGAAATAGATGAAGTTGTAAAGAAAAATGTATGCTTTATCCCAGTAAAACGAGTAGATACCGTACTGGAAAACGCTTTACAGTGTATGCCCCGGCCCATCCAGCCGGAGGGACAGGCCATTTCCGAGGAAATCCCCCTGCACCCAGCTCCCGCTGACCACTATGTAGAGCCTGCCAGAGTGTAAAGTAAAGGAGCTTACCAGTGGATTTTCAACATGTAGAATTTGAATTTGCAGCAGGACGCAAAGACCAGTTGCCCGCCTCCAATTTACCAGAGATCGTATTTTCCGGCAAGTCCAACGTGGGGAAATCCTCCCTTTTAAACCGTCTGGTGAACCGCAAGGCCCTTGCCCGGGTGAGTGCCACGCCGGGTAAAACCGCCACCATCAATTTTTACCGTCTGATGGATTGCCGTTTTGTGGACTTGCCCGGCTATGGGTATGCAAAGGTTTCTAAAAGCGAAAAAGAGCGCTGGGCCTCCCTAGTGGAGGGATATTTTGCCCAGCAGCGCCAAATTGCCCTGGTTATCCAGCTTATCGACATGCGCCACAAGCCCTCTGCCAATGACCTGCAGATGATAGATTTCCTGCAGGGAATGGGTGCGCCTTTTGCTGTGGTCTGCACTAAGTCCGACAAGCTGAATAAAGGGGAGACAACGTCTCAAACCCAGCTTTTTTCTGATTTGCTGGCCCCTCTGGGCATTCCTTTTTATCCTTTCTCCGCGGTAAAAGGAGCCGGGCTGGAAGAGGTGCGGGAACTGATTGCAAAGGCTGTAGAGACGTATGCGGACATGTAATTTTTGATTGTGCGAAAGGATGATGAGATTGCTTTCTCCCTGCCTTGAAATAAACGAGAGGGGACGGCTGGCTATCAGCGGATGTGATGCCGTAGAGCTTGCCGGGCAGTATGGCACACCCCTTTATGTGATGAGCGAGGACGAAGTACGCCGGGTTTGCAAAAGCTATGTGCAATCCTTCCAGAAATTTTATGGGGGCCATGGCCGCCCTATCTATGCCAGCAAGGCCTTTAGCTGCAAGGAAATTTACCGTATTGTGGTAAGCGAAGGCCTGGACGTGGAAGTGGTTTCCGGCGGTGAACTGTACACAGCCCTGCAAGCAGGAGTGCTGCCCCAGCATATCCATTTCCAGGGGAATAATAAGTCTGCCGGAGAGATAGCCTTTGCCGTTGAAAACGGCGTGGGAGACATTGTGGTGGACAGCTTTTCCGAACTGCGGCTTGTAGAGCGCATTGCGGAGGGCAATAACGCTGTGGTCAACATTTCCCTGCGTATCAAGCCGGGCATAGATGCCCACACCCACGACTTTATCCGCACCGGGCAGATTGATTCCAAATTCGGCATCGACTTGGCAAGCGGCGAAGCCCTGGAGGCGGTGCGCCAAAGCCTTTCCCTGGAGCATGTAAGCTTAAAGGGGCTGCACTGCCACATCGGCTCCCAGATTTTTGAAGTGGAGCCTTTTGTACACGCCGCTGAAGTCATGCTGGAGTTATTCGGGCAGGTAAAGTCCCAGTTTGGCGTGGAGTTGGAGCATTTGAACCTGGGCGGCGGTTTTGGGGTGCGCTACACCCAGCGGGATGACGCCCTGCCTTATGAAAGCTATATGGAGGCTGTGTCCCAGATGGTACACAAGAAGTGTAAAGATTTAGGCCTTGACCAACCTGAAATTTACATTGAACCAGGCCGATCTGTGGTGGCGGAAGCAGGCATCACCTTGTATACTGTGGGCGCCATCAAGGAGATTCCCGGTGTGCGCAATTATGTTTCCATTGACGGGGGCATGTTTGAGAATCCCCGCTATGCCCTCTATCAGGCCGATTACACCTGCCTGCTTGCCAATAAAGCAAACGCGCCTGCGGATTACATTGCCACAGTGGCAGGAAAATGCTGTGAGAGCGGCGATCTGATCCAGGAGCACACGCCTATTCAGCGCCCAGAGGAAGGGGACATCCTGGCAGTGCTCACCACTGGGGCCTATAATTATTCCATGGCCTCAAACTATAACCGCAATCCCCGGCCAGCCTGTGTTATGGTGTCCCAAGGGGAGTCCCGTATCATCATCAAAGGGGAGACCTATGAGGACTTGGTGCGCAATGACGTATAAGGGGCGGCATAATGGGCTATAGATATTTGATTTTTGATGTGGACGGCACGCTGTTAGATTTTGGACGTGCCTATGCCTGCGCCCAAAAAGCCATTGCGGAGAAGCTTAACGCCGCGTATACGCCGGAATATATTTCTTTAGATGAAAAATTAAGCTGGAAAATCTGGGACGAGTTTGGCTTGGACAATACCTCGAATCAAGACATCCAGGCAAATTACCACCGCTATTATTATGCGTATCTCCAGCGGCATTTTACATGCCTCGCACAGACCCTGGGGTGGGGCGGGGATATAGACGAACTGGTGGAATGTTACCTGAAGCATGTAGCCTTGTCCTGCGATTTTATGGAAGAGGATACCTTTGATATCTTCAGGCAGCTTTCCGCAAGCCATAAGCTGGTGCTGGCCACTAACGGCGTCACCCGGGTGCAAAGGCCCCGAGTGGAAAAACTCCTGCCTTATACGGAGGCTGTGTTCATTTCCGAGGAAATAGGCTGTATCAAGCCGGGAAAGACATTTTTTAAAGAAATGCTCGTATCCCTTAGGTGCAGCCCGGAGGACTGCCTGATGGTGGGCGACTCCCTTTCCAGCGATATTGCAGGCGCTGTGGCTGCCAGGATGCCCGCCTGCTGGTATAATCCCAGAGGAAAGCAGCCGCCTCAGGACATTGCACCTGCCTATATTATCCGCAGCCTGCGGGAGCTGGAGCGGGTTTTGTCCTGATGCCATAAAATCCACAGACTTTGAACTTTACTTTTCTGCTTTTCTGTGTTAAAATGATAAACCAGTGGGAACCGTGTGAAAACAGGGAGATAAGAACATACCGGGCGCAGAAAGCCTGCGGGTTTTAAAATTTTTCATGGAAAGAAAGGACGGCGCAGAGATGAACGCGAAATTGCAGGACGGTAACATAGATTTTCTTTTCCAGGCAGTGCTGTCGCTGGAAACGCCGGAGGAGTGCTACCGCTTTTTTGACGATCTGTGTACAGTGCCAGAGCTGAAATCCATGTCCCAGCGTCTGGCTGTGGCAAAGATGCTCAGCGACAAGCAGGTATACAGCGACATTGTGGCAAAAACAGGAGCTTCCACCGCCACCATCAGCCGGGTAAACCGTTCTCTGAATTACGGCAGCGACGGCTATGAATTGGTGTTCAGCCGGCTGGGAAAAGAGAGGAAGCAGGAATAAGCCTATGGGAAGCTACGCGGTTTTTGCCCAGTTTTACGATGCCCTAACCGCCAACGTGGGCTATAAGGAGCGGGCGGAATATTTCCTTTCCCTCTTAGAGCGGCTGGGGCATACGCCCGGCCTTACATTGGATTTGGCCTGCGGCACAGGCTCCCTGACTCTGGAGCTGTTCCGCAGGGGCGTGGATATATACGGCATAGACGCTTCTGTGGAGATGCTTTCAGAGGCCCGGATGAAATGCGCCCAGGCAGGGGCGGACATCCTGTTTCTGTGCCAGAAAATGCAGGAAATGGACTTGTACGGGACAGTGGATACGGTTATCTGCTCTTTAGACAGCCTGAACCATTTAAGCGGCAGGGAAGAGATGCAGCAGGCCTTTGGCAGGGTTTCCTTTTTTATGAATCCCGGAGGGTATTTTTTATTTGACCTGAACACCCTCTACAAACACGAAAAGGTGCTGGGGAACAATACCTTTGTCTATGATATAGGGCAGGTCTACTGTGTATGGCAGAACCGCTGCATCCCAGGCTCTGGGCGTGTGGACATCCAGTTGGATTTTTTCCAGCGGGAGGGGAAGCTGTACCGCCGCAGCCGGGAGCACTTTTCCGAGTCTGCCTACCCGCTGGAAGAAGTATTTGCCATGCTGGGAAAGGCAGGTTTCGGAAATATCCAGGTGTATGACGAGCTAACGTTTCAGCCGCCCCGGGAGGACAGCCAGCGGCTGGTGTTTGCCGCGCAAAAATTGAAATGAGGGGAGAAAACCCAAACCATATGGACAGGATTATCCGCACCATCACTTCCGATGGGAGCCTGATGGCTTCCGCTATCGACTCCACAGAGCTTGTATACACAGCCCAGCAGCTCCACGGGCTTTCCAAAACAGCCTGCGCGGCTTTAGGCAGGCTGCTGACAGGCGCATCCCTTATGGGCGCCATGCTGAAAAAGGATAATGCCACCCTAACCCTGAAGGTAAACGGCGGGGGGCCTTTAGGCACCCTTGCAGCCCTTTCAGACAGCCGGGGCAACGTGCGCGGCTATGTGGACAACCCTCAGGTGGAACTGCCCATCCGCCAGGATGGAAAAATAGATGTGGGCGGCGGCGTAGGCCATGAAGGCCGCCTGGCAGTTATACGCGACTTAGGGGAGGGCGACCCTTATATCGGGCAGACAGCCCTTGTAAGCGGTGAAATAGCCGAGGACATCACCCAGTATTATGCCATCAGCGAGCAGGTGCCCACAGTGTGCGCCTTAGGCGTGCTGGTGGACAGGGAAAAGGGCGGGGCGCTGCTTTCCGGCGGGCTGCTGATTCAGGTGCTGCCCAGGGCAGAGGAAGCCGCTGTAAAGCAACTGGAAGCCAATATCGCCAAGCTGGATTCCGTAACCACCATGCTGGCAAAGGGGCTTTCCCTGGAGGAAATGTGCCAGAAGGCTCTGGACGGCTTTGCCATGGAGGTTTTAGACGAGTTTCAGATACACTATGTGTGCAATTGTAGCAAAGAGCGTTTTGCAAAGGGCCTTCTGACCTTAGGCCCTCAGGAAATCCGTACCCTTCCTTTGGACAGCCAGGGCAGGGTGGAAACTGTATGCCAGTATTGCAGCCGGAAATATTACTTTACAAAAGAGGAACTAGAGTCCCTGGCAGAGCAGGCGGCAGGCAGTTTAAAAAAAGAAAAATAAATTTTGAAAAACCCCTTGACATTTGACGGAAAATCCTGTAATATATAGAGCGTCGCTGGTAGACAGCGCAAGCGCCGCTTAAGCGGTACTTAGGATGTGTGGGAGATGGGGGCATAGCTCAGCTGGTTAGAGCACCTGCCTTACAAGCAGGGGGTCATAGGTTCGAGTCCTATTGTCCCCACCATACACATGTTTTACTTAGGTAATCTGGCCCGGTAGTTCAGTTGGTTAGAACGCTAGCCTGTCACGCTAGAGGTCGACGGTTCGAGCCCGTTCCGGGTCGCCATATTTGCCTCTGTAGCTCAGTTGGTAGAGCAGGGGACTGAAAATCCCCGTGTCATTGGTTCGATTCCGATCGGAGGCACCATTTGCGGGCGTAGCTCATCTGGTAGAGCGCCACCTTGCCAAGGTGGAGGTAGCGAGTTCGAGCCTCGTCGTCCGCTCCACAAGATGTGAAAAGACGCTTCTTTCTTGGAGCGTCTTTTCCTAAACATTGGTGACATAGCCAAGTGGTAAGGCAAAGGTCTGCAAAACCTTCATTCCCCGGTTCAAATCCGGGTGTCACCTCCAGAAACGCTATGGATAGATGTCCATAGCGTTTCTCATTTTCTGTAAAGGTGGAAGCTTTATGCTGGAAAATATCCCGGACAGGGAAGAACTGGCGGCATTGCTTGGGCCAGCGCTGTATGAGGTGTGGACGGGCTTGTGCGCCGCAATTGACGCGAAATACGAAATGGAGCGGCTTTGGAACACAGGCGGCAAAAACTGGCAATATGAATATAAGTACCGCAGGGGCGGCAAGACCCTGTGCGCCTTATACGCCCGGGAAGGCTGTGCAGGGTTCATGGTAATTTTTGGCAAGGCCGAGCGGGATAAATTTGAGGCACTTCAAGACAGCTTCCCTGCACAGATACAAACAGCATACGCAAAGGCGCAGACTTTCCATGACGGAAAATGGGTTATGTTTGAGCCTGAAAGCACAGAATTGCTGGACGATTACGTGCGGCTGTTGACAATCAAGCGGAAGCCGAACCGAAAATGAAACCCCTGTTTTGCGAAAGGAGCGTGTAAAGCTTATGCAGTTGGAAACAGAACGCCTTATCCTGCGGGAGATGGTTCCCAGCGACTTTGATGCCCTGTACAAGGTTTGGGGGAATAGGGATATCATGCAGCACTACCCCTATACCTTCGATGAAAAGCGGGTCAGGGAATGGATCCAGCGGAACATGGAGCGGTATCAGATTTTTGGCTTTGGCCTATGGGCAGTGGTTTTGAAAGAGACGGGGGAAGTAATCGGTGACTGCGGCCTGACCATGCAGAACATCGGCAGTAAGATAAAGCCTGAGATTGGCTACCACATCCGCAAAGATCAGCAGCGCAAAGGTTATGCCAAAGAGGCTGCCCGGGCCTGCCGGGATTGGGCCTTTGAAAACACCCCTTTTAACATGCTTTTTTCCTACATGAAATACACGAACATCGGCTCTTATTCCACTGCTATGGCTAACGGCATGCGCCTGTTAGAAGAGTTTGAGGACGATGTGAACACCATCACGAAGGTTTATGGCATCACCCGGGAGGAGTGGGAGCAGTGCCGGTAAAAGAATGGGGAATACCCACCCTGCTGGAAGCCTCGGATCCGGAGAGCGCTGCGGCCCTGTGCAGCCATTTAGGGTTTGGCTTTGTCGAACTGAACATGAACCTGCCCCAGTACCAGCAGTGGGACATGCCCTTGCTGCAAAGCGTGGCAGACAGGTATCAGGTTTATTTCACCATACACCTGGACGAAAAGTTGGATCTGTGTGATTTCAACCCCCTTGTGGCCCAGGCGTACCTGGACACCCTGTTGAAAACTATCTCCTTTGCCCGTAAGCTGCACATCCCTGTCTTAAACATGCACCTGTCAGAAGGCGTATACTTTACCCTGCCTGGGAAAAAGGCGTATCTCTATGAAATGTACCGGGAACATTTCCTGGGGCGGCTGGCAGAGGCCATTGCCCGGTGTGAGGAAGCCGCAGAAGGGGCGGTTTCCATCTGCCTGGAGAATACCGGGAATTTTAACAAACCCTTCCTCCAAGAGGCCCTGGAGCTGTTCCTCCAAAGCCCGCTCTTTGGGCTGACCTTCGATATCGGCCATAACCACAGCGCCGGGGACGTGGACAGGCCCTTTTTCCTTGCACATAAAGAACGGCTGCATCATTTCCACATTCATGACGCAATCGGTGGAAAAAACCACCTGCCCTTGGGCACAGGGAAAATTGATTTGCCCTGGCACCTGGCTCTTGCCGCTGAGAGAAACTGCCGGGCTGTGCTGGAAGTGAAAACCTCGCAGGCCCTGGCAGATTCGGCGGCGTGGCTGGAAAGGGAAGGCTTCTTGGACAGGAAATAATAGGTGCGAAAAAACGCGAGAAAGGAACGATACCGGGCACAGCCTGTATCGCAGGGCGATTAAAATGTATACAAAAAGCGATTTGCTGGCAGACATTAAAAACATGGGTGTCAACCCCCAAGGCGCTTTGCTCATCCATTCCTCCATGAAGGCCATCGGCCCAGTAGAGGGCGGTGCGGATACAGTCCTGGACGCTTGGTGCCAGTACATGGGGGAGGGGCTGCTCATTTTTCCCACCCACACCTGGAAATACATTGGGCAAGGCAAGGAGCAGACTGTGTTCGACTCCCGCACGCTTCCCTCCTGCGTAGGCATCCTGCCCGAGCTTTTCCGGCACAGGCCCGGCGTGGTGCGCTCCCTGCATCCCACCCATTCAGTAGCCGCCCTGGGAAAGGGTGCCGCGGCCTACACAGCCGGCGAGGAACAGGCCCACAGCCCCTGCCCCCGTGATGGCTGCTGGGGCAGACTGCTGGACTTGGACGCGGACATTCTCTTTTTAGGCTGCACCCTGCGCTCCAACACCTTTATTCATGGCGTAGAGGAGTGGGAAGGCATTCCAAACCGCCTTACAGAGGAAACCCGGCCCATCACTATTATAGGGCCTCAGGGCGAAGAATACCGCACAGACGCGCGGTTTCATTACTGCCCTGCCGGGGACGTTTCTGAAAACTATGACAAGCTGGAAAAGCCATTTTTGAAGCATGGAGCCATCCGGTATGGCACGTTTGGAGATGCCAAATGCATCATCGGCAACGCCCGTAAGATGCGGGCAACTGCCTGCGCACTGCTGGAAAAAAATCCCGATCTTTTCCTGGACGCACAAGCAGTTCCTGAGGAATGGTATGGATAATTGCAGAGCCGGAAGGCGACAGCCTTTCTTGCGGTTCCTGCCTTGAATCCCACAAAATCCCCTTGAAAATCTACATATTCAACTTATGTTGGATACGCTCTAAGAAAGCGCCCAACCCCGCAAGGCTGGCGCTTTTCTTTTTTCCTCTTCTGGATTTTTGAAAAGAAAGAATAGGAAAAATATTCCCAGCATAGCTTGTATGGAAAGACTGTGAAACCTACAAGGCAAAGGGGAGAAGGCATGAAACGGAAGCTGGCATTTTGGGTGTTATTCTGCGGGGCGCTGGCGCTTTTCGGTATACAAACCATGGAAGCTTTTGGCGTGGTGTCCTTCCACGCCGATTTTTTCCAGAAAAAAGGAACCATTGTAGTGGACGCGGGCCATGGCGGCGAAGACGGCGGAGCCGTAGGCATAAACGGGGCGGTGGAAAAGGATATCAATTTAGCCATTGCCCTGGAGCTGGAGAAGCACTTAAAGCAGAATAATTTCAATGTCATCATGATCCGGGACACCGACAGCGCCGTAGGGGATCAAAGCCTTGGCAGCATTGCCGAGAGAAAGCGCTCTGACACAAAAAAGCGTCTGCGCATAGTGGAGGAAACAGGAGAGTGCATTCTCATCAGCATCCATCAGAACCACTTTTCCGAAAGCAAGTACAGCGGTACCCAGGTGTTTTATTCCGGCGCCCGGGAAGAAAGCGGAGTGCTGGCAGAGGCGGTCCGGCAAAATATTGTAAGCGCCTTGCAGCCTGAAAACAAACGGGAAAATAAGCAGGCTGAAAAAAATATTTATCTGCTGTATAACTGCCATGTACCAGCTATTTTAGTAGAATGCGGCTTTTTATCAAACCCTCAAGAGGCCGAAAAGCTGCAAACGCCTTCTTACCAGCAGGAAATGGCGGCGGCTATCTATAACGGGCTGATAGACTATTTGCAGGCAAACCAGGATGTCGGAAAGGAGCAAGGCAGCAACGGGCAGTTTGCAAATCCATAAAAATGTGATATAATGGCTGTAAAGAATGCTATTACACTTGACATATCATAAGGAATGAAAAAGCAATGGCAGCCAAAAGCAAAGTCATATACCAGTGTACCCAGTGCGGGTTTGAATCCCCCAAATGGGCAGGAAAATGCCCTTCCTGCGGGGAGTGGAACACTCTTCTGGAGACAGTGAAGGAGCAGGAAAGTGCCCAGCGTGCGGCTGTAAAGCGGGCTGTAGGCGGCATGGCCTCCCGGGCAGTGCCTATCGGGGAAATCAGCACCACAGACGAGCACCGCTACCACACAGGCCTGTCCGAGTTGGACAGGGTGCTAGGCGGCGGCATCGTAAAAGGCTCCCTTGTGCTGATAAGCGGCGATCCCGGCATTGGCAAATCCACCATCCTTCTGCAAATCTGCGAATATCTGGGGCAGAATCTGCGGGTGCTCTATGTGTCCGGGGAGGAGTCTGCCCGGCAAATCAAGCTGCGGGCCTCCCGGCTGGGGGTGCAAAGCCCGAACCTGATGATCCTGACGGAGACGGATATCCAGTACATAGTGGAACAAATCCGGGCCGAAAAGCCGGACTTGGTGATGATCGACTCCATCCAGACTATGAACTACACAGAGCTTTCCTCCTCGCCAGGCAGCATTACCCAGGTGCGGGAATGCACCAACGTGATGATGCGCTGTGCCAAAGCCCTGGACATCCCGGTTATTGTGGTGGGACATGTGAATAAGGACGGGGCCATTGCCGGGCCAAAGGTACTGGAGCATATTGTGGACGCTGTCCTTCTCTTTGAGGGCGACCGGCAGATGACCTACCGCATTTTGCGGGCAGTAAAAAACCGTTACGGCTCTACAAATGAGATCGGCGTGTTTGATATGGGAGAGAAGGGGCTGCAGCAGGTGGAGAACCCTTCCCTTGCCATGCTGTCCGGCAGGCCCAAGGATGCCTCCGGCACCTGCGTCACCGCTGTCATGGAAGGCTCCCGGCCTTTGCTTGCGGAGATACAGGGGCTTGCCACCACCTCAGGCTTTGGCACGCCCCGGCGCATGGCCACAGGCTTTGACAACAACCGCATGGCCCTGATTCTGGCTGTGCTGGAAAAACGGGCTGGCTTCTATTTTTCCAATTTAGACACATACCTGAACGTGGTGGGGGGCCTGCGGCTGGATCAGCCCTCTGTAGACCTGGCGGTAGCTGTAGCGCTGGTGTCCAGCCTGAAGGACATGCCCATTCGGGAAGATACTGTGGTGTTCGGGGAAATTGGCCTGGCAGGAGAACTGCGGAGCGTCAGCCACGTAGAACTGCGCATTGCGGAAATCAGCCGCCTAGGCTTCACTAGGTGTATCCTGCCTTACCATGGGCTGAAAAACGTGTCCAAAAGCAAGCTGGAAGGGCTGGAGGTTATCGGCGCCCGGAATATCCGGGAGGCCTTCCAGGCCGCCACCACATGAGCGCGCACACGCCGCGGCTGCCTTGCCGCCCGGCAAAGCTGGCGCTGGTTTCCGGGGAATATCCAGAACTGGCAGACAGCCTGAAGCGGCAGGGCATTACCCCTATTAAAACTTTGTTCGATTCCCGTTTGCCCGCTCCGCTGGGATACCATCCTGACATGCAAGTGTTCCTTTTTGAACGAGAAGCCTTTGTGTTAAGGAAAAGCGCTTTACAAGACAAGCTGTCCAGCCTGGGGCTTTCTGTAAAAGAAACCATTCGTCAGCCAGAAAGCTGGTATCCTTGCGATGTGCTGTGCAACGGCTTTGTATGGGACAAATGGCTGGTGGGGAATCCCCAAACGCTGGATGCAGGCATACAAAACGCGGCTCAAGCCAAGGGACTGGAACTGCTGCCAGTGCGGCAAGGATATGCGGCTTGCTCTACAGCACTGATAGATGAAAAGGCTTGTATCACTGCTGACGCAGGCATGGTAAAGGCCCTGGAAGCAAAAGGATTTTCCGTACTGAAAATCCAGCCTGGCTTCATCAGGCTGCCCGGCTATGACACTGGCTTCATTGGTGGATGCTGCGGCAAAGTCTCCGCCGATGTGCTGGCAGTTTCCGGCAGGCTGGATAGCCATCCCGATGGGAAAGCTATCCAGGCTTTCTGCGAAAGCCGCAGCGTTTCCATTTGGGAACTGACTCAAAATCCTCTTATAGATGTAGGCGGTATTTTGCCCTTGGCTTAATGCCAGGAGGGACGAAGGAGCCAGCACCATAAGAAGGGGCTTTTTCCAAAAAGAGCAATTATACAAAATTTCTCGTTTTGTCTCTTTTCGCGCATATACTTGATGCGCGAAATGATACAAAACGCCAATTTTGTAAGCGCGCAATATCCGGGCGCGCGCTAATTGCGGTTCGAGCGCAGGCGAGACTTTTTGGAAAAACCCCGCAACTTGGGTGCTGACGCTGAGGAGGGCGGAGGTTCGCTGGCTCTGGCTGTTTCTTATACTTGATAATAGGCACAGTATTCCTTCAATAAATTACTTGTGGATAACCGCATTATAAATTTATTGACTGAAAGTGATGTCTACTGCAACGGACGCATGAAAATCAACCCCTGTAATGGGGAAGTGCTGGAGGACGTTGTCGCAAACCGTCCTATCTTTCGGCGGCTGGCTGTGGAGGAAGTCGGGGACAGGAAGAAGAAAACACGGAAACAATCGGCGGAGGGGGAAAGCGCTGGGAGGTCTGCGGCCCGGGCAAGAAAACAATTGTTCGAGCTGGCTGTCTGCAATCCCATGGAGTATTTCATTACCCTTACGCTGGATGAGAGGGAGATAGACCGATATGACTACAAAAAATGTGTGCTTAGGCTCGGACAATGGCTCTCCAACCGTGTGGAGCGAAATGGTTTTCAATACATCCTTGTGCCAGAACTGCACAAGGATGGAGCGTTGCACTTTCACGGTCTGGTTAACGGTGGAGGGCTTCGGCTGTGTGAAAGTGGGCACAAAACGAAAGATAATAGAATCATATACAATATATCTAACTGGCGTTATGGCTTCACAACTGCTGTCAAGCTGTCCGGAGATTACGGAGCAGTTTGTCGCTACATCACAAAATATATTACAAAATCTACGGAATCAGGGTGCATTGGTGGGCGGTACTTCTTTCACGGGGGAGACTTGCGGCCCCCTCGGCTGGTTTATTACCAGGCCGACAACTGGGCGGAAATCCCGGGAAAGGTGGTGGTGGTAGAGGATGCGGGGTTGGAGTTCCGCTATCGGCCTACAGGCGATACGCCCACTTAATATATTTCCTTGTTGACAATATGACAACCGCAAGGTTGGGGGGAGAATTGCGGTCTGAATTTTTGGAAAGGGGGGAGTTCGTGCGGTTGATTTCCCAGATGCCGGAGACGTACAAGGTGGCGCTTCTGCTGAGCCTGGAAACGGGCCTGCGGATTTCAGACGTGCTGGGCCTGACGTTTAGCCAGGTGCTTTGGAGCGCCCCTGTGCGGGAGCGCAAGACGGGCAAGACGGTTGTGCTGGATGTGCCAGCCTATCTCAAGGCGTCTTTGTGGGGCTGGTGGCTGGACAGGCAGAGGGAGCTGGTCTTTGAAAGCAAGAAGGCCCCTGGCAGGCCCGTGAGCAGGTCTACGGTGTATCGTTGGGTGAGAAGGGTGGCTCAGGCCGAAAAGGCCCATGTATCGCCCCACACGGCCCGGAAAATCTTTGCTGTGGAGAGGTTCCGGGAGAGCGGGAGCTTGGAGCAGGTGCAGGAAGCCTTGCGGCATGACAGGCCGGAAACAACGGCCTTGTATGCGCTAAGCGACAAATTTTGACAATTTTGTAACCTTTTTGCAACACTTTCAGGATTGTTGCAAAAAAAGGCCCCGGGCTTGACAAGTCCGGGGCCTTTGTGCTACCCTTTTTGTAGTGACACAATCAGGGCCGAGCACAGTCTTATTGTTTTGTACGTAAACCTCGCCCGTCTCGGGTGCCCGCAGGCAAGCCCGAGACTTGGCGATTGTTTCCGTGATTACAATAATACTATCTCTTGTGGGATTTGTCAAGGCCCGGAAAGGAAAAGATGGAATCTGGGCTTTATTTTCAACCTTCCCGCGCGCCAGCGCGGGCCAGCGTCCGCAAGGAGGCCCGGAAGCCCGGGCCGACTGAAGGCGCGCCGCTGACCCAGCGGAACACGCAGGAGGGACGAGGGAGCCAGCACCTTTGAAAGGGGCTTTTTCCAAAAAGAGCAATTATACAAAATTGATATTTTGTATAATTCAGGGGAGGCAGAAACATATTTGTGCCTCTGAAATTCCATAAAACCCGGCTAAAATCCCAGAAAGGAATCCTTGCCATGAGTTTTTCAATCAAACTGGAAATGTCCGATCTCGTTCAGGAATACGCCATGTATCTGCGCAACATCAAAGGTTTGTCCGCCAAAACTGTAGATGAATACTGCATGGATCTGCGCACGCTGTTCCGTTTCTTAAAGGTCAATTGGGCCTTGGTACAGCCCGGCGTGCCACTGGAAGAAGTTTCCGTAAAAGACGTGGGCTTGGAATTTGTTCGGAACATCAAAACCTATGACCTGTTCGAGTTTATGAATTTTGTGGCAGACGAGCGCAATAATATGAGTTCCACCCGCCAGCGGAAATCCTCCTCGCTGAAATCCTTTTTCAAATACCTCACCGTCCACGAAAAGCTTTTGGCAGAAAACCCCACAGAAAACCTGACCCCACCTAAAAAAAAGAAATCGCTCCCCCATTTCCTTTCTCTCGAACAAAGCATCGAACTGCTGCAGGCAGTAGAAGGCCCGGACGCGGAGCGTGACCGCTGTATCCTGACCTTGTTTCTCAACTGCGGAATGCGCCTTGCTGAGCTGGTTTCCATCAACATTTCAGATGTGCTCTATAACAATTCCACTCTTCGCATCCTGGGCAAGGGCAACAAGGAGCGCATTGTATACCTAAACCAAGCCTGCCTGGACGCTATCAACAGCTACCTGGCGGTACGTCCCAAGGACGGCGTAATTGATCGCAGCGCCCTCTTTCTCAGCAACCGGAAAACCCGCATCAGCCCTAAAACTGTGCAGGCTATGGTAAAGAAATACCTGGATAAAATCGGCCTCAGCGGCCCTGGTTACTCCGTACACAAGCTGCGCCACACAGCCGCCACCTTAATGTACCGCTACGGCGACGTGGATATCCGGGTGCTCCAGGACATTCTGGGCCATGCCAATCTGGGCACCACAGAAATCTATACGCACACCTCCAGCAATCAGATGGAAAGCGCCATAAATGCCAACCCTCTGGCCTATGTATCTCCCAAAAGCGAGAAGAAAGAACGGAAAGACGAGGAATAGAAAAACAGCAAAAAATAAGCAAGCCTTGAGAGACGAACCGCCTTTCAAGACTTGCTTTTATTTTTTGTCCATCATAGATTCCTCACAGGATTTCTGCATCATATGGCGCTCAACAACAGGATAAACCATAAAATTCACCAGGAACATGGAAAAACCGCAGCCGAACAGCCCGAAGAAGATAGAAAACACCAAAAGATTCAGCACCAGCAAAGGCAGGCTGCAAAAAAGCACCAGTACGCTTAAAAGGAGCGTAAGCAGCAGATTCCGCCCAAGGCCTACAACTGAAAAAATCAAAGCATTTTTGTAGGCTTGTCTCCATTTCAAATGGAACGTAACCAGCATAACTGGCAGATAATATTGGGCAAACAGGCACAGCAGCCCCAGCATCACACAGGGCCATAAAAGGGCATAATACAAGGGCTGGCTTTGGGCCGCCCAGCCATAACAGGCAATGGAAGTGGACAGCACTGCAAACTGAAGATAACACACAGCGCCCCCTAGCAGGAAGCTTTTCCAGTTGGCCCTCACAGCGTCCCAGAAATCATACCAGATAAAAGCGTGTTCTTCCCTTACATAATTCCTAGTAACAAGGGACAGCCCTGCCCAAAATGGAGAAAGCAGCACCAGCGGCACCGGAACTGCCCACAGCCTCCACATATCCAGCCAGAAGCCTTTCATTTCATAAGGAGCCGGGTGGGAAAACTGCTCCCATCTGCACCACTGTATACCGTTTCCCGCCTCTGGCAAACGCATCAGATAGTGCGGCAAGAAAAACTCCAGCGCCGCCATTAACGCCAGCACCAGCAGAACCGGAACCAGGAAAAGCAGGTTCAGCCGCACCAGTTGGGAAAATTTCCGCCCCCAAAGCTGAAAAAACCGCGCTGGCGCTGCTTTGGGCTTTTCCTCTCTGCGCCCCCCAGATCCAGACCTGCCATAAGGCCTGAACAAACCAAAGAAAGGCAAGCCGCTCCCTCCTTTACCCTAGCTTCCGTTGGGCTTTGGGATGGCAGTCGTGATACACCTGGTTCACATGGCTGTCCAAAAGCTGTACATACACTTGGGTAGAGGAAATATCCGCATGGCCCATCATTGTCTGAATGTCCTTGACAGAAGCGCCGTTTTCCAATAGATGAAGGGCAAAGGAGTGACGGATGGTGTGAGGCGTAATTTCTTTTGTAATGCCTGCCTCCACCGCATAGCCTTTTACAATCTTCCAGAAGCCCTGGCGGGTCAGCCTGCCGCCGTTCAGGTTCACAAAAAGCGCCTCGCCGCTGTCCGGCCCGGCAATCAAGCCCCGCATCCGGTATATGTAGTCAGACACCGCCACCACAGCAGAAGGGTAAATAGGGATGGAACGCACGCCTTTGCTGCCCCGGCAGTACAGCACCCCGGAACGCAGGTTGATGTCCTGTATGTTCAGATTGATAAGCTCCGAGGCCCGGATGCCTGTCGCATACAGCAGCTCCAGCATAGCTTTGTCCCGGCAGCCCTTCGGCTCTGTGATATCCGGCTGGTCAAGCAGCAGTTCAATCTCCTCCCCCAGCAAAACCTGGGGCAGCTTTTTCTCTGCCTTTTCCAGCTTTACCGCCTTGGCCGGGTTATGATCCACAAGCCCCTGCATAATAAGGAACTTATAAAAACAGCGGACAGAGGCCAAATTCCGAGAAATAGTAGTGGTAGAGCGCTTTAAATCAGCCAAATGCTGCACAAAGGCTTGGATATCCCGTTCGTCTGCTTCTAGAGGCGTAATATCCAGCCTGCCAAGAAACTCCAAAAAATACTGGACATCCCGCAAATAAGATTCCCGCGTGTTAGCAGAATTGGCCTTCTGCTCCATAAGATACTGCGCGAACATAGAATGGAAATCGTACACGTTTCAACACCTTCTTTATGATGGAAATATACTGCCGTACAGCACAGCCAGCAAGCCTCCCACAAGAGCAGCCATAACCGCAAAAGACAGGAACAGGAAAAAGTCCATAAGATAACGGCGGAAATTCAGACTTTCTTCCTGAGGGCTGAACCCGGCCTTTGCCAGGCGCTTGGAAAAAACCATGGTGCGGGTGGCGAAAAGCAGGAGCAGCAGAGATGCAAGGGCTGTAACAGGCGTATAAGTACATGCCGCCCGGCCCAGCCCGGAAAGCCCGTCCACAGTAAAAAAGGAAAGGACTCCCAGGCCCACAGTAACGCCTTTCAGAAAGATGAAGGCTGGCACAGCCGCCACTCCAAAAGCGGTCATTCCTAAAAGGAACAACAGGATAAGGCCGATAAGCATATTCAACAATAAGGTGGAGAAACAGGGAAAAAAGCCCCCCTGAGGGTCGGGGATTCCCGAAAAGAACAGGGGCAGCACCTGCCCGCTATGAAAAAAATCAAAAGTGCCTCCGGCTGCCGCTCCAGCCACTGCGCCACATAGCAGCAAAGCCAGCAAAGGGCAAAAAACAGCTTTTCGGGAAAAACGCCGGAGAAAGGGGATGTCTTGGAAGAGCGCGCGGGTTTCTTTTGCTTTCATGAAGCACCGTCCTTTACTTTTTCACAGGGAATGTATGGAGCTTATGCCACATATCTATGAAAAAGGGGTCGCGCCTATGTCTCTCTTTCTGAATAAAAACCGCGATGTATAAAAAGATTATTTGTAACTCAAGTTGCATCCATGCGTAATATACAGTGGACAGGACCAAACTTTATGCATGGCAGGGTGCTGTCTGTTTGTATGTGAGCAGGAAAACTGTCCGCAACAAGATAGAGGGCTGATAATGAAATAAAAGAGGTATATATTGGGTTTTTTCCGGAAAAACCCAGAAAAAACCTTGTCTGTTTTTCCACAATGCCATAAAAACCGTGTGGAAACCCCCGCTGTACTAGCAAACAATCCAGGCTGGGAATTCCCCTTGTCCTATACTATACCCCATCCGCACGAATTTTGCAAGGGGTTTCAATGAATATTTTTTCTTTTTTCGCAGTACCTCAAGATTTTATGTATTTTAGATTATGTAAACTTATGAATATATGCACCTTGTGATTATGTAAAAACGCAGAAATATGGTATGCATAAAAATACACACAGCTAGGCCGTGTGTATAAAGGTTGAAAATATGCTTGTTTTGCGTTTAAAATTTCACTTTCGCTTTGCGGTTGGCCCCCAGAACCCCCCCAATGGCTCCGCTGGCTAAAAGCGCCGCTATCTTCCCTGCACCGCTGATAGCAAAAACCTCTCCAGCCATAAAATAAGAAGCCACGCTGATACACACAGCCAATAAGGCCCCGGACGCCAGCCCCAGGTACAGCCCTTTCTCCTTCGCCGCCAGCGCCGCAGCCAGCCCGCCTAAAAAAGCAGCGGCACAAGCTGCGGCAGTGGTTATCAGCGGCAGGGAACCTTGGGGCAGCACGCCAGCCCTTGCAATAATGAACGCGATAATCGCCAGCAGCACAAGACAGCTCCCCCCTATTGCCCCGGCGGAAAGGAGTATGGATCGGATAAATTTCATAAAAAAGACCTCACAGCTCAAGTTTGTACAATACTATGAGCTGTGAGGCCTCTTTATGCCATATTCATTCTGTTTTTGGTTCTTAGAAGCTGCACCAATCCTATCGGTACAGCTTTTTATTCCTTCTCTTCCTCATGCACAGTGTCCACGCTGCCGATAGCCCAGCGCTTAATGCGCATCTTTGCTTTGTCGCTGCCGGTTTCAATGACGATAGACTCTGTCTCGTCCTTTATCGCCACAATGCGTCCGCATATGCCGCCAATGGTGGTAATCTCATCCCCCACCTGGGCGTTGTTGCGCATTTCCGCTTCCTTTTTCTTCCTCTTGTTCTGGGGCCTGAAGAAGATAAAATACATGCCCACAATAAATACGGCATATATCAATAGAACAACGATCATGTTCATGCCGCCGCCTTGCTGGGTGGTCAGGGGAATTAATTGATTCATTTGTTTTTACACCTCCGAGTTTATCTTTATGATTATAACAAGAAAGCTGTCAACATGCAAGCAAAAACTGGATTTTTCTTGATTTGTTTATATTCTGCGGCTCAATTTCTCCACATTCTCCTTGTAAAAGCCTTCAAACGCTCCTTCATCCAGAGATTTTCGTATCTTTTCCAGCAGATTGTTATAAAAGAAAAGGTTGTGCATCACTGTCAGCCGCATTGCCAGCATCTCCCCTGCCTTAAAAAGGTGGTGGATATAAGCCCTGCTGAATTTCTGGCAGGCCGGGCAGGAGCATCCCTCCTCCAGCGGCGCTTCGTCCAGCTCATATTTGGCATTCAGCAGGTTCCGGCAGCCCTCCATGGTAAAGGCGTGGCCATGGCGGGCGTTCCGGCTGGGCATTACGCAGTCAAACAGATCAACGCCCCGGCGCACTGCTTCCAATATATTGGCAGGCGTGCCCACGCCCATCAGATAGCGGATTTTGTCTTTTGGCATAAACGGCTCTATGGATTCAATAATATGATACATTTCCTCCGCAGGCTCTCCCACCGCCAGCCCGCCAATGGCATACCCGTCGCAGTCCAGAGCGGCAATACGCTTCATATGCTCTATGCGCAAATCCGCAAAAGTACAGCCCTGGTTAATGCCGAACAACAGTTGGTTTGGATTCAACGTATCCTCTAAGACGTTTAAGCGGTTCATTTCCGCTTTGCAGCGCTCCAGCCACCGGGCGGTACGGGCGCAGGAATTTTTCGCATACGCATATTCCGCTGGGTTTTCCACACACTCGTCAAAAGCCATGGCTATAGTAGAGCCTAAATTGGACTGGATGCGGATGCTCTCCTCCGGCCCCATAAAGATGCGCCTGCCGTCAACGTGGGAGGCAAAGGTTACGCCCTCCTCCCGGATACGGCGCAGCTTTGCCAGGGAAAACACCTGGAAGCCGCCGCTGTCCGTAAGCACCGGGCCGTCCCAGCCCGTAAACTTCCGAACTCCTCCCAGTTTTTTCACTGTCCCATCTCCTGGCCGCAGGTGCAGATGATAGGTGTTGCAAAGCTGAACCTGGCATTTCAGTTCCCGCAAATCATAGGCAGACACAGCCCCTTTAATGGCCCCGGCAGTGGCGACATTCATAAAGGCAGGCGTCTGCACTGTGCCATGGACAGTTTCAAATTCACCCCGGCGGGCAGCGCCCTCGGTTTTTAGAAGCTTATACATATGTTCCCCCGTTGCGCGAAAGCTCAGCCTTTCGCCCTTTCCTGTAAATTCATTTCCTGATAAAGCCGCGTAAATTATACAAAATCTTTATTTTACCTAATTAACACACTCCACCCAGAAAAACAGCGGCGCAAGGGCACCCCCACGCCGCTGCTTGCTTGCAAGTTTGCTGGGCGCAGCTACCTATGCTGTCCCAAGAAGAACAGGGCTACTGTGCCCGGGCCGGAATGGGCGCCAATCACAGGGCCAATAAAGTTTATATAGAATTTTTTCACGCCCAGCGTCTCCCGAACCCTCTTTTCCACATACTGGGCGTCTGCCAGGCAGTCCCCATGGCTGATAAACACAGTCTGTCCGGCAGGATCCAGGGCAGTTTCTGCCATCTTGCGCACCAGTTCGTCTAAAGACTGCTTTCTGCCCCGCACCTTGGAAACCGGGATCAGATGGCCTTCATCGTCCACATGAAGCACAGGCTTAATCCCCAGCATAGTGCCCACCAGAGCCGTGGCGGCAGACACCCGCCCGCCCCTCTTCAGGTGGTTCAGATCATCCACCGTAAACCAGTGGCAAAGGTGCAGCACATTTTCCTTCAGCCACGCCAGCAGTTGATCCAGCGTAAGCCCGGCCTTTTGCTGCTGGGCCGCCAGATACACCAGCAGCCCCTCCCCCATGGAGGCGGCAAGAGAGTCGAACACTTCCACCCTGCGCCCGGGAAACTGCTCTTCCAACTGCTGCTTGGCAATGAGAGCGCTTTGGCAGGTGCCGCTAAGGCCGGAAGAAAAGGCGATGTACAGCATATCCTCCCCCTCAGCCAGCACAGGGGAAAACACCTCTATAAATTCCTCTGCGTTTATCTGCGCGGTGGTAGACATCTGGCCTGCCCGCAACTTGTTATAAAAGTCCGGTATAGGCATCCCTCCGCCAGGGATATTCCGGTGGGTCTGGTTTTCCAGCATAAAACACATGGGAATCACAGTCACCCCCAGATCTTCTATCATCTCCGGGGTAATGTCTGTGGTAGAATCAGTAATAATCCGATAGCCTGCCATGAAAGCAGCCCCCTCCTGTATAGGAATTTCTGCCCGAAAGCCTTCTGCCAGTATGCCCTTCTTTACAGAAAAAATGCAGGCAGGTATTTCCTGTTTGGCATATTATACTACAAATTTCCCTGCCTGTAAACCTTATTTAGGATGGCTGTTCCGTCTGGACTGCAAATAATCCTCCAAAATCACTGTGGCAGCCACCGCGTCCACAACAGCCTTGCGCTTTTTCCCCCGGGTATTGGTGGCGTTCAGGTAATTGTGGGCCGTTATGGTGGTGCCCCGCTCATCGCAAAAGTCCACAGGCAGCCCGGAAGCTTCTGCCAGCATGGCCCCCGTTTCCCGGGCTTTTTGAGCGCTCTCCCCTTCGCTTCCGTCCATGTTCCGGGGCAGGCCCACCACCAGCCGCTCTGCCCCTCTTTCCCGGGCCGCGGCAGCAATCCGCTCCACCAGACGCGCCCTGTCCCGCTCCTGTATCACAGCAAGGGGAGAAGCCAGCACCTCTCCCCGGTCGCACACCGCCAAGCCCGTCCGGGCCTGGCCCAAATCAACCGCTACAATAATCATACTGGCCCACTGCCTCCAAAACGGAATTCCACCGGCGGGCGGCGCAGTTCCTCTGTAAGATGGGACATATCATTCAGTTTTTTCCAGGAAAGCACGCCGTTTTCCTCCTCCAGTATGCTCACCCCTGTGTTGCCGAACACCGCGCTTTCCCGTATGCCCGCAAGAAACCCAGATGCCACCCGGGCATACAGGTTCCGGATCACCCCGCCATGGGTAGCAGCCAGTACAGTTTTCCCCCGGTTCTCCTGTATAATGCGGTCAATAGCAGCGTTCACCCGCCCGTACACCTGCTCCATAGATTCCCCTCCGGGAAACTGGCATCGATCCGGCGCTTCATCCCAGGCCTTGGCTGCGGCAGGAAACTTTTCGGCAATTTCCCATAGGAACAAGTTCTCCATCTCCCCCACATCAATCTCCGAAAGCCCTTCTTCCACCTGAATAGGCAGAGGGTGGAAACGGCAGCAGGCCTCAGCGGTTTTCATGGCCCTGGTTAAGGGGCTGGAGTACACCGCGTCTAAATGAATATTCCGAAAGCGCAGCGCCAGCAATTCTAACTGCTGCTCCCCCTGAGGGCTTCCAGGCGCGTCAAACCGCCCCTGGAACCGCCCCTCCACATTCCCCGTAGACTGGCAGTGCCGCACAATGTAAAGCCGCGTCACCATGGGCGCACACCTCCCGTCAGTTCGGAAAGGCTCTTAATGCCCTGCTCCTCCATGAATCCCCCAAGGCCCTCCAGAATCTTCTGGGGCGCATAAGGGTCTGTAAATAGCACTGTACCAATCTGCAAAGCTGTGGCCCCGGCCAAAAGCATCTCCACCGCGTTCTGCCAGGTGGAAATGCCTCCCAGGCCCACAATGGGGATTTTCACCTTCTGGGCTGTCTGCCACACCATACGCAGGGCAACAGGCAGCAAAGCCGGGCCGGAAAGCCCTCCTGTGTTGTTGCGGATAATGGGCCGGCGGGTGCGGATGTCAATGCGCATACCCGTCAGAGTGTTAATCAAAGACACAGCGTCAGCCCCTGCCCTTTCCGCAGCCAGGGCCATTTCGGAAATATCTGTCACATTGGGGGAAAGCTTCACCATCAAAGGCTTTTTGCAGTGCTTTCTCACCTCCTGGGTAATGCCAAACACCCCTTCCGCTGTGGTGCCAAACTGCACCCCGCCCTGCTTCACATTGGGGCAGGAAATGTTCAGTTCCACCATGTCCACACAGGTGTCGTTCAGCTTCTCCACAGTCTCGCAGTAGTCCTCTGGAGTATTCCCCGCCACGTTGGCGATAATGCGGGTGCCCTGCCTTCTAAGCCAGGGAAGATCCTCCTTTATGAAGTGATCCACTCCAGGATTTTGCAGCCCTACAGCGTTCAGCATTCCTCCCGGCGTCTCCGTCACCCGGGGCGGCGGGTTGCCAGGGCGCTCCTTGATGGTGATGCCCTTGCAGGAAATGCCCCCCAGCAGGGACAAAGGGTACAGCTCGCCATACTCCCTGCCAAAGCCAAATGTACCTGACGCGGCAATAAGGGGATTGGTAAACTCCACCCCTGCCACATGCACCTTCATTTTAAGCGCAATCTTTCGCGGTTCCTTTTCCAGCACAACCCCTTCGCCATCATCCAGGCGAAGCACCGTACACTGGTTCTCCTTTTCATACTGGCGGCACTTCTCCTCCGTATTCCCATCCTGCCGCTGCTGCTTGCTGTAGTGGGGCAAAATCTGCACATCCGTCAGCCCCAGGCCTGTGAGATCCTCCAGTCCCATAAAGTTAAGCTGGGGCAGGTAGCGCTCTGTCAGGGCAATGGTTCTTTCCAGCACCAGCGCCCCGGCGCTCCAGCCTATCAGCAGCCCTTTTTCAGCAATCTGGCGCAGCACGTCCGCTCCGTTATGTTCCCGGATGGAACGCAGCAGGTAATACGGATTGCCGCCCATCAGCTCCACCACGCCATACTCCAGAAGCTTTTCCGCTGGCTGGGCATCGAAATCAAACAGATCGGTTTCCAGCCCCAAATAAGCCAGTTCTTTACAGCAGCGCTCCACATGGTAGTTTTTTTCCTTATATTCCGGGTCAGCCGTCACCACCAAAGCCGCCTTTTTAGCGCCTTTTATATGCTTTTGTGCCTCCTGCAGCAATTCATAGCTTGTCAGGCCGTTTGAACACAGCAAAACCATATGCGTTCCCCCTTACTTAAAGTTATATTCTGCTCAAAGCCCCAGCCCGATAGCCTGCTTGTCCCCCGCATAGCCCCTGCCGGGGAACCCTTCCCGGGCAAGCTTTGCAAACCTTTCGGAAAAGCCATAGGCTTCAAGATCCTCCACAGGCACAAAGCGCACGTCGGATATGGGGTTTTCGTCCTTGGAATTGTCCGGCAGCCGGAGCGCGCCCCCTGTCCGCTCCAGCAGGAAGGTAACATGCAGCAGGGTGTGCTGGGACTGTTCCGCGTCGCATACATACAAAAGCTTTTGCACCTGAACCTGTAAACCGGTTTCTTCCTCTATCTCCCGGCATACTCCCTGCCCCAGGGTTTCCCCCTGCTCCAGCCGCCCTCCGGGCAGGGACCAGCCCCGGTTATCGCTAAGCCTCTGCTTCACCAGAAGCAGGCTGCCCTCCTCCAGCAGCACCCCAGTCACGCGCACCTGAAAGTTGTAGCTCACAGCGCCGCCCTCCGACTCACAGTTGCACCATGCAACTGCTAAACACCGGGCCGTCCTTGCACACATGCCCGAAATACTGGCTTCCGTCCTCCCGGAGCAAAGGCGTGGCGCAGCCCAGGCAGGCCCCAATGCCACAGGCCATCCGCTCTTCCAAGGAGAGATAGCAGGGCACGCCCCGGCTCTCTGCCAGGGCCTTTGCCGCCCGGAGCATGGGGGCAGGTCCGCAGGCAAACACCGCGTCAAAGTCCTCCTGCTCTGCAAGCTCTGTCACAAGGCCATGATGCCCATAGCTGCCATCGTCTGTGGCCACAGAAACCTTTGCCCCAGCCGCCCGGAAATCCTCCTCCAGAATAACCGCAGCTTTATTGCGAAATCCCAGGCAGGCAATCGCCTTCTCCCCTAACCCGGCCGCGCAGCCCAAAAGGGGCGGCACGCCAATGCCCCCGCCTATCAGCAGGGTGCGCTTGCTGCTGTCAAGGGGAAACCCTTTCCCCAGGGGAGCCAAAATTTCCAGTTCATCTCCTGGCTCACATTCCGCCAGCTCCGCCGTTCCCTGGCCCCGAATCTGGAAAACAAAGCGCAGAAGGCCCCTTTCCCTGTCTATGCCGCAGATGGAGATAGGGCGGCGCAGTGTATGCCCCGGCAGGCGGATTTGGGCAAACTGCCCCGGGCAGGCTTTCTCCGCAAGTCCCGGGCAGGAAAAGACGTAATCGAATACATCTTCCGTAAGCTTCCAGGCTTCCTCCAGCCTGCACATCACAGAATCAAACTTTTTCATATGCCCTCCTTTACAGAGGCAGCTTCATCTGCCCCACACAGCCCATAATCTCATCCCGCATCCGCAAAGCTTCCCTGCGGGCAGCACCGGCAAAGTCTTTGGGGTCGCAGTTTTCCTTTTGCCAGGCGCACATAATGCCCCGGGAGGAATTGACAATAGCCCCCAGGCCGTTCTTGTCAAAGCCCTGGGCCACGTCGGCGGCAGCGCCCCCCTGTGCGCCATAGCCGGGCACCAGGAAAATGGTGTCTGGCAAGGCTTTGCGCAGTTCTTTAAGCTGCTTAGGGTAGGTGGCCCCCACTACAGCCCCCACGCCGCTGTAGCCATATTTCCCCGGAAGCTTCTGCCCCCAATGCTGGCACATGTTGCCCATAGCCCGGTACAGCGGCTCATACATGGCATGGAGCATCTGATCCTGGAATTCCCCGGAAGAAGGGTTGGAGGTTTTCACCAGCACAAAAATGCCCTTGTCCTTTTCCCCGCACACAGCCAGCAGGGGATCAATGCCGTCCGTTCCCAGATAGCCGTTCACCGTCAGGGCATCTGCCCCAAAGGCCTCAATTGTCTCGCCCTCCACCTCTGTCTCTCCCAAATGGGCGCAGGCATAGGCCTGCATGGTGGCACCGATATCATTGCGCTTGCCGTCCGTAATCACAAACATGCCCTTGCTTTTGGCGTAAGCAATGGTTTCAGCCAGCGTCCGCATCCCCTGCCAGCCGTACATCTCATAGTAAGCCGCCTGGGGCTTCACAGCGGGGACAATATCACACAGCCCGTCAATCAGCCCCTTGTTGAAGGCCAGCAAGGCGTCTGCCGCGCCTTCCAGCGTCTTGCCAAACTTTCCGTAGCTTTCCTCCCGGATATACTCTGGTATGTAGCTAAGCTTGGGGTCTAGGCCCGCCACTGTGGGATTTTGTTTCTCAACCATTTTTTCCAGCAGCCTGTCCATGGACATTGTCAGCACTCCCTTATTTTTTTAGATTTCCGCAGAAAGAAAGCCGCAACACAAAATGTCGCGGCCCGGCATGGTAAAACTATTCTCCGGCTTTCCCGCACCCACTGCCCCTTGGGCCGCGTCCTTTCGGGCTGGGCCTGGAAAACCTTGTCCCGGGTATCATATCACAATCCAGCCCGGTTGTCAAACACTTTTCTCCCCCGGAAAAAGGTGGCAGCTACACGCCCCTTTAACGTCATGCCTTTAAAGGGGGTGTTCCTGCTTTTGCCATGCAGCCTGTTTTCAAGAACCTTCCAGTGCCCCGCCGGGTCAAACAGAAGGATGTCCGCCCATGCCCCCTCTTTAAGCGTGCCTGCCGGAATGCCCAGTATGCGGGCTGGAGCAGCGCTCATCTTTTCCAAAATTTCCGGCAGGGAGAGCACCCCTTCCAGGGCCGTAAAGGCGGCGCAAAGGGAGGTTTCCATGCCAATAGAGCCGTTAGGCGCAGCATAAAAATCTGCCTTCTCCTTGGGGCTGTGTGGGGCGTGATCCGTTGCAATCGCGTCGATGGTGCCATCCTTCAGCCCCTCAAGCAGCGCCAGCCTGTCCGCTTCGCCGCGCAGGGGCGGGTTCATGCGGTAATCCGCGTCCCGGCCGCGGAGGGCCTCGTCCGTCAGCAAAAGGTAATGGGGGCACGTCTCCGCCGTAACAGGCAGCCCCCGGCGCTTATAGTCCCGTATCAGTTCTACAGAACCTTTTGTGCTCACATGACAGATATGAATAGGCGCGCCTATAGAAGCCGCTGCCGCCAGCTCCCGGGCAGTGCCGCAGTCCTCGGCGGCAGCAGGGATGCCGGGAACACCCAGCTCCTCAGAAACCGCCCCTTTGTGCATCAGCCCACCCTTAGCCAAGTCCAAGTCCTCGCAGTGGGCACAGATGGCAAGCCCCAGCCCGGGGGCTTTCTCCAAAGCCTCCAGCAGCAGCCGGGAACTGCCCACAGGCGCCCCGTCATCGCTTAAAGCAATGGCCCCGGCTTCTTTTAAAGCCTCAAAGTCTGTAAGCCTCTCTCCCTGCATCCCCTGGGTAACGCAGGCTGCTGTATAGACAGCAGCCTCTGCCGTCCGGGCGCGCTCCAGCAAGTCCCGCACCAGTTCCGGGCTGTCCATAACAGGCCGGGTGTTTGGCATGGCCAAAAGGCTGGTAACGCCTCCGGCGGCGGCGGCCCTGCAGGCGGAAAACAAATCCTCCTTATAGGTTAGCCCCGGATCCCGCAGATGGACATGCATATCCACTAGCCCCGGCGCCGCCACCAGCCCCGCGCAATCCAGAACCTCCTCCGCTTCCCCTATGTGCTGGAATAAGTCTTCCCCCACCTTGGCAATTTTCCCGTCCCGCAGCAGAAGATCCCCCGCCATGTCTAAAGACTGGCTGGGGTCGATAATATGGGCGCGCTTCAATAAAACCGTCATGCTCTGCCACCTCTCTCAAAATACAAACTGGTCAGTCTAAAATGGCGTGCTGTACCGTCCACTTGGTCAGGGATAAAAGCTCCCGCCCGTAATATTCCGGGAACAGGATAGGATCTGTCTCCGCCACCAGGCTGTAAGCGGTGAATCCGGCGCTTTCCGCCAGTTGCAGCGCCCGGAACATGTGAAAGCTCTGGGTCACCACAGCCACCTCTGTGCTTATCCCCTCTTTCTCCGCAACCTCCATGGCATACACCATGTTCTCCCTGGTATTGTGGGACTTGTCCTCCATATAAATGCGTTCCGCCTCCACCCCCCGGCGCATCAAGCCGTTTTTCTGGGTAAGGGCTTCCGGGCAAGGCTCGTCCCCGCCCTGTCCCCCAGTGACAATGCACCGGGCCTCCGGATATTCCAGCAAATAAGCAGCCGCCGCATCGACCCGGTTCTGCAGGCTCACACCCATGCGTTCCGCGCTGTAAATCCTGGCCCCCAGCACAATAATATCCGTCCCAGGCGGCGGGGTGCGAAACTGTACGGAAAACATCAGCACAGTAAGGGCTGTCGCCCAGCCTATTCCCAGAGCATAGAGGACGGAAAATATCCGGACACAGATTTTTTTCCATCCGCCAGCCTCTGCAAGCCTCCGATAACACAGCAGCAGAGCCAGGCCAAAAGCGCACACGCCCAGCCCAAAGGCCGCGCCAAGCTGGAATCCGCCACGCAGAACAGGCAATAAAAACCACACACATCCGGCTGCGCACAATATGCACCCGGCAGCTTTACCAATCAGTTTTGCTTTCTTCATAGTGTTCTTTTCTCATCCCCAGTCCTTTCCCAGTATTCTGCCCCGCAGCTTCGCGTTTGCACCATCTCCGGGGTATTTTTCATTATACAACATTTTATCCCCGGGGTAAACTCTTTTCGTAAGCAAAAAAGATTTTCCTGGAGATTTCGCCTGAATGCGCCCCAGCCATAAAACAAAAACCGGGCACTCCCGCCTGACAGAGGGAATACCCGGCAAAACACCTTTCCAGCAAAGCTTAAGAAAAGCCTGTCAAGGCTTTTCCCTTTCCTGCTTGGCGCGGCCCAATGCCATGTCATACTTTTTCCCTAAAATGCGGAAATACATCTCAAACCCCAAGCAGAACACCAGGAAGATAACAAAGAAAATCACTACAAACATCCCCCAGGCAGCCAGGTTTTCCATAGGGAACCAGCGGAATACTCTGGCAAACCCTGCGCATGTGCCGAAAACCAGCAGGCAGAAAACCGCCATGCGCAGGTAATAGCTGGGCTTTTTCAGCACGCGGCCTGAGAAAAACACATACTGCAGCAGAGTGATAATGCCGCACAGGGCCAATAGCTGATACACAGTGGCGCAGGCAATCTGCCCGTCTCCCCAAAAGGTGTCAATCAGGGTGTAAATGCACAGCGATCCTGTAAAGCTCAGACAGCCCCAGGTTTTCATCTCTCCTACAAACTGCAAAAATTTTTTCATAATGCACTCCTCCCATTACAGTTCCAACCTTTTTTTCAGCCCTGCCGCATACTGTCTGGACACATACACAGCCTCCCCGCCCCGCATGGTCAGCCGCAGCCGGCCTCCCAGGTCGGGCCGCAGGGACTGGATGGCGTTGAAGTTGACAATTACAGATTTGGAAGCCCGGAAAAACCCCCGGCCAATGAGCCGACCTTCCAGCTCATACAGCCGCAAAGGCGTTTCAAACACGCCTTCTGCTGTGTACAAAAAGGTTTTCCTGTCCACCGTGTCGATGTAAAGCACCTCCTCCATGTCCAGCAGGTAGGTCTGTCCGCCCTGTTCCCCGGTCAGCTTCCGCCCGTCCATAGCCCGCAGCAAGGCCAGCAGCCTTTGGGCTTCGCCGTCCGCCCGGGGGCAGCGGATAAGCACCTCCATCTCCTCTAAGGCTGAATCTTCCTCCAGCTTAATCTGCATCGTTCTGCCTCCTTTCCTTTGGCCCGCCCACAGTATACCCCACCAGGCTTTAAGATTGCAAGAGCCTTTGCGTCACCTGAGTTTTCCAGGCCTCAAGGCGCAAAAAAAGAGCACCGAAACAAACGCTTCGATGCTCTCTGTTTTATGGAACTATCACGCTATACCCCTTGCCAGGGATACAAGATTAATAGCCGCGCTTCACGTAAGTGGTGTGCAGAATCTCGTGGGCCTTGTGGCTGCCAGGCTCGCCCAGGAACTCCTCATAGCACTTCTTCACTACAGGGCTTTCATGGGACTTGCGCAGAGGCATGGCCTTGTCCTGGTCGTACAGGGCCTTGGCACGCTGGGCCTTCACATCGGTGAAGCTCCGCTCTGTAGCGGATACAATGGGCTGGCCGCCGCCGTTTACACAGCCGCCGGGGCAGCACATAATCTCCACAAAGTGGTAGTCTGCCTCGCCTGCGCGGATTTTCTCCAGAATCTTGTTGGCATTGGAAAGGCCGCTGGCTACAGCCACCTTTACATCCATGCCCGCTACCTTGTATACGGCTTCCTTAATGCCCTCGGTGCCGCGGACTTCTTCATAGTCGATAGACTCCACAGACTTGCCCTCCAGCACATCGGCTGCAGTGCGCAGGGCCGCTTCCATCACGCCGCCAGTAGCGCCGAAGATGACAGCCGCACCGGTGGATACGCCCATGGCGTCGTCAAACTTCTCGTCAGGCAGGCGGTTGAAGTTGAGCTGGGCCTTCTTAATCATCTTGGCAAGCTCCCGGGTGGTCAGGCTGATGTCCACATCAGGCAGGCCGGCAGCAGCTTCATCCTCCCGCTTGATTTCAAACTTCTTCGCTGTGCAGGGCATAACGGAGACAGAAACAATCTTAGAGGGATCAATGCCTTCCTTCTGGGCATACCAAGTCTTAATCAGCGCGCCGGTCATGTTCTGGGGAGATTTGCAGCTAGAGAGATTGTCCAGCAAATCCGGGTAGTAGTGCTCGCAGAACTTCACCCATCCGGGAGAGCAGGAGGTGATCATGGGCAGGGTGCCGCCGTTCTTCACACGATCAATAAACTCGTGGGCCTCCTCCATGATGGTCATGTCTGCGCCGAAATCGGTATCAAACACCTTGTCAAAGCCCAGGCGGCGCAGGGCGGCCGCCATCTTGCCCTCTACATTGGTGCCGATGGGCATGCCAAATTCCTCGCCCAAAGCAGCGCGCACAGCAGGAGCAGTCTGCACAATCACGATCTTCTCAGGATCGTTGATAGCGTCGATAACGTCCTGTGTGTTGTCCTTCTCACGCAGGGCGCCTGTGGGGCAGCTTACAATGCACTGTCCGCAGGCCACGCAGGAAACGTCTGCCAGAGGGGCCTCAAATGCACAGCCAATCTGGGTGTCAAAGCCGCGGTTGTTTGCGCCAATAACAGAAACATGCTGGTTCTGGCAGGCAGCCACGCAGCGGCGGCACAAGACGCACTTGGCGTTGTTGCGCTCCAGATACGGGGTGGAAACATCGGTAACATTGTTGGGCAGCGCCCCTGCAAAGCGCTCCTCTTCCTCAATGCCCATGTCATTGCACAGCTTCTGCAGCTCGCAGTTGCCGCTGCGGTCGCAGGTCAGGCACTTCCGCTCATGGACGGAGAGCAGCAGCTCCAGCGTCATGCGGCGGGACTGCTGTACTTTGGGAGAGTTGGTGAACACCTCCATGCCGTCATTTACGGGGTATACGCAGGCGGCCACCAGGGAGCGGGCGCCCTTTACCTCTACCATGCACATACGGCAGGCGCCTATCTGGTTGATATCCTTCAAAAAGCAAAGGGTGGGGATATCAATACCGGCAGTGCGGGCGGCTTCCAGGACGGTAGAATCCTTGGGAACCTCATAGGACACGCCGTTAATCTTGATATTGACCATATCCATAGATTACTAATCAATCCTTTCTTACGTCTGCGTGGTAAGCTGTTGCCAGGGCACGCTAAAACCCCAGCGTGTAAAGCAGGAGTGCTTTACAACATCGTGCCACGCTGCCTTATTTCTTCACAACCGCGCCGAACTTGCATTTCTCCATGCAAACGCCGCACTTGATGCACTTGTTGGTATCAATCACATGGGCCTGCTTGACAGCGCCGGAAATAGCCCCCACAGGGCAGTTACGGGCGCAAAGGGTGCAACCTTTACACTTGTCGGCCTCAATAGTGTAATTGGTGAGGGCTTTACAGGCGCCAGCAGGGCAGCGATGCTCCACCACATGGGCCTCATACTCGTCCCTGTAATACTTCAAGGTGGAGAGTACCGGGTTCGGAGCCGTCTGGCCCAGGCCGCACAGGGAGTTCTCCTTGATGTAGTAGCACAGCTCCTCCATCTTGTCGATGTCCTCCAAAGTGCCGTTGCCGGAGGTAATCTTGTTGAGGATTTCCAGCAGGCGCTTGGTGCCCACCCGGCAGGGCGTACACTTGCCGCAGGATTCGTCCACCGTAAACTCCAGGAAGAACTTGGCGATATCCACCATACAGGTAGTCTCGTCCATAACAATCAGGCCGCCGGACCCCATCATAGAGCCGATAGCCAGCAGGTTGTCATAGTCAATGGGAGTGTCAATCAGCTTTGCCGGGATGCAGCCGCCAGAAGGGCCGCCGGTCTGGGCAGCCTTGAAGGTGTGGCCGCCAGGCACGCCGCCGCCAATATCCTCCACAACCTCCCGCAGGGTGGTGCCCATGGGCACTTCCACAAGGCCGGTGTTGGTAATCTTGCCGCCCAGAGCAAACACCTTGGTGCCGGGAGACTTTTCGGTGCCGATAGACTTAAACCAATCAGCGCCCTTTAAGATAATCTGCGGGATGTTGGCATAGGTTTCCACATTGTTAAGCACTGTGGGCTTCCCGAACAGGCCCTTGAGAGCCGGGAACGGAGGCCGCACGCGGGGTTCGCCGCGCTTGCCTTCAATGGAGGTCATGAGGGCAGTTTCTTCGCCGCATACGAAAGCGCCTGCGCCCAGACGGATATCAATGTCAAAGTCAAAGCCGGAATCAAAAATATTCTTGCCCAGCAGGCCGTATTCCCGGGCCTGATCAATGGCAATCTGCAAACGCTTTACCGCAATAGGATACTCAGCGCGGATGTAGATATAGCCCTGGCTTGCGCCGATGGCGTAGCCGGCAATGGCCATAGCCTCCAGCACGCTGTGGGGGTCGCCTTCCAAAACAGAGCGATCCATGAAGGCGCCGGGGTCGCCTTCGTCGGCGTTGCAGCAGGCATACTTCTGGTCAGCTTTGTTGGCAGCGGCAAATTTCCACTTCAACCCCGTGGGGAAGCCCGCGCCGCCGCGGCCCCGCAGGCCGGAAGCCAGCATCAGGTCGATAACTTCCTGAGGCGTCATCTCCGTAAGCACCTTGCCAAGAGCGGCATAGCCGTCCTGGGCGATGTACTCGTCAATCAGTTCAGGGTTGATAACGCCGCAGTTTCTAAGGGCAATGCGCATCTGCTTTGCGTAGAACTTGGTTTCGTTCAAAGACTTGGTAGTGTTGTCGTCCACCACTGTCTCCTGGTACAGCAGGCGCTTGACGATACGGCCCTTTAAGAGGTGCTCGTCCACAATCTCCTTCACGTCATCCACTGTAACGCGGCTGTAGAAAGCGCCTTCAGGATACACCACCATAATGGGGCCTAAAGCGCACAGGCCAAAGCAGCCGGTACGGATAACGTTCACTTCCTTCTCAAGGCCCACAGCCTTGATTTCTTCATTCAGCTTTTCGATGATCTGCTCGCTGTTGGAGGAGGTACAGCCCGTTCCTCCGCAGACCAGCACGTTCGAACGATACATAGATTCTTCCTCCTAATTTATTTCGCGCCGATGGCGTTGGCCCCAATGGTGTACTCGCTCACCACATTGCCGTTTACCAGATGGTCGTTTACCACCCGCAGGGCCTTCTCGGCGGTCATTTTCACATAGGTGACCTTCTCCTGTCCGGGAGTGACAACCTCCACCACCGGCTCATACTGGCAGATGCCAATGCAGCCTGTCTGTGTGACCATAATGCCCTGGAGGTTGCGCTTTGCCACCTCTTCCACAAAGGCGTTAAGCACAGGCCTGGCCCCAGCAGCAATGCCGCAGGTAGCCATGCCCACCAGCACCTTGGTTTCGGCGTCGGCATTCTCACGGATGTTGACAGAAGCGCGGGCGCGCTCTTTAATTGCCTGCAGTTCCGCTAAAGATTTCATATATGGTACCATTCCTTTCTTGCGTTGTTCGGCCGCTTCCAGCAGCTTTCAGGAACTTTATGAAAAGTCCCTGAAAGGCTGTAAAAACCTTTTGCCACACCTGCGGCGTGTAAATCCTTGTTAGCCGCGTGGCAGCGTCTTTGTTCCGATGATTTTCCGGCTTTTGCCAAAGGAACCCCGCATACAATGCGCTATTCCTCCGCAGGCTCCTGGCCGGTCAGGACATAGTGGGTCTGCTCCTCCAGATAATCCTTTATCCACAGCACCACTTCCGGTGCGTTCAGGGAAACATCCCCTCCCAGCACCTCCCGCAACTCTGCTGTGTTCAGGGCAAAATCCCGCTGGGCACTGTGGTCCTTATAGCTTCTGGTAAAGAGGAAATCCCTGTCCGGGTTCCCTGTAACCAGCAGGAGTATGGTGCCGTTGATATCTCCTAAAGGGATCATATCCACGCTGGAGGGATGGAATACCGCTGCCAGCTCTGTACCCACCCCCACTGTAGAGTCAATGGTAAAGTGCCCCCCTGTCATCTCCGCTTCCATTTTGAACAGAGGAACCCCCAGCCCCACATTCCGGGTGGTGCGGGTGGTGTAGAAGGGATCCGTAACGTTCTGCACCTGCTCAGGCGTCATGCCCCGCCCGTTATCTTTTACGGATATGCGCAGAAGATCCTGGGTCAGATCTTCCTCCACCGCAATGGTAATAAGGGACGCCCCGGCGGAAATGGAGTTCTGGGCTATGTCCATGACATTTAACGACAGCTCCCGCATGGATTACTCCATGTATTTTGCCAGAATACTGTCAACCTCTTCCGGCTCCAGACGGCCGTATACGTCCTCATTCACCGTCATAACAGGGGCCAGGCCGCAGGCGCCGATGCACCGGCAGGCGGTCAGGGAGAAAGCGCCGTCCTCGGTACATTCTTCAGGGTTGATGCCCAGCTTCTGCTGAATGCGGTCCAGCACCTTGTCAGCGCCCTTTACATAGCAGGCGGTGCCCAGGCACACAGAGATATGGTTGCGGCCCTTGGGCGTCAAGGAGAACTGGGAATAGAAAGTGGATACGCCATAGACCTCCTCCAGGGGTACGTTCAGGCCCTTGGCGATTTTCTGCTGCACCTCTAAGGGCAGATAGCCGTAAATTTCCTGCGCCTGATGGAGCGCGGGCATTACAGCCCCCTCCTGCCCCTTCAGGCCCCCGATCACTTCGTCGAGCTTCTGTGCCTGCTCGGGAGTGTCGTGGAACGGCAAATTGCTGATTCGCTTTTGCATAGGTTTTTCCTCCCAAAATATTGATGGTTGCAACTTAAGAGCCTGTTCAGCCTCTTCCCGCGCAGGTTCAGGCAGCGCATTTTCCGCCCCGGAAGGCAAAACCGCCTGCCAGCCCCCCGCGCCCAGATGCTGAAAAGCCTCTAACGGACAGCCTGTTGTGGCTGTCCCTGAACATCCTACTAAATATATCAAAATCCAGGGCTATTATAATTCTTCAAAAGAACTATAATGAAAAGAACGACAATTTGCTACAGGATTTTCCTGTACAAACCGTAAATTGTTACCAAAATATCGGTATAAATTTCTCGAATGCCCTTTTCAGCCCTTTCCCAGCGCCTGCAGCACCGCCCGCGCCGACTTTTCCGGCAGGCTGATGGTATTGGCTTCCGACTCCGCCAGCGTCTCCAAATAGTGGGAGTCCGAGTCCCGCACCGCCTTTAGCCCCTCAAGCTCCGGGTTTGTTCTGAACAGCGCCTCCATGTCGCAGTCCCTGGTGGCCTCGAAAGCGGCAAAGCCCGCTTCCGGCGGAAGGCTTCCCAGGGCGGCGATGACGCTGTAAGAATCCCGGTTCACATGGGCTGGCAAAGCTATGCCGCCATATTCCTTTGCCAGGGCGCACACATCGTCCACCCCCACAAAGGAGGAAACCAGCAGCAGGTTTTCCTCCAGCCCAAGCAGCTCCTCCGACCGGGAAAGCATCCGCTGCTCCCCAAAAATCTCTGCCTTGTTTGCAATATGGGGCATGTTCTTATATATGTAGCTGTCAAAACCCATAGCACCTTCCAGCGTCTCAAAAAGGCAGACAATGTGGGCTTCTTCCGCGGTACACAACTCCATGCCAGGGATTACCAGTACCCCCGCCTCCTGCCCTGCCGCCATAACGGAAGCGGCATTTTTGCTGGTGTTATGGTCGGTAATAGCGATGATATCCAGCCCCATCAGCGCCGCCATCCCCACAATATTGCCGGGAGTCATGTCGTTGTCGCCGCAGGGGGACAGGCAGGAATGTATGTGGAAGTCATAGCGGTACTCAGCCATTTCCCTGCCCCAATTGCCCTGCCACCTTCAAAGCGGTTTCATAGAGGTTTTCTGGACAGGTGTACACCGGTATCCCCTGGAGTTCCGCCCGGTTCTTAGCGGCCTCATCTAAGGCTGCGTCCTCCGCCAGCACGATGCCCGCCACGTCTGTCAGGGCAGCAACCGCAATAGCGTTCACATTCCCCATCACTGTCAGCCACACGTTGCCCGAAAGGGCGCGGGCCATCACCCAGCTTAAAAGGTCGCCAATGTAGCACCCGTCCACCTGGGCGTCTGTGCCCTCCTCCCCTGCCAGCAGCTTCCAGCCGCAAGCTTCGGCCATCTCTTTTATCTTCATAACGGCATCATCTTCCTCTCTAAGTGATAAAACCTTCGGGCTTTGTCCTAAATCCTACAACCCTTTTTAGCAAAGAAGGGTAAACACTCCTTTTGGGGGAAGTGTCTAAATCACAGAGTTTATAAACAAAATCCAATAAATTTGTAAAATTAATTTTAGGATCAAACCCTTTTTTAAAAGGGTTTGTGGGGTTTTCAGGGGGCGAGGGTTGCCAGTGGCAACCGTTCCGAGCCGACCGAGCTGGAAGGCGAGACTCAAAGCCCCTGAACCGCCGGAGGCATAAAAGCGCGGTTGGACACTCCCCTTATAGAAAACGCGGTTCTGGCACGCCGCGTCTGCCCACGTAAGCGCGCGAACCCTCCGCGCGGCGATAACCCACATCTTAACTTTCCCGCATCTCAGGTGCTTCTTGCCTGCCGGCCCGGTCGGCTCAGGGCGATTGCCGCTGGCAATCTTCGCCGTCACGCTGCGGCAGCACACAGGGAGCTGTCTCCAGGGCCGACAAGGTGCTTGCCACCTGCTGCAACTGCTTGCGGTACACAAACACGCAGTCTGTCTTGCGGGATCCACCCTTCACCACGTCCTCCGCAAAGGCCCGGCAGGTGGGAGAGCCGCAGGCCCCGCAGTCCAGCCCGGGGAACTCCTGCTCCATTTCGTCTATCTGCACCATCATCATCATGGCTTCCTGGAGGTTCTCCGAAAGGCTCATCACGTTGGAGAACTCCAACCCGCTTTCCCACTCCATCAGGCTGGGGATAGGCCCTCCCTGCAAATGGTTCTGGGAAACGGGCAAATACTTCCGCAGCCGCTGGATCCGGGCCTTGGCCACATAAGGGTTCTCCACGCACAGCACGCCGCCCACGCAGCCGCCGGCGCAGGCGTTCAGCTCAATGAAGTCCAACTCGCCAATGCGCTCGTCCTCAATTTCCTCCAGCACCCGGATCACATTTTCAATGCCATCCGCCGCCAGATATTTTTCGTTCAAAAGCGCCGCCGATTCACCTCCGCTGGTAGCCCACCCCACCCCGATAATGCCTGAGTTGGCAATAGGCTCGATAGATGTCAGGTGATCCATTTTGCTGGAGAGCATGGGGAACACATCGCTGATGGCAAGGGCGCCGTCCACCATGGATTTTTCCAGGCCGATAGGCGCTTTGATATCCGTCACCTTTGCCGGGCAGGGGGTGATGAAGAAGCAGCCAATATCCTCATAGGGCAGCCCTGTTTCTTCGTGAGCCTGCTGCTTTGCCATAGCCGCCGCCGTCTCCATGGGAGATTTCAGGGGCAGCACGTTGTCTACCAAGTCAGGGAAACGCACCCGTATCAGCCGCACCACCGCCGGGCAGGCAGAGCTGATAACAGGCCGCTTGAGCTTCCCGGCGTCCATCAGCTTGCGGGTGGCCTCGCTGATAAGTTCCGCCGCCCGGGAAACCTCGAACACCATATCAAAGCCCATTTCCTTCAGCCCGGTAAGCACATAGTCGATGTCATCCAGATTGTTAAACTGGCCGTACAGGGTAGGCGCTGGTAATGCAATATTGTATTTGAATTCCTGCATACGGGAAAGCTGGGTGTACCTGGCCCGTTTGGCGTGGTGGGGGCAGATGCGGATGCATTCGCCGCAGTCTATGCACCGTTCGGGCGCAATGACAGCCTTGCCCCCCCGCACCCGTATGGCTTCGGTGGGGCAGCGCTTGATGCAGTTGGTACAGCCCACGCACTGCTCCTCGTGCAGGGTAACGGAATGGTAAAACTCAACCATATTACATGCACACGGCAAGGCACAGCCTCCGGTAAGGAGAAGGCCCCGCCGTTCCTTTCTTCATTTCTTGGTTTGCGGGAAAGGCCCGCTTTTAGGGGGCCGCGCGCCGCTTACTTCTTGCCGGGGTTTACCACCATATGCACGGTGGTGCCTTCCCCCACCACAGACTGGATTTCCATCAGATCTGTGTATTTTTTCATGTTGGGCAGGCCCATTCCCGCCCCAAAGCCCAAAGACCGAACGTTATCCGGGGCTGTGGACCAGCCGGCCTGCATAGCTTTGGATACATCGGCAATGCCGGGGCCATGGTCCTGCAGAAGGATGTCTACCTTGTCGGGATCAATATCCACAGTGGCTTCGCCGCCGCCCGCATGGATAACCATGTTGATTTCCCCTTCGTACATCGCAATGGCTACGCGGCGGATGGCGTCAGGCTCGTAGCCCAGGCGTTTCAGCTTATGTTTCACGTCGCCAGAGGCTTCGCCGGCCCGGGTGAAGTCGTCTCCAGGCACATCATAATGTAAATGCAGCATACTCATCAGATATCACACCCTCCCCGCAGACCATTGGAATATAACAGCCCGCAGGCCGTAAACATACGATAAGGAGTGGCAAGAACGGTAATGTCCTTTTGCTTTGCCAAATCCACCACGCCGGGATTCACTTCCTTGCCCCGCACAAACACAATGCAGTGCATGTCCATCATTTCCGCCGTTCGCACCACCTGGGGATTCATCAGGCCTGTCAGCAGCACAGACTGATCCTTTACAAAAGCCAGCACGTCGCTCATCATATCGCTGCCGCAGGCTGTTTTCACTTCCTCGTCCAGGCTCCCTTCGTTCAAAACCTCGCACTTCAGGATGTCAATAATGTCCCTTACTTTCATAGACTGGTTTTCCTCCCGGATTAAAAATTTGCTGTTAGAAGCCACACTGCCAGAACTGTGCAAGGAGTTTCGAGGAAACCTTACAAGATCCAAGGAAAACACGGAAAAAATTATCGCATTTTAAAAAATCCCGATAGAATCCCGTAAAAGCTGCCGGAACGGTTTGCACAGCGCCCAGGGGCAAGGCTTCTCATTTTAAGGGTAGGGGCTGCTCCGCCATGGGGCAGCCTGAGGCTTGGCATTTTGCGCATCCTCATTGCTTAGATTATATCATATAAAGAGGTCAAAGTGCAAACATTTTATATAATTTGCCAGATTTTTTTTCTGCCGCAGATTTCCCCCTTTTTTCTCCCCCAGTGCAATTTTGCAATTTCAAAAGTTTTATCTTGCATTTTAGACGCAAAAGCGCTATAATAGGGCAACCCATACAGGCTGTTCTGTGAGGAACAAGGGGCTGAAAAAAGCTGGAAATTTGTTGTGATTTTCCACAAAAACGGCCCAAAACGCATTTATGTCTAAAAGCTGAACTGTCTGTTTTTCTGGTAAAAACCAGATGGAAAACAGGAAAAGCAAGCAGCTTTGTAAACAATTTGTCATCTTTATTTCTGGATTGTCATTTTTAAAAGGAACATATTTTGTGCATTTTGCCAGTCCGCTGTCTGCATCCAAGCACTGCTGTACAGTATTACGCCTGAACGGAATGGCTGGAAACACAGGTTTGGAGTTTTCCATATTCCCTTCAGAAATAATAGCAAGCTAAGTATATTTTTAGGAGGTAATGAAAATGTCCCGTGTGTACAATTTTTCTGCCGGGCCTTCCATGCTGCCCGAAGCCGTACTGCAAAAAGCTGCCGCCGAAATGATGGACTATGAGGGCAGCGGCCAGTCCGTTATGGAGATGTCCCACCGCTCCAAGGTCTATGACGCCATTATCAAAGGGGCAGAGAGCCTGCTGCGGGAGGTTATGGCTATCCCGGAAAACTATAAGGTTCTGTTTTTGCAGGGAGGCGCCTCTTCCCAGTTTGCCGCTGTGCCCATGAACCTGATGACAAAAAACCACAAGGCCGACTATGTGCTGTCCGGGCAGTTTTCCACAAAGGCCTATCAGGAAGCCAGCCGCTATGGCGACGTGAAGGCTGTGGCAAGCAGCAAGGAGGACACCTTCTCCCACATCCCGGAAATTGACAAAAATGAGTGCCGCCCGGACGCGGACTATTTCCATATCTGCATGAACAACACCATTTACGGCACCCTGTGGCACACCCTGCCTAACACCGGCGATGTGCCCCTGGTGGCGGACATCTCCTCCTGCATTTTAAGCCAGCCCATTGACGTGAGCAAATTTGGCCTGCTGTATGCCGGGGCACAGAAGAATGTGGCCCCTGCCGGCCTTACCATTGTTATCGTGCGGGAGGATCTCATTGGCGAGACGCTTCCGGGCACTCCCACCATGTTTATGTATGACGTGATGGCGAAAAACGATTCCATGTACAATACCCCTCCCTGCTGGTCTATTTATATGTGCAAGCTGGTGCTGGAGTGGATTCAGAACGACATTGGCGGCCTTGCCAAAATGGAGGAGCGCAACGTGAAAAAGGCCCAACTGCTCTATGATTTCCTGGACAGCTCCAAGCTGTTTAAGCCCTGCGCCAGGAAAGACAGCCGGTCCATTATGAACGTCACCTTTGTGACGGGGGACGCGGACATGGACGCAAAATTTGTAAAGGAGGCCGCCGCAGCGGGATTTGTGAACCTGAAGGGCCACCGCAGTGTGGGCGGTATGCGGGCTTCCATCTACAACGCCATGCCTGTGGAGGGCATTGAAAAGCTGGTGGCCTTTATGCGGGATTTTGAGAAGGCCAACGGGTAATTTTGAGCCATAATGAATGGACGGAAAGGATGGTATGCAACATGCATAAGATACTGTGCTTAAACAAGATAAGTCCTGTGGGCACCAAACGCTTTGGGGAGGCTTACACCTTCTCCCCGGAAATACAGGAGCCAGAGGGCATTCTCGTGCGCTCTGCCGCCATGCACGACATGGATTTGCCGGAAACCCTGCTGGCTATAGCCAGGGCTGGGGCTGGGGTGAACAATATCCCTGTGGACAAATGCACGGAAAAGGGCATTGTGGTGTTCAATACCCCGGGGGCTAACGCCAATGCTGTGAAAGAGCTGGTGCTGTGCGCCCTGCTGCTCACCTCCCGGAAAATCCCCGCCGCCATGGACTGGGTGAAAACCCTTAAGGGGGAAGGCGACGCTGTGGGCAAGCTGGTGGAGAAGGGCAAGTCCCAGTTTGCGGGGCCGGAAATCAGCGGCAAAACCCTGGGCGTGGTGGGCCTGGGGGCCATCGGCATCCTGGTGGCAAATGCCGCCGAGGCCTTGGGCATGACGGTTTACGGCTATGACCCCTTCCTCTCTGTGGAGGCGGCCTGGCGGCTTTCCAGCTCTGTGAAGCGCTCCCTTTCTTTAGACGAGATTTACGCAAACTGCGACTATATCTCCCTGCATCTGCCTGCGACCAAAGACACAAAGGGTATGATAAACGGGGAGACCATTGGCAAGATGAGGGACGGCGTGCGGCTTTTAAACTTCGCCCGGGGGGAGCTGTGCGACAGTGCCGCGCTCTGCGAGGCTCTTGCAAGCGGCAAGATGGCGGCTTACGCCACAGACTTCCCGGCTGACTGCCTGATTGGCGCGGAGAATGTGACGGCCCTCCCCCACCTGGGCGCTTCCACACCGGAAAGCGAGGACAATTGCGCGGAGATGGCTGTGGATCAGATGAAGGACTATCTGGAAAACGGCAACATCAAAAATGCTGTGAACCTGCCCTCCCTCTCTATGGCCCGGGAGCCGGGCACCAAGCGGGTGTGCCTGATTCACAAGAACCTGCCCAACACCATTGCCATCTTTGCCGCTGCCTGCGGCCAGGCCGGGATTAACATTGAGAACATGCAGAGCAAGTCCCGGGGGGAATATGCCTACACCATTCTGGACGTGACCGGGGATCTGCCCGGGGGCACCTTCTCGAAACTGGAGCATGTGGTGAAGATCCGGGTGATTGAGTAATTTGAACTGAAAAAATGGCATAGAAAGAACCGGCAGAGCTTGCGCCCCGCCGGTTTTCTCTATTATTTTTGTTTCAGCAGCCGTCTGTGTCGTTCAAACCTGGAACATCGCAAAAGCCTAAAGGATAAACATATAACCGAAAGGTACCGGACTGCTGCAACACAGTCAGCGGTATCCGGTAACGCATCACCGTGTCACCGGCAGGCATCCAATTTGCTCCTACTGCGGGTACGGCAAGCGGGTGGCCTACCACATACCATTTTCCGTCCTGATAATATTGCAGCCGATAGTTATTGCCGTCATAGTGCCAGGGCAGTTCGGCGTCCCCATGGATATTCACCATGATGTCTACGCGTGCGCCTGCACGTTCCGTTGGCGGGATATGTTCAAAGCCCAATACCGTCAGCGTGGCATTTTCATTTACAATATAGATATCCTCCCCCACCCATTCCTTTTCCACATCAGCGTCATACCAGATCGCAAAATAATGCTGGGCGTTGGCAGTTATAACGGTGAGCAATATGACAACGGACAGCGCCGCCAATGAGCGGAGCAAAGCTCTGATAATGGTTTTCATGCACATCACTTTCCCTGATTTTGAGGGCTTATCCCCAATTCCCCGGCCCCTGGGGAGGCGTGGGCTGCTGGGGATAGACGGGCTGTACGGGCGGGTACATGAGCAGGGTCATGCCGGAGCGGTAGCGGGTGAGGATGATGGAGATAATCACCAGGGTGGCGGCGCCTACCAGGGAGCCAAGGCCCAGGATGGGCGTGGTAAAGAGATTGGCAAGGCCTGCCAGCACCATGCCTGCTGCCTCAATGTAATTCATCACAACCAGGAAATTGGGAATGCGGTTGTCCGGCACGCCTGTGGTGGCGGTAGCCTTGATGCGGTTGATAGTTTTAATCACGCAGACCTGGTAAATAACCGCCAGAGCCAAAACTGCCGCCAGGATGACAAACAGCACCAGCAGCACAGCGATACCTGCCTGGGCTATGCTGGCGTCATAACCATAGACATCATTGGCAGCCTCTGCTACACCCGCGATCAAAAGTATCACCATGAACAGCACCAGTATGGCGGCAAAAATGCATATGCACACCAGCGAAATGATGGAGAGCACCTTGCAGATGGTAAGCCCTGCTGTGGAGACATTGCCGCTTTGGGTATCGCGGCAACTGGCGTAAGTAATCCACATGGCCACCGCAACGAGGATGGCGGGAACCGCGGAAAGCACCGCGCCTGCAACGGACATGCTGCTGGCGGCGTCTATAACCGGGTAGAACAGGCTGGGATCCAGGTCTAACTGCATGGCATAGTAGAACAAATCCCACATATTGTCACGCAGACCCAACTGACTGGCAATGGTCAGCACAGGCGCGATGGACAAAAGGATTGACACTACCAGGAACAGAGGTGAGGATCCAATGGTTTTTAAGGTGTTCACAGCCGGATTTGAGGACAATACAGGAGTATTGTAGGAACAGGGGCACACGCTCCCGTCCGGGATATTCCTGCCGCACTTAGGACAAATCATAGTTTTACCCTCCAATTAAAATGGGATAAGGGAAAAAGCAAAATCCCTATGGATACATATTACAGGAAATCAGAGAAAAATGCAAATAATAATTGGGATCTTTTCAGGTAATTTCCGCCACTTTTCTTTTTTCATGGACTTTTCAGGCTAATTGTGGTATATTATGTTAAAGAATGCTTGAAACGAAGGAGGAATACCCATGCATTTGCACAAAAGGAAGGGGCTGCGGCTCCTGGCGGCGCTTCTTGCCTGCTGCCTGTTTTTTTCCGCGCTGTCCATAAGGCCCGCCCTTGCCGCCGGATTTTTTTCCGATGTGCCCCCCACCGCCTGGTATGCCAAAGATGTGCTGGACCTAGTGGACAAGGGCATTATCCAAGGCACTGGGGCGAACCGCTTTTCCCCCGGAGGGCGGCTGAGCCGGGGAGCCTTTGCCGCCATGCTGTGCAAAACCCTGCTTACCCCGGCGGAAATCAAGCAGTATGCTTTTAAGGGCAGCTTTAAGGACGTGCCACAGGGGCATTGGGCCAACCCTTATATCAACTGGGCTGTGGAAAGCAGCGTGGTAAAGGGCCGGGGTGACGGCACCTTTGGGCCGGACTCTCCGGTGAGCCGCCAGGACTTGGCGGTGATGGTGGCGAACTTTTCCAAGGCTACCGGCAGGAAAATGAACGCGGTGAACCCGGCTATGTCTTTTTCTGACGGCTGGAAAATCAGCTCCTATGCTGCCGCAAGCGTTTCTGCCTGCCAGCGGGCCGGGATACTCAACGGCTATACTGACCGCACCTTCCGCCCCACCCAGACTGCCAACCGGGCGGAGGCTGCTTCCCTGTATGCCCGCTTTTTAAACAAATGCAATACAGAACGGTATGAAATTGTGCAAAAGCGTGTCAACGGCGTGCCAGTACGGGCAGTGGTGTTTGACCCTCACAGCTTTTCTTCCAGCGTTATGCTGGCCCAGAACAAAATTACCGGACGGGAAGGGCCTGGCTCCTTAGTGAGCCGTTCCGGAGCTGTTATCGCTGTAAACGCCGCCTTTTTCTATATGGACTCTTACATCCCCATAGGCACCATGATAAGCGGCGGGAAGGTGCTGACAGTGGACAACCTGTTTGCCCCGGCAAAGTCTGCCTTTGTGATGGACTCTAGGGGAAACTGCTCCATAGAAAATTTTGCCACCCGCCACAGGGCTGTGCTGCACAGCGCCCAAGGGGAAGCCGCTTTGGAGAACGTGGGCTTTAACCAGAAGCCTATGGTGCCCCAGGACACCACCCGGGTGGTGTTTACCAAAGATTTCGGCACCAGCCTGACCTTTACCGCCCGGGACGCTGTGGTGGTAAGCTCCGGCGGGTTTATCACCCAGGTGCTGCACAACACAGATGTGAATATCCCTTCCGACGGCTATGTGCTTGCCCAGCGCAGCCGCCGGGCAAGTGCGGACGCTTTCTTTGACACAGCCCAGGTGGGCGACCGGGTTGATTTGCAGCGCAGCTATGAAGGCGCTTCCACCCAGGACATCAAGCTTTCCATTGGCTTAGGGCCGCGCATTGTGAAAAACGGCATGGTATATGGCAATGCTGACACTTACCGGGCCGAGGGCTTCAAAGATCCTGGCATTACCGTATACAACGCCAGGCGGGCCTGCATCGGCATTAAGCAGGACGGGAAAATTATGCTGCTCACCGCCAACACAAACCTGAGCAGTCTCTCGAAAATCATGGTGAGCCTGGGGTGCCAGGACGCTGTGAACTGTGACGGCGGCGGCTCTACCAACCTGTTTGTGGACGGGCAGTGGCTGTATGGGCCGCAAGAGCGGAAGCTGAACCATATGCTGGTGTTTAAATAGAAAAAATTTTTGTATGCAGCAGCCCCCGGTACACAAAAACGTGCGCCGGGGGCTGCTGCTTTTACCTAATAAATAATTACTCCTGGGGACAGACAACAACTTTAATGGACTCGCTGCTCATCTGCTCTGCAATGGCTTCCGCCATTTTGCCCAAGGGGAAGCGGTGGGTGATGATGGGGGTGAAATCCAGCTTGCCCGCATTGAGAAGCTGGACGGCCCGGTGATGGGTGTCGGGATTTACAAAAGAGCCTTTTACAGTCAGCTCCTTCTTGTACATATCAAACAGAGGAAGCTGGAAGGTGCCGTCCACCTTGGGGACGCTGAACAGGACAATAGTGGCACCCTTTTTGGCAAAGTCAAAGGCGCTCTGCACAGCGGGGGTATTGCCCACGCACTCGATAACCACGTTTGCTTCACAAGCCATGGACTCCTTAGCTTTGGGATCGGTGGGGTCGATGGCCAGGGTTGCGCCCAGCTTCAGGGCAGCCTCCCGGCGCTTCTGGTTAGGCTCGCTGACCACCAGCCTGGCAGCGCCGGAAAGCTTTGCAAGCTGGAGCATGATAAGCCCGATGGCCCCGCCTCCCACAATGCATACGGTATCTCCGGGCCGGATGCCAGCCAGGTCGATGCCGTGGAGGCAGCAGGCCACAGGCTCTGCCATAGCGCCCCATTCATAGGGCAAATCTTCTGACAGTTTAAAGGCTTGGCTTACGGGAACCACGCTGTACTGTGCAAAGCCCCCGTCCCGGGTGACACCGATGGCCTGCATCGTTTCACAGAGCTGCTTTTTGCCGTTCTGGCAGTATTCACAGGCCCCGCAGTAAATGTTGGGGTCTACGGTGACGTGGTCGCCTGCTTTGAGGGCTGTGACGCCCTCCCCTGTTTCCACCACTTCGCCGGCATACTCGTGGCCCAGCACCACAGGGGGATTTACATCGGCGGAGCCAGGCTCGCCATGGTAGATATGCACGTCTGTGCCGCACACGCCGCAGGCCATGTTGCGGATAACTACTTCGCCAGGGCCTGCATGGGGGATTTCCCGCTCTTGTACCTCAAAGGTCTTATTTCCTAAAAAGGCCGCTGCTCTCATGTTTTTCCTCTCTTTCTCCCTTGCCAGCTTCCGAAAAGCGGCGCGCTTCATCAGCGCGCCGCCTGAAAGCAGGCAGGAAAAGCTCTGCTTCTTATTTCTTCATCATGCCGATTGCGTCGGAGATGGTTTTCTCATAGGCTTCCTTGCCGTATTTGTCTACGTCAGCCTTGTTCTTTTCCCCATGGGTCAGGCATCCGGCACCGCCGATGCATCCGCCCACACAGGCCATGCCCTCAATAAAGTTGCCGGGCAGGAGGCCCTTGGAGGCCTTCAGCAGGGCCACGCGGCAGGCTTCAATGCCGTCGCAGGGCACTGCTTTCAGATCAAACTCAATGTCCTGCTCCTTGAGGCCCTGGGCCACAGCATCGCTGAGACCGCCGCTGCGGGCAAAGATGCGCCCATAGTAGGAGGCGTTGTCCAACACGTCCTCCGGCAGGGATTTCAGGTCGATATCCCTGCTGTCGAACAGGGCCTGCAGCTCCTCAAAGGTAATAGTGGAGTCGATAATGTCCTTGAGGCCCTCTTTCTGGAACTCCATCTTTTTGGCGGTGCAAGGCCCGATAAATACGATTTTCGCGGTGGGATCTGTCTCCTTGATGTACTGGGCGATAGTGGCTGCTGGGGACAGGTTGTGGGAAACGTGCTCTTTCATCTGGGGGAAAGCTTTCTCTACATAGTCCACAAAGGCGGGGCAGCAAGAGCTGGTGAGGAAGCCCTTTTCCGCAAGCTCCGCAGACTCGGCATAGGCTACCATATCGGCTCCCAAGGCCGCTTCCACAACGGTGAAGAAGCCCAGCTCCTTGATACCGGAAATCACCTGGCCCAGCTTGGCATAGGTGAACTGGCTGGAGATGGAGGGGGCGATAACCGCGTACAGCTTATACTTTTCGTTGTTCCCGCTCTCCTTTATCAGCTTCACCACGTCCAGGATAAAGGATTTATCCACAATGGCGCCAAAGGGGCACATATATGCGCAGGCACCGCAGGAGATGCACTTGCTGTTGTCGATGGCAGCTTCTCCCCCCTCTGCCATGCTGATGGCCTTCACCTTGCAGGCCTTCTCGCAGGGGCGCTTTTCGTTTACAATGGCGCTGTAGGGGCAGACCTGGGCGCAGCGGCCGCAGTCTACGCACTTGCTTTTGTCAATGTGGGCCTTCTGGTGCTCATCAAAGCTGATGGCACCCCGGGGGCACACATCGGCGCAGCGGTGGGCCAGGCATCCGCGGCAAGCGCTGCCTACGTTATAGCCGCTCTTGGAACACTCGTCGCAGGCAATGTCAATAACCTCAATGACGTTGGGGTTATCCTTATTGCCGCCCATAGCCAGACGGATGCGCTCCTCTACAATGGCGCGCTCCTTATAGATGCAGCAGCGCATGGTGGGCTTATCCTTGACGATGAGTTTGGGGATTTCCGTATAGGTGGCAAGCAGCCGGTCTTCAAAGGCGCACCGGGCCACCTCGCGCAGCACCTTATATTTGATGTACTGCACTTTCGTGTCAAATTTCCATTCCGCTTGTCCGGGAATTGGCATAGTCCCATTCTCCTTTCCGGCGATGCTGCACAAAACCGTTTCCGGCGGGCGGTTCGGCCCTGCGGTGCAGCCGCCACATGGGGCATTGTTTTTTCTTAGAAATAGCTTACTTTAATGCGCTTGCCCATAGCTTTCAGACATTCGCTCAGCTCCTCCACCAGACGCATCTTGATGTTGAAGCTGATGGGCAGGTTGGGGTTCTGGTGGGCGGGGTTTACAGCCCGGCCCACAAAGAAGTTGATATCCGTGGCCTCCTCAAAGAGCATACGGGCAATGAGGGACGCGCCGTCCCGCTTGTAGCCCCACTCTGTATAGGACTCGTTGTCCTGGAGGAAGTCCTTGGCATAGTCTACCACCTTGCTGATAGTGATGACGCCTTCGGTGACCAGGTCCACGCCCTCGATTTTGGCTATGGGCGGGATTTCCGGATCCAGATAGTCCAAATCGGCTATCATGGGCTTCTTCAGGTATTCGGAGGTGATAGTGGAGGTGGTGCCGCCGCAGACAATGTGCTTGCCCTCCTTGGAATGGAACAGGGCCTGCATTTTGTTTACATCCTTACGGTCAGAGGGCGGGCCTATCATCAGGTTCACCTGCTGGCGGTTGCGTATTTTTACACAGGCCACAGTGGTGTCGTCTCCGGGATGGCCGCCGTAAAGGTGGTTGCACTCCTCCACCAGCAGGGTGCTGTAGGTTTTGGCCGTGTAGGAGGGGTCATACATCATTTCCAGAAACTTGATGATTTCCGGGCGCTGCCAGCCGAAGTTCAGGGACTGGCCCACGCCTGCGTGGATGGTGCCGTCACTCATGGTAAAGAGAAAATCGTTTTCCTGGAGCTTGATGCGGGAGCGGTAGATCATTTTCCCTTCAATCTCATTGCCGGTTTTGGGGATTTCCACAAATTTGCCGTCCCGCAGGAGGATCAGGAGGGGGTTATCATACTGGATGATCTCCGCTTCTTCATTGTCGATGATGTGGATGATGGTGAACGTGGAATAGGCCACCTGCCGCACCGCGCACACAGGCAGGGTGGCGGCAATGGTGGAGACGCAGTCCTCAATGGACATGTTCGCCGCCATCATGGTCGAGATAATCTTGGATGTGAGGGACGACAGGATGTTGGCCTTTACGCCGCTGCCCATGCCGTCTGCCAGCACCACTACAGTGGAGTTTTCGCCTTGCTCGACAATCTCCACCCGATCGCCGCAAAGCTGCTCGCCCCATTTATGGATGCTGGTATACCCGATGTCACTACATAAATTATTCATCTTTCAGGGAATCCTTTAACTTAGTGAGCGCGATTTTTGTCTCGGCAGTAGTTTCGCCCAGCAGAGAGGCGATTTCCTGCACCACGCGCATTTGCTTCTCAATGACGTTATCCGTCACTTCGATGGTGGAGTGGCTGATTTCTTCTTTGCGCTGGCGCTGGCGCTCCTCATCGGTAACGTCGCGCATAATGCACATAACAATGCGGTAGCCCTTGTCATAGATGACGCTCTGCTCTACATAGCGCTTGTATTCCGCCAGATAAACCTTCTCGTCCCGCACAGCCTGGCCGGTCTGCATGACATCCAGGAACACCTTGGGATCGAGAATGCGGATGACCTGATCCCCCAGCACATCGGAGGCATAGCGGATATTCATAATGTGGCAGGCGGCGGCATTGATCTGCTGCACCTCCAACTGCTCGTTTAAGACAATGATGCCGTTAGGCGTGTTGTTGATGATGGTATCGGAGAAGGACTCTGCCTTATCCTTTAAGAAGGGCAGGCACATGTTGATATTGGCCTTGCCCTGGTATACGGCGATAGCCTTTTCCCGGCAGGTGCTGTAGCCGCAGGCACCGCAGTTAAGTTCCTGTTCAGGATTGTTTTTGCCCATTTTGCGCAGGATTTCTTCAATGTCATTCTGGCCGGGCATATTGCGGTGCAGGCCAATAAACTTGTGATCCTTCACCAGATCCTTCTCTTCCGGCTGGGGAATGGCGAAATCCTTCCGGCCCGCATAGCGGTCTACCTCTATGTAGTCGCTGACCGGGCGGCGCTGGGCATGTTCCATGGCGGGGCCGCCAATGCAGCTGCCGGCGCAGATGGACATCTCAATAAAGCACTTGCGGAGCCTGCCTTCTTTGATGTCGTTCAGGGCCTGGATGCAGTTGTCAATGCCGTCTACCACTAGATAGCTGTATTCCGGGGAATCCTGCTCCATGGTGCGCAGGATTCCGCCGCTGGTGGGGAACAGGCGGGCGCGGCTTTCGTCCAGGTTATCCTCGCCCTTTTCGACGGTGACGCCCTCCTGCTTGAGCCACTCGCTCAGCTCTTCAAAGGTGAGCACGCAGTCTACATCCCCGGGATATGATTCGGCCTCGGCTTTTTTGGAGATGCAGGGGCCGATGAACACTGTGGACGCGCCGGGATTGGCAGCCTTGATTTTCCGGCAGTGGGCCTGCATGGGAGACACCACTGTGGCAAGATAGGGCAGCACCTCGGGATGGTATTTCTCGATTAAAAGGTTTACAGAGTGGCAGCAGGAGGAGATGATCACGTCCTGGCGGGCGTCTTTGACCATTTTTTCATACTGCTTCTTCACGATGGACGCGCCCTCGGCTGTCTCCTCGGCAGAGGCAAAGCCCAGCTTTTTCAGGGCTGCTTCCATGGTGGCGATGGTGGCGCCGGAATAGTTTGCCACAAAGGAAGGGGCAACGCTTGCAATCACCGGGCCTTTCTTCATCAGCTCCAGGGCCTTCACCACGTCTCCCCGCACCTCTTTGGCGTTCTGGGGGCAGACCACGAAGCACTGCCCGCAGAGGATGCACTCGTCTGAGACGATGTGCGCCTGGTCGGAGGAGAACTTGATAGACTTTACCGGACAGTGCCGAATGCATTTATAGCAGTTGACACAGTTGGATTTTTTCAGTTTCAAATATTCAGCCATGTAAATCGCCATGCGATACTGGATTTGCACAAAAAGGAAAAACAACTGCTTTTTGCGCCCGGTATCGTTCCTTTCTTCCGTATTTTTCCCAAGGACATGATGGTAGGGGAAACTCCACCCATGGTGAACACGGATGGAGCGCCCTATCAAAAGTTCCTTTTTATTGTACTTTTGCAAGGATTTCCTTATCGAAGAAATCCTTGGTAGTCTCGGGAGAGAGAGAATACAGCTTGTCATCCAAGGTGACGTTGACGCCGTTTACACAGTTGCCCATGCAGAAGGTGCCGCCCAGCTCCACCTTGTCCTCCAGGTGGTTCTCTTTCACGAGATACTGGAGCTGCTCCACGATCTGCCGGGAGCCTTTCAGATGGCAGGAACTGCCAATGCAAATTGTACATTTCATAGTGGATCTTCCTTTCTCAGCTATAAAGCTGAATTGCTATGGCAAGAGATTGCCTTTTTAATTTATGGGGATAAAGCCTGCCGGAAACGGCAGGCCCTCTCCCCTCTGCTTTGTTCTCAAAGTAAGACGCTCTGCGGGAGCAGGCCGGGCGCGCGATGGCCTACGTAAGCGCGGCACGAAGCGACGCGGCGAAAATGACCGCAAGGCAGCGAACGCAGTGAGCGTTCCCGCGTCTCAGATCCAACGTTACGTTGGTTATTCGTATTCCACCACGTTTACCCAGTGCATGAGGAATTCCTTTTCCTCTTCCTTGCCCTTTACGGACTGGGAGGCGGCTACGATGGGCAGCCACTTCTGCACATACTGCTTAGCGGTATCGCTCTTCTTGCAGAAGAGATCCAGGTACAGCTCGGCGCCTTCAATGTCGCCGCCCAGCCAGAACAGCAGATAAGTACGGGCTGCGTCGGCGCTGGCATTGCCCTGGGTGGCGTGCGCCCAGTCCAGGATGGCGTAGCTGCCGTCAGGCTTAATCACCACGTTGGAGGGGTTAAAGTCGCCATGGCACAGCTTGTTGTGCTTGGGCATGCCATGGAGGCGGGCATCCAGCTCGTAACGGGTGGTGGCGTCCAGGCCGGTCTGGGAAATCTTGCGCTTCATCTTGTCCTTGAGCTTGTTCAGCATGGCGGGAGCGGGAGTTGCGTGCATTTCCAACTGGATATCCACCAGGCGCTCCATATACTGGGCATAGTTCTCATGATCCTCTGTCATCAGGCGGGCCAGGGTCTTGCCCTCGATAAAATCGGTTACAATGGCCCATTTGCCGTCTACCATGGTGACAGCTTCCACGCCAGGGATGGAGAGGCCAGTCTCCTCTACCCGGGCGATGTTCAGAGCTTCGTTCAAAATGTCGGACTTGGAATAGCCCTCGTCGAATACCTTGACAACGTGATCCCCATCACGGTAAATAGTCTTGGAGGTGCGGACAGCGATTACCTTTTCCAGTTTCATATGATATGCTCATCTTCCTTTCTTGATTTGTGGGAAGCGCCCTCCCTCCGGCAGGGCTTTCCGCCCTGCCCGGATGAAGTTCGCAAAAGGGAAGGGATTGGCCCTCTCTTATTTACCATAATAGCACTTGAGGTAGATATCTTTAATCTCGCTCATCAGCGGATAACGGGGGTTGGCGCCTGTACACTGGTCGTTAAAGGCGTTCTCCACCATCTCGTCCAGGGTATCCAGGAAGTATTTCTCGTCTACGCCGTAATCCTTAATGGTCTTTTTGATGCCGATTTTCTCCTTCAGATCCTCCAGGGCCGCGATGAAGTTCTCGAAGATTTCGTCATCGTTCTTGCCCTTGATACCCGCGAACTTGGCGGCTTCCACATAGCGCTCCTTGGCGTGGGGATACTGGTACTGGGAGAAGGTGCCCATCTTGGTGGGAACGTCAGCGGAGTTGTAGCGGATAACGTCTGTGAGGATAACAGCGTTTGCTACGCCATGGGGCAGGTGGTGGTAAGCGCCCAGCTTATGGGCCATGGAGTGGTTCACGCCCAGGAAGGCGTTTGCAAAGGCCATGCCAGCCATGCAGGAGGCTTCTGCCATTTTCTCGCGGGCAATGGGATCGTTTGCACCGTTCTCGTAAGCGGAGGGCAGGTATTCAAATACAGTCTTGATAGCCTGCAGGGCCAGGCCGTCGGTGAAGGGAGTGGCCATAATGGATACATATGCCTCGATGGCATGGGTCATTACGTCAATGCCGGAAGCGCTGGTAAGGCCTCTGGGAGCGTTCATCATGTTGTCCACGTCCACAATTGCCATGTTGGGCAGCAGCTCATAGTCGGCAATGGGCCACTTGGTGCCAGTCTTTTCGTCTGTGATAATAGCGAAGGGGGTTACCTCGGAGCCTGTGCCGGCGGAGGTGGGGATAGCTACGAACATGGCCTTCTCGCCCATTTTGGGGAACTTATAGATGCGCTTGCGGATATCCATGAAGTCCATGGACATGGAAGCAAAGTCAGCATCCGGATGCTCATAGAGCACCCACATGATTTTGGCAGCGTCCATGGCGGAACCGCCGCCCAGGGCGATGATCACATCAGGCTCGAAGGAGCGGATCTGCTGGACACCCTCCAGGGCATTTGCCAGGGTAGGATCGGGCTGTACGTTCCAGAAGCAGGAATACTGGATGTTCATCTCGTCCAGCTTGTCGGTGATGGGCTTGGTGTAGCCGTTCTGATACAGGAAGGTATCGGTGACGATGAAAGCCTTCTTCTTGCCATATTCGGTCTTCAGCTCGTCCAGAGCCAGGGGCATGCAGCCCTTCTTGAAATATACCTTCTCAGGCACACGGAACCACAGCATATTCTCTCTCCTCTCGGCAACTGTCTTTACGTTGATAAGGTGCTTGACGCCTACGTTCTCAGAGACGGAGTTGCCGCCCCAGGAGCCGCAGCCCAGCGTGAGGGAGGGAGCCAGCTTGAAGTTATAGAGGTCGCCAATACCGCCCTGGGAGGAGGGGGTGTTCACTAAGATACGGCAGGTCTTCATAGCAGCCTGGTGCTTTGCCATCTTTTCCTTTTCGGAAATGTGGATGTACAGAGAGGATGTGTGGCCGTAGCCGCCGTCTGCCACAAGCTGCTCAGCCTTGGCAACAGCGTCGTCAAAGTCTGTGGCCTTGTACATGGCAAGAACCGGGGACAGCTTCTCATGGGCAAACTCCTCGGAGATGTCCACGCTCTCCACCTCGCCGATGATGATTTTGGTGGACTCGGGCACTTCCACGCCTGCCAGGGCGGCAATGGTGTGGGCCTTCTGGCCTACGATTTTTGCGTTCAGGGCGCCGTTGATGATGATGGTCTTGCGAACCTTCTCGGTTTCGGATTTATTGAGGAAATAGCAGCCGCGCTTCTGGAACTCGTCTTTCACCTGCTTATAAACCTTGTCCAGCACAATAACAGACTGCTCGGAGGCGCAGATCATGCCGTTGTCAAAGGTTTTGGAGTGGATGATGGAGTTTACAGCCAGGATAACGTCGGCGGTGTCGTCGATAATAGCCGGGGTGTTGCCCGCGCCCACGCCTAAAGCGGGGGTGCCGGAGGAGTAAGCGGCGTTTACCATGCCGGGGCCGCCTGTTGCCAGGATGATGTCGGCCTCCGCCATGACCTTGTTGGTCAGCTCCAGGGAGGGCACGTCAATCCAGCCGAAGAGGCCTTCCGGGGCGCCTGCCTTGATGGCGGCGTCCAGCACAACCTTTGCAGCCTCGATGGTGCATTTCTTTGCCCGGGGATGGGGGCTGATGATGATGCCGTTGCGGGTCTTTAAAGCCAGCAGGGTTTTGAAGATGGCAGTGGAAGTGGGGTTTGTGGTGGGGATAACCGCCGCGATGACGCCGATAGGCTCGGCAATCTTCTTCGTGCCGAAAGCCGGGTCTTCCTCAATGACGCCGCAGGTTTTGGTGTTCTTGTACGTATTGTAGATATACTCGGCGGCATAGTGGTTCTTGATAACCTTGTCTTCCACCACGCCCATGCCGGTTTCTTCCACAGCCATGCGGGCCAGCGGGATGCGCTGGAAGTTTGCTGCCATGGCGGCGGCACGGAAGATCTCGTCTACCTGCTCCTGGGTGTAGGAGGCATAGATCTTCTGTGCCTCGCGCACCCGCTGGAGCATTCTCTCGAATGTTTCCGTGTTTTCCACAATTTCATACGCTGTCTTTGTTTCCATGAAATCACTCATCCTTTGCTGTTTATTTTGTGCTGAACCTTTCTTTTAAGTGATTGGAAAGTATGGCAAGGGACACCGCCATATTTTCATTCTGGACCAGAACCCCTTCAGGGACGCTGAGATGGACGTTCGAGAAATTCCACACTGCCAGGATGCCGCTGCTGGTGAGCCTGTCGCACACTTCCTGGGCAGATTCCCCCGGCACCGTAATAATGCCGATGCGCACCTTCATGCGCCTGCACAGGTTCGGCAGCTTCTCCATGGGCAGTATCTTCTTCCCCCCCTCCTCCAGGCCTTCCGGCGGATCGATGTCAAAGCCCGCCAGGATGTTCAGCCCGTACTGAGGGAAAACGTCATAGGACAGGAGCGCCCTGCCAAGCTTGCCGGCCCCTACCAGGATGGCGTCCTGGGTGTTGTCATAGCCAAGGAAGTGTTCCAGCTCTCCTATAAGCTTTGCGCGGACATATCCTACCTTGGGCCTGCCCGAGCTGCTGACAGCAGCCAGATCCTTGCGCACCACCACATCGTTGAGGCCCAGCGCCTCTGCTACGGCTGTTGCCGAAATGTACCGCCCGGCTTCCTCCGGCAGGCTTTGCAGGTAATGCAGGTATGCAGGCAGCCGCGAGAGGGTTTGCTTTGATACACTCCGGCCCGGCATTTTTTCACCCCTTTCCTAACTTTGATAATATTTTAACACAATCTCCATGGAAAGTAAATTGTCAGCTATGATATATCAATATTAAGAGAACGATTGAATTTGTACAATTTGCCATTCCACACAAGGGCTATGGCTTTCTATAGCTACATGGCCCATATTTAGAAGCAGGGCATTCCACTTTTTTGGCAATTTTTGAATCATTTTGCTCTTATTTTAACCTATTTTTTCTCTGAAAGCAAGGCCCAATTTACAAAAAGAGAGGGAGGTTTTTCCAGCGCGCCGGAAAAGCTTCCCTCTCTTTCGGTAAAATCACCAAGTTCACCTGAGCTGCTTCTGTAAAAGTGCCAAAGAGCAAAGCCCTTCCCTTGCCCAGCGGCATCCGCCGCACACCTGTTTGAAGCCATCCGCGGTTACGTTTTGCAGGAGGCTGCGCGTTTCCTCCCAGCCTGCCTCCTGGCCGGGGGCCAGCCCCAGCACCTGGAACGCAGCCGCATCCCGGGCCAACACGTCCTCTGTGCCGTGGGTGCAGCCTCCGTCCGGCAGAAGGTTCGGGCAGGCGGCGCAGACAGAATCCTGACGGGAGACAAGGCAGAAGCTTTCCCCCTCTTCCAATTCCCGGATAACTGCCGCCATATTTTCCACAAACTCCTGGCTGTAGCCATGCCCGGCAAACAGCGCCATGCAGAACAGGTGGTGCCCTCGTATCTCCCTCATAAGGAATCCACCAGATGGGCGCGCTTCAGGCTCATGAGAACTGCCAGGGCGGCAAAGCAGGCTAGGGCTACGGAGATTACATCTTTGATTAAGTAGGGCACAGAGACAGCTGCAGTTGCCTGCAGGGGTGTGGAGCCGGTGAGCAGCGCAAACTGAGCCACGCCGCACACATGGCATATCAGCAGCCCTGCTGTTCCCAGGGCAATTGCTATCAGGCGGTTGCCCTGCCTTGCCCCCAGCCCGCAGAGAAAAGCCATCCCCAGGAAGCCCCACAAAAAGCCTCCTGCCATGCCCATGAAGGCCCCCAGCCCGCCGCTGAATCCGGCGAATACCGGAAGGCCCACAGCGCCCATCGCCAGATAGACCACAACGGAGAGCGTGCCCAGCCCGGGGCCAAGTATGTAGCCGCACAGGGCTACCGCAAAGGTTTGCAGGGTGACGGGCACCCCGGTGGGCAGAGGGATGGAGATTTGGGACAGAACCGCCAGCAGCGCGGCGCACATCCCTGTCATTACAATTTTCTGGTTCCTGCTTTTAAACACGATTTTCATGTTCTTCCTCCCTTTTTTCTATACAGATTTTTCCCTGCGCAGGCGCTGGAGGAAATCCCGTTTGATATTCACTTCCCCTGCGCCAAAGACTTTCTTGCTGCCGTCTGGCAGCCTGACAAGCAGCCGCGCCTCTTCATCCACGCCCAGCACAGTGCCTTCCCGCTGGGATTCTCCCTCCATGAAGGTGATGTCCATTCCAGTGAGCAAGGAGCGGGAGCGGTATTCTTCCATAAAGGTGCGCCGGGGCAGGGCCTGGTAGTAAGCAAAAAAGCGGTTGAGAATGGCGGCGGCCAATTGGGGCCGGGATCCGGCAGGGGCCTTTCCCGCAAACAGCGCCCCTGCCACCTGGGCCACCTCCCCGGGGAAGCCGCCCTCCGGCTCGGTAAGGTTTACCCCCATGCCCAGCACCGCATAATGCAGGCCGCTGTTTTCAAAGTCTACGGAGGCTTCCGTCAGGATGCCGCAGACCTTCCTGCCATGGAAGTATACATCGTTCACCCATTTGATCATGGCCCTCTCCCCTGTCACATCGTCAATGGCACGGGCTACCGCCACTGCCGCAGCCGTTGTGATAGAGAGGGCCTCCTCAGCGGAAAAGCGGGGCCGCAGCAGGACGCTCATATACAGCCCGCCGCCCTGGGGGGAATAGAAGGATCGGCCCAGCCTGCCCTTGCCCATGGTCTGCCTTTGGGCGATAACCACCATGCCTTCCCGGCCTCCGTGCTCCGCCAGATCCTTCAGGACGGTGTTGGTGGAGGTTACGCTTTCCCGCACGTCAATTGCCGCTATGGAGGCCTGGGGTTCCAACTGCCGCCGGATGTTTCCGGCGCTGAGCACGTCGCTTTCTGACAAAAGCCGATACCCTTGGTTCGTTACGGCGGATATTTCATATCCTGCCTCCCGCAGATGTTTCACAGCCTTCCACACTGTGTTGCGGGTTACGCCCAGCCTTTGGGCCATATGCTCCCCGGAAACCGGGCCTCTGGCCTCCTGCAAAAGCTCCAGCACCTTATCGGCAGCGTCCATGAGGGCCGCCCCCTTTCTCAAAAAATATCCGGATAATCTTCATTTTATACAATATTGCCGGCAGCTATACAGTACCATACCAGGGGCTGGATTGTCAACATAGCGAAAGAACAGCAAGGTGACAATCCTTTTGCCACGTACAGCCTGCAAGTCAAGTGGAAATATGGGCAAATTTTCCCTCCTTCTCCCCGCCCCTTTTTACTTCCCTGCGCGTTGCGGTTTTTCCTGATCCGTGGTATACTTATAAGCATTACGAATTCGGGAAAGGGGAACTTTATGCGCAAGCTGACCGCCGGCATCCTGGCGCATGTGGACGCGGGAAAAACCACTTTATCAGAAGCCATGCTCTATTTAGGCGGCGCTTTGCGCAGCCTGGGCCGGGTTGATCATGCTGATGCCTTTCTGGACACCCATGAGCTGGAGCGGGAGCGGGGCATCACCATTTTTTCCAAACAGGCAGTGCTGCCCTTGCAGGACGTGGAAATCACCTTGCTGGACACTCCCGGCCATGTGGACTTCTCTGCCGAGGCAGAGCGCACCTTGCAGGTGCTGGACTGCGCCATCCTGGTTATCTCTGCGCCGGACGGCCTCCAGGGCCACACCCTGACCTTGTGGCGGCTTTTGGAAAAGCACCATATCCCTGTTTTCCTCTTCCTCAACAAGATGGATCAGCCTGTTGACCGGGAGGCGCTGCTGGCCCGGCTGAAAGGCTCTCTTTCCGACGCTGTCACAGACTTTTCCGCCTTTGGGCAGGAGGGTTTCTGGGAGGAAGCCGCCCTGGGGGACGAGGCGGCCCTGGGGGAATATCTGGAGACGGGCGCCCTTTCTGATGGCACCCTCCAGAGGCTGGTGGAATCCCGCCGGTGCTTCCCCTGCTATTTTGGCGCGGCCCTGAAAACCCAGGGGGTGCGGGAGCTTCTCGCAGGCCTTGCCCGCTTTGCCCCCCGCCCCCAGTGGGGAGAGGCATTTTCCGCCCGGGTGTTTAAAATTTCCCGGGACAGCCAAGGCACGCGGCTGACCCACATAAAGGTGACGGGAGGGGAACTGCCGGTAAAATCTACCCTGCCCCTGCCGGGGGGAGAAGAAAAAATCGACCAGATCCGCATTTATTCCGGGGCAAAATTTACAGCGGCAGACAAGGCCGGCCCAGGGACTGTATGTGCCGCTGTGGGCCTTTCCACCACCTATCCAGGACAGTCCCTGGGAAAAGAGGGGGCCTGGGCGGCCCCTGTGCTGGAGCCAGCCCTCACCTACCAGCTTTTGCTGCCGGAGGGCGCGCAGCCCCATGCCGTGCTGCCAAAGCTGCGGCAGCTTGAGGAGGAGGATCCCCAGCTTCACCTGGAGTGGAACGAGGCTTTGGGGGAAATCCACCTGCGGCTGATGGGAAGGGTGCAGGCGGAAATCTTAAAGCGGGTGATTCATGACCGCTTTGGCATTGAGGTGGATTTCGGCCCAGGGCACGTGGTGTACCGGGAAACTATCAAAGGCCCTGTGGAGGGCGTGGGGCACTTTGAGCCTTTGCGCCACTATGCGGAGGTGCATCTGCTGCTGGAGCCGCTGCCCTTAGGCAGCGGGCTGGTGTTTGCCTCGTCCTGCTCTGAGGATCGTTTAGACAGGAACTGGCAGCGGCTGGTGCTGACCCATCTGGGAGAAAAGACTTACAAGGGCGTGCTGACCGGCTCTGCCATTACGGACATGAAAATCACCCTGGTGGCGGGCAGGGCACACGAAAAGCACACAGAGGGCGGGGACTTCCGCCAGGCCACCTACCGAGCTGTGCGCCATGGGCTGATGAAGGCGGAAAGCGTGCTGCTGGAGCCGTGGTACGCATTGCGGATGGAGCTGCCTGAGGGAAGCCTTGGGCGGGCGCTGACAGACATCCAGCGCATGGGCGGGGAAAGCGATCCGCCGGAGACAGCAGGAGGCGAGGCTCTTCTTTCCGCCCGGGTGCCTGTGGCAGCTTTTGGAGACTATGCCTTGGAGTTTGCCGCCTATACCAAGGGACACGGCAGGCTCTCCTGCACTGTAAACGGTTATCTGCCCTGCGGGGAGCAGGAAAAAATTGTGACGGAAACGGGATACGATCCAGAAGGGGATTTGGAGGATCCCCCTGGTTCTGTATTCTGTGCCCATGGGTCCGGCTTCCAGGTGCCCTGGCATGAGGTGGAGAGCCATATGCACCTGCCCTCTCTCGACCTGCTAGCCCCTGCTTCGGAAGAGCCTTCCCAGCCTGCCCCTGCTCTCAGGCAGCAGACCTCCTCTGCCAGGGGGCTTGCCCTGGACAATGAATTGCAGGCCATTTTTGAAAAGACCTATGGCGCTGTAAAGCCCCGGGCCTTTCAGCCGCCTCCCAAGCCAGCCCGGGACACTTCCCAGGGAAAGATAACTGTGCCTGTCCCGGAAGCAGGGCCGGAGTACCTGCTGGTGGACGGCTACAACATGATTTTTGCCTGGAAGGATTTAAATGAGGTGGCAAAGGAAAACCTGGACGCTGCCCGCTATCTGCTGATGGACATTTTAAGCAATTACCAGGGCTTTCGGCAAAACCGGGTGATTCTGGTTTTTGACGCCTACAAGGTGCCGGGAGGCGCTGGCTCGGTGTCGCGGCATCACAACATCCATGTGGTTTACACAAAAGAGGCGGAAACAGCCGACGCTTACATTGAAAAAGCCAGCTATAAGCTTTCCCGGGAGGGCCAGCGGGTGCGGGTGGCTACCGCCGACTTTGCCGAGCAGCTTATTATCCTGGGCCATGGCGCGCTGCGGGTTTCCGCCCAGGAGCTGCGGGAAGAGGTGGAGCGCACCCAGGGGGAAATTGCCCGGATTATCGCGGACAGCCGGACAGCTTCCCGGGGCGGGGCCATGCGGGCGGCCTTTGAAAAGGCCCGCAACTGAACACTGATACCAGAAGGTGTATATGGTTTTTCCCTATATGTCCGCCATTATTCCTGCCTCTCAGGCAAAGCATCCTAAAAACCTAGTATTTTTAAGGCGCGGACACAGAAAGCGCTCCCTCTCCCCCATCTGGCGGGAAAAGGAGCGCTTTTTGCTTGAGCTTTGGGTGGCCAGTTGAAAGCAAAGACCTTGGGCTTCGCCCAAACCCACCGCCCTTTGTAAAGGGCGGCCCTAAACTTTACTATTTTTAGAGTGTGTTTACCCACAGGCTAAACACATTCTAAATGATGCTGGTTATTTCAAAACCACCTTGTGGAAAACCTTCTTGCCTTTTTTGATAATTAGCCCCTCCGGCCCGAAATCCGCGGCCGCGAAGCTTTTCCCAAAGTCTGTCACCTTCTCATCATTTACGGAAACGCCGCCCTGCTGCACCAGACGGCGACCCTCGCCCTTGGAGGGAATCAGCCCGGCCTTTAACAGCAGGTCTAAAATGCCAATCTGTCCGTCAGCCAAATCTTCTTCCGCCAGCTCTGTGGTGGGCATATTAGCAGTGCTCGCCCCGCCGCCAAACAGCGCCCGGGCGCCCTCCTGGGCCTTCTGGGCTTCCTCTTCCCCATGCACCATCTTGGTCAGCTCAAAGGCCAGGATTTCCTTTGCCTGGTTCAACTGGCTGCCCTCCCAGCCGCTCATCTCGTCAAGCTGCTCCAAAGGCAGGAAGGTGAGCATACGCAGGCACTTAAACACGTCCGCGTCATCCACGTTGCGCCAGTACTGATAGAAATCAAAGGGGGAGGTCTTGTTCGGATCCAGCCAGACGGCATTGCCCGCTGTCTTGCCCATCTTCTTGCCCTGGGAGTCTGTCAGCAGGGTGATGGTCATACAATGGGCATCCTTGCCAAGCTTCCGACGGATAAGCTCCGTGCCCCCCAGCATATTGCTCCACTGATCGTCCCCGCCAAACTGCATGTTGCAGCCATAGTGCTGGAACATGTGGTAGAAGTCATAGGACTGCATAATCATGTAGTTAAACTCTAAAAAGGACAGGCCCTTTTCCATGCGCTGCTTGTAGCACTCGGCCCGCAGCATGTTGTTGACAGAGAAGCAGTGTCCCACCTCCCGCAGCAGTTCCACATAGTTGAGGCCCAGCAGCCAGTCGGCATTATTGAGCATCATGGCCTTGCCGGGGCCTTCCCCAAACTCGATGAAGCTTTCCATCTGGCGCTTGAAAACAGAGGCGTTATAGTCGATGTCCTCCTTTGTCAGCACCTTGCGCATGTCTGTGCGGCCGGAGGGATCGCCTATCATGGTGGTGCCGCCGCCGATAAGGGCAATAGGCTTGTTCCCTGCCATCTGCAGGCGCTTCATGAGGGTAAGGGCCATAAAGTGGCCTGCTGTGAGGCTGTCGGCAGTGCAGTCAAAGCCAATATAAAAGGTGGCCTTGCCTGCGTTTACCATCTCCCGGATTTCCTCCTCGTTTGTCACCTGGGCAATCAGCCCCCGGGCCTGCAGTTCTTCATAGATACCCATTTTCTTCATCCTTTCGCATTTATAATAGTCTTTTCATAGTAAACAATGGTCATGCCGGGCTGTATTTGTGTTGTCTGGCCCGTCCTGCGGTAGCCAAGCTTCTCGTACAGGTGGCAAAGCCTGGGTTCTTCCTGAATCGTGTCCAACTCCCACAGGCTGGCCTGGGGATAAAGCTTTTCAGCCAACAGCATGGCCTGCTGGGCATATCCCATCCCCTGGTGTTCGGGCAGGATATAGACAGGTGATACCCTGCACTTCGCGCCGTTGTCCACAATCCGTATGGCGCCTATAGCTTCTTTGTCCCGCAGGATAAAGAAATAGCAGGAGCCTTCTGCCCGCATCCGCCACAGGATTTTCTCCACAGGCTCCGCCGCCGGGTTTGTGGCGTAATCCTGGTATTTTTCCAGCAGGCCCTGGAAAGCCTGCACCTGCATGGCATGGATGGTTCTGGCATCTTCTATGCCGGCTTTCTGTAAAGTTATCAAGCCTTACACACCTCCTTTAGGAAACAAAAAAGCCCTCCGCACGGGGATTCCCGTCCAGAGGGCGATTAAACATAACCGCGGTACCACCTCAGTTTACCGCAGCTTTCCAGCCTGCGGCCTCTTTAGGCACTATCATGCCCTTGCAGTGTAACGCCTGCTAAACGGCTCCCCCTACTGCATGTTCAGGGAAGCGGCTCGGGAAGGTATTTTCAGCCGCTGCCATGCACCTGCTTCCACCAGCCGCAGGCTCTCTTTGCCATATAAAGCAGCGCTTACTTTAGGCAACACCGCATAATTCCCTGCTTCCGCCATATACCACTTAAAATTATACAGTATTGCCTTTATTCCGTCATTGCCATTGTTTGTAATTATACACAGAGGTTTTACAAATGTCAAGGCCTTTGCAGCATTTCCTCCGCCATTTTCAGTTGTAATTCTGTCACAGCGTCCCCGGAAATAATCCGGGCCACCTCCTGCTTGCGGCCTTCAAAGTCTAAAGGTTCCACCTTTGTAAAGGTTCTGCCCTTTTCTGTGTGCTTGCTGATAAACAGATGGTTATCAGCCATGGCGGCAATCTGGGCCAGATGGGTGATGCATAACACCTGCCGATTATGGGAAACCTGCTTCAGCTTCTCCCCCACCCGGTTTGCCGCCACACCGCTGATGCCTGTGTCCACCTCGTCAAAAATCAGGGTGTCAATTTTATCCATGCCGGAGAGCACCGTTTTCACCGCCAGCATAATCCGGGAAAGCTCGCCTCCGGAAGCAATTTTCGACAAAGGCTTTGCCGGCTCTCCCTTGTTGGCAGAAACCAGGAACCGCAGCTTGTCGCACCCCCCTGTGTGCAGGGGCACCCGCTCTATCTCCGTCACAAACTCAATGCCAGGCATATTCAAAAAGGCCAGCTCCTTTTTTACAGCCGCCGTAAACTTCCCAGAAGCGCCCTGGCGTTTCTGGGAGAGTTCCTTTGCCAAAGCGATGGCCCGCTTCTTTTCCTCCTCATATTCCGCTTCCAGCTTCTCCCGCTCCTCGTCGGAAAACTCTATGGCGTGAAGCCTTTCCTGGCAGTCTGCCAGATACTGGAGGATTTTCTCCTCCCCGCCGCCATACTTCAGCCCCAGCCGGTACAGCAAATCCAAACGCTCCTCTATAGCGTCCAGGGCAGAGGGGTCAAACTCCACTGCAAGGCTGTGCAGGGCCGCGTCCGCATCCTCTAAAAGATAGCTTGCCTCCCGCAGCTTCTGGGCCGCTTCCTGCGCCTCTGGCAGGAAAGACGCCGCCTTTTCCATTTCAGCCGCTGCCTGGGCCAAATCGGACAACACGCCTCCCCTGTCCTCGTCCCCGCTCAAAAGGGCTTTGGAAAGCTCCACAGAGGCGGCGATTTTCTCGCTGTTGCGGATAGCCTCCCGCTCCTGGGCAAGGCGCTCCTGCTCCCCAGGCCGGATATCCGCGGCTTCAATTTCGTCAATCTGATAGCGCAGCAAGTCAAGCTGCCGGGCTTTTTCCCCTTCGTCAGTGTTAAAGTCCTCCAGCTTCCCCTGAAGCTGCCGCAGCCTGCGGTAGCTTGCCTGATACCTGCCCCGCAGCTCTTCCACCCGGGCAAAGCTGTCAATATAATCCATGTGAACCTCTGGGGAAAGCAGCTCATAGCTTTCATGCTGCCCGTGGATGCTGATAAGCCGGGGGGCTATTCTCTTGAGCATGGAGACAGTGGCAGGGGCGCCGTTAAGCTTGCAGGTGGATTTTCCAGAGAGCCGGATGTCCCGCTGGATGAGCAGGGAGCCGTCCTCCTCTTCCGGGACAGAAAGCTCCCCCAAAGCTGCCAGCACATCTGGCTCCAGCCCGGTAAAGAGGGCGGAAACAGAGGCGGCCTGGGTGCCTGTGCGCACCAGCTCCCTGGAGGTGCGCTCCCCCAATACAGCGTGTATAGCGTCGATGATAATGGACTTGCCCGCACCGGTTTCACCGGTAAGCACTGTGAAGCCCCGTTCCAAATCAATGGAGGCCCGCTCTATCACCGCGATATTGTTGATAAAAAGCTGCGCAAGCATAGTTCGTCACCTGTTCATCAGTTTTGTAAATTCTTCCTGGGTTTCCTGGGCGGCAGCCTCGCTGCGGCACACAATGAAGATGGTGTCCTCTCCGGCCAAAGTGCCCAGAAAGCCCTGCCAGTGCATAGCGTCCATGGAAGCGCACACTGCCTGGGCCATGCCATTCATGCATTTTACCACCACCATGTTCATGGCGGACTCCACAGAGAGTACGGAGTCGGCAAAAAGGGAGTAGAATTTCGAGGACATGTCATTGGAAGCCTCTCCGCCCACAGAATACTTGTATTTTCCTGTGTGGGAAAGGGCCTTCACCAGCCGCAGCTCTTTAATGTCCCGGGAGACAGTGGCCTGGGTCACGTCAAAGCCCCCTTCCCGCAGGTAGCGCAGCAGCTCGTCCTGGGTTTCAATGTCGTACTCCTTGATTAGCTCTAAAATCTTGGCATGGCGTCGGGTTTTCATGGCTGATCCTTTCTGGCGCAAACCGCCTTGGTGTCTGGGGATAACTCCCTGTTCTCAGTTTACCAGCTTTTGATTTAATATATCGTAAAAATTTTTATTTGTCAATTTGATAAATCTTGCCCGCCGGGGGGATTGGGAAAAAGCCAGCCTGTCCCCAGCCCGCAGCTCCACAGGTCCCTCCCCGTCAATGGTCAGGTACAGCCGGCTGCGGTTTTCCGGGATTTCCACCTGCAGGCGGGTGCCCGCCCCAAAGAGCACGCTGCGGTTAAAAAGGGAATGGGGGCAGATGGGGGTATAGATAATGCTGTCCAGAGAAGGGTCTACCACCGGGCCTCCCGCTGAAAGGGAATAGGCTGTGGAACCGGTGGGGGTGGAAACGATAAAGCCGTCCGCCCGGTATTTATAGCTTTCCCCGTCCCCCAGGGCCAAACGGTAGTCGATAATTTTCGCAAGCTCTGCCGACACCACCGCGTCGTTTAAGGCGTGGCGCAGAATCCTGCCTCTTTCCCCCTGCACCTCCACCTGGAGCATCAGCCGCTTTTCCTCCTGATACCCTGTCAGAAGCCGGGGCAGAAGGGAAAGCTCCTCCTGCTCCACCACAGCGGTAAACCCCAGCTTTCCAGCGTTTATGCCCAGGATGGGCTTATCCAGGGCCGCCGCAATCTTTGCCACGTGGATAATGGTGCCGTCCCCGCCCACCGCCAGAATCAGGGCGCACAGGGCCAGTTCCGGGTCTGCCAGCATTTCCTCCATGCAGCCGCCGTCATGATAGCAATAGGGCTTTAAAAGGATTTCACAGCCGCAGCCCTTTAAAACCTCCAGAACCTTCTGGGTGCAGCGCTCTGCCTCCGCTCTGGAACTATTGGGAATCACGGCAATCCTCACGTCATGCGCCCCCCTTCATTCATTTGTCCAGTTCCTGGTGGGATGCCTCCACCACGTCTTTTGGGCTTCCCACCCCTTCCAGCAGCCGGGGTCTTTCCGCCTTTTGCAGGTAGGCAAGGTATTCAATGTTCCCCTCTGGGCCTTTTACAGGGGAATACGTCAGGCCCCTCACAGAAAAACCGTTTTCCAGGGAAAAGCCCAGGGCCTTCTCAATCACTTCCCGGTGTACCGCCTTGTCCCGCACCACGCCTTTTTTGCCCACCTTTTCCCGTCCCGCCTCAAACTGGGGCTTAATCAGGCAGACAGCCCTGCCCTCTTCCCCCAGCAGGGGCCTTACAGCAGGCAGGATAAGGGAAAGGGAGATAAAGGACACGTCCACAGACATAAAATCTATGGCCTCGGGCACCTGCTCCTTTGTGAGATACCGGGCGTTGGTGCGCTCCAGGTTCACCACACGGGGATCCTGCCGCAGGCCCCAGGCAAGCTGCCCATAGCCCACGTCAATGGCATACACCTTCTTTGCGCCGTTTTGCAGCATACAGTCGGTAAAGCCCCCAGTGGAAGCGCCTACATCCATGCACACAGCATCTGAAAGCTCCAGGGAGAAAACCTTCATGGCTTTTTCCAGCTTCAGCCCGCCCCGGCTTACATAGGGAAGCCCCTTCCCCCGCACCTCCACTTTCGCGCCCTCCGGGTACATGTCCCCGGGCTTGTCCGCCTTCTGGTTATCCACATACACCAGCCCGGACATAATCAGCCCCCTGGCCTTTTCCCGGCTTGGGGCCGCCCCTTGCTCATACACCAGCAGGTCAAGTCGTTTTTTCAGAAGAACCGGCCCCTTTCTTTTCTGCGCAATGCTTCAAAACTACCGCCGCCATGCCCTGGGCGTTCAGCCCCAAGGCCTCCAGCGCCCGGAACATGGGCGCGTGGGGAATATAGGGATCGTCCAGCGCCCGCAGGAAATACCGCCCTGCAAAGCCTCTTTCCTGCAAAAGGAAGCCAAAGCGCTCCCCTATGCCTCCCTGCCTCACGCCCTCCTCGAAGAAGAAAACCTGGGAACAGCCCGCAGCCGCCTGTACAGCCGCTGGGTCTATGGGGACAATGCGGTTCAGCTTTAAAAGCCGCACCGGAATCCCCCCCTTCAGAAGGCCCTCCCGGGCTTCCGCCGCAAAGGAGAAAAGCCGCCCGTAGGTGGCAATGCAGATATCCCCCTCCCCGTACAGGGAGAAAGGCTCTGCCGTATCTTTAAAACAGGGGGGGCGGTACAGTTCCTTCCCCCGGGGATATCGGATGGCGCACAGCCCATCCCCCTTCTCCGTGAGAAACGCAAGCTGGGCCTGCATTTCCGAGAAAAATGCCGGGGAATACAACGTTACATGGGGGATAGTCTGCAAAAAGGCCGCGTCAAACACACCCTGATGGGTTTTGCCGTCCTCTCCCACAATGCCAGCCCGGTCAATGGCTAAAAGCACCTTGGCCCCCTGGAGGGAAACGTCGTGTATCAACTGGTCGTAAGCCCTTTGCAGGAAACTGGAATAGACGGCAAACACCGGCAGCATCCCCCCTGCCGCCAGGCCCCCGGCAAAGGTGGCGGCATGGCCCTCGGAAATGCCCACATCGTAAAAGCGGTTTTTAAATCTTTCCCGGAAGCCGCTCAGCCCTGTGCCAGACTGCATAGCCGCTGTTATAGCGCAGATGGAAGGATTCTCTTCCGCCAACTGGCACAGCGCCTCCCCAAAAGCGTCTGAAAAGCTCTGGGATTTATCCCCTGTGTCCCCTGTATCCACATCAAAACCGGAAAGCCCATGGTACATGCCCGGATCCTGCTCGGCATACTGATACCCTTTCCCTTTATAGGTGCGCACATGGAGCAGCACAGGCTTGTGCAGAAGCTTGGCGCTTTCCAGGGTTTCTGTAAGCTCTTTGATATTGTGCCCGTCAAAAGGGCCATAGTAAGCAAAGCCTAAATCGTCAAAAATGGTGGGGTTATAAAAAAACTTTTTAATCCGGGCCTTCATGTGCCGCAAAAGGGCAGCCAGCGGTTTCCCCAGCAAAGGCAGCCGCTGAAAGGAAATTTCCAGGTTCCGCTTAATTTTAATATAGCCAGGCTTTGTGCGGATATAGGTAAGGTATCGGGCGATGGAGCCTACATTCTTGGAGATGGACATGGTGTTGTCGTTTAAGATGACGATAAAATTGCGGTGGAGCCGCCCGGCGTTATTCAGGCCCTCATAGGCAAGGCCCCCTGTCAGGGCGCCGTCCCCGATTACCGCCGCCACATAGCCGTCCTTCCCCTGTACAGCATTTGCCTCCGATATCCCCAATGCCGCCGAAATGGAGGTGCTGCTGTGCCCGCTGCTGAAGGCATCAAATCCGCTTTCCTCCCGGCAGGGATATCCCGCAAGCCCCCCCTCTCGGCGGATGGTGGAAAACTGGGGATAGCGGCCTGTCAGCAGCTTATAGGCATAGCTTTGGTGGCCCACGTCCCATACAATGGAATCCTTTGGCGGGTCAAAGGCAAGGCACAGAGCAACCGTAAGCTCTACCACGCCCAGGTTGGAGGCCAGATGCCCGCCGTTATGGGAAACGGTTTCAATGATAACCTCCCGCATTTCCTCGCAGAGGGCAGAAAGCTGTTCCCGGTCAAGGCTCTTAATGTCCCGGGGCGAGCGGATTCCCTCCAGTAACTTCCCCATCCCGTTTCAGCTCCCCAGACGGTTTTGCAGCCGGGCGGCTGTGAGGGTGTTTTTCAGCAGCATGGCAATGGTCATGGGGCCAACGCCTCCTGGCACCGGGGTGATATATCCCGCCACAGGCTCCGCCTCTGAAAACTCCACGTCCCCGCAAAGCTTCCCGTTTTCATCCCGGTTCATGCCCACATCAATCACCACAGCCCCGGGCTTTACCATGTCCCCTGTGACAAAATGGGCCTTTCCCACCGCAGACACCAGGATGTCGGCGCTTTTGCAGATTTCTCCCAGGTTCTTCGTGCGGCTGTGGCAGACAGTCACTGTGCCGTTTTCATGGAGCAGCAGCATGGCCATGGGCTTGCCCACAATGTCGCTGCGCCCGATAACCACGCATTGTTTGCCGCAGATGTCCACCCCTGTGGACTTGATAAGCTCAATAACTCCGGCTGGGGTGCAGGGCAGGAAGGTATATTTCCCCTGCGTAATCTTGCCCACATTATAGGCGTGGAAAGCGTCCACATCTTTTTGGGGGTCGATTTTTTCCACCACAGCGGCCTCGTCAAGGCCCTTTGGCAAAGGGGACTGCACTAAAATGCCATGGATTTCCTCCCGCTTATTCAGGGCGTCAATCAAGTCCAACAGTTCTTCCTGGGTTGTATCCCCAGGAAGGGCATGTTCCTCAGAATAAATGCCCGCCGCGGCGCAGGCTTTCTTCTTGTTGTTCACATAGATGCGGGAGGCAGGATCGTCCCCCACAATGACCACAGCCAGCCCCGGGCAGACGCCCTTTGCCTTCAGTTCTTCTGTTTCCTGGGCCACCTGGGCCTTCACCTTTGCCGATACGGCCTTTCCGTCAATAAGCACTGCCATAAAGCCAGCCTCCCCTACTTGCCTTTACTTTTTTTCCTGGATTTTTTCTCTTTTTTCCCTTTTTTATCTTGCTTTTCTTCCGGCTTTTCCGCCTCCCCCTCCTGGGAGGCTTCTTCTCCCCCGGCCTTTTCCTCTTTGATGCCTTCATCCTTTGCAGGCTCTTCCGGTTCTTCTGGCTCTTCCGGCTTCTCCTCCCCGTCTTCTAGCGCCTCCTGCTTTTCCTCTTTCTCTGCTTCAGCTTCTTCCTCCTGAACGCTTTCCTCTTTCTCCGGCAGATCTCCAAAAATAGTGCTCTTTTCCAGCGCCGGGTCGATTTCCGGCTTTATCAGGCCCACAGCCTCCATCACCTCCGGGCTGCCGCAGCCAGAAAGGCTGGTTTTGCGCCGGAACACGAACAGCAGGATAAGCCCTACCACCACGCAGCCAGCCGCCACCACCTGGGACACCCTCAGCTCTACCATATGAAGCATTAAGCTGTCGGTACGCAGGCCCTCAATGAAGAACCGCACCGCCCCATACCAGACGATGTACAGCAAGAAGGTCTGCCCGTCATACCGCCGCCATTTTCTGGTGAAGAAATGGAGCATGATAAACCCTGCAAGGCACAAAAGGGATTCATAGAGAAAGCAAGGGTGTACCGCAATGTTCCCTGTGTTGTCGCTTGCCATGCCCCAGGGGAGCATGGTGGGGGTTCCAAAGGCTTCCTGGTTGACGAAATTCCCCCAGCGCCCCACCGTCTGCCCAATCAGGAAGCCCAGGGAGGCCACATCCAGCACGGCTGGCACCCGCAGCTTGCGCAACTTGGCGGTAAGCCCGCCGAACACCAGGGCGCCTATCAGCGAGCCATACAGGGCGATGCCGCCGTCATGTATTTTAAAAATCTCCATAGGGTTCTTGATATACTTATCCCCAGGGTAAAAAATCACATAATACAGCCGGGCGCAGATGACGCTGCCGATAAGCCCCACAATTACCGCGTCAAACAGCCGGGACGTGTCGATGTTCATTTTTTTAGCGCTGCGGGCGGCATAGGCCATGCCCAGCAGAAAGCCGATGGCAATCAGAATGCCATACCAGCGGATGGAATAATCGCCAAATCCAAGCCACTCTCCCAGAGGGAGCGCCACTTCGTTTACGGTAAATTCCAGCCCCAGGCCGGGAAACGAAACTACATGTGTCATATGGAAATCGCCATGCGATACCAGAATCCGCACAAAAAGAGATGAAACGTCAGCCCTTTGTGCCCGGTATCGTTCCTTTCTCAGTATTTTTTACACCAATTTCCTCCTTGCGCCCTCCAGAGGACGCAAAATACTTTCCCTATTATACCAATTTCAGAGGATTCTTGCAAGCCCTTGCAAGCCTCAGCAAAAATTATTCGCCTGAGAAAAAAAGCCCAAAAAGGGTGTACACCTCCTGAATAAAGAAAATGGCAGGCGGCCCGTAAGGTGCGGAGCCGCCTGCCCAAGGAAAGTCCTTATTTTTTGTATTTTTCTGTCCGGCTGTCCCGGATTACACCAGACCAGTTCATGCCAAAGGCAAAGTCATAGGCATTGCCCTGGCTGTCCACATAGGGAACCATATCAAAGGGCACGTCCTCGCAGTGTTTTTCCACTGTCTCCATGTCCCTGGGCATCTGCACAGGCAGCAGCGCCGAAGGCTCTGCCCTGCCGCTGACCAAATCCAAGATGGCCTGGGCCTGCACGCCGAAATCAATCAAAATCGCGTCGGCAGCAGCCTCCAGTTCGGAAACCACCGTAGGATTATGCATCCGCAGGCAGACGATTACAGGCTTATCCCCCATAGCCGCCTTGGCGTCCAGCACCAGATCCAGGTCAGACTCATTGGCTGCCGTACCGGTTTTTCCCTTATAGCCCCGGTTTGTAAAACCCTCCCGGAAGTCCCCGCCGCCTATGCTCTCCTCCCGGGCAGCTTCCGCCTTATAGGGGCGGTATTGCAGGGAGATGGGCATATAGCCGTTGCCCCCCTGTGCCCTGTCCTCTGCGGAATACCCGTCAGACAAGGGGCTTTCTATAAAGATCAGGGCAAAGTCTGCGTCCTCAGGGCGCTCCACAAGGTCAAAATATTTCTTCGCAAGCTCTGCCGCTACTGGCGTAACCTTCTGTTCCGGCATGGGCTGGCGGAAAAAGCCCTTGCGGGACTTGATGGTGCGCTCCGGGATATAGGCCTTCTTCCTCTCCCGGATGGGCAGGGCCTGGTTATTTTTCACCATCACCACAGACTTGAGCTGGGCCTCATATCCAGCCCTGCACAGCCTTTCGCTGCCGATAATCTCCATGCTCCGGGCAGGATCCAGGTAGGGGTTTTCAAACAGCCCACAGCGGAATATGTTTTTCAAAAGCCGCACGGCAGACTGTTCCAGCCTTTCCCGCATATGGGCTTCCCCATGCTTTTTGCAGCCCATTTCATAAGCTTCCAGAATCGGCCCGATTTCCGAGTTGCCCCCGAACTGATCCACCCCGTTCTCAATGGCCAGCAGGTGGCGCTGGGCAACCGTCAAATCCTCCACGCCATAGCAGCGGCTGCTGAAGGAGTCTATGTCCGGCAGGGGATCGGCTGTGATGCCCCAGTCTGTACACACAATGCCGTCATATTTGCAACTGCCCCGGAGCTGGTCATGAATCAGGTAGCGGCTGTAGGAGTTACCAACATTTTTCCCGTCTGCCGTATCCAGCCCCCAGGAAATGGTGTAATAGGGCATAACAGCGGAAGCCGCCCCGGTAGGCCCGTCCAGCTTGAAAACACCCTCTGTAAAGGGCTTTCGGTGCTCCTCCCCGTTTTTTCCCGGATACACGGCAAATTTCCCAAAGGGATAGTGGGCGTCCCGCCCGGCCTCGCAGGGGCCGCCGCCGGGCCAGTGCTTCGCCATGGCGCACACGCTGTTTTTTCCCCAGCCGTCTGCTTCCCCCTGGGTGGTCTGGAGGCTGTCGCAGTAGATTTTCCCCAGCTCCGTCACCATGCCCGGGTGAGTGCCAAAGGTATCCTCAAAGCGCATCCAGCGCGGCTCTGTAGCCAGGTCTACCTGGGGGGACAGGGCTGTGGTAATGCCCAGCGCCCGGTATTCCTGGGAGATGGCTTCCCCAAACTCCCGGCACACCTCCGGCATGAAGGTGGCGGCAATGCCCATGCCTTCGGGCCATTTGGAAACATCGTCTGCCCCGGTTTTAAACTCCGCCCCGGCTTTGCTGGCCCCATGGCGGGGATCGCTGGAAATGTTTACAGGGATGCCCCAGGGCAGTTTCTCCGCAAAGGCCTGCAGCTCGTTTGACCACCGGGCCGCCACTTCCCCGGACTCCAGCTTCATAGCCAGCACATGGCGCACGTGGTCTTTATCGAGAAAGCTTTTCTGCTGATCTGTCAGCGCCCACTTTTCCTTACCGCTTTCCGGAAAGGCCTTGCCGTCATAGGTGGCCTGAAAGGGGCCTCCGGGCATGTTAGGCACCATCTGATGAGGGGAATAGAGCATCAGCCCCGCAATTTCCTCCACAGAAAGGCGCTTTGCCAAGTCCTTTGCCCGCTCATCATCGCTGAGCCGCCAATCCTCGTAAGGCAAAAGCTCTCCCGTACCTGCTAAATCCTTAAAATAAAGCCCATCCACCTCTAAAATGCCTGCCGAACACGCACCGATTTCCGGCCCATCTGGGTTTTGGTACACCCGGTATTGTTTTTTCTGCACGCTTCCATCATCCTCCTGTCAAAAACAAATTTGGCAACCTGCCTAGATTTGTTTCTATTATAGGCCAAAAAACAGGCACTGTCAACACAACCTTCGGAGAGGGAACTGTATGATGGACCGAATATGTCCCACGCTTTTCAATGACAGGTTTTAATACGGTAGCAGGAATGCACCATCCCCCTGTTGGCCTGCAATTCCTCGTTTCAGCCCTTCTAGTCTGGGAAGTGGGCAGGGACTTCTACCTCCCACTCATCAAGGTAACTGTTTGGCAATGCGTGGGACCGCGTCATGTCCGGCCTGGTCGCTGTCCAGGCAAAGCGGAATTTTTGCAAGCCAGTCAGACCGGGAATGAGACAGCCCCAAGAAATGTCTAAGCTGGCAGCCGTTTTATTTGGCATTTTGCCCAATATTTACCATTTATGTCATTGACAAACTCCCGCCAGACGGCCTATAATAAAATTAAGGTTTTTTAGAGCGGCCCCAGGGATATTGCAGTGGAGTATTAGGCTGGGGGTACAGGGTAACGCGGTTGCCTTGTGCCCCAGCCTCTGCCTTTGCTACTATCCTGGGAGCTGCGCTAGGGCTTGCCTGAAAAACAGGATAGCGGTTTCCTTTGGCCTGCGCAGGCAGAGAGGCGGCTATGGGCAGGCCTTAGCGGAAAACCTGATGAAGCAAAACAGGAGTGTATTGATGATGAAAAGTATCCGCAGGAAAATCACAACATGTTTGATCGCGACAGTGCTCATGGCTTTGCTGATAGTGGGAGCTTTTAGCATGGTGCTGAACTACCGGAGCACCTTGTCTACGGTGGAACAGATGATGGGGGAAACGGCTGTGCTGGCAGGCGAGCGCATCCAGCAGGAGCTGGAGGCCTACCGGAATGTTGCCATGGACACAGGCTGCATTCCTCAGCTTTCCGGCAGAGATGTACCCGTGGAAGAAAAGCGCGCTATCATAGACGAGCGGGTGAGCATGCACGGCTTCCAGCGCGGCAACATCGTGGGCGCAGACGGCATCAGCATATTTGACGGGAACGACTACTCTGACCGGGAATATGTGCAGCAGGCCATGGCAGGGAACGTATATGTATCAGAACCACTTATCAGCAAAATTACCGGCGAACTCTCCATTATGGTGGCTGCTCCCCTGTATGACGGCGGCAAGCAGGGCGGGGAGATTATTGGCGTAGTGTATTTTGTGCCCCCCGAGACTTTCCTGAATGACATCGTCTCTTCTATTAAGGTCAGCGAAAGCAGCCATGCTTATATGATAAACAAGAATGGCGATACCATTGCCGACAACACCCTGGAGACCATCACCACTCAGAATATTGAGCGTGAAGCCCAAAAAGACACATCCCTGCAGGAATTGGCGGATATCCATACGGCTATGCGCCAGGGAGGCAGCGGGTTCGGCAGCTTCCAAGCGGCAGACGGGCCTCGTTTTGCAGCCTATGCCCCGGTAGGCGGAACAGACGGCTGGAGCGTGGCAGTGACAGCTATGAAAAAGGATTATCTGGCTGATACATATTTTAGCATATTTATCAATATAGGCGTTACGCTGCTCTCCATCCTGGCTTCTATCGTAGTGGCCATAAAGCTTTCCAGCAACATCAGCGTGCCCATGCAGGCCTGCGCCCGGCGCATGAAGCAGTTGGTGGCGGGCGACCTGGAGTCCCCTGTGCCCCAGGCCCAAGGGCAGGATGAGACTGCCGACCTGACACGGTCTACCGGGGAACTGGTGGCAGGCCTGCACACCATTATCCAGGATATCAGCTACCTGCTGGCAGAAATGGCAGGAAAAAACTTTGATGTGACGTCCTCCCACCGGGACGCGTATGTAGGCAGTTTCCAGGGGATACTGGAAGCCATGCGCACCCTGAAGGTTCAGTTAAGCGCTACCATGCGCCAAATTGACGGGGCTGCGGGACAGGTGTCTGCTGCCAGCGGCCAGGTTTCTACTGGTGCGCAGACCTTGAGCCAAGGCTCTATCATGCAGGCTAGTTCTGTGCAGGAGCTGGCCGCTACTATCACCGACATTTCCTCCAGTGCCAAGCGCACTGCTTCCGCGGCTGAGGAAGCAGGCCATTTTGTGGAGCAGGCAGGGGCGCAGTTGGGCACCAGCGTGAAATATGTTGGCGAGCTTAACAACGCTATGGAAAAGATCTCCCATTCCTCTGAAGAGATTTCCGTCATCATTGCCACTATAGAAGATATTGCTTTCCAGACCAACATCCTGGCCTTGAATGCTGCTGTGGAAGCTGCACGCGCAGGCACCTCTGGCAAGGGCTTTGCCGTAGTGGCAGATGAGGTGCGCAATTTGGCGTCTAAATCTGATGAAGCCGCCAAGGCCACCAAGGATTTGATCGAGCGTTCCATTTCCGCTGTCAATGAAGGAAACGGGACTGTGGCCAAGGTCACTGAAGCCCTGGAACGTACCAATGCTTTGGCAGGCAATGTGACCACCCAGATGGACATTGTGGTGGAGGCCGTCGAGAACCAGACAGAAGCCATCAACCAAGTGACTGAGGGCATCGACCAAATTTCCTCTGTGGTGCAGACCAACAGCGCTACCTCAGAGGAAAGCGCCGCCGCCAGCCAGCAGCTTTCGGCGGAAGCGTCCAGCCTGAAACAACTGGTGGAGCAGTTTACCCTTGCAAAAGAGTAAGAACTTGTATTCATAATCGAAATTGCCAGATGAGCGAGTATTTTGGGGGCCAAGCAAGGCAAATTTTCGCAGATGTACTTGTGCACCTCAAAAATTTCAGGCAAAAACTCGCCAAAAGCCGCTTGCAAATGCTTATGTGTACACGCCCCAGTAGCTTTGATCACGAAGGATGTGCTGTAAGCTTTGTCAGGTTCTGGGCTGTACCAAGCCCCGCCGAGCATACCTACATAGCAGACCCGGACGTTAAGAGGCAAATTGGAAAACAGCGTAGATGCAGAAAGCCCCTGTAGCGTACTACACGTCAAACCGCCTAAAAGATATGGCGGAAGAAACCTATTCACCTGCCGATGCGTATCTATTTTATCCTTATCTGGTTTGAATGACATAAAAAAACAGCCTGCCTTTCCCGCTTTCCGGAAGGGCAGGCTGTTTTTTATTTATTTGAATTTTAATGCTCCAGGTGAGTGACAGTAGATTTTACGCGCAGACGGTTCAGCGCCCGGGCCAGGGTGGCCTGGGCCACCTGGTATTCCTGGCGGCTCTTTCGCTGGAGGATGGCCTCCATGGCCTCGTCTGCTTCCCGGCGCGCCCGGGCTGCGTCGATATCCTCCGGACGCTCGGCGGAGTCCACTAAAACCAAAACCTCGTTATTCTCCACCTTTACCATGCCCGGGGACACAGCAGCCGGCTGCACCGGTTGCCCCGGAGCGCGATAGCGCATGGTGCCGGGCAGCACTGCCGCTATCATGCTGCTGTGGTGGGCCAGGATGCACTGCTCCCCATCCGAGGTGGGAATGGTCAGGCTTTCGCAGGGGCCTTCATAGAAGGTTTTATCCGCTGCCAAGATGTGTACCTGAAACGCCTCCATTACAGTTCACCCGCTTCCATTTTCCGGGCCTTTTCCACCACATCCCGCCAAGTGCCTACATTATAGAAGGCGGCTTCCGGGTATTCGTCCAGTTCCCCGTCCACCAGCTTGCCGAAGCTTTCCAGCGTATCCTTTAAGGGTACGTACACGCCGGGGATGCCAGTGAATTTCTCTGCCACATGGGTGGGCTGTGCAAAGAAACGCTGCAGCCGACGGGCCCGGGCCACAATTTTCTGGTCTTCCTCGCTGAGTTCATCCATACCCAAAATGGCAATGATGTCCTGCAGCTCGTTATACTTCTCCAGAATCTCCTGGCATTTCCGGGCAATGCGGTAATGCTCTTTGCCCACTACATCTGCTTCCAAAATGCGGGAGGAGGAAGCCAGGGGATCCACAGCCGGGTAAATGCCCTGCTCGGAGATTTTACGGCTTAAAACCGTGGTGGCGTCCAGATGGGCGAAAGTGGTGGCTGTGGCGGGGTCGGTCAGGTCGTCGGCAGGCACATATACCGCCTGGACGGAGGTAACAGAGCCTTCCTTGGTGGAGGTGATGCGCTCCTGCAGCTCTCCCATTTCGTTTGCCAAGGTGGGCTGGTAGCCCACAGCGGAAGGCATGCGCCCCAGCAGGGTGGAAACCTCACTGCCTGCCTGGACGAAACGGAAGATATTGTCAATGAAGAGCAGCACGTCCTTATGCTCCTTGTCACGGAAATGCTCCGCCATGGTAAGGCCGGAAAGGGCCACCCGCATACGCACGCCAGGAGATTCGTTCATCTGGCCGAACACCAGGGCGGTCTTGTCGGAAACGCCGCTTTCCCGCATTTCCCGCCAGAGATCGTTGCCCTCGCGGCTGCGCTCACCCACGCCAGTGAAGATGGAATAACCGCCATGCTCCATGGCAACATTGTGGATAAGCTCCTGAATGAGCACCGTCTTGCCTACGCCCGCTCCGCCGAACAGGCCAATTTTGCCACCCCGGGGATAAGGCTCCAACAGGTCGATAACCTTGATGCCTGTCTCCAGGATCTCCACAGCCGGGCTTTGCTCCTCAAAGGAGGGCGGGCTGCGGTAGATGCTCTGCACAGGCGTGCCTTCGGGCAGAGGGCCGCCTCCGTCTATGGGCTGGCCCAGGACGTTGAACATGCGTCCCAGGGTAGCCGTACCAACGGGCACCCGGATGGTGTGTCCCGGCACGTCTACCGCAAGGCCGCGCTGCAGGCCCTCGCTGGCGGAAAGCATGATGCACCGCACCCTGTCTTTCCCCATGTGCTGGGCCACTTCCATTACCCGCACTGTGCCGTCCTTTTCCACAGTGAGCTGCTCCCGCAGCCTGGGCAGAGGCCCCTGTATCTCTACATCGACGACGGGACCGGATACCTGCACGATAATTCCTTTTTCCAAATCCCTCACCTTCCCTTCTTTTGGCGCTGGGCCTTGGCCCCGGCAGATACCTCGGTAATTTCCTGGGTAATAGCCGACTGCCGCACCCGGTTATACTGGAGGGACAGCTCTCCCAAAAGCTTCTCCGCATTCTGGTTGGCGCTGTCCATGGCTGTCATGCGGGCGTCCTGCTCGCAGCAGAAGCTGTCGATAAGGGCGCTGTAAATAAACCCGGACACATAGCTCTGCATAATGCTGTTCAGCACTGTGCGGGCATCCGGCAGAAACTCAAAAGGCTCCCGCACAGACTTTTCCTTCTGGGCTGTGTCCACAAAATATGTCCTGTGGAAAGGCAGCAGGCGGTCGCAATGAGTCGTAAAGCTGACGCTGCTCTCCATGTCCGTATATATGATAAATATCTTTTTCAGCTCCCCGCGGTCAAAGCCGTCCAGAAGCAGGGCGCTGATTTCCCTGGCCCGCTGCATGGTGGGGTTCTGGGCGGTATAGAGGAAGCTGTGCTCAATAGGGATGCGGCGCTGCATGAAGAACCTGCGCCCATACTCCCCCACTACAAAAAGCTTTGTGTCGGGGTGCTCCTCCAGAAGGCTTTGAGCCTGCCGGATGGCGTTCTGGTTGTAAGCTCCGGCAAGGCCCTTATCCGCCGTAATGACAAGGCAGCCATAGGTGCCCTCTAAAGACGGGGAACCGTCCGGGGGATAGAAATAGTGGCTGTCCACATCCTTGGCGGTGCGGAAAATGCGCTTTATCTCCCCTTGCAGGGCCTCAAAATAGGGCCGGGTGTTGTCCAGATCCATTCTGGCCCGGCGCAGTTTGGTGGAGGCGATGAGGTACATGGCGTTAGTAATCTTCCTCGTCTCCCGCACGCTTTCAATATGGGACTTTATCTCTTTCGTACCGGGCATACTCAGTTCCCGCCCTTTCCGGCCCGGAATTTCTCCAGGTACTCCTTGGAGAGGGCAATAATCTCCTCCCGGTCATCCTCAAAAAGCTGCCCGGTTTGATCCGCCCTGCGGCAGATGTCCGGGGCCTCTTCCTCCACATAAGCGAGAAGCTTTTCCCTAAACTCGTCCAGCTCCTCCAAACCTACCTCCTGCATGACGTGGGCCATGGCGGCAACCAAAATGATCACCTGCTGGTGCTGGGAGAAGGGGGCATACTGGGGCTGGCGCAAAAGCCGCATCAACCCCTGGCCATAGGCGAGCTGGCGCTTGGTGGCCTCGTCCAAATCGCTAGAGAACTGGGTGAAAACCTCCATCTCCCTGTATTGGGCCAAGTCCAGGCGGATGGCGCCCGCGGCGGACTTCATCGCCTTTGTCTGGGCGTCGCCGCCTACGCGGGACACGGACAGGCCTACGTTGACGGCAGGCCGCTGGCCCGCGAAGAACAGATCGGCCTCTAAGAAAATCTGGCCGTCTGTAATGGAGATAATGTTGGTGGGGATGTAAGCGGACACGTCCCCGGCCTGGGTTTCCACAATTGGCAAAGCGGTCATGCTGCCGCCGCCCAACTCGTCAGACAGGTGGGCCGCACGCTCCAGCAGCCGGGAGTGGAGGTAGAACACATCGCCAGGGTAGGCTTCGCGGCCCGGAGAACGCTCCAGCAAAAGGCTTAAAGCCCGGTACGCAATGGCGTGCTTAGAGAGATCGTCATAGACAATCAGCACGTCCCGGCCCTGGCGCATAAAATATTCGCCTAAAGCACATCCGGCATAGGGCGCGATATACTGCAAGGCGGCAGAGGCTCCGGCAGGGGCGCTGACCACTGTTGTATAATCCATGGCACCCCGGCGGGAAAGGTTTTCCACCAGTTGGGCGATGGAACTGGTTTTCTGCCCGATAGCCACATAAATGCACACCACGCCTTTGCCCTTCTGGTTCAGGATAGTGTCCAGGGCAATGGCGGTTTTGCCTGTCTGGCGGTCGCCGATAATCAGCTCGCGCTGGCCCCGTCCAATGGGGAACATGGAGTCAATAGCCAGAAGGCCTGTCTCCATGGGGGTATTTACAGGCTGGCGCTCCAGAATGCCGGGGGCAGGGGCCTCCATGGGGAAATGGGTTTCCGCCTCAATGTGCCCTTTCCCATCCACCGGAATGCCCAAAGCGTCCACAACCCGGCCCAGAAAGCCATCGCCTACCCGCATAGCGGCGGTTTTCATGGTGCGGCGCACCATGCTGCCGGCTGTTATTTCCTGGCTGTCCCCAAAGAGGATGCAGCTTAAATCGTTTTCCCGTAAGTCCTGCACCATGCCCTTCACGCCGGAGTCAAACACCAGGATTTCTCCGTACTGGGCGTGTTCCAGCCCGCCCACAGTGGCAATTTCGCTGCCTACCGTAAGCACCTCCCCGATTTCCTCAGGGTTTATGGCCGGATCCCACTCCTGTACAGCCTCCCGCATCAGAGGCAGGAGATCATCCTGCCCAGGGCGCAAGGCCCGCAGGTAGTCCTGGAACTGGCGCAGCCTGCCATGTGGGGTCCAGTCATAGATATCGGATCCCACCTGAAGCCGGAACCCTGTGCGCAGGGCGCTGTCCTGCTCCCAGACAACAGGCACCTTGCGCTGGTATTTCTCCAGCAGGAACTGGGTGAAGCGTTTCATCTGTTCCGGGCTGGGCTGCTTGGCACTGCACAGTATAGCTCTCAATTGGCCTCTATCGGCTCTCATTTTCCTTGCCTCCTTCTGCCAGATTCAAGAACTGGTCGAAAGGATCTACATCCGATTTAAAGGCAATCTTTTCAGCCGCCTCGGTTGCCAGCTTTTTCAGTTCCCGCTGAGCTTCCTTCATTACCTTTTCCTTGCTGTGTTCCGCTTCAGACCTGGCCTGGGCCACAATCTGCGCGGCCTGCTTTTTAGCCTGCTCCAACTGCTCCTGGGTGGATTTCTCCACTGCCTGCTGCACCTTGGCCCGGGCTTCGTGAAGCTCTGCCTCCACCCCGTCCAGCTTCTGCTGGTACTGGGCCTTTACGCCTTCGGCCTCCTGCAGCTTCCCGGCAGCCTTCTCCTCCATCTCCTGATAGTGCGCCTGGCGCTTCTCCATAAACTGCTTGACAGGCTTGAACAGAAGGAAATACAGCCCGCCTACCAGGATAGCCAGGTTCATCCAATGCAGCAGGATCTGCTGCCAGTCGATATTAAGTGGAATGTTCGACACGTCTGCCACCTGCCTTTATAGTACGAAGATAATCAGGATAACCACCAGCAGCGCATAGATGATGGCGGTTTCAATGAACACCAGACCCAGCATGAAAGCCGTACGGATTTTGCCTTCAGCCTCGGGCTGGCGGGAAATGCCTTCGGCAGACTTGGCCGTGGCAATGCCCATGCCAACCGCGCCGCCAGCAGCGGCAAGACCTACGGCAATAGCGGCGGCAATCGCTTTAGATCCGATGCTGTTGTCCTGGGCGGCCTGTGCAGGCTCGTCAGCAGGCGCGCCCTCCCCTTCGGCTGCCAGGGCCGGCATCCCGATGCAGAGCATCAGCAGCACTGCAAGCAGCAGCGTGTACAGGACTTTCTTGTGACGGTATAAGGTTTTCATAGTCGTTCTACCTCCATTTATAGGTTTGATTGCAAATATCCTCAGGCGGAAGCCTTTGCCTTCTGTTTCCCCTTTTTCTCCTTATGGGAAGGCTCGGACACTTCGCCGTAATACAGGGCAGTAAGCATAGTGAGCACGTAGGTCTGAATGATGGCATGGAGCAGGGTGAAAAGCACCCCCACCACCACCGGGAGCAGGAAGCTCAGGGTGACGAAATAGTACACCAGCTCCGTTACCAGCAGGCCGGAGAGCAGCGCGCCGAAAAGACGGAAGCTCATAGAGATGGGAAGGGAAAACTCCTTAAGGGTTTTGCCGATTCCCCCCACGCCATTGCCTGCTATGCCGCCGGAGAGGATAACCAGATAGGAGAGCACCCCCAGCGCGATAGCCGCGTTTACGTCTGAAAGCGGGGCCGGCAGGGTGACAGGCTCCCCATGGGCTGTAATAGCCTCAAAGCCCAGCAGTTCAAAGAGCGTCCCCACAAAGATATAAGCCCCCGCGCCAAAAATGTAAGCCCCCAGAAAGCCGTTGCGGTGGGGGCTGTTGGTTTTTGCCATGTTGTCAAACAGGCCCACCGCTTCTTCCAGCACCATCTGGAATTTTCCCGGGATAAGCCGGAACCGGGGAATGGCGAACACCCGGATACAGGCCGCCGCTATCAGAAGGATAGCCGTAACCAGAAAGGCTGAAACAAGCCCCGGATTTATCAGCTTCCCGCCGATGAATGTGATTTGGTTTACGTTGTGCAGTACCGCGTCCCGCATAGCTTCCTGCACGCTCTCCGCCCTGCCGTGAAACCCGGTCAGAAGCGAGGCCGCCAGCAGCAGCAAAACGGCAATAATGCACACCGCCAAACCCTTTTTATGTTTGCCCATTGCGCACTTCCTTTCCGCACAGCCTTTGATGTCCTGCGTGCAGCAGCACCTTCCCGCTGCAAACAGAGGTTCCGCACGCCTGCTGCCTCAGGGGAAAAGGACAGCAGGATGCGCAGGCTGTATTGATACCACAAAAAATTATAGCGCCCTTTAACCCTGATGTCAAGGCAATAGCACCGCCCTGCCCCGCCTCTGCCTGACAAAAAACAGTTCTCATACACGTCTATTTTTGTTCTTTTTTGCGTTTTCCTGGCAAACTGCTCTCCGTGCGGTTTTTGCTGCTGCATTTTCCCGGCAAAGCAAGAACCCGCCCCCTGCCGTATTTGCGGCAAAGGACGGGCTTTCCTGTTCAGGGCTTAGAAGCCGTACCAATCCTATCGGTACAGCTTCTCACTCTCCCCGCACGCGGGCAATAAATCCATAGAGTTCTGTGGCTTCAGCGGCAGGGGATAGCTGGGCATAGGCGTAATACCCCTCCCATGTGAAGTAAAAGCGCCCGCTTTCCCGTATCTCCGGTCGGGAAAGGTATGCCTCCACTGATTCCAGGGTGGCGTCGCGCAGATCCCCAAAGAAATATTCTTCCCGGATTTTGGGGAAAACAGCCATGGACACAGCAGGATCCACAGGGGCTTTTCCCGCTTCCATATCGCCATAGGCCTTGCTCCACCGGCTGGAAAGCCCCCAGGCCCGGGATTGCTCCCGCATCGTCTCCAGAATGGGCCATATCACGTCCTCAGGGGAGGCTTTCTCAGCAAACTGCGCCTCCACCCGGTAGCCGTCCCAAGTGAAATAGATGATATTCCTTCCGGTTCCGGCAGGCACCTGCTGGAAATACCAGGATATGCTTTCCTGGGAAAAATCATGCAAATCCCCTGCGGCCCTGAGCCGGGAAATGGGATCTGGCTGGTTATCCGGGGTTTCCTTATACACTGTCCATTGCAGGAGGGTTCCGGTTACCGTGTCGGAATCATACACACATTGGATGCGCACCGGCTCCCCGTTGAGCAGCAGCACCTCTGCCCCTGCCAGGGGCGGCACCAGTTCCGAATCCTTTTGCTGGGGATAATACCCTGCAAAAGCTTCGGGGCAGGTTTCCAGTTCTGCCCATTCATATATATCTCCGGCTTCCTTTGAAAAGTTCCTGAAATCTGCAGGATGCTGGAAGAAGTGATCCAGCACTTGCAGCAGCATTTCCTGGGGAACGCCTGCGGTGGCCCGAATCAGGCGCCATGCCCCGTCCTTTTGGAATACAAAGAATTTCTGGCTGTCCATCTGGCCCAGCACCGTAATCTCTGTCCCATCCCGGCGCACCACTGTACGGTTCAAGCGGATATAGCTTTCCGGGGAAATGAAATTGGAACGCCCGGCGATTTGCACTCCTATTTCTTCTGTATTCATATTCGCTATCTGATCTGAAACTTCATACCACTCCCAGCGCACCGACAGGCTCTTGGGGGTGCTTCCGCTGTCGTACCAGGCGTGGCAGGTGAAATCCCAGGCGGAATCTATGGAAGGAATATCCCCTTCTTCCTCCAGTTCCTCCTGCCGGGAGCTGAAAGACCTGCTCTCCCCTTCGTCATATCCGAAAAAGGTTCTTGGCAGTTTCTGGAGCTTTTCCCTGTCTGTTTCCTGCTCTTCATGGGCAAAATACTTTTCCAGGGGCAAGTCCGGCATCCATTCCACATACACCGGCTCTATCCCCGGCGCTTTCGGAGAGGGGCTGGGAGAAGGGCTGGGGGACGGCGTTCCTGCCAGGGGCGCTGCAGAGGAGCCCCCTGGCTCCACGCTGTCTCCCTGCCCTAGAAACAGGGGCAGCAGGGCAAGGCTCAGGCATACGGCCCCGGCAGCGCACCCGCCCATAAAGCTCCAGAAAAGCCCCCGGCGGCGCTGGCCTTTTGTCTCTTCCGCCCCGGGAGGATCTCCTGCGGCGGACTGGATAAGTTCTGGGCTTAAAAGCTCCAGCTTGTCTAAAAGCTCCTGTCCTCTCATACGTCATACCCCTCCTTGATTAAGTATTCTTTCAGCCCAGCCCGCACCCGGTGCAGCGTGGTTTTCACCTTGGCCTGGGTAATCCCCATACGCTTTGCCACGCTGGGGACAGAATCGCAGTACCAATACCGCCGCAAAAACATATACCGCTTTTCCTCCGGCAGGCTTTGCAGATAGGACTCCAGCACCCCTGCCAGCAATATGCCGTCCACCTGGCAGGGGGTGTCGGAGGAGCCGGGGATGCACTGCTCCAGCTCTTTTGTCAGGCGGGCGCAAATGCCTGCGCGCTTCTTCCGAGCACGCCTACGGCAGGCGTCCAGTGCCAGATGCCGGGTGATCTTTGCCAGAAAGGCAAAAAGGTATCCCCCGGGCTGGTGGGGCGGAATACTGTTCCAGGCCTGCAAATAGGTGTCGTTCTCGCATTCCTCGGCAGCAGAAGCATCCTGTAAAATGGAATTTGCCAAAGTCCGCAGCCTGCCACCATATTTCCCGGACACCTCCCGCAGCGCCCCTTCGTCCCGCTGCAAAAACAGCGCCACAATGGCTTCGTCATCCATAGTTTCATAACTCCTTTCCCATGGGCTTCAACCCATATAGCGCCTTTTGGGGCAAAAAGGTTACAGGAAAACAAAAAATTTTTGCAGAAAAGAGCGGCCCGAAAACCGGGCCGCTCCGCTGCCTAAAACTTATTTTCCTTCGCTGTAAGCTTTCAGTTTGCGGCACAGCGGGAACAGCACCCCGCCTAAAGCGTTTCCCGCCGTCATGATGCCTATGTACAAGAGGGCATGAAGGCTCCAGGCTCCGCCGGCGGTGAAATAGAACATATTTGCCACGCAGTGCTCCAGCCCTGCCAGCACGAACACCGACACCCCCAAAAGCATGCCCAGATACTTCCCTAGCTGGTGGGGGTTGTTCCGGTAGCTTTCCACCGCAAGGTAGATGAGGATATTGCAGAAAACCGCCAGGATGAACACGCTGAGAGGAGAGTCCTCCAGCTTTGTCCCGCTTAATGCCTGGGCCTTTTCCGCCACAGCGGAAAGGCGCGTCAGCCGCACCGCGCTGCCTGCAAGAAAAGCCCCCGCAAGGTTTCCAAGCCAGATGAGCAGGCACTCCGCCGTATAAGCGGGAGGATTGTCGAACACATAGCAGACCCTGCCGGTGAAAAGCCCCAGCCCCAGGGTGCAAACTGCAAAAAGCCCCACTGAGAACATGACGGCTCCCACTGCCCTGCTTTCGCTGGAGAGAAACACCAGCCCGCCGATGGAAATGGATATCCCGGCTAAAACCGCGTAAACAAAGGCAACAAGCTGCTTCATAGACGTCCCTTCCCCTTTTGTTTTCCCCATTATACCTGACGCCGGGGAAAATTGCAAGGGCTGCCCTAAACCCGCCAAATTTAAGAAATTTACAGAAAACCCGTTGCGGGCGGCGGCTGGGTATGGTATGATAGGCTTGTAGAAAATTGTAGAAGTGTCAACATTATAATGAATTCGGAGGAAGGTACATGGACGTTTTTTCCCTCTTCACCCTGTTAGGCGGACTGGCTTTTTTCCTGTATGGTATGCATGTCATGTCCGCGGGCCTGGAAAAAATGGTGGGCGGCAAGCTGGAACGGGTCTTAAAGTCCATGACCTCCAGCAAATGGAAGGGGCTGGCGCTGGGGGCTGTTATCACCATTGCCATCCAGTCCTCTTCCGCCATGACGGTCATGCTGGTGGGCTTAGTAAACTCCGGCATTATGCAGCTAAGCCAGACTGTAGGCGTTATCATGGGTTCCAACGTGGGCACGACCCTGACCGCCTGGATTTTAAGCGCGGCGGGCATTGAGAGCAGCAGCTTTTTCCTGCGGCTGTTAAAGCCGGAGTCCTTCTCCCCCATTGTGGCCCTTATCGGCGTGCTGCTGATTATGTCCTCCAAGGAAGGCAAAAAGCGGGACGTGGGCACCATCCTGGTGGGCTTTTCCGTACTGATGACAGGCATGAGCTTTATGAGCCAGTCTGTAAGCCCTCTGGCGGATATGCCCATTTTCCAGGACATTCTGGTGATGTTCCAGAACCCCATCGCAGGCATACTGCTGGGCACTGTGGTTACGGGGGTTATTCAAAGCTCGGCGGCTTCAGTGGGCATTTTGCAGTCCCTGTCCATGACAGGCAGCATTACCTATGGCATGGCCCTTCCCATTATCATGGGCCAGAATATTGGCACCTGTGTCACCGCCCTGCTTTCCAGCATTGGCACCAACAAAAACGCCAAGCGCGTTACAGCCGTACATGTATACTTCAATGTTTTGGGTACGGTTATCTGCCTTTCGGGCTTTTACCTGTTAAACGCTTTCATACATTTCGACTTTATAGACTCCCCTATCAACGCTTTGGGTATCGCTATTGTCCACAGTCTCTTTAACCTGCTGACCACCTTGATTCTCCTTCCTTTCTCCAAACAACTTGAAAAGCTGGCAAAAATCACCATCCGGGAGCAGAGCACCAAGGAAGAACTGCTGGACGAGCGCCTGCTGCTCTCCCCCGGCTTTGCCATCGCGGAATGCCGCAACCTGTCTATACACATGGCAAAGGCCGCCCGGGACTCCATGGCAAACGCTATCTCCATCCTCAGCAAATTCGACCAGAAAGTGGCCGACTCCATTACCCAGCAGGAGGAGGAAATCGACCTCTATGAGGATAAGCTGGGCACCTTCTTAGTAAGGCTGAGCAGCAAGGATCTCTCTCCTAAGGACAGCCATGACGTATCCCAGCTTCTCCATGCTATCGGTGATTTCGAGCGCATTGGCGACCATGCGGTGAACATCCTCCGGGTGGCAAATGAAATACACGACAAGGACATCCAGTTTTCCGACAAAGCCCAGGAGGAGCTTCAGGTTATCACCCGGGCTATCCTCACCATCCTGAACCTGACTGTGGAAGCCTTTGAGGAAAACGATCCTGTCATCGCTGCCAAGGTAGAGCCTTTGGAGCAGGTCATTGACGGGCTGAAGCTGGAACTGAAAAACCGGCATATCCGCCGGCTGCAGGAGGGCCGCTGCACTATTGAGCTGGGCTTTGTGCTTACGGATCTGCTGACAAACTACGAACGTGTTTCCGATCACTGCTCCAATATTGCTGTCACTGTTATTCAGATTAAAGATTCTTCCCTGGACACCCATGGGTATTTGAACGAAGTTAAGAACACTGGCAATCCCGCCTTTACCCAGGCCTTTGAAACGTATTCACTGGAATATTTGCTGCCAGCTTCCCCTGCCCCAGAGGGAAAATGACTTGCTTGATAAAATTAAAAATCTCCCGGCACGCCGGGGGATTTTTTGTGGGTATAAATTGCCCGATGCCGTAGTCCAATGCCGCATTGACACTGGATTTCTTGTATAAACCGCCGCCCGGGAGTGGTTCTTACATGAACAAATAAAAATCCCCCGGCGGAGCCGGGGGTATTTCATATGCGGGTATAAACCCTATGCTGCTAGCCACGCGTCACGTCGCGTTGGTACGTTCTGTCACTTGCATAGGTGCTCTCCTCTAAAAACATATTTTTTCTTCCTTCTTCTACTTCTGAGCGTTCCTTATCCTTTGCCTCTGTTTTGATGCTTTTCTTTATCCCTTCTTTTGGTTACTTTTGTATTTTGTTTGTTTCAATTTCCTATTTTCTTTCCTTCTTTCCTATCCACTCTCTTTTTCCTTTACCGTTTTTCTACTGTCCGCCCCTTTTCCGTTGTCCCCATTTCCTCCATGGCTTTTGGGGCGTTTTCCTTTCTACATCATCGGCAGAAGCCTTCTTTTGAACCACTCGCCTAGCGAGTGGTTTTCAGTAGACAAATAAGCCGCTGCTTTTAAAGGGCAGCGGCTTTTTACCTTTGGAAACGCATACATCTTTAACGGCTGCAAGTCCCGCCCGCCGGGGGAGATTTTCATCCCCTGGGAGCCGCATACCCGGCGGGAGGCAGAGGAGCCTCCTGGGGCGGGGGCGGCAAAGGAGCGCTAGGAACAGGCGCTCTGTTTATCTGTACAAACTGCACAGTGGCAATAAAGAGATCCCCGTCTGTGCGCACAGAAAACTGGCCTCCGCAAGCCTCTGTAAAGCTTTTGGCAATGGACAGCCCCAGGCCGCTGCCCTCAGTGGTGCGGTTCTGATCTCCCCTGACAAACCGGGCGGTGAGATCCTCGCTGTCCATAGTAATCTCATTGCGGGAAACGTTGCGGATGCTCACTACCGCACAGCTGTTTTGGCTGGACAGGGACACATAAGCCCTTGAACCTTCCAGGGCATACTGGTCGCAGTTGCGGATAAGGTTTTGGAACACCCGGTACAGCCGCTGCCCGTCGGCGTGAACCAGCATGGGAACATCAGGGATATCTATGCGCCAGATAAGCTGGGAATTGCGCAGGGTTTCGTCCATTTCCCCGAAGGTCTGCTGCAGGAGCTTCCCAATGTCCAAGTCCTCCATATTTAGGGTAATATTCCCTGTGGCGGCCTTAGACACCTCGAACACGTCCTGCACAATGCTGCTCAGCCTTTCCGCCTTGCGGGAAATAGTGCTGATATAGTCCATTACATGATCCGGCAGATCCGGCTCTTTTTTCAGCAGCTCAATGTAACTGATGATGGAGGTGAGAGGCGTTTTAATGTCATGGGATACGTTTGTGATAAGCTCTACCTTCGTGCGGTCTGCCTTAGTGCCCTCCTCTACGGCCTTTTCTATGCCGGTACGGATCATATTAAGCTGCATGGCGCAGTCGTAGAGGTTGGAGGTGGGCGGCACGTGATTCACCGCGTTCAGGTTGCCGCCGTACATTTCCGTAATCTGGGCCATCAGGGCGTTCCAGTCCTGCAGGTCGCGTTTAAGCCCCAGCACATACCAGACGATTGTGCCCACCACCCCGGTAATGGTAAAGACCACAATGCTCACCATCACCGAGCCAAGCACAGGCCCCGCCGCATGGTAGAGATGGTTAGGCGCCCATATCAGCACCACTGCCGCCATCCCCAGGATTCCGGCAATCACTCCCAGGGTGGAAAACAGCCGGCGCAGGCTGCGGTGCTCAAAGGTAGTCATGCTCTTATAAGAATTAAGCCATTTCAAAACAGAATGGATGATGTTGTGCCGGAAAAACTGCCTGTTGTATCCAATATCCATGCACAGTTGATATAGGCTGATTACCCACAGGCACAGGGAGAAAACCAGTCCATCCTCCGTCAGAAACAACATGCCAGAAAACAGGATGGCTCCCAAAAGCAGGCATTTAATCTCCACCCACAGTTTCCCCATCCCCTTTGCCATCAGCGCCTCAAACTGCCGCCTGTCCCGCCGGAAAGCAAATACCAGCACCAGGGCTGTGATCAGTATGGCTAGGGCGCAGACAATCTGCACAGTGCGCGTGTATATAAGCTCCTCATGCTGCTTTTGGGCATCCATAGCAGCAGCCCAAAGCGTATTGTCCTCTTCGAAATCCCCTTCTGTGCCCTCTATAACGGCACCGCTATAGTAGGGGCTGCCGCTTCCGGCAAATTCCTGCAGGTTTTCCGCCGCCCGAGTTTGCAAGTCCGGGTTTGCCAGCACGATAATGGAAAGGACTACCGCAAGGCACAGCCCGCACAGCAGCGCAAGCAGGCACAGCCAGGAAATAAGCCCTTTGAAAATGTTTCCATCAATGCTTTTCGATTTTGTAGCCAATGCCCCATACCACCTTTAAATATTCTGGATCCGACGGGTTTATTTCGATTTTCTCCCGGATGCGCCGGATGTGTACCATAACCGTATTCTCTGTGGAATAGGCAGATTCGTTCCAGATTTTGCTATATATCTCCTCAGCAGGGAAAATGCGCCCGGGATTGCGCATGAGAAGCTCTACAATTTTCGTTTCCGTGGCTGTCAGCTTGATGGGATCCCCGTCCGCATACAGCACGTGCTCGTCCAGATTAAAGCAAAGCCTGCCGTTTATAATGGTATTCTCGCTGCTGGAATGAATGTCCCCCAAACTGGTGTACCGGCGGAGCTGGGACTTCACCCGGGCTGTCAGCTCCATAGGGTTGAAGGGCTTCGTCACATAGTCGTCCGCCCCCATGGAAAGCCCTATAACCTTGTCGCTGTTTTCGCTTTTGGCGGAGAGCACAATGATGGGCAGGTTTTTCCGCTCCCGTATTTTCATAATGGCGGAAAGACCGTCCAGCTTTGGCATCATCACGTCTATGATAATGAGATGAACTTCCCTTGTCAGGGCGATGTCCAGGGCGTCCATGCCGTTATAGGCCTTTAATACAGTGTAGCCCTCGCTTTCCAGGTTCAGGGCAATAGCCCGTACAATTTCCCTGTCATCATCTACCACCAGTATATTCTTGTTTTCCATGGCTTCCATCAAAACACGGCCCCTTTCCGGCGCAAAATGGTCATTTTCACGAAATAGTTCCAGTTTCCGCTTTCAGTCTAAGAGGGAAACCTTAAAAACCATGGCATGAAAACCTTACAAAAATCATACAGTATTTTGTCCCCCATTGCAAGTGCCCCAGGCGGAATACTGTCCAAAGCTCCAGGGCTATCCTCCGCATATCCTCCTGGCCGGGCGTTTTTGCAGACGGAGGCAGCGGAAAGAGAGGAGAAAGCTATGGAACGCATGGAAAATGTGATGAAACGGATATGGGCGCCGCTCTTATCCCTGCTGGCGATAGCCGGGGTGTGCGCTTTGGTGCTGTGGGCGGCAAAGAAAAACGGCGGGGCGGTGTTCGCGTCGGCGGCGGCATCCGGGGAAATCACCAACTGGGGGCTGAGCTTCCAGCAGGAGGGGGAGCCGCCTGTGGGCAACGCGGGCAGCGATTTCCTGGGGGAATATGACAGCCTGTACTGTATGCCCACAGAGGAGAAGGTGCTGTATATCACCTTTGACGCGGGCTTTGAAAACGGCAACACCTCCCCCATCCTGGACGCTTTGAAAAAGCATGGAGTGAAGGCCACCTTTTTCCTGGTGGGGAATTATTTTGAAACCCAGCCGGACTTAGTGCGGCGCATGGCGGAGGAGGGCCACACCATTGGCAACCATACCTACAGCCATCCGGACATGTCCGCCATTGCGGAGGAAAGCGCTTTCCGGGAGGAGCTGGAAAAAAACGCCGCTCTCTATAAGGATATTACAGGGGAGGAAATGCCAAGGCTCTACCGTCCGCCCCAAGGGAAATTCTGCGAAAGCAATCTGGAAATGGCAAAGGCCCTGGGGTATCACACCGTGTTCTGGAGCCTCGCCTATGTGGACTGGTATGAAAACGACCAGCCCTCCCGGGAGGAAGCCTTCCAGAAGCTGCTGCCCCGGGTGCACCCGGGGGCTGTGGTGCTGCTGCACAGCACTTCCCGCACCAACGGGGAAATCCTGGACGAACTGCTCACTAAATGGGAGGAAATGGGCTACAGCTTTGGGGATTTAGAAGCCGCCCTGCTGGGAGATTCCCCGGATAACCCTCAAGGCCCCGTATATTTTCTGGAGCCGTAAACACGAACGAAAGAACCGGAAAAGCTGCTCCTTCCACATCCCTTTCAGGAGCAGGCAAAACATACGAAAAGGACAGGCGGCCCAGCAGCGGGTAGCCTGTCTTTCTTTATGGATTGCAAACTGCCGCCCCCTGTGATACAATGGGAGAAAGTATTTTCACAAGGAGAGATCTGCATGAAACGGCCTTATGTAGTCGGTATCAGCGGAGGCACTGCCAGCGGGAAATCCACCCTGGCCCGGTGGCTGGAGGGAGAACTGGGGGATCTGCGGGTGAAGGTGTTCCACATGGACGAATACTTTAAGCCTGACAGCGTGCGTCCCAAGGCTGCAGCCCCTGTTACTGGAAACATATATTATGATGACAACTGTCCGGAAACCATCTATGCCGGCAAGCTCCGGGAGGATTTGTCCCAGGCCATGAAGGAGGATTTCCAGCTTGTGCTGGTGGAAGGGCTTTTCGCCTTATGGTATGACTGGCTGTATGAACAGCTTGATTTGAAAATATTTATTGACTGCCAGGCTGACGAGCGCATTGTGCGTCGGCTGCGCCGGAATATGGCGGAGCGGGGGCTTTCTTTCGAGGAGATTGCCGGGGTGTACCTGGACATGGTGCGCTACCGCCACCAGCAGTATATTGAACCCACCAAGTGGCGGGCCGACCTGATTTTAAACGGCTCCTCCCCTTCCTCCTTGGCAAACGGGCTGCTGGCGGCGTTTCTGCACCAAAAGGCCGGGGCATAAACAAACCAAAACATGAAGAAAGGAACGATACCAGGCGCAGGGGCTTCAGTCCTTTTTGTGCGCGGCCTGTATCGTATGGCGATTTTTTATGGATGCCGCATGGAACATGAAAATGGCATGGGAAGATTTTTCCAGCAGGCTTGGGAGCTGGGCCACAGGCTTTGCATGGAACCTGCTGGCAGCAGCGCTTATCCTGCTGTGCGGCTGGTGGCTGGCCCGGCTTGCGGGAAAGCTGACGAAAAAAGCTATGGCAAAAGGCCCTATGGATCCCCTGGCTGCAAGCTTTACCGGGTCTGTGGTGAAAGGGCTGGTGCTGCTGGTGGCAGGGGTCAGCGCGGTGGCCCAGCTTCAGGTGGACATCACCTCCCTGATTGCCGCCCTGGGCGCCGCCGGACTGACCGCCAGCTTTGCCCTGCAGGGAAGCCTTTCAAACTTTGTCAGCGGCATGCAGATTATTTTTACCCGTCCTTTCAAAATGGGGGACTACCTTTCCTTTGAGAGCCACGAAGGCACTGTCAAGCGCATTGATGTGCTGTACACCATCCTGGCTACCTTTGACAACAAGGAGGTGGTGGTGCCAAACTCCAAGATGACCAGCAGCATTGTGGTGAACTTTACCAGCAACGGCACCCGCAGGCTGGATTTAAGCTATGGCATCTCCTATCAGGCGGATTTAGCCCTTGCCAAGTCTTTGCTGGAGGAGCTTGCCGGAAGGGATTCCCGGGTGCTGCCGGATCCGGCCCCGATTATCGCGGTGGGCCAGTGGCAGGAAAGTGCTGTCACCCTGGTGATGAAGGTGTGGTGCAAACAGGAGGAATATTGGAACTTATTTTATTCCATGCAGGAAAAAGTGAAGGAGGCCTTTGACAAGGCTGGGGTGGAAATCCCCTTTCCTCAGATGGACGTGCATATCAGGCCGGAGAAGTGAGGACGGTGCCGGGGTAATAGTGTGCCAGTATCTCTTTGTAGCCCGCGCCCTGCTTTGCCAGGAACACGGCTCCCGCCTGGCTCATGCCCACCCCATGGCCCCAGCCCCGAACAGTAAAGGTGAAGCCATCCTCCCCGGCAGACAGGGAGAAACAGGCGCTGCGCAGGGAAAAGGCGCTGCGCAAATCCCCGCCGGACACTTTCACGCCTCCCAGCAGGGCTGTTTTAACTGTGCCAGAGGCGGTATATTCAAAGTCCGAGATCCAGTTCTCCGCTGGGCCGGAAAAGTCCAGCGCCGCTTCTGCAAAGTAGCCCAGGGCCGCTTCCTGGAACTGCTCCACCGTGAAAGAGCTGGTGCTGTAATAGCCGTCGCTAAGCTGGTCGCCGGGGCTTGCCACAGGCTGGAGATAGGGGCAGGATTCCGCCGCACCGGGATCCCACACATTGGCCGCCGCTTCCGTACTGCCGGAGGAAATGGCAAAATACGTTGTGAGGGCAGGCTTTCCCTGCCAGGTGAGCATCTGCCCCCGCACCTCTCCCACAATGTCCTGGAGCAGGGAGAGGTTTGCTTCGTAATCCTCCCCCCACCTCTCCTGCATGGCGCTTTGGGGCACATAGACCAGCCAGTTTTCGCTGTCGCAGGCAAAGTCTGCCCCTTTTACCTGCCCGCTGCCCTTCTGGCGGGTATAGTAGGTGTAGGCCGCCACAGCTTGGGCTTTCAGGGCTTCCGGCGGGCTGGAAAGATCCATCTCGCAGGCAACTGCCGCCGCCAAGAAGTCCTCCGCAGGCACGGTAAACACCTGTTCCGTCGCTACATCATACAGGGTGAAGCTTTCTTCCTCTTCCCTGCCGGGCAAGACGGCGCCCTCTAAAAAATTTGGCAGCAGGCTTTCCGCAGGAACAGGAGGCGCGCTTTCTGCTTCCGGGCTGGGAGACGGAACGGGCGCACTATCCGCAGGAGAAAGCGCGCCCGCTTTTCTTTCTGCCATATTATACAGCAGGGCAGGCGCAAAGGTGTATACAACGTATAGCAGCAGGAACACCAGCACAAGGCCGATGCCTGGCCTGTGGGAACCTTTCATAACGGCACGCTCCTTTTATTTTACACTTTTCGATAGGAAATCCTTCAAAATATACGGGTTACCCCTTGTCAAATTCGGAAATTCCTATAAAATTTGCATACTAAGCAGTTTCAAATTGCAAAAGCAGTTGACTTCCCTCCCGGTTCACGTTAGAATAGGAGGACAACAGGTACAGGAAACGAGCTGTGGAAGGAGAGGTTTTGGATGCAGGAGATAAACAGCAAAACAGCTATGCAGGAGCTGTGCGAGGAATACCGCCGCAACAACACCATTTCAAAGGAGGAATACACCCGGCACCGGGTGAAGCGCGGCCTGCGCAATGAGGACGGCACTGGTGTGATGGCCGGGCTGACCCATGTGTGCAATGTCCATGGCTATCTTATTGATGACGGAGACAAGGTGCCCGATAAGGGGCGGCTTACGTACCGGGGCATCAGCGTGGAGGACATTGCGGCAGGCTGCGAGCAGGAGGATCGCTTTGGCTTTGAGGAGGTGGCCTGGCTGCTGATTTTCGGAAAGCTTCCCACAAAGAAGCAGTTTGACCGCATGTGCGGCCTGCTCTATGACAACCGGGAGCTGCCGGAATATTTCCCGGAGGACATGATTATCAAAGCCCCCTCCAAGAACATCATGAACAAACTGGCCCGCTCTGTGCTGGCCCTGTACTCTTACGATGACAACCCGGACGATCAGTCCCTGGAGAACAACATGCGCCAGAGCATTGCCCTGATTGCCCGTATGCCCTCCATTATGTCCTATGCTTATCAGGTGAAACGCCGCCATTTTGACCGGGAAAGCATGTTTTTCCACCCCTACGAGCCGGGCCACTGCACTGCCGAAGCCATTTTAAATGCCCTGCGCCCGGATAAGGCTTTCACCCGGGAAGAGGCCCGGCTGCTGGATTTGTGCATGGTGCTCCACGCCGAGCATGGCGGCGGCAACAACTCTACCTTTACCACCCGGGTGCTTACCTCTGCCGGGACGGACATTTATTCCGCCATCGGCGCGGCAGTTGGCTCTTTAAAAGGATTTCGCCATGGCGGCGCCAACCACCGGGTGCGCATGATGATGGACGATATTATGGCGCATGTGAAGGACTGGGCCGACGAGGAGGAAGTGTGCCGCTATCTGGAAAAGATTCTGCGCGGGGAGGCTGCCGATGGCAGCGGCCTTATCTACGGCATGGGCCATGCCATTTACACCTTGTCCGATCCCCGAGCCGTTATCCTCAAGGAAAAGGCCAGGGGGCTGGCAAAGGAAAAAGGCTTTGACAAAAAGCTGGCCCTTTACGAGCTGATTGAAAGGCTCTCCCCTCAGGTGTTCTATAACGTGACGAAAAAAGAAAAGGTCATCTGCGCCAATGTGGACTTCTATTCCGGCCTGGTGTATGAAATGCTGGGCATACCGGAGGATTTGTTCACCCCTATGTTTGCTGTGTCCCGCATTGCCGGGTGGTGCGCCCATCGCATTGAGGAGCTGACCACCGGCGGGCGGATTATGCGCCCCGCCTACCGGGCGCTTCCTGTGCGGCAGGCTTATAAACCTCTGGGAGAGCGGTAGGCCCGTCCCCTTCCTATAAAAGCTATGGCGGCGAAGGGCGGATTATGCTTGTACCATCTGGAGAAAAGTGATATAATAGCCTCAACCTGCCTGCCACTTTTATAGAGGGCTGGCAGCGCAAGATAGCGCCCTGGCAGGGTGCAATTTAAAAACAAAGAGGTTTATCGCATGAATGTTGGCAATGCTTTAAAGGTGCTCTGTGTGGGATTTGGCGCGGGGGTTGTGCTGCGCGTGGTGCAGATGCTGTATTTTTACGACTATACCACAGGATTTTATACCGATGGCGGCGTGGTGGCCTTTTGCAGCCTGGGTTTGCCCCTGCTGGCGGCGCTGCTTTCCGGCGTGATGTGCTTTAAATCCCGGCGGTATTTCGGGCCTTATGTGCCCCGGCGCAACGCTCTGGCAGGATGCGCCGCCATTTTCTCCGGGCTGGTGCTGATTGTATCCGGGGTTTTGCAGCTTACCGTGTATCTGCGCGCCCCGCAAACCGGTATGGCTGTTTACGAATTCTCCAACCAGTGGATGATTCACGCGGCCTATTTGCTGGCATCCCTCCTCTTCGGCTTCGTCCAGCTTTATATGGCGGCAGGTTTCTTCGTCGGGAAGCGGAACCTGGAGCGGGTTCCCCTGCTGTATCTGGTAGCAGTGGCCTGGGGCATTCTGAACCTGATACTGGCTTATGTGTTTTACGCCAAGTCCTCCTCTTTTGTGGAAAACTTCTTCTCCGTCATAAGCTGCGCCGCCTTGCTGTTAAGCCTGTTTTACCTGTGCAAGCTTTTTGCCGGGGTAGACGAGGAGGGTGCGGCTAAACGGGCCTTTGTCTCCGGCGGACTGGCGGTGGTGCTGACTGTAACCTACTGCTTTTCAAACCTGGCCCTGATGCCCCTGGGCCGCACTTATACAGGAGAGGCACCTGCCTCCATCCAGCTTTCCAGCTTGAGCGTCTCCCTGTTTGTCCTGGCTTTCCTCATCACCTTCCGCAAGTACAGCCTGCGGCGCACGCCGGCAGAAAGTTCCAAGGAGGAACGCCGGTTTAAACCAAACTGAAATTGCATAAAGCAGCCCCCGCCTTTTCCCGGCGGGGGTTCTGCTTATGCGCATTCCTTTTTCCATGGCAGATTTAGCTATAATCCTTCCCCAGCACCAGATAGAGCATAAGATACAGGGCAAGGGCCAGAAGGGTGTAGTTATACCGGGTGCGCAGCAAAACCCAGAAGCCCAGCACCCACAGGGGAAGCAGCAGCGCGGCGGCGGCAAAACGGCACACCCGCTCCGCCCGGCCTGGGGAAAGGCGGGTTTCCAGCAGGCGGCGCAGGGCCAGCCCCCCGTCCAAAGGCTCAATGGGCAGCAGGTGCAAAGCCCCAAGGGATAGGCTTGCCAGGGCGAAGGGCGCTGTTTGAGCGTGTGCCAGCAGGCAGAAAAGAAACCCCATAAGGTTTGCGGCAGGCCCTGCCAGGGAAACCGCAGCGCCTGCCAGCCCCCTAAGCCCTGCCCCATCTGGTAGCACCATACGGCATCCCATGGCGGAAAGCGTTATCTGCCGGGGGGCAGCGCCCAGGGCCGCCATGGCCAGCAAATGCCCCCCTTCGTGGAAAATCATAGCCAGCAGCACAGCAGGGGCCTGCCGCCCCATAAACAGGCAGGCGAAGGCCCCCAGCATAAAGCAGGAAACCCTCGCCTCAACCTGGCAGCCCCAAAGCCTTGCCTGGAAGCTCACAGCCTTTGGGCCTCCGCCTCTGGCAGGACTGCCGGGCTTTCTGTGGGAGCAGGGGTCGCACTGCGGATAGGCGCGCCCCCTTCCCAGCGGGGCAGTTCCATTTCCTGGGCCGCTTCCCGGCGGTATTGCTCCCGGATTTCCCCATAGGCCGGGTGCCCGGTATGCCGCAAATATAGAAGCCCTATAAAGGCCAGCACGCACACCAGTGCCTGCAGCAGGGGCACTGTGCTCAGGCTTCCTCCTGCCTGGGGCGCCTGATAAGGCTCTTCCTCCCCTTCCCCTGCCTCTTCCTCTCCCAGCAGGTCAATTTCCTCCAGATCATCCCACTGCTGCATAGGCTACAGGATGATGCACAGAAGGCCTGAGCATCCGTCGTTGATAATGCGCTCGATAGTTTCCCGCACCTTTTCCCGGGCGTCGGCAGGCATGCGGTACAGCTTATTGTGCATACCCTCGTTTACCAGGGAGTGCAGGGATTTGCCGAAGATATTGGACTCCCAGATTTTCACCGGGTTTTCCTCGAATTCTTTTAGGAGATACAGCACCAGCTCTTCCGACTGCTGCTCGCTGCCCACAATGGGTGTGATCTCCGTATTGATCTGGGTTTTCATCATGTGGATGGAGGGGGCTGTTGCCTTCAGGCGGATACCATATTTGCCGTTCTGTTTCAGGATTTGCGGCTCCTCCAGGGTAAGCTCCTCCACCTCTGGCATGACAATGCCATAGCCCGTTTCCAGCACGTCGTCATATGCCTGCTGCAATTTCTGGAAGGTCTTTTTAATCTGGGTCATTTCCAGCAGGGTGGACAGAAGCTGGGATTCGTCCTGGATGTCCAGCTCTGTCTTTTCGCTTAACACCCGGTAGAAAAGCCCAGAACTGAGCCTAAGCTGCGCCCTGCTGCGCCCGCTGCCCAAATCTATAGCCCCCACGTCCACCTGCTGCACGTATTCGCAGGTTTTTACCGCCTCCAGAAGGCCCTTTACCTCACACATGCGGCTGATTTTGCTGACCCCCCGCAGGGTTTCCAGCAGGGACGTGTAAAGCCAGTGGGTAGGCTCCAGGGCTGTTACCCAGCCGGGCACCTCCAGTTCCACCTCCCGCACCGGGAACTGATACAAAAGGCTTGCGAGGATATCCTTAATGCCCTGCTCGGTTATCTCCGCGCAGCTTACGGGCAGCACCGGCACCCCGTACTTTTCCGAAAGCCCGGCGGCAAGGCCCCTGGCATGGGCGGTTTCCGGCTCTACGCAGTTTAAAAGCATGACAAAGGGCCGCTGGGTTTGACACAGCTCATCGATCACCCGTTCCTCCGCTTCCTCATATTCCTCCCGGGGGATGTCGCTGATGGAGCCGTCTGTGGTGATCACCAGCCCGATGGTGGAGTGCTCGGTAATCACCTTCTTGGTGCCCAGCTCTGCCGCCATGTTAAAGGGAATAGCCTCCTCAAACCAGGGGGTGCGCACCATCCGGGGCTGATCCTCCTCTATGTATCCGATGGCGCTGGGCACAATGTATCCCACGCAGTCGATCATGCGCACATGGAACATGGCGTCCTCGTCAATCTGCACCTGCACCGCCTGTTCCGGGATAAACTTTGGCTCTGTGGTCATGATGGTACGCCCCGCCGCTGACTGGGGCAGCTCATCCACCGCCCGTTCCCGCTGCAGCCCGTCAGGGATGTTGGGAATCACCACTGTGTCCATGAATTTTTTGATGAAGGTGGATTTCCCGGTGCGCACCGGGCCTACCACGCCGATGTATATTTCCCCGCCTGTGCGATCCTGTATGTCTTTATAAACGTTAAATCCTTCCATAAGCTTCAGCCCTCCTCTCAGCCCTTGTTGGTGATAATCAGCGCCCGGGCCTCCGGCACCGTATCTTCATACAGATCGTTCTGGGCGCGCAGATCCCCCAGCCGCGCCCGGCGGCTTTTGGCAATGTCCCACAGCTTTTCCCCTGCCTGGGCATAGTAGAGCAGGAAGCGCGACCGCTTTTCAAAGCCAGGGGCGTTTTCGTCGCTGCCCGCGCTCACTAGGTATTTCACCGTATGGGCACTGTACAGCAGGGTGGTGGCCGCAGTCTCTGCCGAAATTTCCACTGTGTTTTTATCTGTAATGCGGTATTCCCACACATCTGTATGGGCGCTTGTCTGGCTCTTGCCTGGTTCCATATCGGAAAGCTCTGTGGTGAAGGTGTGGTCAAACTGTTTCTCCACATAGAGGATGCGGCCCTGGCTATTGCCATACAGCAGGCACATGGTATATTTCACCCGGTAGGTAAGCTTCCCCTTATCGCAGGCAGACTGCACGCTGTCCTGCTGGCACCACAGATCCAGCACCTTTGTAATTTCCTCCCCGCTTACCTGAAGGCTGCACTTCTTTTTCAGCACCTCGGTATGCACGCCGTGTATCTGGGTGAAAGCGCTCTGGCTGTAGCGCAGTTCCAGGGGGCAGTCTACCGAATAGGCGTCATCTATCATCTCCACCTCGCAGGCCTTATAGAGGAATGCCAGCAGGAACACCTTGACAACCACGCTCACCCCGGTATTCTCCCCCACGTCATCCTCCTTGGGCGTAAGGCTGCATTCCCCGGTAACCACCCGCAAATCGCAGACGCACCCTTCCTCTGCCCCGGCACAGTCAATGATCTGGCTGAAGTCGACAGAGGCCGTCATTTTTTCCAGCACAGTGTTGTCCATGGCAGAGGCATACAGGAACGCCACGTCTGCCACGCCGCTGACGGTCAGCCGCTCCTCGGAAAGACGGCTTTCCGTTACCCGGCAGCATACGTCCCGGCGCAGAATGCTCTCAATGGGGGGCTTGCCATTTTTCAGAGGCAGGTGATCCTCAATGGTGAACTGGTGGCACACCGCGTTCACAGCCTGGTGGGCTGGGAACGCGCGGCCCCGCTTCTCAATAGATTCCTCCTCCAAATCTGTGGTGACCCGCTCTTTTTTCTGCACCACCGCCAGAATCTGCAGGGAAACGGCCGCGTGCAGATCTACCCGTCTGGCGCTTACCGCCCGGCAGGTCATGTGCAGGACAGAGGCCTGCACACAGGCAACCGCCTTTTCTTCCGCCGATTTCAGCTTCACGCTTTGGGTGAACTCCTTTGTGAACTCCGCACAGCGCACGCAGTCTCCCTTCCCGTCCAGGTATAGCACCCGCACGTCCATCACGCCGTCCACAGTCAGCGTGTCCCCGGAAATCATGTAGGATGATACCTCCGGCACTGCCCGGCACTTCAAGAGCTTTTGTATATCCGGGCAGTAGTCCGGCAGGTTAAACTCCGTATCTATCGGCGTTTCGCAGCTCCCGCTATATACGGGGTCAAAAAATTCATAGGGCACAGTCTTGGTTTTAGCCTGCATACAGTATCCTCTCCTTTGCCTTTCTATTCCCATATGTATGCAGGTAGTCCCCAAATATGCCCACACAAAAAATCCCCTGCCGGGGCGCACCCGGCAAGGGATATGTTCAAAAAGGCTTTAAGAACCTGTATTCACAGCCTGTAACCACCGTCTAAGCGGTCTTTTGGGAGCCACTCTGTGTCAAATTTTCTTGCCATGCGCCAGCATGTCTGCGGAAATTTGCCTTGCTTGGCCCCAAAAATTCTCGCCCATCCGGCAATTTCGATTATGAATACAGGTTCTAAGCTTCCGTCACCTTCCGTATTCCGTACATCTTCCGCAAAAAGAACCCCCAGAAACCCTTCCGCTTTTCCAATACCACTACTTTCATACCAAAGCGCCTCCCGTCAGTGACGTAATAATGAAATACCCAGCGCTACCAGGATAACCGCGCAGAAAAACAGCGTCAGTCCTGTGGGGCAAAAGCAGGAAAGGGACATCCCCAGCCCAAAGCATACCGTACACATACACCTGCACTGGTAGTTTTTAAAGCAGGAATTCTGAAAACACGGCTTTTGCATATCCATCCTCCTTCCCCGCCCGCCGTCGCTTTCCGGGCTTTCCCTACCAGTATATACAGCCTGGGAAAAAAGTGTTACCAAACAAAAAAGGCCATGCAAGCGCACAGCCTTTTTTATAGAAGAAGCTTCAGTGGTATACCCCCACGATTTCCAAATCTTTGTCTAAAACCACCAGGTCTGCCCGTTTGCCCGGCTCTATGCTGCCGATTTCCTTTTCCAGCCCAATGGCCTTTGCCGGAGACAGCGTGGCGGCCTCCAGGGCCTGCCCCAGGGGAATGCCCCAGGAAACCAGGTTCTTTACCTCCTGGTGGAGGTTTGCCACTGACCCTGCAATGGTGCCGTCTGCCAGCACTGCCTTGCCATCATGCACTGTGACCTGCTGGCCCCCCAGGTCAAAAGGCTCTCCCTCCGGCATGCCGTTGGCCCGCATGGAATCGCTTATCACAATGGCCCGCTTCCCTAAAACCTGGAAGGCTGTTTGCAGGACAGCCGGATGGATGTGTATGCCGTCGCAGATAAGCTCTGCACACACCCGGGAATCAGCCAAAACAGCCCCTACCACCCCGGGGGCCCGGTGGCTCAAGCCGGACATGGCGTTAAAAAGATGGGTGGCATGGGTAACGCCGCTGTCAAAAGCAGTCTTGGCTTCGTCAAAGCCTGCTGTGGTGTGGGCAATGGAAACCGTACACAGCCTGCTGGCCTTTTGGGCAAAGTCATATCCCCCTGGCTGCTCCGGGGCAATGTCCACCAGCCGCACAAGGCCGCCGCTCCGTTCAAAATATTTCTCGAACAGGGAAAAGTCTGGAGGCACAATGTACTCTGCCTTCTGGGCGCCCTTCTTTTCCACAGAGATGAAAGGCCCTTCCATGTTCACACCCACAACCCTTGCCCCGTCCTCCAAAGGCTTATCGGCACATTCCTTTGCGGCAAGGAGGGCCTTTTGGATAACTTCTTCCCCGGTGGTCATGGTGGTGGGGCAGAAAGAGGTTACCCCATGCTGGAGGAGGAATTTCGCCATAATATCCAGGGACTCCCGGGTGCCGTCACAGGCGTCCGCGCCATTGCAGCCATGTATATGGATATCCACAAAGCCGGGAACGATGGTGTAGCCCTGGCAGTCTACAGCCAAATCCTTCTGGGTGTAGGGAAGCTTCTCCCCCACCTGTCGGATGCGCCCGTTTTCTATCTCAATATCCCCCCGGGCAAGCTGAAAGTTCTTATCATAGTACGCTGCATTTATGAGAAACATGAAAATTGCCATGCGATACAGGATTCGCACAAAAAGAGAGGAATTATCAGCCTTTTGTGCCCGGTATCCTTCCTTTCTTTGTATTTTTCACACGAACTGCCCTTTCTCCATATATCCCCTGCCTTAATTTCCTATCAGGAAATCCAGTATATCCCAGCCAGTAGAGCCTTGGGATTTATACAGCTCAGTATATCCGCACTGGCAGCAGGTGATGGTGGTAAACTTCTTGTTCTGTATGTCAAAGATCTTGGAAAAATTGCCCCCTGTGGCCTGAAACTGATCGCTTTCAAACTGCTGGCAGCCGCATTTAGGGCAGATATACTGCCTTCTCTGTTCCATAAAGATTCCCCTTTTTATTGTGGATTCGCCATACCCTGGCTATTCCAAAGCATACAGGAAAAACCTCCATAAAAACACAGCCTTTTCCTTACGAAAATCTTACGCCTTAGCCTTTGGCGGCTTCATGGTAAGGGAAATGCGCCCCCGGCCCGCATCCACCTCCAGCACCCATACTTCTACCACATCTCCTACCGCTACAGCCTCGGAGGGGTGGCGGATAAACCGGTCTGTAAGCTGGGAGACATGCACCAGGCCGTCCTGGTGCACGCCGATGTCCACAAAGGCGCCAAAATCTACCACGTTTCGCACTGTGCCCATAAGCTGCATGCCAGGAGATAAATCTTCCATGCCCATTACATCTGTACGCAGCAGCGGAGGGGGCAGCTCGTCCCGGGGATCCCGTCCCGGTTTTTGCAGCTCTGCGCAGATGTCCCGCAAGGTGGGCACCCCTACCCCGCAAGCCTGGGCCGCCTTTTCCAGGCCCAATTCCCCCAGCCGGCTGTCCAGTTCCGTAAGGCTGCCCACATCCTTCAGCCCATAGCCGCACAGCTTGAGAAGCATTTCCGCTGCCTTGTAAGATTCCGGGTGAACCGCTGTATGATCCAGCACGTTCTCGCTTTCCGGCACCCGCAAAAAACCCGCACACTGCTCAAAGGCCTTGGGGCCAAGCTTTGGCACCTTCAAAAGCTCCCGGCGGGTACGGAAGCTGCCTTTTTCCTCCCGGTAAGCGGTGACGTTTTTTGCCACCGCAGCGCTTACCCCTGCCACCCGGCTCAGCAGGGAGGGCGAAGCTGTGTTCAAGTCCACCCCCACCGCGTTTACACAGTCCTCCACCACCCCATCCAAAGCCTGGGAAAGCTGGGCCTGGGGCATATCATGCTGGTATTGGCCCACGCCGATGGCCTTGGGATCAATTTTCACAAGTTCCGCCAGAGGATCCTGCAAGCGGCGGGCAATGGACACCGCCGAACGAAGGGACACGTCAAAGTCCGGGAACTCTTCCGCCCCCAGCTTGGAGGCAGAATATACCGAGGCCCCGGCCTCGCTGACCACCATATAGGAAACCTTTCCCCCATACTCCTTGATGAACTCACTGACAAAGATTTCCGATTCCCGGCTGGCAGTGCCGTTGCCAATGGCGATGCAGGAAACGCCGTGGCGGTCGCACAGCCTGCGCAGTACCTGCTTGCCTTCCTCTGTTTTGTTATGGGGCTTGGTGGGATAAATCACCGCTGTTTCCAGCACCTTGCCGGTGCCGTCCACTACAGCCAGCTTGCAGCCTGTGCGATAGGCGGGGTCAAAGCCCAGGGTAACCTGGTTTTTCACCGGGGGCTGCATCAGCAGGGGCCGCAGGTTCAGGGAAAAGGTGCGGATGGCCTGCTCGTTCGCCATATCTGTGAGATCAGACCGCACCTCCCGCTCTAAAGAGGGAAAAACCAGCCTGTCCCAGGCATCTTCCGCCGTCTCCTGCAAAAGGGCATAATAGGGGTGCTGGGGCTTTGCCGCCTCCTGGAGGATAAGCCCTGGCGCGTCCCAGCTTCCAGGCTGCACGTGTACCTTCAAGGCACCCTCCCGCTCCCCCCGGTTGATGGCAAGCACCCGGTGGCTCTGCAGCTTTTTCAGCGGCTCCTGAAAATCGTAATAGAGCCTGTAGACTGTATCTTCTTCTGAGGCGGCGGCAGAGCAGAGGCTGCCATTTTTCTGTAACTGCGCCCGCAGCCTGCGCCGGATGCCTGCATCATCGGAAAAACCTTCGGCAAGGATGTCCCGCGCGCCTTGCAGCGCCTCCTGCGCCGTCTCCACCCCTTTATCCGGATCTATAAACGGGCCGCACAGCTCTTCCGCAGGGAGGGAGAGGGGCCTGCCTTTTTCATCCTTCCCGGCAAGCAGCAACTGGGCCAAAGGCTCCAGGCCTTTTTCCCGGGCAATGCCAGCCCGGGTGCGGCGCTTGGGCCTGTAGGGACGGTATAAATCCTCTACTTCCGCCAGGGTTCCAGCCTTCCGAACCGCCTGGGCCAGCTCCTCCGTCAGCCTGCCCTGGCCCTCAATGGCGGCGAGCACCTCCCCTTTCCGGGCCTCCAGCCCCCGCAGGTAGCTGAGCCTGTCGGAAAGCAGCCGGATGGTCTGATCATCCATAGCGCCATGCTGTTCTTTGCGGTAGCGGGCGATAAAAGGCACTGTGTTGCCCTCGTCCAGCAGGGAGACAACGGCCTGTACATGCTGGGGCTTTACGTGCAGTTCCTGTGCAAGTGTGGTAAGCAGCAAATCCATTGGCAGGTTCCTTTCTGTTTGAAAAAAGTACAAATATATTATATCTTATGTCCAAGATTTCTTTTCGCAAGAATCGTAAAAAATATGAATTAGTGCAAACTGGACTTTCAACATTCTGGAAAAAACCTATGAGATTTTACAAATTGTATCGTACTGTTTCAAAAAAACCTAGGTTTAATCGAATTTTTTTCCAAAAGTTTCTTGACAATTTATCCAATATCAACTATGATTATTTAAATCGTAAATTCCTGTTTCCTAAGAAAGCGAAGGTGCTCCGTATGAAAAACACAAAAACGTCCTATTTCAAGCTGACCAAATCTGAAAACGAGATTATGGACCTGATGTGGAAGGAAAACAGGCCCCTCTCCCGCTCTGAGATCATTGAGCTGACACCTGATCGCACCTGGAAGCCCGCGTCCATCCACATCCTTTTAAACTCTATGCTGGAGAAAAAAGCTATTGAGGTGGCTGGGTTCGTGCAGAGCACTAAGAACTATGCCCGTACCTTTATCCCCAGCGTAACGGCGGATGCTTACGCCATTATGCAGGTAAAAAGCAGCCCCGTGTTCAGCCAGGACTCCATTCCCAGTCTGGTATCCTCCCTGCTGGAGGAAGTGACAAGTATGGAGATCCTCCAGCAGTTGGAGGAAATGGTGCAGAACAAAAAGAAAAAGCTGTAACACGTGTATAAACGCACTATCACCTTTCTAAAGGGATGGCTCTTGCATACGGCAGGAGCCATCCCTCTTTTTACTGCAAATCTGCAAAATAGGAGTGATAGCGAATCCCCAGGGAGCTTTTGGGGAAAAGAAAATGGTGCAGAGCCAGAAAATAATCGTCTGTCATGCTGGCAATATAATCTGTAACAATCTGGCAGGGATCCTCCTCCCGGTAATCCGGGCCGCCATACCATTTCACCTTTTCCTGCACAAAGCTGATGTGATGCTGAAAAACAGGAGAAGCCTTCTGCCCTTTTTGGAGATCTCCCAGCAGCTTTTCAAAAATCTCCCGGAACATGGGCCTGACAGAAGTTTCATATGCCTCGTTCAGCTTTTCATTCCGGTAAATTTTCTCATAGTTCTCCGCCTTAGCCGTCTTTAAATCCTGATAGGTCTGAGGGCTTAAAAGCAGGCAATCCCTCCCATAGCTGTTTTCCAGAATATCCACTGTCATGTTGTTGATAATGGCAGCATTCTGTGCGCCAATGGCCTGGGTGGTAAAGGGTGTGTCCTCAGAGATGATACGGGCTGTCACAGCGTCCTGCCTGTCCTTGCCCAAATAGGCAATCATGTCGCACACCCGCACCACGCATCCCTCCAGGGTGCCCGGCACCAGCGTTTTGACAGCTTCCTCCCCTTGGGTGCAGCAGGCCTCCAGGCTTTCATCAAAAGGTTCAAAGCCTGCCAAAGGCTGTGGCCTGTATTCCTTCTGGGCAAACTCTCCATTGTGGCAGAGGATGCCGTCCAGTGTCTGCAAGGTCACGTTCCGGTGGAAAATCCCCTCCAGCACCCGCACGCTGTGTACGTTGTGGTTGAAGTACCGGCCTGTGTGTTCTTCCAGCAGCTCGCTTAAATACCGCTCCCCAGCGTGCCCGAAAGGAGTGTGGCCCAAATCGTGGCCCAAGGCAATGGCCTCTATTAAATCCAGGTTCAGCCCCAGCACAGCGCCAATATTCCGGGCAATGCGGGACACAAGCTGCACATGCAGCGCCCGGCGGGTCAGATCGTCATTTTCGTAAAAGGAAAAAACCTGGGTTTTATCTGCATAGCGGTTATATAGAGGCAGGTGCATGATTTTTTCCGAGTCCCGCACAAAGGCAGGCCGCCACAAGGTGGCCTTGTCCCGCTCCATATCCCGGCGCAGGGCAGCCTCCTCCCGGCACTGCCAGGGGTTTTCCCAGTGATTTTCCCTGTCTTGGCGGATGCGCGCCTGCAGCTCCCCGCTGAGAGCGGCATATTGCAGCTTTTCTTCCATATGGCCCCTTTCCAGCACAGCCGGACCTTCTAAAAGGGAAACAGACCGGCACAGCACAGAAAACCTCCGCCGCCCAGCCAGGAGCGGCGGAGGTTTTCCGAATATGTATAGAATTATTTAGATGGACAGCCGGGCAGACACCCGGTAAAGGGTTTCATCAAAGACGCGGGGCATATTCAAAGCCTCGGTAATGTCAAAGTCTACAACCTGCTCGCCCTTCAGGGCAACCACCCGGTTGGACATGCCGTTATGCAGCAGCTCCACAGCATGATACCCCATGCGGCTGGCAACTACCCGGTCACGCAGGGTGGGGGAACCGCCCCGCTGCACATGGCCCAGGATAGTGGCCCGGCTTTCAATACCGGTGGCCTCCTGAATGCGCTCTGTAAGCTCCTGGGTGTGGCCTACGCCCTCGGCAACCACCACAATAAAATGCTTCTTGCCAGTGCTCTGGGCAAACTTCATGCGCTCTACAATATCCTTCTCAAAATCAAAGGGCACTTCCGGCACCAAAGTGGCAATAGCGCCTACAGCAATACCGGTGTTCAGGGCAATGTCACCGCAGCGGCGGCCCATAACCTCCACCACGCTGCACCTGTCGTGAGACTCTGTGGTGTCGCGGATGCGGTCGATCATTTCCATCGCTGTGTTCAGGGCGGTATCATAGCCAATGGTGTAATCTGTGCAGGCGATATCGTTGTCAATGGTGCCCGGCACGCCGATGCACAAAATGCCTTCCCCGGTCAGATCCCGCGCGCCCCGGAAAGAGCCGTCGCCGCCGATGACCACCACGCCGTCAATGCCCATCTCCCGGCATTTATCAGCAGCCTTTTTCACGCCCTCAGGGGTGTTGAACTCCGGGCTGCGGGCAGTGAACAGGGCTGTGCCGCCGTGCTGCATAATATCGGAGACGCTGCGCATGCTCATCTCCTTCACGTCCCCATGCAAAAGGCCGTTGTAGCCGCGCATTACGCCATACACCTTCATATCAAAGGACAGGGCGGAGCGCACCACCGCGCGCACCGCAGCGTTCATGCCGGGGGCATCCCCGCCGCTTGTCAATACTGCAATACTTTTCGCACCCATTTCTATCTTCCTCCAACGCAAAATGAAGCGAAGCTGGTTCGCCCTCTTTGCAAATATTATCAACGTCTATTATATCAAATTTCAGAAATTTATCAAGGGGGTTCGGGAAGATTTTGCCCAAATGTACCATTTTTTCAGACATCCCCTTCAGCTTCCTCTTTGAGGCGGGCGGTACACCACATTTTCCTCTCCCAGCAGCTTTTCCAGCGCCCGCAGCAGGGGCTGGTTCACAAAAGCCCTGTATTGTGGCGGAGCCTTCACAAGCTTCCCTGTGTCCACAAACCGCAGGTATACCTCTGTCTGCCCCTCATCAAAAATGGCAAGATACTGCATGGCCTTACGGTACAGAGGGCTTTGTTGGGAGCCTATCCGGAGATACAGCCCCTGCCGCCCCGGCCTTGGTGGCTTTGCGCCCTCCTCCGGCGGAGGGGACAGTTCCATGCACACCAGCTCCGGCTCCTTTTCCTCCTGGAAGCTCAGCCGGCCCGCCGCCTCCACTATAACCCCTTCCTGCAGGAATATGCCGCAGCCCTCCAGCACCTTGGGGAACACCAGGGCTACAATGGCTCCGTACATATCCTCCAGGGTGATAAAGGCCATAGTCTGCCCGGAACGGGTATTTTTCCGGCGCACCCCTGTGATAATGCCCAGCATCTTCACCCGCTGCCCATCCTGGTACAAGGGGGCCTCCCCCTCCCCTGCCTGGGCGCTTTGCAGCACCTGATCGGTACGGGCATACATCCCTTTGCCATAGTGCCCGGAAAAGGCTGCCATAGGGTGGCCGGAAAGGTACATCCCTGTCACCTCTTTTTCCATGGTCAGCTTATCCAGGTGGGAGAAGTCCTCCGCTGGCGTCAGGGGCGGATCCCCTCCATCCTCTGCCTGGGGGTTGTCGAAGAACCCCATCTGCCCCTCAATGTTCCGGCGCTTTGCGCTGTCCAGGGCCTCCAGCACATGTTCCACAGCCAGGAGCATTTCCTTGCGGTTATTGCCCAGGCCGTCTAAGGCCCCGCATTTCACCAGGCTTTCAATGGCCCGGCGGTTCAGGTCCTTGCCTGCCATGCGGCGGCAGAAATTATAAAAGGAGGTATATGGCCCCCGGGCTTCCCGCTCCTCCACCAGCCGGGCAATCACACCCCGGCCCAGGTTCTTCACAGCCAGAAGCCCGAAGCGGATGCCCTTTTCCGTCACAGCAAAGCCCATGTCGCTTTCGTTCACGTGGGGGGCCAGCACCGCGATGCCCAGCCGCCTGCACTCCTCTGTATACTCCGCCACCTTCCCGGCCCAGCCCAGGACACTAGAAAGCAGCGCCGCCAGATACTCCTTGGGATAGTGGCATTTCAGGTAGGCGGTTTCATAGGCCACAATGGCATAGCAGGCCGCGTGGGACTTATTGAAGGCATAAGAGGCAAAGTTCTCTATCTCCCTGAAAAGCTCCTCTGCTGTGGCTAAGTCCACCCCCCGGCGCAGGCAGCCTTCCACCTCCCAGGCGCCGTCCTCCCCCTGCTGCCCATGGAGGAACACCTGCCGCTCCCGCTCCAGCACATCATGCTTTTTCTTGGACATGGCCCGGCGCACAATATCCGCCCTTCCCAGGGAATAGCCCGCCAAATCCCGGAAAATCTGCATCACCTGCTCCTGGTAGATGATGCATCCAAAGGTCACCCCCAGAATAGGCTCTAAAAGCTTATGCTTATATTGCACTTTGCCCGGATCCCGCCTGTTTTCCAGGTACATGGGGATAAACTGCATAGGCCCCGGGCGGTACAGGGAGATAATGGCGATAAGATCCTCTATCTCCTCTGCCCGGGACTGCACCAGCAGCCGCGTCATGCCCGCCGACTCAAACTGGAACACCCCCACAGATTCCCCTGCCGCCAGCATCCGGAACACCTCCCGGTCGTCCCAGGAAATGCGTTCCATGGAAAAAGACGGCTCCCGGCGGCGGATAAGCTTCTCCGCGTTCTCAATGACAGAAAGGTTCCTAAGGCCTAAGAAGTCCATTTTCAAAAGCCCCAGTTCTTCTATGGCTGTCATGGTAAACTGGGTCACTACCACGTCGTCGTTTTTCGCCAGGGGCACATATTCCATCACAGGCTTGTCTGTGATAAGCACGCCCGCCGCGTGGGTGCTGGTGTGCCGGGGCATGCCCTCCACCTTCCGGGCCATATTTACCAATGCCCGCACCTGGCTGTCTGAATCATATTTTTCCTTAAAGGCCCTGGAGCCTTTCAGGGCTTTATCCAGGGTCATGCCCAGCTCCATGGGCACCAGCTTTGCCACCTGATCTACTGTGCCATAGGGGATTCCCATGGCCCTGCCCACGTCCCGGATGGCCCCCCGGGCCGCCATGGTGCCAAAGGTGACAATCTGGGCCACGTGATCCGCGCCGTACTTATCCAGCACATAGGCAATGATTTCATCCCGGCGCTCGTCGCTGAAGTCGATGTCAAAGTCCGGCATGCTCACCCGCTCCGGGTTTAAAAACCGCTCGAAAATCAGCCCGTACCGGATAGGATCCACGTTGGTGATACCGGTGCAGTATGCCGCCAGGCTCCCCGCCCCGGAACCGCGGCCCGGCCCTACAGGAATCCCCACGCTTTTGGCGTACCGGATAAAGTCCCACACAATGAGATAGTAGTTCACATAGCCCATCTGGGAGATGGTGTCAATCTCATATTGCAGCCGCCGCTCCAAAGCCTCCCCGGGCTTTGGGCCATAGCGCTTCTCAAGGCCTTCCCGGCACAGGCGCTGGAAAAAGGCTAGGTTTTCGCTGCCGTCTGGGGTGGTGAAGCGGGGCAGCTTTGTCTTGCCGAATTCCAGCTCCACCTGACAGCGCTTGGCGATTTTCACTGTGTTGTCAGCAGCCTCCGGATATTCCGGGAACAAAGCCCGCATCTGCTCCTCGCTTTTATAATACAGTTCTCCCGAGCCAAACTCCAGCCCGCCCTCCTCGTTTATAGTGCGGCCTGTCTGGATGCACATGAGCACCCGGTGCATCTCCTCGTCCCCGGCAGAAATATAATGGCAGTCGTTTGTCACCACCAGGGGAATGCCCGTCTCCTGGGAAATCCGGATCAGCCCGGGGCTGACCACTTTTTCATCGGAAAGGCCATGGTCCTGCAGCTCCAGATAAAAATTCTCCGGCCCGAAAATTTCCCGCAGGCCCAGGGCCGCCCCTTTCGCGCCCTGGTAGTCCCCCCGCAGCAAGGCCCTGGGAATTTCCCCGGACACGCAGGCGGACAGGGCGATAAGGCCCTCGTGATATTCCCGCAGCAAATCGTAGTCTACCCGGGGGCGGTTATAAAAGCCTTCCACATAGCTTTTGGACACCATGGCCATTAAGTTGCGGTAGCCGGCTTCATTCTCGCACAGCAGCACCAGATGGCGGTTTTCGCTGTCCAGCTCATGGATTTTGTCAAACCGGGTGCGCTTGGCCACATAGACTTCGCACCCCAGGATGGGCTTAATCCCCCGCTTTTTTGCCGCTTTGTAAAAGTCAATCACGCCGTACATGCAGCCATGGTCTGTAATGGCTACCGCCTTGTGGCCCATGGCCTGGGCTGTATCCAGCAGCTTTTCTATCCGGCAGGCCCCGTCCAAAAGGCTATATTCTGTGTGCAGGTGCAGATGTGCAAATCCCATAAACGCCCTCCTGCCAAAATCAGTGGATGTCCTCCAAGCCAACCTCTATCCAAAAGTAATACTCCATGCCAATATTATCCTTCTCCTGCCCCCAATACGTTTCCTCGCACACCAGGTAGCGCCCTGGCTCCTGGGGGCATTCAAATTCTGCCTTTTTCTCCGAGTATATCTGCTCCTTTTCGTCATAAATCACGAAATAAAAAGGCCCGTTGTCGCTTTTCCCCTCAAAGCGCAGGGTGATGGAGTGGTCGTATTCCACCACAGGGGCCTTTCCCCCGATTTCCCCGGGCACCAGCCGCCGCTTGTCCCGGCGCACCCCTTTCTCCGTGGTGTATATCTCGTTTTGCAAAGGCTGTACCGCCACATCCAGGCTGCTGAGGGTGACTGTCCCCACCTCCGGCGGGCCGCTGCCTGCCCAGCCCAGCAGAAGATACAGCAGGCCGAAAATCCCCAGCATCATGGCGGCAGCGCCACCGTATACCGCGGCTTTCAGCTTGCCGCTGCCCTCTACCTTAAAATTCCCATGGGGTAATATGGCATCCCGCAGGCGCATGGTTTTTCCCCCTTTCTGCGTGTTTTAGAGGATGTTCTCCATCCCTCTTTCCTCCAATATCTCTTCCCCTATCTCCAGCAGCCGCTGGAGCCGGTGGTTCACCCCGCTGCGGCTGATATGAAGCCGCTCCCCCAGTTCCCGGAGGGTCATGTCCGGATAGGAAAGGCGCAGCCGGGCTAAATCCCCTAAATGGGAAGGCAGGCTGTCCAGCCCCACCGTATCATTGATGATGGCAATGGCCGCTGTCTGCCGGGCAGAGGCGGAAAAGGTCTTGTCCATGTTGGCTGTTTCAAAATTGGTCTTGCGGTTAATATTGTTCCGGGCCTCCTTGTACATTTTCACCTGCATCAGCTCCATGGCTGCCCCGGAGGCCCCCAAATAGGCCAGCATGTTTTCAATCTGCCCGCTCTCCTTTAAATATACCGCATAGGCCCCCTTGCGCTGCACAATGGCGGGAACGGCCCGGAAGGCGGGAATCTCTCCCAGCAGGGTGTAGAGATCCTTTGCCAGGTTCTTATAAGGCACGGCAAACTCCAGATGATAACCCTTGTTGGGATCCGTAGCAGTGCCGCAGGTGAGGAAAGCCCCGCGCAGGAAGGCCTGCACGCAGCAGTCCTCCTCCAGAGGGGCGCGGTTTATGCGCAGGCTGGTTTCCTGCCCGGAGTGCCCGAAAGCTTCCAAAAGCTGGGCGCGGGCGGAAAGCTCCGGCAGTGTGACCCGGTAGGCGGGCTTCTGCCGGCGGCTTACCGCATAGTTTAGCTGGGCAGACACCCCGGCCCCGGCGGCGCAAAGCTCCATGGCCCTTCTGGCGGCAGGGGCGCTTTCCGTTACCCAGGCGCTGTCCCGCAGGGTGAAGCACCGGGAAAAAAGCCATGCCCCATAGCACTCTGCTCCCAGGCAGCAGGGGCGCTTTATTTCTATCCTGCACAGTTCTGCCTTGATTTTGCCGGAAAACGACATACCCTGTCCCACCTCCTTTACAGGCAAGGCCAATAGGCCCTGCCCCACACTCTGCCAAAGGGGTTCTCCCCTTTTTGTCCTGCCTGCCCTGTTATAATAGGGATATTACTTCCTCTGCTATCGCTTTTATGTCTACCAGGGAAAAATCCGTCACATCTACTGTTACCCGGGGGCCGCCCACGTCGAAGGCATCCATCCCCCTGGCCCGGAATCCTTCTACAAACTGCTCAAAGGTAAGGGGTACATAAGGCGGGCGCTCTCCCAGCGGCTCTGGGTAGCAAGTGTTCACCACATGGCCCCGATGGCGGCCGGGGGACATGTCCCGCTCCAAAAAGCGGCGGTAAATGGCATGGGGATCTCCTGTGAGCATAACCGTCACCACTGAGCAGGCGTATTTTTCCAGCAGGGCCTGCAGCCCGGGTTTGCTGGCGTTTTCAAAGTTGTTTTCCAGTATGACGGACTGTCCCAGAGACAGCACCTGCCCGGCGCAGTAATACAGGATATCCATAGCCCCCACACCCAAAGCCACCTTTTCCGCCCTGCACTGGAAGCCTACAGAGTCATAGAGCAGCTCCTTCATGCTGTCCTTGGAGAACATGGGAAAACCAAGCTCTTTCGCAAGTGCCGCCGCCAGGGTGCTTTTACCCGACGCAGGCAGGCCCGCTACCAATATGCATGCCATGCCCGTCACCTTCCCCTTTCAGAATTTCTGCATATCCCGGTGGGCAGCGCTGGCCTTCACGCCCTTGGAGATCAAATGGTCGCACATATACTGGGCCAGGGCCACCGAGCGGTGGTGCCCGCCGGTACACCCCACAGCTATTACAAGCTGGCTTTTGCCCTCCCGGGCATACAGGGGCAGAAGGTAGTCTATCATATCCGTAAACCGGGCGGCAAAGCCCTGGGTTTCCTCTTTATCCATTACGTAGTCCCGCACCTCTGGGTCAAGGCCTGTTTTGGGGCGCAGGTTTTCGTCGTAAAAGGGATTGGGCAGGCAGCGCACGTCGAACACCAAATCTGCCTCCATGGGGATGCCAAATTTAAAGCCGAAGCTGATGCACAGTACAGAGAGGGAGTCGCCGGCGCTGTTTAAGAACAGCTCCGCAATGCGGTTTTTCAGTTGGGCCGGGGAGAATCCTGAGGTGTCCATGACAAAATCAGCGTTCTCCTTGGCCAGTTTAAGCATATCTCGCTCCAGCTTTACTGCCTGCTCCAAAGAGCCGTTCAAGTCATCGGAAAGGGGGTGCTTGCGGCGGGTTTCCTTAAAGCGGTGAACCAGCACCTGATCGGAAGAATCCAAGAATAAAATTTTGAAAGGCTTTTTGTCCCGCTTCAAAGCCTCGGTGGCTGTAAAAAAGGACATGAACATTTCCCCGCCCCGGGTATCCGTCACTACAGCCGCCCGGCCCAGGCCTTCAGACTTTTCACACAAATCATAAAAAACCGGAATCATTGCCGGCGGGAGATTGTCCACGCAGTAAAAGCCAATGTCCTCCATGGCGTGCATGGCCCTGGTTTTGCCAGCGCCAGAAAGGCCCGTTACAATTACAAATTCCATTTAAATCGCCATACGATACAGGGTGTGCGCAAAAGGCCTTAGTGCAGCCTTTTGTGCCCGGTATCGCTCCTTCCTTCCATATTTTTCATTCTGCATTCTCTTTGCATGCCCTATTGTAAGCATTATACCAAATTCCGTTTTTCCCGTCAACGGAATCGTGAAAGGGGAAGCCAGCCTTTAATATCGCGAGGCTTAAGAAAATAGGCTTTTGCAGGCTGCGTGGGTATACCTGAAAAACGCAACTGTGAACAAACTATGAATGCGCAGGGCTTTAGTATCCAAAAACACACCGCAACTTCCCCTTCATGTCCCATTTTTCTTCTAAACGCATGAAAGCCCCCTTGCCTGCCCAATATCAAAAAATTTTCCTTGCGGTTTTCCAGGAAATGTGGTAACATTTTATCAATTTAAAGCTTGCAAGCTTTAAATTGATAAAATCAAAAAAGCGGTTATGTTTGGCGGAGGAGCAATGTTATGGACAAGCAAATGACTATATGGCTAGTGATTGGCGTATACGCCGTCTTTATGCTGGCAATTGGAATCCTTTATTCCCGCAAGGGCAGCGATATGGCGGGCTTTACTGTAGGCGGGCGCAGCGCAGGAGCCTGGATTTCCGCCCTGTCCTATGGAACGGCCTATTTTTCCGCTGTTATGTTCATCGGCTATTCCGGCGGATCCGGCTGGTCATACGGCTTATGGAGCGTGCTGGTGGGCATTGGGAACGCAGTTTTCGGCTCCCTTCTGGCCTGGCTGGTGCTGGCAAACCGTACCCGGAAAATCACCCGGCGGCACGATATCAAATCCATGCCCCAGCTTTTTGAAAAGCGCTTTCAAAGCCCTGCCATACGGCTTTTCTCCTGCATCGTAATTTTTGTGTTCCTTATCCCCTATTCCGCCTCTGTTTATAAGGGGCTTACAAGTGTCTGCTCTGTTATTCTGGGCATTAACGAACAGGTATGTATGATTATTATTGCCATCGCTTCTGCCCTGCTGCTGGTGCTGGGAGGCTACATGGCTACCCTGAAAGCGGATTTCGTCCAGGGCTTTGTGATGATGATTGGCGTTACCGCCCTGATTGTGCTGGTGGTGCTGTCCCCCCAGGTAGGCGGCCTGAACCAGGGCCTTTCCAACATGGCGGACTACATGAAAGCCCACGAAATGGCGCCCCTGCCGGGGAAATCTGCTGTGGCCCTGGTTTCCACCCTGCTGATGACCAGCTTCGGCACCTGGGGCCTGCCCCAGATGGTACATAAATATTACGGCATCCGGGACGGCAAGGAGGTAAAGCGGGGCACCATTATCTCCACCTTTTTCGCCCTGCTGGTGGCGGGGGGCGGCTATTTCATCGGCTCTTTGTCCCATCTGTTTTTCGGGGAAACCATGCCCGAGGGGGGCAAGGATTTTATCGTGCCCCTGATGCTGGACTCTGCCGGACTGCCCAACCTGCTTATCGGCGTGATTCTGGTGCTGCTGATTTCCGCCTCTGTCTCCACCCTTTCCAGCATTACCCTGACTGCCTGCACCACTGTCTCCATGGATTTGGTGAAGGCCACCTTTGCAAAAAAAATGGAGGACAGGAATCTGGCTGCCCTCACCCGCATCTTGTGCCTAGCCTTTGTGGTGCTCAGCTATGTTATCGCCAACTACCCCACCCCTATCCTGGAGATGATGTCCTACTCCTGGGGGATTATCTCCGGCTCCTTCCTGGCGCCCTACCTGCTGTCCCTGTACTGGAAGGGTATCAACCGGGCCGGGGCCTGGGCCGGCATGCTGGGGGGCTTTCTCACAGCCTTCCTGCCGGCGGCCCTTTCCGGCTTCACCACCCCGGACGGCCCCCTTTACGCCTGCCTTGCCATGATTCTCTCTTTTGCGCTGTGCTTTGCAGGCAGCAAAATTGCGGGCGTTTTCCATTGGAAGTCCGCACAGCCCAACGAAAAATTCTACAGCCCGGGAACCGAGGAATAAACAAGAGCAAAAGGAAAACGCGGCGTGTACCGGGAAAGCCCTCCTGCACGCTGCGTTTTGCTTTGAGAAGCCGAGCCGGGGAAGCCAGGCGTTTTCCGGAAAAGAAAGGTTTGCCTGCCGGACAGTTTCGTGGTATACTTACACTATATACTATAGATCCAAACTTTACCGGGATATGAAAAGGAGTTGTTTCCATGGAAAGCCTGCGCATTGCGCTGGAAATTGTGCTGCCCCTGTTCCTGCTGCTGGCAGTGGGGTATTGTATTAAGCTGACGGGAATTATGAACGAAACCTCTGTGCGGCAGACCAACAATATGATTTTCAAAGTGTTCCTGCCCCTGCTGGTTTTTTTCAACATCTATAAAACCGATCTTACCAGCAGCTTTGATATGAGCCTGCTGCTCTTCGCGGTGGTGGGGGTGCTGCTGCAATTCATTATCTCCCTGTGCCTGGTAATCCTCCTGGAGCACGACAACGCCCGCCGGGGGGTTATGCTCCAGGGCATGTTCCGCAGCAATTTCGTGCTGTTCGGCATCCCCATCAGCACAGCCCTGTTTGGGGACTCTGCCGCAGGGCTTGCCTCCATCCTGATAGCGGTCATTATTCCCCTGTACAATATGCTGGCGGTCATTTCCCTGGAATCTTTTAACGGCAAAAAGCCCAGCCTGTGGAAAATCCTGGTGGGCATCCTCACAAACCCCTTGATTATCGCTTCCGCCGCAGGCATCCTTTTCGTGGTGTTCCATATTCCACTGCCTACGGTGCTGTATAAAACCGTTTCAGACCTGTCTATCATCGCCACGCCTTTGGCCTTCGTGATTTTGGGCGCCTCCTTCAGCTTTGGGGAGACAGGCCGCTGCGTGCGGGATTTGTGCATTACTTTGGGTGCCAAGCTGGTGACCTATCCCCTCTTGTTTATAGCCCTGGCAATTCTGATGGGCTTTAGGGACGCTCACCTGGCGGTACTGCTGACCGTGTTCGGCTCTCCCATCGCCGTATCCTCCTTTACCATGGCCCAGCAGATGGGGGGCGACGACAAGCTGGCCGGACAGCTTGTCGTGTTCAGCTCCCTGCTGTCCGTATTTACCATGTTCCTGTTCATTTTTGGGTTAAAGGAGCTGGCGTTTTTCTAAAATGAAAAAACCGGAAATGATTTTATTTGACTACGGCGGCACTTTGGCGCAGGAAACGTCCCCGGATTTTCTGCGGGGATGGCGGGCCGTGTTCCAGTATATTGACAAGAATCCAGACGGGGCTACACCCGAGCAGGCATGCCAGGTGGCAGACAGCCTTTGGCAGCGCTTTTCAGCGTCCCGCAGCCTGTCCGCCGCCCGCAAAGGCGGGTTTGAAACCCATGAGTGGCAGCAGCTCCGGACGGTGCTGGACGTTCTAGGGTTGGAACCTGCCCTCCCCCTTTCCGGCATAGAACGTGTGCTGATGGAGAATTCCAGCCTCTGTAAGCCCATGCCCGACATAGGTGAACTGCTGGCTTTCCTGGACAGGCTGGGCATTCCTACAGGGGTTGTCAGCAACATCGGATGGTCGGGCCAAGCCCTTACATACCGCCTGGAAAAGCTTTTCCCTTTACATAAATTCCGCTTTGTTCTGGCTTCCAGCGAATACGGCATACGCAAGCCTGACCCTATGCTGTTTCAAATTGCTTTGAAAAAGGCCAGACTGCTGGCTTCTGCCGTCTGGTTCTGCGGAGATGACTGGGAGAAAGATGTCTGTGGCTCCCATGATGCTGGGATGTTCCCAGTTTGGTATTGCGAAGGGGCATTTGGAGGAAAAAAACAGCGGGATGCGCCGTTTCCCTATTTGGCTGTCCAGGTCTGGCGGGAACTGCCTGCATTTTTAGGGGCATGTGGCGGCTGATTTTTTGAGAAAAGCGCGCTTTTTGCAATTTTCTTTTTCAGAACTTGCAAAATTTGTCTTTCTGCCATTGACAGGGACAGGCTTTTCAGGGATAATAGGAGTATGGCTAAAAATATGGGCCGCCTCTATATAGTGTGGGGCAGGCTTCGTCAGCATAGAGAAATCTTGTGAAAGCAGGCTTTTTTTGCCTGCAAGGAAGGAGAAAATGTATGGGCAGAACAATCGCACAAAAGATTCTGGAGGCGCACCTCCTCAGCGGTGAAATGCAGGCGGGGGCGGATATCGGCCTGAAAATCGACCAGACCCTGACCCAGGACGCCACCGGCACTATGGCGTACCTGGAGTTTGAGGCTATGGGCGTGCCCCGGGTGAAAACCGAGAAAAGCGTGGCCTACATCGACCACAACACCTTGCAAAGCGGCTTTGAAAACGCCGATGACCACCGGTTTATCCAGTCCATTGCCAAGAAGCATGGCATCTATTTCTCCCGGCCCGGCAACGGCATCTGCCACCAGCTTCATTTGGAGCGCTTCGGCATTCCCGGCAAAACCCTGATTGGCTCTGACAGCCACACCCCCACCGGCGGCGGCATTGGTATGCTGGCCTTCGGCGCGGGAGGCCTGGACGTGGCTGTGGCCATGGGCGGCGGGGAATACCATATCTCCATGCCGAAAATGACGAAAATCAACCTGACAGGCCGCCTGTCCCCCTGGGTTTCCGCCAAAGACGTGATTCTGGCAGTGCTGCAGAAGATGAGCGTAAAGGGCGGCGTGGGCAAAATTATTGAATACGGCGGGGAGGGCATCAGCACCCTCACTGTGCCGGAGCGGGCCACCATCACCAACATGGGCACAGAGCTGGGAGCCACCACCTCCATCTTCCCCTCAGACGAGATTACAAGGGAATTCCTGGAGGCCCAGGGCCGGGGGGATCAGTGGGTGGAGCTGAAATCTGACCCGGACGCTGTATACGACGAGGAGTTCACCATCGACCTTTCCACCCTTGTGCCCCTGGCAGCTTGTCCCCACAGCCCGGACGCGGTGAAGCCTGTGGAGGAACTGGCAGACATCAAGGTGGATCAGGTGTGCATCGGCTCCTGCACCAATTCCTCCTATCTGGACATGATGCGGGTAGCCGCCATCTTAAAGGGCAAAACCGTACACCCGGATGTGAGCCTGACCATTGGCTGCGGCTCCAAGCAGGTGTACAATATGCTGGCTTTAAATGGTGCCTTGGCAGATATCATCGCGGCAGGCGCCCGGGTGCTGGAGTGCGCCTGCGGCCCCTGCATCGGCATGGGGCAGTCTCCCAACTCCGGCGGCGTTTCCCTGCGCACCTTCAACCGGAATTTTGAAGGCCGCAGCGGTACGGCGGACGGACAGGTATATCTGGTCAGCCCGGAGACGGCGGCAGCCTCCGCCCTCACAGGCATGTTTACGGATCCCCGCACCCTGGGGGGCTGGGAAAAAATTGAGATGCCTAAGGAGTTCCTGATAAACGATAACATGATTGTGCCCCCCATTGAGGAGGCCTTGATGGAGACGGTGGAAATTCAGCGGGGGCCGAACATCAAGCCCTTCCCCATCGCAAAGCCTTTGGAGGATTCCATTCAGAAAAAGGCCATTTTGAAGGTGGGCGACAATATCACCACTGACCACATTATGCCCGCGGGTTCGAAAATCCTGCCCTACCGCTCCAATATTCCCTATCTCTCCCAGTTCTGCTTCGGGGTATGCGACAAAGAGTTCCCCCAGCGCTGCAAGGCGGAGGAGGGCGGCATTATCATTGCTGGTTCCAACTACGGGCAGGGCTCTTCCCGGGAGCACGCGGCCCTGGTACCCCTGTACCTGGGGATAAAGGCGGTCGTGGCAAAGTCTTATGCCCGCATCCACTGCGCGAACCTGGCAAATGCTGGGCTTATCCCTCTGGAGTTTACAGACGAAGCGGATTATGACAAAATCGACCAGATGGACGACTTGTGCCTGCCCCATATCAAGGAGGAACTCCAGAAGGGCTGTGACGTTACCATGGAGAACCTGACCAAGGGCACATCCTATAAGCTTACTGCTGTGCTTACAGAGCGGCAGCGGCAGATGGTGCTGGCAGGCGGGCTGCTGAACTATACAAAGACTGCTGGCAGGAAGTAACAGGATATGACTGGCTATGTGAAATTCCTGCGGGATCATGTGGGCCACGCGCCAGTGCAGCTATGCAGCGCAGGCGTTCTGGTGGAAAACGAAAAAGGGGAAATCCTGCTCCAGCTACGGGCAGACAACCATACCTGGGGCATATCGGGCGGCGCTGTAGAGTTGGGCGAAAGCACAGAGGATGCAGCCCGGCGGGAGCTTCTGGAGGAAACCGGGCTGGCGGCGGACGAACTGGAACTTTTCTCCGTATTCTCCGGGGAAAACCAGCACTATGTATATCCAAACGGCGATGAAGTGCATCTTATTATGACCGTATATTTGTGCCGGAAATACCATGGCACATTGCGGCGGCAGGAGGAAGAAGTAGACGAGCTTCGCTTCTTTCCGCTGGAGGCCCTGCCGGATAACATAACGCCGCCTGAGAAGGATGTCCTTAAAAAATATATGCAGATGGCACGCCCTTAAAATATGTGCAAAAAAATATGTGCAGATAAAGACAAGGAGAAACTTATGGCTTTTGAAAAGATACAGATGAAAACACCCTTAGTGGAGATGGACGGCGACGAAATGACCCGCATCATCTGGCAGATGATAAAGGATATCCTGCTTACGCCTTACATTGACCTGAACACAGAGTATTATGATCTGGGCCTGGAGAACCGGGACAAGACCGGGGATCAGGTGACAGTGGACTCTGCCATGGCTACGAAAAAATATGGCGTGGCGGTAAAGTGCGCCACCATCACCCCCAACGCCGCCCGCATGACGGAATATAACCTGCACGAGATGTGGAAGTCTCCCAACGGCACCATCCGGGCCATCCTGGACGGCACCGTGTTCCGAGCGCCCATTTTAGTAAAGGGCATTACCCCCTACATTCCCACCTGGAAAAAGCCTATCACCATTGCCCGCCACGCTTACGGGGACGTGTATAAGAACACGGAGGCTTTAGTGGAGAAAGGCTCGAAGGCGGAAATCCTTATCACAAAGCCCGACGGCACCCAAGAAAAGCACCTGATCCACGACTATGCAGACAGCGCAGGGGTGGTGCAGGGAATGCACAACCTGGATGGGAGCATTGAAAGCTTTGCCCGGGCCTGCTTTAACTTTGCCCTGGACACCAAGCAGGACTTATGGTTTGCCACCAAGGACACCATCTCCAAGAAATACGACCACCGTTTTAAGGACATTTTCCAGGAGGTTTTCGATAAGGACTATGCCCGGAAATTTGCGGAAGCGGGAATTGAATACTTCTACACTCTCATAGACGACGCTGTGGCCCGGGTGGTGCGCAGCGAGGGCGGGTATATCTGGGCCTGCAAAAACTATGACGGGGACGTGATGAGCGACATGGTGGCCACAGCCTTTGGCAGCCTTGCCATGATGACCTCTGTGCTGGTGGCCCCGGACGGCACCTGCGAATATGAGGCGGCCCACGGCACAGTACAGCGCCACTACTATAAGCATTTAAAGGGCGAGCCTACCTCTACAAACTCTGTGGCAACCCTGTTTGCCTGGACAGGCGCCCTGCGCAAGCGGGGAGAGCTGGACGGCAACAGCCGACTGGCAGACTTTGCGGACAAGCTGGAGAAAGCCGCTCTGGACACCATTGAGGACGGCGTGATGACAGGGGACTTGGCGGCTATGTCTACCCTGCCCAACATTCAGAAGGTGGGCACAGAGGAATTTTTGAAGGCTATTCAAGAACGGCTGGAAAAAGTCCTATAAGGCACTTCATTTTACACGTCGGGGAGGGATTGGCTTTGCAAAAGAAAAATTCAGTTTCCATGTCCGTTATCCGCCGCCTGCCCCGGTATTACCGCTTTTTAACTGAGCTTTCCAAAAACGGCGTAACCCGCATTTCTTCCAAGGAGCTTTCGGAAAAAATGGGATTCACTGCCTCCCAGGTGCGGCAGGATTTTAACTGCTTTGGCGGTTTCGGGCAGCAGGGCTATGGCTATCATGTACCCCAACTGCGCACTGCCATTGAGGAAATCCTGGGCCTGCAACATAAATATCCCTGTATTCTGATAGGTGCGGGCAACCTGGGGAAGGCTATTGCCGGGCACATGCCCTTTGAGCAGTTGGGCTTCCGGCTTGTAGGCGTGTTCGACAACTCCCCCAAGGTGGTGGGCCAGAAGATTGGCGGGCAGGAGATACTTCCTTATGGGAAGGTTGGCGCTTTCTATCAGGAACACTGCCCTTCCATGGCGATTCTCTGCGTACCACAGGAAAACGTAGAAGAGATAACCGATTATCTCTATACGTTGGGAATGCGCTCTTTTTGGAACTTCGGGCATTATGATATCGCGCTGAAGCACCCGGATGCTATTGTGGAAAATGTCCACATGAACGACAGCATGATGACCCTTTGCTATAAGCTGGCGGCAAAAGACCGGCTTCCCAACTAAAGCCTTTTCCCGCAAAGAGCGCCCCTCTGCCTAGTTGGCAGGGGGGCGCTCTTTGCCTGTGCATGTGAAAAACTGTATTTTTCAAGTGCGGCAGCGATAAATCCGCTGGAAAGGGGAAATACTACCTTTGAAAGAAACTTTTTCGGAGGTACGTTATGCAGGGGAAAGTGGAAATATGCGGGGTGAACACGTCCAAACTGAAGGTACTGAAAAGCGATGAAATGCGGGAACTGCTCATCCGCTGCCATGACGGGGACAAGGATGCCCGGGAAAAACTGATTGCCGGAAACCTGCGGCTGGTTTTAAGCGTGATTCAGCGCTTTGGCAACCGGGGGGAAAACCCGGATGATCTGTTCCAGGTGGGGTGCATTGGGCTGATGAAGGCCATAGACCACTTTGATGTGAGCCAAGGGGTGCAGTTTTCCACCTATGGGGTACCCATGATTATTGGGGAAGTGCGCCGCTTTCTCCGGGACAACAACGCTGTGCGGGTCAGCCGGAGCATGCGGGACACGGCCTACAAAGCCATTCAGTGCAAGGAACAGCTTACCGCCCGGGGCGGGAAGGAGCCTACCATTGAGGAGATATCCCAGGCCCTTTCCATGAAGCGGGAGGATGTGGTGGTGGCCCTGGAGGCCATTGTGGAGCCGGTTTCCCTGTACGAGCCTGTGTTTTCCGACGGAGGCGACACCATCTATATTATGGATCAGGTAGGCGACGGCAACGATCAGGACTGGCTGGAGGAAATTGCCATCAAGCAGGCTATCCGGGGCTTGAGCGACCGGGAAAAGCGCATCCTTTCCCTGCGCTTTCTGGAAGGCAAAACCCAGATGGAGGTGGCAGGAGAGGTTGGCATTTCCCAGGCCCAGGTTTCCCGGCTGGAAAAGGGCGCGCTGGGGAAAATAAAAAAAGAGATACGGGCCTGACGCTTGCTTGCGCCAGGGGATTTGAAGGCCGCGGGATTCCCGCGGTTTTACATATTTATAGCCCGCCTTTACCCCTATTACAGCGGATAAAATCTTTGAAGCAGATGCTCTTTGGGCTGTTCCCACTTTACTTTTCCAGTGAAAAATGGTAGTATAATGAAAGAAATACAGGAAAAGGAGGGGGCGGCATGGAAGGCTCTTTAGAAGGCGCTTTGGCAGCTATACTGCTTTTCGGAGCTTTCCAGATCTGCGGTGTGGCTGCGGCCTTTCCCCTGCTGCCCCAGGAAAGCGCCGGGGTACGGCTGCTTTTCGGCAGCGTAGCGGGAAGCCTGATGCTCCAATGGTTTCCGGCGCTGTTTGCCTTTGGCTTTGGCTTTTCCCCTGCTGCCCATCTGCTGGCCCTGCTGCTGGCTTTGGGGTGCGCCGGGGCCAGCCTGTATGGAAGCCGCGCCAAAAATTTCCCTGCTTTTTCCTCTCTGCCAAAGGCTTTGGGGGCCTTTGGGCGGCAAAAATTCCTGCTACTTGTCCCGCTCTTTTGTGGCTTCTTCATTTTTTTAGTGTTCCACTCCTTCCGTTTTGAAAACAACCGGATATACTGCTGCCAGTCCACCTACGGGGACATGAGCATGCACCTGAGCTTTATCACCAGCCTTGCCCGCCAGCAGGTTTTTCCTCCCGAATATTCCCTGCTGCCCGGCGTGCGGCTTTCCTATCCTTTTTTGTCCGACAGCATTTCCTCCAGCCTCTATCTTTTAGGCGCACCTTTACGGCTGAGTTATGCTTTGCCCATGTGCGCGGCAGGCGCCCAGGTCTTTTTCGGGGCATATCTCTTTTTCCGCCGGATGCTGGGATCGCCTGCCCAGACGGCAACGGCTTTCCTGCTGTTTTTCTGCAACGGCGGGCTGGGGGTGTTCTACTTTTTAGGGGGCGGGAAGGAGAATTTCACCCGGATTTTCACGGCATTTTATGAAACGCCTACAAACTATGTGGCGGAAAATATCCGCTGGGTGAACGTGATAGCCGACATGATGCTTCCCCAGCGGGCCACCCTGTTCGGCTGGGCCATACTGTTCCCCACCCTCTACCTGCTATACCGGGGGGTTTTTGAAGGGGAAAAGCGTTTTTTTCTCTATGGAGGCGTGCTGGCAGGCGCTCTGCCTATGGTGCATACCCACTCCTTTCTGGCTTTGGCGCTGGTGTGCGGAGGATGGCTGGTGCTGGATTTGTGCAAAAGGCTCCGGCTGCTGGACAGGGCCGTTTTGCTGGGAAAGGGCGCGGTGGTGGCGGGAGTGCCTGTCATGTGCCTGCTAAAGGATCTCCTCCGCACCCGGGGCTTGGAAGATTCTCCCTGGCTGCTGGTTTTTATCAGCCTGGTGGTACTGCTGTGCCTGGTGCTGCTGGGGTTTTTGCTGGCTTTTGCCTGGCGGCAGGGGATGCTTTGGGAAATTGCCCGCACCTGGGGCATACTGGCACTTGCCGCCTGCCTGCTGGCCCTTCCCCAGCTTTTCGTGTGGACTTTCCGGCAGGCAGGGGCGGGGCAGTTTGTGCGGGGGCACTTTGGATGGGTGACCGGGGAGGACAATTACCTGTGGTTTTACCTGAAAAACCTGGGGCTTGCAGGCGTGCTGGCCTTCTGCGGGCTGATAACCTGCCAAAAGGATCGCTTTGCCCGGTATGTGCCGGCTCTGGTGATTTGGCTGATTGCTGAATTTGTGGAGTTTCAACCCAATGACTATGACAACAACAAGCTGCTGTATGTAGGCTATGCCCTGCTGTGCTGCTGCGGGGCGGAGTTTTTCTGGGACATGCTGTGCAAAATCAGGCGCAGGGGCGCAAGAAATGTCTTGGCAGGAGGGCTTACCGCTTTCCTCATCCTTCCGGCGGTGCTGACCCTGGGCCGGGAGGCGGTGTCTGAATATGAAATTTATGGGGACGGCGCCCTGTCCCTGTGCGCCTATGTGGAGGAAAACCTGCCGCCAGACGCGGTGGTGCTTACCGACACCCGGCACAACAACGAAATCTGCGCCTTAGCCGGGCGCAACGTAGTGTGCGGCTCTCCCAGCTATCTGTTTTATCATGGCCTGCCCTATTACGGCAGGGAGTTTGCTGTGCGGGAAATGTATGAAAAGCCTGCGGAATCTTTAAATTTTTACAGCAGCACCCATGTAAGCTATGTACTCTATAGCGATTTTGAAAGCAGCTCTTACCAGGTGGACGCCCAAGCGCTGGACAGGCTGTTCACCCGGGTTTATGACGACGGTGTGCGTATCTTATACAAGGTGGAACTGGAGGAGGCATGATGGAAAAAGATACTATGGGAAGCTTGGCTGACCCCGGCGTACTCCGGGAGGTGCTGGGCCGCCATGGGTTCCGGTTTTCCAAGGCTATGGGGCAGAATTTCCTTATAAACCCCAGCGTGTGCCCCCGCATGGCGGCGGCCTGCGGGGCGCAGGAATGTGCCGGGGTGCTGGAAATCGGGCCGGGGGTGGGGGTGCTCACCCGGGAGCTTTCCCAGGCGGCTAAAAAAGTGGTGTCCATTGAACTGGACAGCCGGCTTTTCCCGGTGCTGGAGGAAACCCTGTCGGGCTGCGGGAACGTGGAACTGGTGCAGGGGGACGTGCTGAAGCTGGATTTAGCCGCCCTGATACAGGAGAAATTCGGCGGGGAGCCTATATGCGTATGCGCAAACCTCCCCTATTATATCACCTCCCCTGTGATTATGGGCCTGCTGGAGGGAGGGCTTCCCCTGAAATCCCTCACTGTGCTGGTGCAGAAGGAAGCCGCCCAGCGGCTGTGCGCCCTGCCAGGCAGCCGGGAGTGCGGGGCGGTAAGCGTTAGCGTGCAGTATCACAGCAGGCCAAAGCTGTTGTTCGAGGTGGGCCGGGGCAGCTTTATGCCGCCGCCTAAGGTAGATTCCGCTGTGCTGCACATGGAAATCCGCACAAGCCCGCCTGTGGAGGTGCCGGACAAGGCGTTCTTTTTTCGGGTGGCCCGGGGAGCCTTTTCCCAGCGGCGGAAAACAGCGGCAAATGCGGTTTCTGCCGCGCTGGGAGCGCCGAAGCCCCTGGTGGAAGAAGCCCTGCGCAGTGCAGGCGCGCAGCCCAACGCCCGGGCTGAGCAGCTTACCTTGGAGAAGCTGGCGGCTTTCAGCAGCGCCCTTTGGGAGAGCCGTTTAGAATGGATATGAAATATGAAAGAAAGAAAGAAAGGAAGGGTGCCAAGCCTGGCAGGGCTGTCACCCAAAGGTACGCTCATGAACGCGGAAAAAAGCCTTTTCAAATTTTTATTGTTTGCCGACGCCTGCGCCTTGATTATCAGCATGGTGGCAGGGCCTTTAAACCACACCGCCATTGCCATTGGCGCGGCGGGCAGCGCTATCCTTATCTCCCTGTGCCTGATTGGCTATGGGCTGTATGTGTGGCCTAAAAGGCGGTGAGCCTGCAAAGCAGTGAAAAGCCGCCCAGCACAACGCTAGACGGCTTTTTTGCTGCGTTTACTTATACGACCCCAGGTATTTTTCAGCCCCGGCTGTGAATAAATCAAAGCGCCTTTGGGTGAGGGCGTTTTCCTCCTCTTGCCACACCTGGAAGATTTTTTTCCGGCCCTGATAGAGAATCCCGCACAGCTCCTCTGCCGGATATGGCCCCGCGCTTAAGCCATACAGGGAAAGGATGCGGCTGTCCAGGGCGCGGTTATACTCGTTTTTGCCTGTAAAGCCGGGGATGTTTGCGAGAGCATCCTGGCAGAGGCCTCGGTACTGGCGGCAGGGCGTGCAGATATCGTCCCCTTCTATTGTCAGGAGCAGTGGCTGGGTGTGGCATGCCAAAACCAGGTTGCCGATACGGTAAAAATCGTGGTCCAGCTTTTTGTCCGGCACAAAGTTTTCTATACCCGCGCCATACAGCTTGATGATATCCATAAAATGGTGGGGCTTGATGGTAATGGTTTCCACTTTCCTTCCCCCTTCCTCAAGCCAAGGCCTGGAGCATGGCGTTTACAAGGACTCCCGCCGTCTCAATGCCGCCCTCGCCCTCTTCCACAACCACCGCGAACGCATAGGGATACTGGGCGCTGTCGCAAAAGCCTACCATCCAGCAGTTAGGGGCTTTGCCCTCCCCCACTTCGCCTGTGCCAGTTTTGGCGCAGACCGCCATGCCCTGGGGGAACATCCAGTCGCCATAGTAATTTTCCACGTCGCCGCGCAGCAGGGTTTTTAACTGTCGGGCGGTTTCCGCGCTCATCAGCTTCCTGTCCCCGGATGCCGCCAGCCCGGAAAAGATGTCTCCCCCTTCTGTCAGGCGGGGCTGGGTATAGGAACCATCCTTGGCCACAGCCCCCATAAGAGCCATCATGTGGTAGGGATTTGCCAGCACTGTGTACTGGCCTACTGCCGCCCAGCCTATCTGATTGGCATTTGCCCCTGTGAGATCCAGTGTGCTTTTTGTAACATTTACGCCGTTAAAGTCAAAACTCTGGTTAAAGCCCATTTCCTCTGCTTTCTTCTGCAAGGCCCCGCCACCGATATCGTTTGCCAAATGGGCAAAATAAATATTGCAGGAATTGCCCATGGCGGCAAACATGTCCTGGGAGCCGTGGGCCTCCCCGTGCAGGCAGGTGATATCGCTGCCGCCGATATTTTCCGCGCCCCAGCACTCGTAGGTGCGTTCGCTCCAGGAATCGGGCCACTTTTCCATAGCAGCGGCGGCTGTGATAATCTTGAAAATACTGCCCGGGGTAAAGCTTGCGGACAAGGACTTGTCCAGATAAGCGCCCTTATACGCGTCATTTGTCTCAATATCCTCGGGCACAAAGGCGGGGTCAAAGGTGGGGGCGCTGACCTTGCACAGAATATCCCCGTTTTCATAATTATAGAGGATTGCCGCGCCGTTTCGGCCTGCCATGGCATTATAGGCGGCTGTGCAGGCGTCCTGGCTGACTGTTAGGGTAAGGCCGCTGCCCATGCGGGAAAAGACCGTATCGTTCAGCCCTGTAATAAAGTTATAGCCTGTAAGCTTGTCCCCCATGACAGACTGCACCCCTGTACCGATAAAACCCGCCGTATCCCCGATAGTATGAAGCAAGGCCCGGCGCACTGTGTCATTTTCACTGTAAACCCGCCCGCCGTCCTGGCTGGTGGCAAGAAGATTCCCGTCCCTGTCCTTGATGTCTCCCATCTGCCCGGAAAGGTGGGCGTTATAAGGCTGCATAACCCACTGCCTGCCATGTAAAAACATGTTTGCAACCAGGTATCCCACCCCGCCTATAAAGACAGCCAGCAGGATATAGAGAACAATTGACCGAAAGCCTACTGTTTTCAAAAACCCATCCCCTTTCTCCTTGGGATTCCTTTATCTCCAGCTTGTGATATCTTCCATATCCCCGCTGTCTCCAGGCGGCGGGGGCGGCCTTTTGGGATTGCTGTGGCGGGCCGGCGGGCTTGCATACCGCTTGCCTGCCCCGCTTTTGCGGCGGGGAGCAGGCCGGGGCGTATAGCCTGTATCCATTTCAGCAGTGCGGCTGGGACGGGGCGGCGCGAACTCCTCGGTGCCGCGCCCGGGCCGGGCCGCCGCTGGACGGCTGCTGTTTTTGCTGGCCCGCCGGGCAGCATAGGTGCGCTCGTCAGAAGCTTTCAGGAAGGCCATCAGCCCCCACACGCTCATCATGCTGGATCCGCCTGCGCTGATAAAAGGCAGGGTAACGCCTGTCATGGGCAGGATGTCTGTTGCGCCGAACACGTTCAGGCAGGTCTGGAACAGGAGCATTCCCGCCACAGCGCAGGCTCCAATGGAAAAGAAGGTGGAGCGGCTGCGGGTGACATCGCTGCGGGCATAGATGGTGAACATGGCAATAGCCATCAGCACCACAAGGCCCAAAAGCAGTCCCTGTTCCTCGCAGAGCAGGCCGAAAACCAGGTCGCTATCTGCCGCAAACACCCCGGAGCCTGCCAGCATCCCATCCCCCAGGCCAACGCCGAACAGGCCCCCGCTTGCCATATAGGTGAGCGTCCGGGTTTGGGAATAGCCCATTTGGTCGTTGATATGCTCCCACACATGGCCCCAGCCCTGAAAGCGGGAGACAATGTGGGGCATAAACTGCAGGGCCAGCAGCACGCCCAGCCCCGCGCCTGTCAGCACCAGGGCGATGGTACGCACGCTGCCGGAACGCATAAAGGCGATGATGAGGAAGCACGCAAAGAAAATAGCGGCAGTGCCCAGGTCTTTCATCAGCACCAAAAATCCCATGCAGACGCCTGTGAACACCAGGAATTCCGTAATATTCTTTTTGGTCTGGAGCCTGTCCAGGGTGGAAGTGCCTACAAAAATAAAGGCGATTTTTATCAGCTCTGAGGGCTGGACGCTTACCGGCCCGATGAAAATCCAGTTTTTCGAGCCATACTGCTCCCTGCCGAAAACCAGGTTGATGATGAAAAGCAGGATGGCCCCGGCCCCGATATAGAGGCGGAACTTTGCCACCCTGTCCATATCGTTCATGAACCAAATCAGGAAGCAGAACAGCAGGACGCCGATGAACATGGCGGCAAGCTGGGTTTTGATGGCGTCCATATCGCAGGCGGCAAGAAGGGTGATGCCGATGCCGGAAAGGAGATACGCAATGGTTTCTATTTCAAAGCTGACCCGGTGCTGAATGCCAATGGAATACACATACAGCCCCCAGCCTATGGCCATGGCTATCAGGGTGGGCACAGCCTGCATGGGGGCAGCCTTTCCCCCTATAAAGCAGGCCTGTAGCGCCATCAAAAGGTGTACGAGGCTTGCCGTCATCATCAGCTTTAAGGGAGAGGCGGCTTCCCGGGAGAAGCCTGTAAAAATGCGGCGGCGCTTTTCCGGCGGGGAGTCCGCGTTCCACAGGGTGAGGGTCACGTCTCCCAGGGTGACAGCGTCCCCAATGCTTAAAAGCTTCTGCCCCTTTACCTTTTTGCCGTTTACCTGCACCCCGGCATGAGAACCTGTGTCGCAGATAACCCAGCCCTCCTCCCGGCGCATGAGCACCGCGTGGTCCCGGGAGATGGTGGCGTCTGGCAGGCAGATGTCGCAGGATTTGCTGCGCCCGATGGAATTTTCCCAGTACAGCACAGGAAAGCGCAGGCCAGAGCTTTCATCGCAGAGCATGACCACCGGATCCCGGCGGCGCTGGCCCTTTTTAAAGGAAGTGTAGCTGCGCCACACCACGTACAGCGCCAAAACCGGCACAATGGCCCGCACAAGGAGCAATACTGTAGGCAGCACCCCGGTTTCCAGAAAATCTGTCACCATATCCATTTGCCTTTCCCTCCTTTCCATGGCTTGTGCAGCCGTCCTGATCCTTTAACGCTGGGGGACAACCTCCCCCTGGTTTTTATAAATGCTCTGGCTGGGCACAAAGCCCCGCACCGAGGAGAGGGGGTATACACGGCTTTCCTTTCCAACCACAGCGCCGGGATTGAGCACTGTGCCGCAGCCGATTTCCACCCCGTCCCCCAGCATGGCACCAAACTTTTTCAGGCCTGTCTCTATGCGCTTCTGGCCTATCCGGACGGTGACCAGGGCTTTATCTGACTTCACGTTGGAGGTGATGGAGCCTGCCCCCATGTGGGCCTTATATCCCAGGATGGAGTCCCCCACATAGTTATAGTGGGGCACCTGAACCCGGTCAAAGAGGATGACATTTTTCAGCTCCGTGGAATTCCCCACCACGCAGCCTGCCCCTACCAAGGCGTTTCCCCGGATAAACGCGCCAGGGCGCACCTGGGTTTCCGGGCCGATAATGCAAGGCCCGGCAATATAGTTCTGGGGGAAAATGACGGCGGTTTTGTGTACCCACACGTCCTCTCCCCTCTGCTCATATTCCCCGGCAGGCAGGGAAGCGCCCAGCTCTTTTATAAAGCCGCCAATGCCGGACAGCGCCTGCCAGGGGTATTCCGTACCCTCCAGCAAGGGGCGGGCAGCGGTGTGGGACAAATCAAACAACGTGCTTGTGCATAAAGCTTCCAATTCCATAAGGCAGCCATCCTTTCTTCAGCCTGCTGTCAATTGCAGTATTGTTTGGTCGATATTTTCAATCTGGTTTAAATCAAGCTGCAATTCTCCCTCATTTGTCTGGCGGATGTCCAGGGACATGGTGCGTGCCACCCCATAGTCAATGGCGGCAGCCTGCTGGCGGCAGAATTCCACCACCTTTTCCATATACAGCTCCTGGGGATTTACCTGGGTAGTCACCGGCTTGGGCGTGGCAATGGGGCTTTCTTCTTCATCGTTTTCCCGTTCCTCTTCTCCCCAATCGTCTTCCCCTCCATCCCCGTCCTCATCCTCCTCTGGCTCCGGGCTGGGGCTGGGCGTGTTCAGAGCGTCGGCCTCCTCCTGGGCCTGCTGGCGCAGGGCCTCCAGTTGGGCGGAACAGTCGCTGAAATTCACAATGGGCGTGACTTCCACCTCAATATAATAGCCTGTATCTACCTTCTGCTCCTCCCGCACTGTATACTTGGCGTGCTGGAGAAGCTGGGAGAAAATTTCTGTAAGCTGGGAAAGCTGCTCTTCCGAGGGATTTACGCCATAGGTATTGCAGAAATTTATCACCATGTTTTCTATGGTGGTGGCGTGGCTTTCCCGGGCAGCCTCCTCTGTAGTCTGGGCCACCACAATGAAGCTGTCGTGGGAATTGTGATAGCTGCTGTCAAGCAAGGCCTGGATATACCCGGAAACATCATAGTCGGCAAAGCCGGGCATCGGGATATCGCATCCGGACAGGGCGAAGGCCAGCAGGGCTGCCAGCACCAGAAGCCCCCACGCTTTTATCTTTTTCTTCATGGGGCTTCTCCTCCTTATTCGTCCCGCCCGCAGCACTTTTTATACTTTTTACCGCTACCGCAGGGGCACAACTCGTTGCGCCCTGGCTTCTTCTGCTTGCGCACAGGCTGCTTTTTCACCGTATTGTCCCCGGCTAAGCCGGCGCTTATAATCTTAACGCGCTGCTGGGGCTTCGGCGCTTCCTCGCTCTTTGGCTCCCAGGTAAGCACCAGCTTGGCAGTGTCCTCCCGGATGGCGGAAATCATTTTATCAAACATTTCAAAGCCTTCCAGCCGGTATTCCACCACCGGATCATGCTGGGCATAGGCTCGCAGGCGGATGCCCTCCTGCAACTGCTCCATGGCGTCAATGTGATCCATCCACTTTTCGTCAACTGTCTCCAGCAGCTTCACCCGCTCCAGAATGCGCATCCGCTGGGGCGTGAACTTCTTCTCCCGCTGGGCATACATGTCGGCGGCCCGCTTTTTCAGAAGCTCCAGCACATCCTCCTGCTGGAGGGTTTCCAGTTCATCCGGCGTATAGCGCAGATCCCCTTCCTGTATCAGCCAGTCGTAGTCCTTGCACAGGCCGGGCAAGTCCCAGATATCCCGCTGTATTTCCTCCGGCATGGCGGCTTTTACCTTTTCTTCCAGATCTTCGTTTATCATCTTCAGGATAGGCTCCTGCATGTCCTCGCCGTTCAACACCTGATCCCGCTGCCCATAGATAATCTGGCGCTGGCTGTTCATCACCTCGTCATATTGCAGCACGTTCTTGCGGATGCCGAAGTTCCGGCTTTCCACCCGGCGCTGGGCGCTTTCAATGGCGTTTGACACCATGCCCGTTTCAATAGGCATGTCATCGTCAATCTTCATCCTATCCATGATAGCGGACAGGCGCTCCCCGCCGAACAGGCGCATTAAATCGTCCTCCAGGGAAATATAGAACCGGCTTTTGCCCGGATCCCCCTGGCGGCCCGCGCGGCCCCGGAGCTGGTTGTCAATACGGCGGGACTCATGGCGCTCTGTGCCAATGATGTAAAGCCCGCCCAGGGCTTTCACCTCTTCTGCCTCCGGCGCAATTTCCTCCTTGTATTTCTGGTTCAGCCTTGCAAATGTTTCCCTGGCCTCCAGGATGGCCTCATCCTGGGTGTGGCTGTAGGCGGTGGCCTCCACCAGAAGCTCCTCGGCATAGCCCATTTTACGCATTTCGGCCTTTGCCATAAATTCTGCGTTGCCGCCCAAGAGGATATCCGTACCACGTCCAGCCATGTTGGTGGCAATGGTGACAGCCCCTTTCCGGCCCGCCTGAGCCACTATCTGGGCTTCCTTTTCATGGAACTTGGCGTTTAGCACTTGATGCTTGATGCCCCGCTGGCGCAGCATTTTGCTAAGCTCTTCAGACTTCTCAATGGTGATGGTGCCCACCAGCACAGGCTGGCCTTTTTCGTGATGTTTCGCAATGTCATCAATCACGGCCTGGAACTTGGCCGCCACAGTCTTATACACCACGTCCGGGCAGTCCTCCCGGATCATAGGGCGGTTGGTGGGGATTTCCACCACGTCCAGCCTGTATATTTCGGAAAATTCCTCCTGCTCCGTCATGGCGGTGCCCGTCATGCCGGAAAGCTTCTCATACTGGCGGAAATAGTTCTGGAAGGTGATAGTGGCAAGGGTTTTGCTCTCCCGGGCGACCTCCACCCCTTCCTTGGCCTCAATGGCCTGGTGCAGGCCTTCGTTATACCGCCGCCCGAACATCAGGCGCCCGGTAAATTCGTCAACGATAATCACCTCGCCATCCTTCACCACATAGTCCTGATCCTTGTGCATAATGCCCCAGGCCCGGATAGCCTGGTTTACATGGTGCTGGATGCGGATATTGTCAGAGTCGGTCAGGTTTTCAATGTCAAAATAGTTTTCCGCTTTTTTTACGCCCCGGCGGGTGAGGGAACAGGTTTTGAGCTTCTCGTTGATAATATAATCATATTCGTTATACAGCTCGTCATTGTCCTGCTTTTCGTCAGTTTCCTTTACCCGGATAGGCTTCAAGGTTTTAGCCAGGGAATTTGCCCGCTGGTAAAGGATATCCGCTTCATCACCATGCCCGGAGATAATCAGGGGGGTGCGGGCCTCGTCAATGAGGATGGAGTCCACCTCGTCCACAACGGCGTAATGGTGGCCCCGCTGCACTTTATCCTCCTTGCGGATAACCATGTTGTCCCGCAGGTAGTCAAAGCCCAGCTCGTTATTGGTGGCATAGGTGATGTCGCAGGCATAAGCCTCCCGCTTCTCCGCGCTGGACATGCCCGTTAAAGCAAGGCCTACTGTAAGGCCCATGAAGTTAAAAACGCGGGCCATCATCTCTCCCTGGTATTTTGCCAAATATTCGTTTACAGTGACAATGTGAACCCCCTGGCCTGTCAGGGCGTTTAAAAAGGCGGGCAGGGCCAGGGTGAAGGTTTTCCCTTCGCCTGTTTTCATTTCCGCAATACGGCCCTGGTGCAGGATAATGCCGCCCTGCACCTGCACTGGAAACAGCCGCAGGGAAAGCACCCGGTCCATGGCCTCCCGGCAGGCGGCAAAGGCTTCTGGGAGGATGTCATCCAGGGTTTCCCCTTTTCCCAGCCGCTCCTTCAGCAGGCCAGTCTGGGCTTTCAGCTCTGCGTCATCCATGGCTTTATAGGCATTCTCCAGCCCCAGCACCTTGTTCACCAGCGGCTGTACACGTTTTAACTCCCGTTTGCTGTAATTGCCAAACAGCTTTGTCAGAATATTATTCGCCAATCTATTCTCATACCTTTCTGTTTCTGCCTGGGACCTGCTTGAGACAGCAGGCTCTATCTTGTTATTATACCAAATTCTGCGCGGGCAGTCAAATTAACAAACGATAAACTTTCCGGGACGGCAAAACCCCAGCCAGTCTGGCTGGGGCAGGGTATGAAAAACAAGATACCGGACGCAAAGCGGCGCTTTTTCACGGCTTTGCGTGGGAAGCCTGTATCCCATGACCATTTACATGCTTTCAGGAGCCGTCACCTTGAACAGGCTCAGGCCGTTTTCCAGCACCTGCTTAAAAGCGGTGCAGAGGTACAGCCTAGCGGCAGTGAGGGCGGGATTATCCCCCTTCACCCGGCAGGCATTGTAGAATTTGTGGAACAGGGTGGACAGAGCCATAACGTACCGGGTGATGCGGGCCGGATCCATGGCCTTTGCCGCTCCCTCCACCTCGCTTGTATAGGCGGAAATCTGGCGGATTAACTCTGCTTCTTCCGGGGCAGTGAGCAGGCCCAACTCCTCCAGGGCGCATTCCCGGGGGGTGACGCCGTCGGCAGCCAGATTCCGCAAAATGCTGCACACCCGGGCGTGGGCATACTGCACATAGTATACAGGATTCTGGGAGTCCTGCTGGACAGCCAAATCTAAATCGAAGTCAATGCGGGTGTTAGGCTCGTAAGAGTTAAAGAGGAACCGGGCCGCGTCTACAGGCACCTCTTCCAGCAGGGTTACCAGGGTGATGGCCTTGCCGCTGCGCTTGCTGGCCTTGACAATCTCCCCGTCCCGCACCAGGCGCACCATCTGCATCAGCACAATTTGCAGGCGGGAAGCATCCACACCCAAGGCGGTGAGGGCAGCCTTTAACCGGGGCACGTAGCCATGGTGGTCAGCCCCCAGCACGTCAATGGCTATGTCAAAGTTCCGGGTGACCAGTTTATCATAGTGGTAGGCGATGTCCGGCACCACGTAGGTGGGCACACCATTCCCGCGCACCAGCACAAAGTCCTCGCTGCCGTATGCTTCCCCCTTAAACCAGACGGCCCCTTCCTTTTCATAGGTGGCCCCTTTTTCCTTTAACAGCTCTACCACCCGGCCTACAGCGCCGTTTTCATGGAGGGTGGATTCCCTAAACCAGTTATTATATTCCACCCGGTAGCGCAGCAGGTCATCATGGAGGCCCTGGATGTTCTGAGGCAGGGCGAAGTCCACCAGTGCCTGCCGCCTGTCGCTTTCCGGCGCTTCCACATACTGGTCGCTGTATTTCTCCGCAAAGCTTCTGGCGTGCTCTTTAATGTCCTCTCCCTGATAGCCGTCCTCTGGGAAGGGCACCGCGTCCTCCCCCTTATATATCTGGAGATATCGGGCCTCCAGGGAGCAGGCAAACTTGTTCACCTGGTTGCCTGCGTCATTGACGTAAAACTCCCGCTCCACCTGATAGCCTGCGGTTTCCAAGGTGGCGGCAAGGGCGTCTCCCAGCACGCCGCCCCGGGCATTGCCGATATGCATAGGGCCGGTGGGATTGGCGGAAACAAACTCCACCAGCACCCGTTTCCCCTCTCCCATGGCGCTGCTGCCGTAAGCCCGGCCCAGCTTGTGGACATCCTGGAGCACTTCCCCGTAAAACCGGGGGGCATAGGTGAAATTTAAGAACCCAGGCCCCGCAATTTCGCAGCTTTGAAAGCAGGTAGCGGAAAGATCCAGGTTTTTCTGGATGGCCTCCGCAATCTTCCGAGGAGGCATTTTAAAGGCCCTGGCTCCTGCCATGGCAGCGTTACAGGCCCAGTCCCCATGGGCGCGGTCGCCGGGCACCTCCAAAGCGATTTCCGGGGCCTGGGCCTGGGGAAGCTCCCCTGCCGCCTGGGCCTTTTCTATAGCCTGCCCTACTGCCGCCCGCAGTTCGCAGGTGGCTTTCGCAACCAGCATTGACATATACTTTCATCCTTTCACAGTCTTTTTTTGCATATTCCGCAGCACCAGCCGGGTCTCGCCGGGGTTTAAGGCGGGAAGCTTTTCCTTTATCCGGGGATGGCTTAGCTCCTCCCGCACCATGTCCCGCAAAAGGGTGCCCCGGTTGTAGCCGTGTATCACCCGCAGCTCTGTAACGCTTTGGGGCGCATGGTCAAGCCATGTGAGAAGCAAATCCCGGGCGTTTTCCACAGAGGCGCCATGGAGATCCACGGACATCACGCTGCCTTCCCGTTTAAACCGCATAGCGCACCTCCTACACCAGCATAAAAACCAGCATAAGCACAGGCTGGTGGGCCAGATAAATAAGCAGGCTGTGCCGCCCTAAAAAGGCCAGGGGGCGAAAGCCCGGCTTCAGCTTTTCCATAATCCGGGGGTTGTGGCCTACCAGCCGCCACAGAAAATAACCGGAGAGATATAAAAACAGCCAGGGGATTAGGGGGAAATAATCGGATGACCAGAAGCCCGGCCCCGGCAGGCCCGCTGGAGCCAGCCACTGGCTCTGATATAGCCAGGAGGGCAGTTCCAAGAGGCGGATGCCTTCAAATCCCAGATACCCGTAAGGCACGCCCCGGGTAAGGAAAAAGAGGGAAATGAAAATCGCAAGCCCCAGCCATGCCGGATATGGGGGCAGCTTCAGCTTGTTCCACAGCCACCAGACCCCGCACTGGATAAGCCCGACCATTCCCAGCAGGAACAGCACGCCATAGAGGATGCGCTCTGACGGCATGGCAAGGGTGGTCACCAAACTTACCAGGATGCCAGCCCCCAGCACAGTGAGCCCATGGCGCAGGGGATGGCGGGAAAACCGGAAGCAGAAGCCGGAGAGAAAGATGAACCCCCAACAGATGCCCTGCTGCCATATATAGCCCAGGGGGCCGGTATACCAGCTTATAGGCATGCCTTTTATAAATACCACGTCATAAAGGGCGTGATAGCCTGCCATATTGACGAGCAGCAGGCCTCGGAGGGTGTCCAGAGCGTTGTAGCGGCCCTGTTTCAATACCCCAGCACCCCCCGCAGGGATTCGTCATCCACTATCCACTGGCTCACGTCGATCACCCGGTAATGCTCTTTGTCATCCCGGCACACCACTTGGGCAATGCCCGCGTTTATCACCAGGCGCTTGCACATGGAGCAGCACACAGCGTTTTCAATATAGGCGCCCTGGCGCAGCGCCCCTGTGGCTTCGTCCCGCTCTACCGTGCGGCCCACCAGATATAAGGTGGCGCCTATCATGTCCCGGCGGGAGGCGCAGATAATGGCGTTAGCCTCGGCGTGGACGCTGCGGCACAGCTCGTACCGTTCCCCCCGGGGAATGCCCATTTTATGCCGCAGGCAGTAGCCTAAATCGGAACAATTGTCCCGGCCCCGGGGCGCGCCCACATAGCCTGTGGAGATTACCTCGTCGTTTTTTACAATCACCGCCCCGTAATGCCTGCGCAGACAGGTGCACCGCTGGGAGACGATTTCCGCCAAATCCAGATAATAGTTCACTTTATCCCTGCGTTCCAGTTGTTCCATAAGCCCTCTCCCCTCTCCTGCCCATATGGTTTTACAAGTTTTCCGGCCCGAAGGAGCAGGGCAGCAGCTCCTCCAGGGTGTATGCCTGTATCTTGCCGCCATCGGAAAGGACGATGGTGAAATCCGTCCCGCAGAATTCCCGCATGACCTGCCGGCACACCCCGCAGGGCGGGCAGAAGGCCGCGGGCGCTTCCCCTGCCGGGCCGCCTGCTACGGCAATAGCGGCAAAGTCCCGCCTGCCCTCACTGACAGCCTTGAAGAAAGCCGTGCGCTCGGCGCAGTTTGTGGCGGGGTAGGCGGCATTTTCTATGTTGCAGCCCTGATACACTGTGCCATCTTTACACAGCAGTGCCGCGCCCACAGCAAAATGGGAATAGGGCACATAAGCCCTTTCCCGGGCTTGCAGGGCCATTTCTGTCAGTTCCTGAAAATTTATGGCAGCGTTTTCCATATGCCTATACCTTTCCTGCCAGGATAATTTCCGAAAGGCGCTGCCGGGTGGGCAGGCCCTCGTTGTCGCTTTTGTGGGTAATCTGCACGGCCCCTATCACGTTGCCCCGGAAGGCTGCCTGCTCCAGGGTTTCCCCCTCTGCCAGGGCGCTGACCACCCCGGCGGCAAAGCCGTCTCCCGCACCCACAGTGTCCACGATTTTTTCCACCGGGAAGCCAGGGGAAACGCCTTTGGCGCCGTCCTTTTCAGAATAAAACGCGCCGTCTGCCCCCAGCTTTACCACCACGTTTTTCACTCCCATGGCGTGGTAGAAATCTGCTATGCCCTCCGGGCTGTCCTGGCCTGTAAGCTGTTTGCCCTCCCCTATCCCGGGCAGCACTGTCTCCGCGCCCTGGGCCAGGCTGTTCAGGATCTGCACCATCTGCCCCTTGTCCGTCCAAAGCTGGGGGCGCAGGTTGGGGTCAAAGGAATAGGGAATGCCCAAAGCCTGGGCGCGGCTGATAAGCCGCCGGGTGGCGGAAAGGGCGCTCTCCGACACAGCGGGGAAAATCCCCGTCACATGGAGCCGTTCGCAGCCGTATAAATCCAGGCCGTCTATATCGTGGGGGCTGATTTTAGAAGCAGCCGATCCTTTCCGGTAATAGGCGATGTCCGGGTCGCCCTTCTGGGTAGAGCTTTTCATCATCAGGCCTGTAAGCTCCCCCTCCGCCTGCATGACAAGGTCTGTGGAAATGCCGTTTTGGCGCAGGCCGTTCAGGATTTTCTCCCTCATGGGATCAAACCCTAAGCGGGTGCAGTAGGCCGGGGTATGGCCCAGGCGGGCAAGGCCCACTGCCACGTTGTATTCCGCCCCTGCAATGGAAGCGGTGAAGGTTTTCACCTCGCTGATTGCCCCTGTTTCATTGGCCATAAAAAGGCCCATCGGCTCTCCCAGCAATACGATTTTCATGGTATACAGCTCCTCTCTCATAAAAAGGCCTTCCAGGCCTTTGCTATGCTGCTGTGTCGTTGACTACATTCTTGGCCCATATGCCGGATTTTAACATAAAAGCCCCGATAACCACCTTGATAATATCCGCGCTCATCACAAAGAAGAACACCCACACCACGCTCAGGGCTGTAAAATGGCTTAAAGAGTAGGCAATGGGCAGGCATACGACCCATGTGAAAGCACAGTCGAAAAGGAAGGTGATGAAGGTTTTGCCGCCGGAGCGGATGGTAAAGTAAGCGCAGTTTACAAAAGCATGGACAGGCTGGAAGCATCCGCAAATGATGAGAGTCTGGGCGGCAATCTGCCGCACTGCCTCCTCGGTGTTATAAATGTAGGGGATAAAAGGAGCGCAGACCACCAGCAGGCCTCCGGTTACCACACAGCAGGAGACGCTGAAAAACATCACCTTGCGCACTGTGTCTTTAGCCCCTTCTATGTCGTTTGCCCCTAAAAGCTGCCCGGCCATAATGCCGATGGCATTGCCCATGGTCATCATAATAATGGAAAAGAGGTTATTCGCCGTTCCTGTAATATTGGTGGCTGCCACAGCGGTAAGCCCCCGGGTGGCATAGCACATGTTAATCATGGCGGTGCCCATAGACCACAGGGTTTCATTGAGCAGCAGGGGCGTGCCGGTGATGGTGATTTTCTTCACCAAGGGCAGGGGCACCCGCATGCTCTTAAAGGCCCCCTGGAGGAAGGTGAATTTTTTCTTCCGGCGGGTGGCGTATACCACCAGGTACAGCATCTCCACATACCGGGCTATCACAGTAGCCAAGGCCGCGCCCCGCACGCCCATTTTCGGAAAGCCCAAGCTGCCGAAAATCAGCAGGTAGTTGAGCACCAGGTTCACAGAAATGGAAATGACGCTTGCCATCATGGGGGAAAAGGTTTCCCGCATATCCTTCAGGGCGCTGGAATATACCTGCATTACCATAAACGGGAACAGCCCCCACAGCATAATCAGCAGGTATTCCCTGGCATACCCCAAGGTGGCGGCTATATCCGCCGGGCTGGAGTTCTCTTTATTCAAGTACAGATGGAAAAGCTGATCCCCAAAAAACAGGAAAACAGCCAGCCCCAGCGCTGTCACCCCCAAGCCGAACAGCAGCCGGAAGCGGAAGGAATGGCGCAGGCCCCTCTCGTCCCCTTTGCCGTAAAACTGCGCCCCGAAAATAGAGGCACCGGAAAGCCCGCCGAAAATGGTCAGGTTGAAAATAAAGATAAGCTGGTTGACAATGGCCACGCCGGACATGGGGTTTGTGCCCAGGCGGCCCACCATCACGTTGTCCAGCAGGTTTACAAACTGGGTGATGCCCTGCTGCACGATCATGGGGATAATCAGGGCGATAACCGCCATGTAAAAGCCCTTGTCCCCTATATAACGTTTACGGAAATTTGAAAACATATAATTCCTATGAAACTCCTTTATAATTTGCTGCAAAGCCCGGCTTCCAGGGCCTCTCCCAAAGCTTCCCCGGCGGGCTGCAGTTCTTCTATCAGTTCGCCAAAGCCGGCAATGCGCCGGTTTGCCGCTTTTTCTATGCGCTCCCTCAGCAGAAGGGCGCTTTCATCCTCCACCGCCACCACCGGGAAACCCGCTTTTTTCGCCGTTTCCATGGCATAGGCAGAGTCTTCAAACACTACGCACTCTCCAGGCGCCGCGCCGAATTTTTCCGCGCAGGCCAGGAAAATGTCCGGGTGCTCCTTGCTTTTGCCGATTTCCGTGCAGCTTACAAGCAGGCTGATATAAGGCAGCATCCCCAGCCGCTTTAGGGCCTCCCCCACTCCCTCTGCCTGGGAGGCTGTTGCCACTGCCGCCTTCACGCCGTTTTCTGCCAGCAGCCGCAAAAATTCCCCGGCCCGGGGCTTTTCCCCCACCCGGGTGCGGTAGCCTTCCAAGGCGCAGGCTGCAAGCTCCCTTACCACCTCTTCGGTGCTTCCGGGCACGCCCAACGCCCGGTACATGTCCGCGCACTGCTCCATGCTCAGCCGGTTCATGGTGTGGTGGAGATCGGCGGGAGCTTTCACGCCCTTTTCCGCCGCGTATTCATAGGTGATATCCCGCCACATGCCCATGGAATCCAGCAAGGTGCCGTCCGCGTCAAATATCGCGCATTTTATCATGGCCGCACCGCCTGCAGCGCCTGAATGGAGGCGGACAAGTCCTCCAGGAAATCTCCCCGGGTGGCATCCTGATCCACCAGCACAGGCATTCCCGCCGGAATCTGGGCCATTACAGAGGGGATGTCCGTCACCCCGCTGCCCAGCACCGCAAAACGATCCAGGCCGGAAAGAGACTGGCAGTTTTCCGCCATGTCTTTAAAATGTACAGAGCGCAGGCGGCTTCCCAGCCGCTTCAGGAACGCCGCCGGATCTATCCCGCCGTAAAGCACCCAGCCTGTATCCACCTGGGCGCCCAGGCCCTCCCCCGCTTCCTGGAGGATGGCCTCCATCACCGTGGTTTCCCCCGCTTCCCCCTGCACCCGGGCCGCTATCTCCGGTGCGTTGTTGTGAAGCCACAGGGCTGTGCCGCTTTCCGCCAGCTTTTCTGCCAGGGCGCGGCAGTCCCTGGCGAAATCCCTGTATACCTTTGCGATGTCCGGGGGACAGTTCACCACATAGGCGTCAATGGAGGTTTTTTGGGCAAGCTCTGCCATTTCCCCCGCCGCACCCAGCACATCCCGGGAGAACACGTGGCAGGAGCGGAGGCTGAGGCCCTGCCCCTCCATCATTTCCTGAAAGCCCGGCACCTCCTGGGGCTTCCAGACCAGTTCCCTGAGGGCTGCCGGATAGCCGGAAGCATCTCCAAAGAGCACACAAGGCTCTACCTGCTGATAGCCTGCCTGGGCAAGCCTTGCGAAAAAGCCTGCCGGATCCTTGCGGAAATCCCTCAGGCATCCAAATATCTGCACACCATATCCCATATTCCTTCTGTACTCCTCTCTATAGTAAGGCCAGCCGGACAGCGCTTCTGGAAAATGCCTGCCGCTTTGCAGTATAGTATACCACAAACCCGCCCGCCATTTCAATGGGAAATGTCCCGCCCCCGGCAAGGGGGGCTGGGACTTCTTAGTCCCGGGGCGCGGGGGTTTGGCGCAGATCCAGCCGCACCTGGGTGCCTTTTCCCAAGACCGACCGGATTTCAACGGGAATTTGCAGGGTGTTCAGCACCCGCTTTACCAGGTGCAGCCCCAGGCCTGTGGAGGCGCTTTCCCGCCGCCCGGTGCGCCCGGTAAAGCCCCGCTGGAACACCCGGGGCAAGTCCTCCGGGGATATGCCCACGCCTGTGTCCCTGATAACCAGCACAGCACCCTCCGCAAACACCTCCACGCCGCCGCTGTGGGTATATTTCACGGCGTTTGACAAAAGCTGCTCCAGCACAAAGAGCATCCACTTTTCATCTGTCACTGCTTCCAGCTCAAAATCCTCCAGGTGCAGGAACAGCTTTTTATAGATAAACTGGGGGGCAAACTTCTTCGCGGCCCGGGCGGCAATGGGCCGCAGGGCGCAAGGCTCCAGGCAAAGGTCTTGGGAGATGGTTTCCAGGCGCTGGTATCCCAGCACCATCTCCACATAGCGCTCAATTTTAAAAAGCTCCTGGCCCAAAGCCTCCCCGCCCGGGCTTGGCTGGGACTGCAGAATCAGCCGCATGGCGGCAATGGGTGTTTTAATCTGGTGTACCCACAAGGTGTAATAGGCCAGCATGTCCTCCTGGCGCTGGGCATGAAGCTCCTGCTTTTGCCGGGACTGCCTGCAAAGGGTGTTCAGGCTTTCCAGCAGCAGCGCTTCCGGCAGCGGCCCGGAAGGCTCCAGATCCGGCAGAAGGGCCGTTACGTTTTCCTGAAGCTCCCGCAGCTTTCCCACCCGGCGGGCATACTGCACAAAGCCGGGGATAATGAAGAACAGCAGCCACAACGTCCCTGCCACCAGCAGGATATAGGCCAGCACAGCAAGGGGCAGGTTAAACAGCCAGAACAGGCCGGCTGCCGCTGCCCCCAGCAGAAGGGCCGCCAGCACTGCCCGCAGCCTCTCTTTCACATAAGACGCCGCCAGCTTCATGGCTTTTCCTCTATGATATATCCCAGGCCCTTGCGGGTTGCCAGCATACCGGGCAGGCCCGCTTTCTCCAGCTTTTTCCGCAGGCGGGAAATGTTCACCGTCAGGGTGTTGTCATCCACAAAGCTTTCGCTTTCCCACAGCCGCTCCATCAGTTTCTGGCGGGACACCAGATGCCCGCCGTTTTCCAGAAGCACCTGGATGATGCGCAATTCATTTTTTGTCAGCTCGCTTTTTCCCAAAGGCCCTGTAAGGATTGCTGAGGCCAAGTCCACCTGTATGCCGCCATATTCCACCTGGCTGGTGCTTTTGCCGAAATCATAAGCCCGGCGCAGCACCGCCTGCACCTTTACCGTAAGCACGGAAAGGTCGAAGGGCTTGGGGATAAAGTCATCCCCGCCCAGGTTCATGGCTGTGATAATATTCATGTTGTCGGAGGCGCTGGACAGGAACACCACCGGGGCTGTGGACTGCCTGCGTATCTCCCGGCACCACTCATAGCCGCTTTTGTGGGGCAGGCCGATATCCAAAAGCACCAAGTGGGGCTGGAAGGCGGAGAACTCCTCCAGCACATGGCAGAAATCCTCTGCCGCCTGCACCTCATACCCCCACATAACCAGGTGCGCCCGCACTGCTTCCGCGATTACCGGGTCATCCTCCACCAGAAACACCCTGTATGTCATACGCCTAAAATCCCCGCTATCTCCTCATAGCTTGCGGCCTCATAGGTATAGGGAGGGCAGCCCTCCAAGGACGCAGAGCCTTCCGGGTGGTAATAGAGGGAGTGAAGCCCGGCGTTTACCGCCCCCTGTATGTCGGAGGTGAGGGAATCCCCGATAACCAGGGAGGTTTCCCTGTCCGCTTCCGGCAGGCGGGAGAACACATAGTCGAAATACCGGGGATCTGGCTTTGCGGCCCCCGCATCCTCTGACACAAAATAATCCTTTATAAAGGACAGCAGGCCGGAATTTTGCAGGCGGGTCTTTTGGGTGGAGGCGTTGCCATTTGTGACAATATACAGGCTGTATTTCCCCGCAAGCCGCTCCACCAGCTCCAGCGCCCCGGGATACACCGCGCCCCCCTGGCCCAGGCGGAGGAAATATTCCTCTGTCAGCCTTTCAGGCGTGCCTGTAAGGCCGGTTTCCCGGAGGAAATCGACAAAGCGGCCCACATAAAGCTGGGGCTTTGTACACTCTCCCCGCTCCAGCTTTGCCCACCAGGCGGCGTTGCAGCGGTCGTAACATGCCAAATATTCCAGGCTGTAGGGCCGCTGGGAGGCAAAAAAATCCTTATACAGGGAAAGGAAGGCGTTTTCCATGTCCTGGGGAAAATCCAGCAGGGTGCCGTCGGCATCTAAAAGCAGGGTGCGGTATTCCATTGGTGTCTCCTTTCTTGGCTGGGAAAAGCCCTCAGCGGGGATGCATGTCCCCTGTTGTTTGCGCATACTATATAGAGACGGGCGCTGCGGCAGGCATCCCATCACGCAAAGGGCGCCACCCTGTTGCGCCGGGGCCGCAGATGTGGTAGGATAGGGACAGGCCCTTATAGAGCATACGCCCATTGTACTTCAAAATTTTTCCACTGTCAATGGAGGGCATATGAGACGGCTGAATCTGAGAAAGCATTGTTACATCCTGTTGTGGTTCTTCCTGGCCCTGGCAGTGGGCGCAGTGTGGCTTTTGGGCGGGCGGCAGGCAGAACAGGCGCTGCCCCCCTTCCTGCCGGATTTGCAGGCCGGGGCGGCTGCGGGAGGGAAAATCCAGTTGGAGGCGGAAGATATGGCGCAGGAAAAAGAGCTTGCCGGGGTGTGGGTGCCCTATATGTCCCTGGACACAGCAGATCACACCCAGAAGGCCTTTGAGGAAAACTTTCAAAGCATTGCCCGGGAAGCAAAGGAAATGGGCTTAAACGCCCTTTTTGTCCATGTGCGGCCCTTTAGCGACGCACTCTACCCCTCTGCCCTGTTCCCCTGGTCACACCTGCTTACCGGGGAACAGGGGAAGAACCCAGGCTTTGACCCTCTGGCCTTTATGGTGGACTGCGCCCACAGCCTGGGGTTGGAATTTCACGCCTGGATAAACCCTTTGCGGGTAAAGACTGCCGAAACCCCCAAGGCACTGGCGGCAAACAACCCTTACAGCGTCCTCCAGGCCGACTGCCCCTATTACTTTATGGAATGGGAGGGCGGCGTGTATCTGGACCCGGCTTACCCCTATGTGCGGAGCCTGATAGCCGACGGGGCAGCGGAAATCGCGGAAAAATATGAGGTGGACGGCGTCCACTTTGACGACTACTTCTATCCTGCGGAGGACGCCTCCCTGGACAGCGAAGCCTATGCCCTTTATATGGAAACTGTGGAGACACCCTTGCCCCTTTTGGAGTGGCGCAGGGCCAACATCAGCGCCCTGGTGGCAGAGGTCTACGCAAAGGTAAAGAAGGCTAGGCCCCAGGCGGTTTTCGGCATCTCCCCCCAGGGGAACATAGAAAACGATAAGAATATAGGCGCGGACGTGCAGGCCTGGTGCGCCAGCCCTGGATATGTGGACTATATCTGCCCCCAGCTTTACTATAGCTTTGAAAACGAAGCCCTGGGCTATGCCGAAGCCCTTGCCCAGTGGCAGGCCCTGCCCCGCCATGAAAATTTGGCGCTTTATGCGGGCCTGGCCCTGTATAAGGCCGGGACAGACGCAGACGGGGGCACCTGGCTGCTGTCAGATGACATTATCCGCCGACAGATTGAGGCGGCCCGGGCCTCCCAGTGCAGCGGCGTGGTGCTCTATTCTTCCCAGTACCTGCATACAGAGCAGACCCAGGCGGAGGTGGCAAACCTGCCCTTCTGGGAAAATACCGAAAAAGAAAAACCGTAAACCAGGGGGAATGTATCTTTGCGATATCCTATAACTTGAAAATTCATTTTTTCAAGTTACGTGACTATATCAGGAAAAAGGAAAAGCGGGAACCCCAATGGTTCCCGCTTTTCTGTAAATTTATTGAAAGCTTATGGGAAGGAAACCCTCCCAAAACGCCGCCTGCCGGAAGGGGCCTTACAGCGCCTCTACCAAGGCTTTGGTATCCCGGGCAATGACAAGCTCCTCGTTTGTGGGAATGACGAACACCTTGATCTTGCTGTCCGGCGCGGAGATTTCCCCTTCTTTGCCGAGGGTCATCTCCTCGTTCTTCTGGGGATCCAGCTTTACGCCGGCAAACTCCAGATACTTGCAGATTTCAGCCCGGTGGGCAGTCTGGTTCTCGCCTACGCCAGCCGTAAAGACAATGGCATCGCAGCCGCCCAGGGAAACCATATAGCTGCCTACAAACTTGCTTACCTGATACTCCAGAATATCCTGGGCAAGCTTGGCCCGGGCATTGCCCTCCTGGCGGGCGGTGGTCACGTCCCGGTCATCGCTGGAGACGCCGGAAACACCCAGAAGGCCGGACTTCTTGTTGAGCACCTGATCCATCTCACTGGGGGTCAGGTGTTCCTTCTCCATAATGAAAGTAACCACAGAGGGATCCAGCGTCCCGGAGCGGGTGCCCATCATAAAGCCGTCCAGGGGGGTGAGGCCCATGCTGGTGTCAATGCACTTGCCGCCCTCCACTGCGGTGATGGAGGAGCCATTGCCCAGGTGGCAGGTGATAATCTTCAGATCCTTAATGTCCTGCCCCATCAGCTCGGCGCAGCGGGCGCTTACATAGCGGTGGGAGGTGCCATGGGCGCCATAGCGGCGCACAGCGTATTTTTCATAATACTCATAGGGAATGCTGTAAATATAAGCCTTTTCGGGCATGGTGGCGTGGAAGGAGGTATCGAACACCACAGCCTCAGGCAATTCGGTGCCGAAAAGATCCCGGCAGGCCCGGATGCCCTGGACATGGGCCTTGTTATGTAAGGGGGCTAAGGGGATAAGGCTCTCGATATCCTCAATGACCTTTTCCGTCACCAGCTCGGACTTGCTGAAAATGGCGCCGCCCTGCACCACCCGGTGGCCTACGGCGGAAATTTCGTCTAGGCTTTTGATTACGCCAAACTCCGGATCCAGCAAAGCGTCCTTCACCTGGGTGAAAGCGGCTGTGTGATCCAGCATATTCACCTTTTTGTCCAGCGCCCGCCCGTCTGCGGTCTTGTGGGTGAAGATGCCGCCGGGAATGCCGATGCGCTCGCAGTTGCCCTTGCAGAGCATCTCCTCGTTGTCCATGTCGATAAGCTGGTACTTGAGGGAGGAGCTGCCTGCGTTGATAACAAGAATTTTCATAACTCTTTTTTCCTTTCCGCTGGGGCCTGCGCAATCTGGAAAAAGCGGCCCCGCATGAGTTTTTTTAAGCTTGGGCCTTGCCAGAACCAAGGCCGGTGCTGTACAATTGAGTTGGGATACGGCCCCGAAGGGCTGTTCGTCATTATTTTAATACACTTTCCTGTTGATTGCAAGGAGTTTCCTTAAAAATGCCTGAGAAAAACCTATTTTCCGCTGTTATCTGTGAGTTTAACCCCCTGCACTGGGGGCATTTGTCCCTGCTTGCCGCCATGGGCCGCCGCTGGGCTGGGATTGTCTGCATTCTAAGCGGCAATTTTGTCCAGCGGGGGGAGCCTGCCATCCTGGACAAATGGACCCGCACCCGTTTGGCCCTTGCCGCCGGGGCCGATTTGGTAATTGAACTGCCCCTGCCCTGGGCCTGCGCCGGGGCCGAAGCCTTTGCCCGGGGCGGCGCAGCCCTGGCGGGAAGCCTTCCGGCAGTGGGCGTTCTGGCCTTTGGCAGCGAAATGCCGGACGCCGGGGCCATCACCCAGGCGGCTGAGGCCCTTCTCTCCCCGGAATTTTCCGCCGCCCTTTCCCGCCTGCCCCAGGATGGCTCCACCTTTGCCCGCCGCAGGCAGCAGGCCCTGACAGAGCTTATCGGGGAAAAGGCCGCCCTGCTCCGGCAGCCCAATGCCGCTTTGGGGGTGGAATACTGCAAGGCGCTGCTGGAGCAAAAGCTCCCTATTGCCCCAGCGCCCTTCCCGCGGACAGGCGCTGGCCACGACGCGCCCGCCGCTTCCGGCCAAACCCTTTCCGCCAGCCAGCTTCGGGCTATGATAACTGCTGGAGAGGACATTTCCGGCCTTGCCCCCCCCTGCACCCTGGAGGCTGTCCAAAAGGAAAAGGAGGCGGGCCGCTGCCCTGCCTCCCTGGCTTTTCTGGAGCGCCCCATCCTCTCCCGACTGCGGGCCATGTCCTGTGCCGGCTTCGCCTGCCTGCCGGACATCAGCGAGGGTCTGGAAAACCGGCTGTACAAGGCTTCCCGGCAGGCCGTCTCCCTAGAGGGGCTGTATACCCTTCTGAAAACCAAGCGGTACACCCATGCCCGGCTGCGCAGGCTGGTGCTTTCAGCCTTTTTGGGGATCCCCAAAGAGCGGCCTGCCCTGCCCCCCTATCTCCACGTTTTGGGCATGACAGAAAAAGGCGCGGGGCTGCTGAAGGGGGCCTCCCTGCCTGTAATGGCCCGGCCAGGGGACGTTTCTGCCCTGCCTCCTGCGGCCCAGGCCCTTTATGCCCTGGAAGCCCGGGCAGACGATCTGTATGCCCTCGCCACCCCTGTGCCCCAGCCCTGCGGGCGCTTGCAGCGGCAGGGTGTGATAAAGGCATAGCCTGCTGCCTTACAGCTTCAGCCCCTCATAGCTTTCCAGCAGGACGCTGCAGGAAGCGCGGAAGCTTTCCTGCTCCTTTTCGTTCAGGCACAGCTCCAGCACCCTGTCCACGCCTCCCTGGTTTACGATGCAGGGCACGCCGGCATATACGTCCTTCTGCCCATATTCCCCCCACAGCCGGGCGGAGACAGTGAGCACGCTGTTTTCATTGGAGAGGATGGCCCGGGCAATGCGCACCAGGGCCATGCCGATGCCATAATAGGTGGCGTTTTTCGCCGCGATAATCTGCTGTGCCGCGTCCCGCACCTGGCAGCTCAGTCCCTGCACCTCCTCCAGGCTGAACCTGCCACCGGAATGCTCGCAGATGGCGGTGACAGGCTTTGTGGCCAGCATGGCCTGGCTCCAGGGGACGAATTCGCTGTCCCCATGCTCGCCGATTACATAGGCGTGGACGTTCCGGGGGTCAACGGAAAAATATTCCCCTAAGAGATAGCGCAGCCGAGCGGTGTCCAGGGTGGTGCCTGTGCCCAGCACACGGGCGGAGTTAAAGCCGGAAAGCTCATAGGTGACCCGGGTCATAATGTCCACAGGGTTTGTAGCCACCAGGAAGATGCCCCCGAACCCTGACTGCACCACAGGGCCTACAATGGACTGGAACACCTTGGCGTTGCGCCGCAGCAGATCCAGGCGGGACTCTCCCGGCTTCTGGCTTACCCCGGCGCACAGCACCACAATGTCCGCGTCGGCGCAGTCCCCGTATTCCCCGGCATAGATTTTCATGCTGGCCCCGGAAAAAGCCAGGCCGTGGTTCAAATCCATGGCCTCCCCTTCGGCCCGCTTTTTGTCGATGTCCACCAGCACCAGCTCGTCGCACAAGTCCTGGTTTAAAGCGGAATAGGCAAAGCTCATGCCCACCATGCCTGTGCCCACCAGCACGATTTTCCTTTTATTTAAACACATGCGCATTCCCCTCTTTCTAAAATTCGATTTTTCAAACAAGCCCTACTCTATTGTGCCTCTGCTTTGCCGCTCTATCCCCATTTTGGAAAAGGCTCTATTTTTTCTGCAACCCAGAAGAATATTTGACAGTTTCTCCCAAAATATGCTATGATTGTGGAGAATAAAAAATGGGAAATGCCTGTTCTGGAGATTTTTTTATGCCATTTCCTCCGGCTCGGGGATATCCCAGTGAGGATGTTTTGGGTATGGGTCAAAAATCAAAATTCCGCTACCTGCTGACAGTGGCCTCCTGCTGCGGCCTTACCGGCAGTTCCATCGGCATTCTGACAAATTCCTTTGGCGTGTTTTATGCCTCTGTTTCCACAAGCCTGGGGGTGGGCCGGGGGGCCATCGCCACCCACGCCACCCTGGCTATGCTGTCCATCGCCCTTCTCTCTCCCCTGGCGGCGAAGCTTTTGCAGCGCATCCCCCTGCGGCTGTATCTGAGCGCGGGCGTTCTGCTGGGGGCAGGCTCCACCCTGCTTCTGGCTTTCTCCCGCAATATCTGGGCATTTTATGTTTTAGGCGTGATAAAAGGCATCGGCGTTGCTTTCTTTGGCGTGATACCCGTCACCTCCATTATCAGCAACTGGTTTCTTAAAAGTCATGGCCTGGCGGTGGGGCTGGCCCTCTCTTTCAGTGGGCTTTGCGGCGCTGTTTTCAGCCCCTTGTTTTCCTTTATCATAGAAAGCGCCGGCTGGCAGGCCGCATTTATCTGCATGGCGGTCTTTTCCCTTATCCTGGCCCTGCCCGGCGTGTTCACCCTGCGGCTTGCGCCCCAGGAGGTTTCCCTCTCCCCATACGGCGGCGGCGCGCCGGTAAGCCTGCCCACGTCCCAGCAGAAAGCAGGCGTTTCCAAGGCAAAGCTTTACCTGCCCGCTTTGGCGCTTACCTGCGGTTTTTCTGTTCTGGCCTGCGCCATCACCAGCGTGGGGCAGCATTTCCCCACAGTTGCGGAGGCCGCTGGCCTGTCCGCTCAGGTGGGGGCCATGATGGTTTCCGCCGGCATGGTGGGCAACATTATCTCAAAGCTGATTATTGGGCTGCTCAGCGACCACAAAGGCCCCTTTTTTGCCAATGCCTGCATGATAGCCATTAACGGGGCCGCCATGGCAGTGCTGCTCCGGCTTCCTGCCAACGCCCCCGCCGCTGTTGGAACCGCGTTTTTCTTTGGGGCCATCTACTCTGTGGGCGCAGCGGGCATTCCCCTGCTCACCCAGCGGGTATTCGGGCGGGAGCAGTATACGGCTGCCTTCTCCATTGTGCAGATTTTCGCTAACGGCGGCAGCGCCCTGGCCCTGACCATCATTGGACTGGTGTACGATTTAACAGGAAGCTGCAATCCTGTGCTTATTGGCTCCATTGTTATACAGGCGGCAAACCTGGCCATGCTGGCGGCGCTTTACCAGATGGGCAGGCGCAGGGCTGCTTAACCGCCCCCGCAACGCCAAGGGCCTCCTGGCGCGTACACGCCGGAAGGCCCTTTTCAGTGTATTCCTACAACTCAATGCGGGAGCCGTCATTTGTGAAAACCACCCTGTCCCCCAGCACTTCTTTTGCCAGGGCCAGTTCCCCTTCATAATCCCGGAGGATTTCCACGCCATGGTGGTAGAACACCGCCTGCCCGAAATCTATGCCGGATTCCAGCAGTTCCCGGCACAGATCGCAGGCCCTGTGGTGGCCTGTTTCCAGGAAAACCAGATCGGCATGGGAGGCATGGGGCAAAAGCTCCGGAAGCTGCCCGAAGTCCCCGGAATAGAGCAGCTTTTTCCCTTCCGCCTCTGCTGTGAAGGAAAAGCTTTTCCAAGGCTCCCCAGCCGCCGGGGTTCCCAGATGGAGGTTGTGAAAGGCTTCCACCCGGAGCGCCCCTTGGCAGAGGGTGCCGTCTGCCACCAGACGGGGTTCCAGGGAAAAAACCGTTTCATAATGCCCTTCGCTGCCCTGAAGCATCTGATAAATCCCCTGAAACACCGCCAAATCCGGGATGTACACAGGGATTCTCCGGCCTGCCATCCTCTCCTGGTTTTCCGGGGAAAGGGTGCAGAGCTTGCGCAGGTTCCACAGCAGGTGGGGCAGCCCTCCCACGTGATCCATATGGGTGTGGGAGATGAAAATCCCCTGGGTGCAAAGCTGGTCCAGGCCCAGGTTATAGGAAGCGTGGCAGCAGTTTTCCCCAGCGTCAAAAAAGTACAGCCCGCCTTCTGTTTCCAGGGCCACGCTGGTGTGGTGGCGGTTGGGGTAAGGCTCTGTGCCGGAACAACTGCCCAATATGTGCAGAATCATAGGGAAACCTTCTTTCGCAGAATTTTATTTATCATAGGAGGAAACGTATGGAAAAGCTGACATCCATGGAAAACATTGGCCGGGGAATGTCAGAAAAGCTGGCCGCCATTGGGATTGATTCAGGGGAAAGCCTGAAAGCCCTGGGAGCCGAGGCGGCTTTTGCAAAGCTGAAAGCCCGCTATCCGCAAGTTTGCCTGGTGCATTTATACGCGCTGGAAGGCGCTGTGTGCCATTTGCCCTTTGACAGCCTTTCGGAAAGCCGGAAAAAGGAATTGAAAGCCTTTTCCGATTCCCTGAAAAGCCAGGATAAACCTGGAGAAAAGGCCCCTCTCTTTCAGGAGGCTGTTGAAAACTGGGAGGACTGGGGCCGGGTATTCCAGTCGAAAGAAGCTTTCGCGCCCCTTGCCCGGGAAATTTTCCGCCGGGAGGGCCTGCCCTTTGCGCCCCTCACAAGCCTGACCCCTGGCACAAACGGGGTTTTCCGCAGCGGGCCTTATGTGGTAAAAATCTTTTTCCCAAAAGAGGCAGGCCCGGATCCCCGTCCGGACTTTGAGAACGAGGCAACTGTCTGCGGCAGGCTGGCCCAGCAGGGCGTTCCCACCCCAGCTCTTGCGGCCCAGGGCGTTATAGAGGACGCCTACACCTTTTACTATCTGATTACCCGGTTTTTCCCTGGAAAAGAGGCTGGCCCCTGGCTTGCGTCCGCTTCTTCTAAAGAGCAGGAAGCCTTTGTGGGGCAGTTGAAAAGCCTGCTTGCAAAGCTGAACCAGCCTGCGGAAGGGCTGATTCCTCCTGTGGATCTTCTGAAAAGGGCTGTGGAAAATCCCCGGCTGCAGGCCCTGCCTCCCAATCTGCGGGAGGAAATGGCCCAACGGGCCAAAGGGCTTAACCTGCGCCCTTCTGTGCTGGTGCATGGAGATCTCACAGGGGAAAACCTGCTGGTGGACGCAGAGGGAAAGCTGACCCTTATCGACTGCGCCGACGCCTGCCTGGCCCCTGCCTTCTATGAGCTTGCTCCCATTGTCTTTGAGCTTTTCCAGTGCCGGGAAGGGCTTCTGCGGCTTTTCGCCGGAGAGGACAAGGAAAACTTTGTGGAACAGGTGCTGGACGCGGTGTCCCTGCACGATTTCGGCGCACACATGCTTCGGGACGCGCCCCTGCGGGAGGGCCTGCCTCCCTTTGAAAGCCTTATGGACGCCAGACGGTTCCTGCTGGAAAAATTCCGATAAGGCAATACCGCATAAATCTAAGCAGTATATCACGGCAGAGATTTTTTCGTCAGAGTGCATAAAGGATGAGCAGGCAGGCTGGCGCCTGTCAAACAGGCTTTGTGTGCTATAGTAAACGCACTTAAAAATCGGTACATCCCAATTTTTAAGCCAGGCGGCTTTACCGCCTGGTTCAAAAGAGACATTCTGCCTCTTTTGAACTGCGTTAACTATATGACGGAAAGAATCGCCTGTGAGATACTGTTTAAGGCTGCGGCCGCGAGTTGTACGGTATTGCCGTATGGAAAGCCGGCGCGCAAAAGAGCGTGCCGGCTTTTTTCACGCCTGCTGGTTGAGGATTTGGGTAAGCAGCTCCATCCGTTTTTTCAAAGGCTTTTTCACGGCAATGCCGAAAAAACCTTTCAAAGCCATCTCCCCCACGTATACGCCGGGGAGCAGGGCATACTTAATCCACGCTTCCATGTGGACATGCCCGTTCTGGCATTCCACCTTCATAAACTGCGGCGCTGTCAGGGCACCCACCCCTTTCTTCCACACAGGCTCACCTTTCACAGTGGTGTAGGAAAAGCCTTCGTTCTTCATGTAGTCCATAACAATCTGCCGCACCTGTTCGTCAGGGCGGGCGGTCTGAAAATCTGTAATGGTACGCGCCAAGTGAACCGACCCCTTTTCTGTAATGTTCTGCCTGTCTTTATTATACAGGATCCTGCATAAATTTGCAAGATGTTTTCCATGCTGAGCAGGCTTTGCAATGGCTGTTAAATCCGCTTGATCCACTTCTTGCTGCTTAAGCGGAACACGCACCAGACAGCCTTGATAAACTGGTCGATTTTCAGGAAGGTGTAAATCCAGAAAGCGGGCAGGTGCCACACCAGGCCCGCCAGATACCCCAGGGGGATGGAGGCCACCCATAAAAACAGGATATCTGCCAGCATCAGGAATTTCGTGTCCCCGCCGCCCCGGAGCACCCCTTTTGTCAGGATAGAGTTCATGGACTGGAAGATGACGATTACGCCCACCGCCATCATAAGCTGCTGGGCAATAGCCTGGGTTTCGGCGCTAATATTGTAGGCACTGATAACCAGATCGCTGATGGCGATAATCAGCCCCCCTGCGAGAATGCCGATAACCGTACCCAGACCCAGGAAAGTGACGCCCTGTTTCTGGGCTTTGTCCGTCTCTCCCTTGCCCAGGGTGTGGCCTGTGATAATGGAGCTTGCGTTGGAAATGCCCTGGATGAACACAGTGCTCAGCCGCTGGGTCACCATGGTAATGGCATTAGCGGAAACAAAGCTTGCGCCCAAACGCCCTGTAACCATGGTAACAGCCGTATTGCCAAAGGCCAGCAGCGCGTCGCTTACAAGCACAGGGATGCTGATGCGCAGATAATCCTTCAGCAGATCCCCGCATTTCATCAGAAGGTGCTTCATGCGGTATCCAATCTTTTTATCGAAGAAGAAGAAATAGCCGCAGATAAAGGCAAATTCAAAGACGCGGGAGATAAGCGTGCCCAGGGCTGCGCCCTCTATTCCCATAGCCGGGGCGCCGAATTTGCCGAAAATAAACATATAGTTAAAAAATATGTTTATGAAAAAGGCCGCTATGGAGCTGATAAGGGGCAAAGTCACCTGCCCCACGCTGCGCAGGACAATGGTGCAGGTGAGGGAAAAGCCTAAAAGCCAGTAGCAGGGGATGGACCAGCGGAAATAGGCTGCTCCGGCCTGGATAATGATTTCCTCTCCTGTGTAAATGCGCATAAGGCTTTCCGGGGCAATGATGGTGGCCAGGGTGAACAGCAGGCCAACGGAAAAGCACAGCCGCAGCATAATGGTGATGGCCTTGCGCAGGGAAGCCTTATCCTGCATGCCCCAGAAGCGGGAGGTGAGCACAGAAGCCCCCATGCCCATGCCCATACAGCAGATGTGGAACAGGTTGATAAAATCGTTTGCCAGGGAGGAGGCGGACAGGGCCGTTTCTCCCAGCCTTCCCAGCATAATGGTGTCCATCATGTTCACGCCGATGGTAATGAGGCTTTGCAGGGAGATAGGCAGGGCAATTGCCACCACCTGCCTGTAAAATGCTTTGTCCCCTAAATAGGGCTTCATCCTTTGCAGGAGGCTTTGCTTTCCTTCCAATTTTCCCATCCTCCCTATTGTTTTGCAAACCCGTATAGTATCATTTGCAACTATTATAGCACAGGCCCCTGCCCCGCGCAAGGGGGAGCGCGCCCAAACTTTCCCTGCCGCCTTGATTTTCCCTGCCGTTCCCGCTATAATAGGGACAGGAAAGAAGAAAAACAGAAAGGCAGTTAGAATATGAAATACGACGGCGTTTTGTTCGACCTAGACGGCACCCTGTGGAATGCCACGGAGGCCATTGCGGTTTCCTGGGAGATGGCCCTGCGGGACGCACCGGATATCCCGCGGCCGCCAACGGTGCGGGAACTGGAGGGCGTGATGGGCATGACAGCGGAACAACTGATGGCGGCCCTCTTTCCCCACATCACCAAAGAGCGGGGGGCCGAGCTTTTTGCCCGCTGCTGCGAGGTGGAAAATGAATATCTGCTCCAACACGGCGGCAGGCTCTATGAGGGCATAGAGACGCTTTTGGAGACGCTTTCCAAGGAAGTGCCCCTGGCCATTGTCAGCAACTGCAACACCGAATATGCCCCCTGCTTTTTAAAGGCCCATGGCCTGGAAAAATATTTTGCCGACTGGGAGTGCAGCGGGCGCACCGGCCTGCCCAAGGGGGAAAACATCAAGCTGGTGGCAGAGCGCCTGGGCCTGCAGGCCCCTGTATACGTAGGCGACACGGCTCTGGATTATGAAGCCGCCAAAGCCGCCGGCATACCCTTTATCCACGCAGCCTACGGCTTCGGCAAGGTGAAGGGCGTTCCCAGCATCCAGAAGCCCCTGGAACTGCCGGCTCTTTTGCAGTATAGCCGCTTAACTTGAAACTGCCATTTTTCAATCAGCAGAATATCCTGCTGATTGGTCTGCCCGCCAGGGCAAACCAACATGACTTATTCAGTCAATTGAGCTTCATTCTTCCCGGAAAGGAGACACATTCCCGCCTATGAAAACCAGCCTGTTGTTTTCCAGCTTCCCCTTTATCGCCAGCGAAAAGGTTACCCTGACGCGCATGACGGAACTGGACTTAAACGCCATGTGGGAGATTATGGGGGACGACGACAACTACCGCTTCGCCCCCACCGCCGCCCTGCGCTCTCCGGCGGAATGCGTTTTAAAGCTGCGGCAGATTGAAGCCCTTTTCCGGGACAGGGCCGCCATCACCCTGGGCATCTATCCCAACGGAGAAGAGGAAAATCGGCTGGCTGGCTTTTTTGAAATTTATGGCATTGACCCCCATGTGCAGGCTGCCACCATCCGTTTCACCCTCCACCGGGAATGCACAGGCATGGGCTATGCCTCCTCTGCTGTGCGGGCCACAGCAGAATACCTGATGAGCACCATCGGCGTTCACCGCATCCAGGCCTATGTCCTCCCCACCAACTACCGGGGCGTGCTGGTGCTGGAGCGCTGCGGCTTTTTAAAGGAGGGGACAATCCGGGAGGGATTTTTGTGGCCTGACAAGGGGATTGTGGATTTAAGCCTGTATTCCCTGCTGCCCACAGACAAACGGAAAAAATCCGGGCAGACCCACTACCTGTAAATGCCGCTAAATACATAAACCAAAAGCCATGCTTCACCAGTTATGCTGGGAAGCATGGCTTTACGTTTTTAAGAGCACCCCGCCAGCAGCAGGGCCTCGGCACAGCGCAGGCCGTCTACAGCGGCGGACACAATGCCTCCCGCATAGCCAGCCCCTTCGCCGCAGGGGTACACCCCCCGGGCCAGAGGAGACTGGAGGGTGTCGTCCCGGAGGACGCGCACAGGGCACGAACTGCGGGTTTCCGGAGCTGTGAGGATGGCATCCGGATAGTCAAAGCCCCGTAGCCTTTGCCCCAGGACAGGCAAAGCTGCCTGCATGGAACGCACCACATAGTCCGGCAGGCAGCCTGCCAGGGCGGCAGGCGAAACCCCCGGCTGATAGGTGGGACAAACGCCTTGAAAGGTTTTGGTGGGGCGGTTTTGGAGGAAATCCTCCACCCGCTGGGCAGGGGCCTTGTAGGCGCCGCCCCCTGCTCTATAGGCGGCCTGTTCAATTTCCCGCTGGAGATATATACCCGCAAGGGGGCTGCCGCTGCCGAAATCCTCCGGTGTTACCCCCACCAAAAGGGCGGCGTTGCTGTTCTCCCCATCCCGCAGCCAGGGACTCATGCCGTTTGTCACCACGCCTCCCGGCTCTGAAGCCGCCCCGGTGACTGTGCCGCCAGGGCACATGCAGAAGGTGTACACACCCCTGCCGTCAGGCAGGTGGCAGGAAAGCTTGTAATCTGCCGCGCCCAGGGCCGGATGGCCCGCAAAGCTTCCATACTGCGCCTGGTCGATAAGGGCGGCAGGGTGCTCAATGCGCGCGCCCAGGGAAAAAGCCTTGGGGGCAAGGGGCAGGCCTTTTTGCTGGAGCAGCTCAAAAACATCCCTGGCGCTGTGGCCCACTGCCAGGATACAGCTTTGGCAGGGCAGGGTTTCCCGTCTGTCCCGGCAGATGTAGGTGACGCTTTGAAGGGCGTTGTCTTTAAGGGTTATTTCCGCAAGCTTTGCCCCAAAAAGCACCTGGCCTCCCAGGGCTTCAATCTGCCGCCGGATATGTCCCACCACTTCCGGCAGCCGGTCTGTACCGATATGGGGCTTTGCCTCTGTGAGGATTTCCGCCGGCGCCCCTGCCACTGCCAGTTCTTCCAGCACCTTGCGGACGCGCCCGTCTCCGGTGCCGGTTGTCAGCTTCCCGTCGGAAAAGGCCCCGGCCCCGCCCTCTCCAAACTGGATGTTGGATTCCGGGTTCAGCACCCCGGTGCGCCAAAAGGCCTCTACAGATTTCTGGCGCTCTTCTACCGGCAGGCCCCGCTCCAGCACAAGGGGGCGCTGCCCGCACTGGGCCAGAAGCAGGGCCGCAAAAAGCCCCGCCGGGCCTAAGCCTACCACAACCGGGCGCGGCTCCAGGGGCTTAGACACCCTGGGCGGCTCATAGCGGTAAGGGATAACCTTCTGCACACTGCTGTCCCGACATTTTGCCAGCAGGCGGTTTTCATTTTCCGCCTGCACCTCTGCCGCGCAGACAAAGTGTACCTTGTCCTTTTTCCGGGCGTCCACCGATTTTTTCCAAAGGCGCACTTCTCCCAAAGCGCTTTCCGGCACCTTCAGCTTTCTGGCGGCAGCGCGGCGCAGCTCCTGTTCTGTGAAATCCAGGCCCAGGTGCAGGCCGGAAACCTTCAGCATCCTGCTTCCCCCTCTGTCGCAAAATTCATCTTCCCGCCGCAAGCCCTGCCGTCATTCCCGTGGCCCAGGCCCAGTGCAGGTTATACCCGCCGCAGTCTCCATGCAGGTTTAAAAGCTCCCCCGCCAGATACAGCCCCGGCTGCCTGCGGGATTCCATGGTTTTCATATTCACTTCTGACAAGGGCACGCCCCCTGCCGTTATTTGGGCGCTGTCCCAGCCCTCCCAGGGGGATACCGGCAGGCGCCAGTCCTTCACAGCCCTTGCCGCGCGCCGCAAATCCTCCCGGGACAGGGCGGAAATCTGTTTTTCCCCTGTGAAGCCCAGGCTTTTGGCAATCTGCTGGCCCACCCGCAGGTTTACCAGCCCGGAGAAAATCTCCCGGGTCGGCAGGCGGGGCCGTCCGCTGCGGAGATTCTCCAAATAGGCGAGAAGCGCCTTTTCTTCCATGCCCTCCAGCAAGTCCAGGGCCACTTCCCCCTGCCCGGCGGAAAGCCTTAAGGAGAGGTTAAAAATGCAGATGCCGGAAAGGCTCCCCTCCCCAAAAAGTACCTCGCCGCTTTCCGCGTACACCTCCCGGCCCTGTATCCATAAAGCCGCCCTGGCCTTGCAGCGCATCCCCTTTAAAGGGGAAGTAAGCTTTTTAGGGCAGGCAAGGGGCGTAAGGCCCGGGCGCAAAGGGGTGAGACTGTGGCCCAGGCGCTTTGCCAGGGCATATCCGCCCTCCTGGCAGCTATGCCTGGGAGAGGCCGCGCCTCCGCAGGCAAGCAGGCATTTTTCCGCCCACAGCTCCGCCCCCTCCGGGGACTGTAACAAAAAGCCCCCTTGCCGGGGGGCAATGGCTGTAACGGGAAAGCCCGCGAAAAGGGAGGCTCCCCCCTCTTCGCAGCTTCCCCGCAGCGCCTGCAGCACTGCCGCTGCCTGAAGGCCATAAGGATACACCCGGCCTTCCCCGTCTGCCCGGGTGTGCAGTCCCAAGGCGGAAAAAGCCTTCAGCACCCTTTCCGGCGGGCAGGCTGAAAGGAGGGGCTTTGCCAGGGAAACATCCCCATGATAGCGGGCAGAACTTATATGGAGGTTTGTCAGGTTGCACCGGCCGTTCCCTGTTGCCAAAAGCTTTTTCCCGGGCTTGGGGTTTCCCTCCAGAAGGGCCACAGCCTCCGGCCCCAAAGCTTTTCCTGCCTGGCAGGCAGCCATCAGCCCGGCGGCCCCCGCGCCTACGACAGCCAGCTTATAACGCTTCATTTTCATCGCCGCGCCTATACCACCAGTCCTAAAAGGCCATAGGACAGCAGGCACATGATAACATCCGCCACCAGGGTGCCTCCCACCACGGAAATCATGGCGGACTTAAAGTCCATTTTCATCAGCGCCGCCGCCAGGGAGCCTGTCCACGCCCCTGTGCCCGGCAGGGGGATCGCCACGAAAATCAGCAGGCCCAGGGTCTTATAGCGGTTTATCTTGTCAAACTTGCTGCGGCCCTTTTCCTCCATGCGGTTGACAAGCTTCACCAGGCGGGTGTTGCGCATCCAGTCAAAAATCTTGTTGATAAACAGCAGGATAAAAGGGGTGGGCAGGATGGTGCCCACAAAGCAGATGAAAAAGGCGGGCAGCATCTCCAGATGCAGAAGCTTTGCCGCCAAAATCCCGCCCCGCAGTTCAATAACGGGCATCAGGGACAGCAGAAAGACGGTTAGCTCCCCGGGGATGGTCTGGCTGAAAAAATTCACCAGGGACGTGACAATATGCTCCATTTGAATCGCCATGGGGCGCTGGACGCAGAAACCAGGCCTCCAGCGCCCCTCCTTTCTTTAAACATTTTCAATCCCACAGGATTTCACAGGACTTGGGGCAGCGGCCTTATTCGTAGGCCACAATCTCCACCTTTTCCATCACCATATCTTCCAAAGGCTTGCTGCTTTGGGGATCCACCGGCGCTTTGGAGAGGGCCTCCACCCCGTCCATGCCTTCAAACACCTGGGCAAACACTGTGTGGCCTGTTTTGTCTGTGGAATAGTAGCCGTCCAGATGAAGGTTCCCGCCATTCTCCGTATACAAGTTTTTCATATCGTCTGTCACCAGATCCATATCCACCCATTTGCTGCTGTACATGACCTTAAAGGCATCCGGATCCTGCTTGTAGACCTCAAAGCCCTGCTGGTAGCTGTCCCAGTCGATAGCCGCACCCTGGGTGCAGTTGATGAAGAACTGGCTGCCATTGGTGTTCGGCCCGCTGTTTGCCATAGACACAGATCCGTCAATATTCAAAAGGTTAGGGCTGAACTCATCCGGGAAAGCCTCTTCCCACACGCTTTCCCCGGCATAGCCTGTGCCGGTGGGATCGCCCCCCTGCACCATGAAGTTTTCGATAACCCGGTGGAAGGTAAGGCCATCGTAATAACCGTCTAAGGCGTGCTTTTTAAAGCTGTAAACAGCTTTCGGGGCCTCATTGGGGAAAAAGCGCAGCTTGATAACCTCGCCGCTTTTCATGGTGATAACAGCGATCTCCTCCCCTTTCTCCGGCAGCTCAAGCTGGAAGCCGGGCTTTTGGCCTGTCTCAGCCGGGGTCAATTCCTCCATGCCCACCAGCTCATCCCCGCTGTCTATCACCTTTGCCGCCTTTGAGGGGGCCGGGCTGGAGCTTTCCCCGGAAGAGGACGCTTCCTGGGGGGCGCTGCCGCAGGAAGCCATGGTCAAAACAAAAACAAGGGCCATCAGCCCGCAAAGAATTTTTCGCAAAAAAATTCCTCCTTATAGCATAGTTTGTCCTTTATTTTAGCGCATCTCAGGGAAATATGCAAGCCCTATCTGCCGGGCAGGGCCTTTGTTCCGGGGTTTTCCGCCCGCCGTTCCCTGCCGCATCTTTTCATTCCCCCTCTTTCCGGCGCATTTTTTGCGCCTTTGCCGCATATAGTTTCCCTGTATCAGAAAAAAGGAGGGCAGGCCGGGAAAGGGTTGTCCTGCAGCCGGACGCACGTGAAAATACTAAAAGAAAGGACCGATACCGTGGTGCATACAGCCCGTATCTTTTGGCAGAAAACATGAAATTTTATCCGGAAGGCTATTTACTGGACAGCTTTGAAAATAAAACCGCCCTAAGTTCCCCAGCCTCCCTGTCGGAGGCCATGCGGGAGGGAAAAATACTGGAAGCCAGGGCTGTGATGTGCGACAGCTCCCATGACTTGATTGTGGACTTCAAATTTATGAAAGGCGTCATCCCCCGGGAGGAGGGGGCCTTGGGCATACGGGAGGGCACAGTGCGGGATATTGCCGTAATATCCCGGGTGAACCGCCCTGTGTGCTTTCTGGTGCAGGACTTTATCCGGGACAGCCAGGGCCGCGTCACAGCCCTGCTCTCCCGCCGGGCCGCCCAGGAGAAGTGCCGGGACGAATACATAGCTGGCCTTGTCCCTGGAGACGTGATAGACGCCCGGGTCACCCATATTGAGCCTTTTGGGGTGTTTGCCGATATCGGCTGCGGCATTGTGTCCCTGCTGCCCATCGACTCCATCTCTGTTTCCCGCATTGAGCACCCCAGGGAGCGCTTCCTGCCGGGGATGGACATCCGGGCTGTGGTGAAATCCCGGGAAAACCAGCGCATCACCCTGACCCATAAAGAGCTTTTAGGCACCTGGGAGGAAAACGTCCAGTCCTTCCGGGCTGGGGAAACTGTGGGAGGCGTCATACGCAGCATTGAAAATTACGGCGTGTTCGTGGAGCTTGCCCCTAACCTGGCGGGCCTTGCGGAACTGAAGGAAAACATCTTCCCCGGGCAGCAGGCCAGCGTGTTTATTAAGAGCATCCTGCCCAGCCGCATGAAAATCAAGCTGATTATCATCGAAACTTTTGAAGGCCCCTCTGCAAAGCCCGCAAAGCCCGTTTACTTTTTCAAGGGCGCGCATATGGAGGAGTTTGCCTATTCCCCGGAAAACAGCGAAAAGCATATTGTAACAAGGTTCCACGACTGAGAAGCCATAGCTTTGCAGGATATGCCCCCTCCGCGCAGAAGGGGCATATCCTGTTTTTCCAGGCGGGAGTGTCTAAACTACGCGTTTTATGCCTCCGGCGGTTTAGGGGCTTCGCCCCTAAATACCCCACCACCTTTGAAAAGGTGGACGAAACTTTATTGTTTCTTCATTCTTTAAAATACTCGTTTTGGACATTCCCTTCCAGGCTCCAGCCTTGACACGCTTTCCCGCCCCATGGTATAATATTGCAATTTATTTTTGAAAGGGGCGCTGAAAGCATGTCACGGTATAGGGAAGTTTTTGAGGGAAAGGGTGGGCGCTTCATCATCCGCAGCGCGGAAAGCACAGATGCCCCCAGGCTGTTTACGTACATGGATCATGTAGACCGGGAGACAGTCTTTCTGGCAAGGGAGCCGGGGGAATTTGCGGAAAGCTATACCCTGGAGCAGGAGGAAGAGCTTCTGAGGCGCTGGGCCGAAGGGGACGAAAAGCTGTTCCTCATTGCCGAGACGGAGGCTGGGGAAATTGCCGCCACCTGCGGCTGCTTCTATTCCAAAGGGCGCAGGCGGGCCAGGCACATAGGGGAAATCGCGGTTTCCGTCCGGCAGGACTTCTGGCGCATGGGCCTGGGACGCAGGATGATGTCCATCCAACTGGACTGGTGCCGGGAGCACCAGATTGAAAAATTAAAGCTGACAGTGGACACCCTGAACACCCGCGCGCTGGGGCTGTATCTGTCCCTGGGCTTCCAGGTGGAGGGGAAGCTGTGCAAAGAGGGTAAGCTGGCTGACGGCAGTTACCGGGACGTGTATGCCATGGCCAAATTCTTTTAACAGGGAAGCGCAAAGCTTTTATGAAATCTTTTGGCGGGACAGGGTTGCACTTTGGGAGCGGATGGGATATACTGGAAAAAACGCGAGGAGGAACCCATATGTCTGTCTTTGAAATCCAAGCAAGGGAAAGCTTTGGCTTTTCCGCTGAAAATCCCACCGGAACCCACGCCGGCGGCACCCGGGGCAGGGACTGCGAAAAGCTGCGGCCCTGCATCCAGATTGCGCCGGGAGAGACTGTTACCCTGTGCGATACAGACGGCCCGGGAATGATCACCCACATGTGGTTTACCGGGTATATCGGCCATTCTTTTGTCCTGCGGGTATACTGGGAGGGCCAGGAGGCCCCTTCTGTAGAGGCTCCCATCTCCGCCTTTTTCGGCTGCGCCTACGATGAGAATTTCAAGGACAGGGACGGCAAATACCCGGTGCTCAGCGCCGCGCCCATCCTGATGGCCCCGGGCCGGGGCTATAACTGTTATTGGGAGATGCCCTTCCGCCGGCACTGCCGGGTCACCATGGAAAACCGGGGAGACAAGGAGCAGACCCTCTATTACATGATTGAGGGCTGGAAGGGGGAAATTTCCCCTGCCGCCGGATATTTCCACGCCTTTTACCGCCAGGAGCACCCTGTGCAGAAGGGCCGGGCCTATACGGTTGTAGACGGCCTTGAGGGCAAGGGGCAGTTTGTGGGGCTGTGCTTTGCCGCCGGGATGAACGGCCACAACACCTGCTGGGTGGAAGGGGAGCCGAAAATGTATATTGACGGCGGGGACTATCCCACCATCAACTATACCGGCACAGAGGACTATTTCTGCGGCTCTTATGGCTTTGGCAACGACATCCTGCAAAAGCAGTACCAGACCTTCAGCGGGCTGTATGCCGGTCTGTACGCCATTACAGGCAACGACAGCAGCGAGATGTACAACGGGCAGCAGCGCTTCCTGCTGTACCGGTTCCATATAAAGGATCCGGTGTATTTCAGCAAATCCTTCCGCATGACCATGGACAACCTGGGCTGGACAGGCCCCCGGTATGACGATTATACCTCCGTGGCATACTGGTATCTGGACAGGCCAGCCGCCCTTCCGGCAGAACTGCCTGCCGACGGCGAGTTAATTATGCAATAACAGGATGTATGCAAAAACAGCAGGGAAAGGCTATGGCTTTTCCCTGCTGTTTTTCTGTTAGAAATCTTATTACATATATTCTTTCATGCTTCTATATCCTCCACATACTCTGCTATATCCTCCAGCCCGCAGTCTAAAATCCCGCAAAGCTGGTTCAGCGTGTAGGTGCTTACGTTCCCGTTTTTGCGCAGCCTGTCAAGCTGCCCGCTGCTGAAATTGTATTCCTTTATCAGTTTATACTGAGAAACCTCTTTCTCCCTCATAGTTTTCCAGAGCCTGTCAAATACGATCAAGCGAATGCCTCCTTTGTTTTTGCTTTCATCGTATTAGTTGGTATTCTTCTTGACAATAGCCCGTATTCGGGCTATAATGAAGGTAATCAAAATTCCCGTGAGGGAAAAAGAAAAGAGGAATGGATATGAACGAAAAAGTGCTGGCAGAAAGCAAACGGGGAATTCTCGGAAGGATATGCCTGATCCTGTTTATCTTATCTGTGATTATGGGTATCTCTGTCTCAATCACTTCAGGTGGAAAAGCCCTGCTTCCAGTCCTTGTCGCCTACATTGTCCCCACAGGCCTGCTGGCTCTGCTTACAGCACCTGTAGAAATGACGGTCACAACGGAGCGGGTGTACGGCACAGGCTCCTGGGGGAAAAAGGTTGACCTGCCCATTGACACAATTTCGTCCATAAGCTCCAGCATTTTGGGCGGCATTATAATCGGCACTTCCTCCGGGAGAATAAAATTTGCCGGACTGGGCAACAAAAAAGAAATTTACCGATGCATCAGCGATCTGCTGGTAGCCCGACAAAAGACGCACACCGCTGTAGTACAGCCCCAGGTGCCTGCTCCGGCCAGCGCTGCAGATGAACTGGCAAAATATAAAAACCTGCTGGATAGTGGCGTTATCACCCAAGCAGAATTTGACGCGAAGAAAAAGGAAATTCTTGGCCTGTAAGCAACACAGAAAGGCCGCGGCACAAGTGCCGCGGCCTTTTTTTACTGGACGTATACGCGCGAAAAAGCTTCCGCCTGCCGGGAAAAGGGGTTATAGTAAACACACTTTAAAATCGGTACATCCGATTTTAAAGCTGGGCGGCTTTGCCGCCTGGCTCAAAAGAGGCGTACCTCTTTTGAGCTGTGTTAACTATTACTTCCCTTCCGGCACCAGCAGGCCGTAGTCCCCATCCCTGCGGCGGTAGACCACATTGATTTCGCCGGACTCGTCGTTGCGGAACATGAAGAACTCGTGGCCCAGCATGTTCATCTGCATAACCGCCTCCTCCGGGGACATCACCTTGACGAAGAAGGACTTGCTGCGGGTAATTTTAATCTCCTCGTCAGGCTCGTCATAGTAATCATCGGCAATGACAATGCCGGGGTTCATCTTTTTAGATTTCTCAAGCCTTGTCTTGTTGCGGCGGATCTGCTTGCCCAAAGCGGCAACCACGTGATCCAGCGCCTCGTTCATCTCTATGGCGGTATCCTCGGCGCGGCAGATCATGCCCCGCTGTTTGATGGTGATCTCCACGGTCTGGCGGTTGCGCTCCACCGTCACGGTGACCACCGCTTCGGCGTCATCGTCAAAGATCCTGTCAAACTTGGAAAGCTTTTTTTCCACCAGCTCTTTAAAATTGCTGCGCAGATTGACTTTTCTCCCCACAATCGTGATCTTCATGGAATGGCCACCTTTCTTTCTCCTGATTTTTCCAAAAGCACCGTAGCCGGTTTTTTGTAATTCTATTGTAGCACAATACCTAAAAAAATGCAATCATTTCCGCCTAAATTATTAAAGTTTTATGCCGGGTCACATGGCACCCCACATTCACCGCCACAGGCAGGCCGGCAATGTGGGTGGGATACGTTTCAATGTTTACCGCCAAAGCCGTCACGTCCCCGCCAAAGCCCTGGGGGCCTACCCCTGTTTTGTTCACCGCTTCCAGCATCCTGGCCTCCAGCGCCTGATAGTAAGGATCCGGGTGGCGCTGGGAAACATCCCGGCACAGAGCCTTCTTGGCAAGGCAGGCGCACAGCTCGAAATCCCCGCCAATGCCCACGCCCAGCACAACGGGAGGGCAGGGGTTTGCCCCTGCCTGGGAGACGGTTTCCGCCACAAACCCGATAATGTCCTCCGGGCTGGCGGCAGGGGTGAACATGTGCAGGCGGCTCATGTTCTCGCTGCCAAAGCCTTTGGGGGCCACTGTAAGCTCCAGCTTGTCCCCAGGCACCAAGCGGGTGTGGAGGATGGCGGGGGTGTTGTCCCCTGTGTTTTTACGGCGCAGGGGATCTGCCACCACAGAGCAGCGCAGCAGCCCTTCCACATAGCCCCGGCGCACCCCTTCGTTTACAGCGGCCTCAAAATCCCCCTCTATGCAAACCTCCTGGCCCACCTGGGCAAACACCACTGCCATGCCTGTGTCCTGGCAGATAGGCACCGCCATCTGCCGGGCAGCGTCCAGGTTTTCCGCCAAGTCTCCTAAAATAGCCCGGCCTGTCCCGCTGGACTCCCGGCCAGGGCTTTCCCGCACCAGTTTTTCCAATCCCGCAGGCAGCTCCCGGTTGGCCTCCACGCAAAGCCGCCGGACTGCCTCCGCAATGTCCCCCGCTGTAATTTTCCGCATATTCTCTCCCTCTTTGTTAAAAAGTAAAAGGGCCTGAAAGGCCCTTACTGGTATAAAACATCCGGCAGCGCTGCGCAAGCTTTTACCCATGGCCCGCCGCTTGGTTTAGCCCCCTCTTGAAAGGGGCTGGATGTATGTTCCTTATTTCGGCCCCCGGCGGGAATAGCCTCCCCGGCGGGTGTCTGTGCTGCGCTTCAGGTCGGACATTTTTTCGTCACTGGTCTGCTTGAAGCGGGACATCATGTCCTCAAAGCTGCCGCTGTCGTTGCGCCTGCTCTGCCACTCAAAGTCCCCAGGCCTTCCCGGGCTTGGCTGGGGCGCCGGACGGGGGCTTCTGGGCGGGCGCCCCTGCCCGCGGCGGGCGTTCCCCCTCTCCCCGCCTTCAGGGCGCCGGGAGGCTGGCTTGCGCTGCTGATCTTCCGGCAGGGCCTTCTTGATGGAAAGGCTTACCTTCCCTTCCTCGCTGATAGACAGCACCTTTACCTTGACCACTTGCCCTTCTGTGACGAAATCCTTTATCTCGTTGACGAATACAGGGGCCACCTCTGAAATGTGGACCATGCCTGTACGGCCCCCTTCAAAGCTTACAAATGCCCCAAACTTGGTGATCCCCGTCACCTTACCCTCATAGATCTCTCCAACCTCAAGCTGCATAGTTTCGATTTTTCCTCCCTGGCTTACTCGAATCTGTAAATGGCAGATGCTTTCCTCAGTCCCCGCCGCCCACGTCCACAAAAATGCGTTCGTTGGGCTTGGCGTAGTCCAGATCCCGCCGGGCTTTTTTCTCCGCATATTCCTCCAGCCCGCTGCTGTCCTTCAGGGAATCCGCCAGCTCTTCATTGCGGATAGTCTGTTTATCCAGCCGCTGCTGCAGATCTTCCAGCGTCCGGCGCTTCTGGGATATTTCGATCTGCCTGCTCACAAGGGTGAAGGCCACAAACAGCGCCAGGCAGAACAGTGCGAATTTCAAAAGGAGGCTGCCCTTGTATTTTCCTTTTTTCTTTTCCTGCAAAAGGCCGCCCTCCTTTTAAAAGCTCTTTTTGGCATCCTGGGCAAAGAACCCGCTGCACCCATTATATAATAGTCTACATAAGTTTTTCAAGTGCTTTTTTCCGGTTTTTTGGCGTATGGCGGATTTTTTTCAAATCCTGCCCCTTTTCTGCGGGGTTTTTTCTTGCTCCCGCGCCTGCCTTTAGGAGGATTTTTCTTTTTCCGCGCTTTTTTCCAGCGTGCCAGCTTTCCTTTTGCCCAGCGGAAGGGAGCTGAAAGAAAACAGGAAATCTTCTTCCACAAAAAGCGCAGAAGCTTTCCCCCGGCAGTGGCCAGGGGATCCAGGGAAACCACAACGCCCCAAGCCCCCAGGGCCTGCAGGGCTGCCTGCAAAAGGCGCAGCCTGCCTTTGTCCACCGCCAGAGCGCATAAGAACACCACCGCGCCGCAAACCAGCCCGAAGGCCGTATCCAGCGCCGCCGTAAGCAGCTTTCCCCCGCCCAGGGCCAGCCGCAGGGCCTTGCACAGCAGAAACAGCGCGCCCAGTGCCGCGCCGCTTGTCAGGCAGAAAAGCGCTATGGGCCATGTGCTCCCGGTCATTTAAACAGCCTGCCAAAAAAGGACAGGGCCGGGCTGCTCTCTGTGTAGGACACTGCCGCCACCTTGCCCACAACCCGCATATCCCCTGTGTCCGCGTTCAGGCTGTCTATATGCAAGGCCTGGCCCTTTATGTTAAGCTGGCCCATGTCTGTCTGGGCCGTTATCAGCTCGTCGCTGAAAAAATCCACCCGCCGTATGCCTGTGGCGGTCATGTGCTCCCTGGCGTCTATATGCAGCGTATGCTTTTTCATGGACTGCTGGAGGTCTGCCATATGTTCCATCCCTTCTGCCGGGGATTGCAGCCAGCGCGGTTCAAAAGCGGGTAAAAATCCCTTTTGAACCAGCGGCAGAGCCGTCTGCCTGAAAGCCGGGCTTTCCCGGCTTTCAAAGGCGTTTACTATAGCCCCGGTCAAGAAATGGATATGCAAAAGCCGTCCCTGTTATTCCTCCATCATCCGGTACAGCCCCGCAGCCTCTTCCTTCTTCACATATTCCGCCACAGAGAGCACTTCGGCCTTCAGCACCCGCTCCCCCATGGTGATTTCCAGCACATCCCCGGCCTTCACGTCGTAAGAAGCCCGGGCCTGCCTGCCGTTTACCAGCACCCGGCCCGCATCGCAGGCCTCGTTTGCCACGGTGCGGCGCTTTATCAGCCGGGATATTTTTAGATATTTGTCAAGTCGCATACGTTTTTCCTCCTTCTCTGCGCGTTTTAAGAAGCAGCCTGCCCCGCCCGCAACCCCCGGGGCCAAAAGCCCCGGGCGGCAGGGCTTTGCCTTGCCGGCCCGGCGAAGCCGGGCGTTTGCGGGCGGGAGCGCTGCCGCTTTCTCCCTGTCCGGAAACAAAAACAGGCCCGGATACGCCCCGGGCCCGCTGGATACTCACAAAGCTACTTATTCACAACATCCTTCAAAGCCTTGCCAGCCTTAAAGGCAGGGGCCTTGGATTCAGGAATATTGATCTCCTCGTTGTTACGGGGGTTGCGCCCGGTACGGGCGCCGCGGGTACGCACCTCAAAGGTGCCAAAGCCCACCAACTGCACCTTGTCACCCTTTTCCAGAGCATTGGTAATGGAGTCAATCACAGCGTTTACAGCGGCGTCAGCATCTTTCTTGGTGATGTCTGCCCGCAGGGCGACATCCGCGATCAGTTCAGACTTGTTCATTTATGAGTACCTCCAAAAATATTGATCTGGCCTGCTGATGGAAAAACGCAGGCCGCGTCTTGTGGCTGCTATGCCAGTACAACAGGCTTTGGCGGAAGGAATCCGCAGGGCCTGAAAGGGTTAAAAAGCTGTAGCATTTGCAATAATATCATATCCATCCCCTTTTTTCAAGGGTTTTTGCAATTTTTTGCCCGCCAGGCAGCATCAGCAGGTCACTTTTTCTCACCGCGCCCAGCAGCAGCGCCCCTGTCCCATATACACAGGCGCCCAAGAGGATGGCGGCCCCCAAGCAGAAAAGCGCCTGATCCGGCAGCAGGCGGATGAGAAAGCCATGCCCTCCAAAGGCTGCGGCCCCGCATACCAGCGCGCAGAGGAAGGGCCTGCCCAGCACCCGCTTTGCGGAGAAGCGGGTACCGGTCACCTTTTGCAGGCAGTATAGCTGGGAAACGGTTAAAAACAGGTAGCACAGCAGGGTGCCTACCCCGGCACCCAGGAGGTTTATTTCCGGAATCCCGCACAACACCCAGTTTACCCCGATTTTTAAAGCCATGGCTATCCCCAGCAGCTTCACAGGCAAGTCCGCCCGCCCCACTGCCTGCAGCATGCTGGAAAGGGGCGTGCTTAAAGCTGTGAGCAGGGACGCAGGCCCCAGAATGCCCAGCACCCCTGCCACCAGGGGCGTGGAAGGCCCGGCCCCGTACAAGGCCCTGGTAACGGGTTCTGCCAGGGCGGTAAGCCCCAGCCCGGCAGGAAAGCAGAACAGGGCTGTCAGGCGCAGGATAGAAGCCATGCTCCCCTGCAAGGCCCTTTTTTCCCCTCTGGCCCAGGCCCGGGTGACAGCAGGCAGGGCGCTGACCCCAAAGGCCTGGGTGATGGCCGGCACCAGCAGATACAAGGTGAGGGCCAGGGTATAGCACCCGTATAAAAAAGTGGGGATGCTTTCCGGGTTATCCAGGTATACAGTGGGTATCATGCCCGGATATGCCCGCAATAACCCTGCCGGATCGCTTTTCATAATGTCGCCCAGCCGGTTCTGCAGAAAAGTGGCGTCAATCAGCCCCCCGGCATTCATGGCAATGGAGCCTGCCGCCACTGGCGCGGTAATTTTTAAAAGCCGCCGGACAGTTTCCCGCCGCCTGGCTGCGGGGGAGGATTTCCCCAAAGCCCCCTCCCCTGCCCTGCCCCCCAGGCGGAAACGGATCCACAGGTACAAAAGCGCGCCCAAAGAGCCTGCCGTCACCCCCAGCACAGCCCCAGCCGCGGACAGGGCCAGCACCAGGAATTCCCCCGCGTCCGCTGTAGGCGGGGCAAAGCCGAACACCGTCCCGCTCTGGGCCAGTTCCCGCTGGCCCGCCTGGGCAATGGCCCCGGCGCACCAGAGGCCCAGCACCAGCTTGATCAGGGCTTCTATAATCTCCGAAACCGCTGTGGGCCGCATATCTCCCAGCCCGGCAAAATACCCTCTGTAAACGGAGCCGCAGCAGGCGAACAGCACCGCCGGGGCCAAGGCCAGCATGGGGAAAAGGGCCTGGGGGCTGCCTACGGCAAACTCGCAGTAAAAGGGGGCCGCCAGGGTGACCCCTATAGTTCCTATGGCCCCTATCCCCAGAAACAGGGGCAGGGCGGCTTTTCGCACCTCGTCCACATCCTGCCAGCGCCCCTGGGAGCTGCTTTCCGACACAAGGCGGGATACCGCCACTGGGAAGCCCGCTGTTGCCAGGCTGAAAACCGGCCCGTAAAAATTATAGGCCACGTTGAAAAGCCCCATGCCATATTCTCCGATAATCCGCTGGAGGGGAATTTTAAACAGCGCCCCCACCACCTTCACCACTGCCATCCCGGCTGTGAGGATCAAGGCCCCCCATAAAAAGCTCTGCCCGCCCCGCTTCTCTCCCTGGTTTTGCATCCGCACCCCGCCTTTCCAAAAAACCGCCATGCGATACAGCCATCTGCACAGATATATCGTATAGTAACCGCCTGGCTTTCTGCCCATGGCGCTTCTCTCTTCCGGTTTTTTACAGTATGCCTCCCTGCATCATATGCCGGAGGAAGGCGCAATATTTGTCCCAGGGAAAGGGGCCTTTCGCAGGCAAAAGGAGCGCCCTCCTGCGGGAAGGCGCTCCCTCGCTTTATATGGGGGTAGTGTGAAACACACAGAGAAGGAAACAGAACCGGGCACAAAAGGGCTGGTGCTTCCTCCCTGTTCTCCCATGGCGGGTTTACATATGGCTTAAAACATCCTGGGTGAGGATTTCCCAGCCGTCGGCCTTTAGGGCCTCCGCGGCCTGCTGGCCCTGATCCACCCGGATAATGACAAAGGCCTTGCCCTTGTCCCGGCTGATAAAGGCATACATGTACTCCAGGTCAAAGCCCTTGTCGGACAGCAGCCGCACCACCTTGGCAAAGGATCCGGAAACATCCGGAATGCCCACTGCTATCACGTTTGTCAGGGACACAGTCATGCCATGGGCCTTCAAGGCATCCACAGCGTCCTGGGGCCGGTCTACAATCACCCGCAGGATGCCGAAATCGCTGGTATCCGCCACAGAAATGGCCCGGATGTCGATTTCCGCTCCAGCCAGCACCTCGGTAATTTCCGCCAGACGGCCCGGCTTGTTCTCAATAAAGACGGACAACTGTTGAATTTGCATAATCGCTCCTCCTTTAAAAGAATACAAATATATATAGATAAAGTTTATTTTCTTTCCATCCGCAGCAGATATTCCTCTGTATCTTCCTCCAGCACCCGCTCCCCGGTGAGGGCAAAGCCATGGCGCTCATAAAAGCGGATGGCGTCCGGGTTCTTTTCCAAGGCCCACAGCCAGGAAGCCCCCCGGGCCTGCACCGCCTGTTCCAGCAGCGCCCCGCCAATGCCCTGGCCCCGGAAGAAGGATTCCACATACAGGTGCTTTATTTCGCCGCCATCCATCTCCAGGAAGCCCCGCACAATGCCGTCGTCATACACCAGCACGTCCTGCAGGCGGCTGGGGCTGTCCAGGTATTCCCGGGCAACAGGCAGCACCTGCAGCTCCCCAAAGGAATATGGCTCATACTGGAAAATGGGGAAGAATTTCTCCCGGCGCACGAAAACAAAAATCTCCGCGATACGGGAAACGTCCCCTGTTTCCGCCTGCCTTACATACATACAAACTCTCCTTTCTTCCGGTTCGCATTGCCTTTAAAACTTTCTCCTGTCCTCCACCCGTTTGGCCTTGCCTTCAGAGCGCTGGAGGGACTTAGGTTCCAGAAGGGTGATTTTCGCCGCAATGTTCAGGGTGGACTGGAGCGCGCCGGCAATGCGCTTTTCCACTTTTTCCAGATTGCGCACGGTGTCGGAGAACATGCCGCTGTTCATCTCCACCTGCACTTCCAGCGTGTCCAGATTATTCTTTCTGTCCACCACCATGCGGTAGTTGGGATCCATGCCCAAATCAAGCAGCACGCTTTCAATCTGGGAGGGGAACACGTTGATGCCCCGGATAATGAGCATGTCGTCCGTGCGGCCCTTGGGCTTTGTCATGCGCACAGTGGTGCGCCCGCATTTGCACACCTCATGGGTCAGAGAGGCAATGTCCCTGGTGCGGTAGCGCACCAATGGCAGGGCTTCCTTGCCGATGCAGGTGAACACCAGCTCTCCTTCCACGCCGTCGGGAAGCTGCTCCCCGGTTACGGGATCGATAATTTCCGGATAGAAATAATCCTCCTGCACATGCATGCCCGCCTGCTCCTGGCACTCGCAGGAAACCCCAGGCCCGGCAATTTCCGAAAGGCCGTAAATGTCATAGGCCTTTATGGCCAGGGCCTTTTCAATCTCCCGGCGCATTTCCTCTGTCCAAGGCTCTGCCCCGAAAATGCCGATGCGCACCCGCAGGCTTTCAGGGTCTATGCCCTTGTCCCGGACGGTTTCCCCGATATACATGGCATAGCTGGGGGTGCAGCAGAGGATGTCGCTGCCATAGTCCTGCAAAATTTGCACCTGCCGGTTGGTGTTGCCGCTGGACACAGGGATAACTGCCGCCCCCAGCTTTTCCGCGCCGTCGTGCAGCCCCAGGCCCCCTGTAAAAAGCCCGTAGCCATAGGACACGTGTACCAGATCCTCCTTCTTGCCGCCCACTGCCACAATGGCCCTGGCGGCCCCGGTGGCCCAGGTGTCCAAATCCCTGGCTGTATAGGCCACCACCGTCTGCTTGCCTGTGGTGCCGGAGGAGGCGTGGATACGGGCCAGCTCCCCCCGGGGCACTGCCACCAGGCCGAAGGGGTAGGTATCCCGGAGATCCTGCTTCTCTGTGAAGGGCAGCTTCACGATGTCGTCAATAGATTTCACATCTTCTGGCTTGAGGCCAATGGCGTCAAACTTCTTTTTATAGAAGGGGACATTTTCATAGCAGCGCTTCACCATGTCCGCCAGCCGCTTGGACTGTATTTCCCGCAGGGTTTCCCGGGAAGCGCATTCAATTTCGGGCTGAAAATAATTTGGCATACCACATCATTCCTTTACAGTTTATTGTGGCCTTATGCCCCGAACCCCAGCCGGAAGGCCTTTTCGTTCAGCGCATAGAACTTTTCCGGCACGCAGGCCCGCACCGCCTCCAGCCACAGATCTTCATCCGGATCCAGGTGCCGGGCCATGGCACCGATAAGCACCACGTTCACCGCCTTCTGGGAGCCTGCCTCCTCAGAAAGCTTTAGAGCGTCAACCGCCAAAACCTTTGCGCCCTTTTCCTCCATGGCCGCAAGCAGGCCCTGGGGGTAAGCCGCCTGCCCGGTCACCACAGGCATGGGGTCTATTTTCTGGGTGTTCACCACCGCTGTGCCGCCGCTTTTCATGTAAGGCAAGGCCCTTGCCGCCTCCAACTGCTCAAAGGCCAGAAGCACATCCGCTTCCCCCCGCTCGATAACCGGGGAAAACACCTTTTCCCCGAAGCGCACATAGGTGACCACAGAGCCGCCCCGCTGGCTCATGCCATGAACCTCCCCTACCTTCACGTCATAGCCTTTTTGCAGCATGGCGCTGCCTAAAATCCGGCTGGCAAGCAGGGTGCCCTGCCCGCCCACGCCTACAATCATCACGCTTTTTGTCTGGCTCATGCTATCGCTCCTTTCCCGCAGAGCGCCGTACACACCCCGCAGCCCACGCACTGGGTGGGGTCGATAAGCGCCTTGCCGTCCCGCATGCTGATGGCAGGGCATCCTATCCCCATGCAGGCCTTGCAGCCTATGCATTTTTCCCCGCTTACCTCTAAGGGGGCGCTGTGCTTCACCGTCTTTAACAGGGCGCAGGGCCTGCGGCTGATAATCACCGAAGGCTCCTTTGCCTCAAGCTCCTCCTTGAGAACCTGCCGGGTCAGCTTCAGGTCATAAGGATCTACCACCCGCACCCGGCGGATACCCACTGCGCAGCACAGGGCCTCCAGATCTACCGCCTGGGCAGGCTCGTTGTAGATGTTAAAGCCTGTGGAGGGGTTCTGCTGGTGGCCTGTCATGCCGGTGATTGAGTTATCCAGGATAATGACAGTGGAATTGGTGCGGTTATACGCAATGTCAATGAGGCTGGTGATGCCGGAATGGATAAAGGTGGAGTCACCGATAACCGCCACAGCCTTCTTAGCAGCTCCCTCTCCCCGGGCCTTGTTATAGCCATGGAGGGCCGAGACAGAGGCTCCCATGCAGATGCAGGCGTCCATAGCGGAAAGGGGTGCGGAGGCCCCCAGGGTATAACAGCCAATGTCCCCGCTGACATACACCTTCTCCTGCTTCAAGGCATAGAACAGGCCCCTGTGGGGGCACCCGCAGCACATGACAGGCGGGCGCACAGGCAGAGGGCCTTCCAGGGCCGCGCTGGGGGCTTCCTCCCCGGTAAGCAGCTTTTTTATAAGCCGCTGGGAAAGCTCCCCGCAGCGGGGGAACAGCTCCTTGCCCACAACCTCCAGGCCCAGGGCCTTGCAGTGGGACTCAATAAAATCGTCCAGCTCCTCCGCCACATACAGGGTTTCGCACTGTGCGGCAAAGTCCCGCAGCAGCTTCTGGGGCAGGGGGTATACCATGCCCAGCTTCAGGTAGTTGGCGGAATCCCCCATGGCCTCCCTGGCATACTGGTACACTGCCCCGGCGCAGATAATGCCAATTTTCGCCCCGTTGTTCTCAATCCTGTTGATTTCGCACCGCTCCGCCCACTCTGCAAGGGCCTGGGTGCGGGCCTCCACCTTCTCGTGCTTAGGCCGGGCAAAGGCAGGCAGCATCACGTTTTTCGCCGGATCCTTTTTATATTCCTTTAAGGGGATTTCCCGCCGCTCCCCGCACTCCACCACGCTGCGGGCATGGGACACCCGGGTGGTCAGCCGCAAAAGCACCGGGGTGTCAAATTCCTCGGAAAGGGCATAGCCCAGCTTCGCGAATTCCTTGCACTCCTGGGAGTCTGCTGGCTCCAGCATGGGAAGTTTGGCGGCTTTCGCATAGTTGCGGGAGTCCTGCTCGTTCTGGGAGGAATGCATGCCCGGGTCGTCCGCCACAGCCAGCACCATGCCGCCGTTTACTCCTATGTAGCTCATAGTGAAAACCGGATCCGCCGCCACGTTCAGCCCCACGTGCTTCATGGCGCAGAAGGATCTGGCCCCGCCGACAGCGGCCCCGGCGGCGGCCTCCGCCGCCACCTTTTCGTTGGGCGCCCACTCGCAGGCAAGCTCCGGGAACTTTGCCGCCGCTTCCGTTATTTCCGTGCTGGGGGTTCCCGGGTAGCTGGACACCACCCGCACCCCCGCTTCATACAGGCCCCGGGCCACAGCCTCGTTGCCAAGTAACAGTTGTTTCATTTCAATCGCCCCGCGATACAGAATTCGCGCAAAAGCCTGTGAAAGCACAGCCCTTTATGCCCTGTACCGCTCCTTTCTTTGTATTCCACGCCGTTCCATCCTTCCTGGATAACAGCTTACTCTTTTTCATTTCGCAAGTCCAGCACCCGCTTTGCCTTACCCTGGAAGCGCTCCAGGGACTTCGGCGACACCAGGGAAACCTTTGTCTCCAGCCCCAGCACGCTCTTGAGCCTGTCGTGTATCTTCCCCTGCAGGGCCTGCAGTTCCCCAAAGCTTTCCAGGAGGCTGCCGTCGGTCAGCTCCACCTTGACCTCCAGCCTGTCCAGGAAGTTTTTCCGGGTGACCACAAGCTGATAGTGCGGCCCCACGTTCTCCATGCCCACCAGCACGCTTTCGATCTGGGAGGGGAACACGTTCACGCCCTTGATAATCAGCATGTCATCTGTGCGGCCCATCACCTTTTCCATACGCGCGTGGGTGCGGCCGCAGGCGCAAGGCTCGTAGTGCAGCCGGGTGATGTCCTTGGTGCGGTAGCGCAACACAGGCATGCCCTCCCGCAGCAAGGTGGTTACCACCAGTTCCCCCGCTTCCCCCCGGGCCTTGGGCCGCAGGGTGTCCGGGTCGATAATCTCCGGCAAAAAGCCGTCCTCGTTAAAGTGCAGGCCGCAGCGGCACAGGCACTCCCCTGAAACGCCAGGGCCTTGCAGCTCTGTCATGCCGTAATTGTCCGTAACCCTTACGCCCAGGGTTTCCTCAATGCGGGCGCGCATTTCCGGGGTGCAGCCCTCGCTGCCCAGGATGCCGTGGCGCAGCTTCCCGTAGGCCTCCCTGGGATAGCCGCTTTCCCGCACCAGCTCCCCCAGGTACAGGGCATAGGAGGGAGTGGCCACAAGGCCCGTCACCCCGAAGTCCCGGAGCATCATCAACTGCTTTTCCGAGTTCCCGGAGGAGGCCGGGATTACCGTTGCCCCAATTTTCTCCAGCCCGAAATGCAGGCCCAAGGCCCCGGTGAACAGCCCGTATCCAAAGGATATCTGGATAACGTCCTCCTCCGTCACCCCGGCGGCCGTGACCACCCGGGCCATAAAGTCGGACCACTGTTCAATGTCGCCCTTTGTATAGGCCCCCACAGTGGGCTTGCCTGTGGTGCCGGAGGAGGCGTGGATGCGCACAATGTCTTTCATGGGCACAGCCAGCATTCCGAAAGGGTAGTTATCCCGGATATCGTCCTTTGTGGTAAAGGGTATGTACTGGATATCCGACAGGGCCTTGATTTTATCCCCGCCTGTAATCCCCGCCTCCCCCAGGCGCTTATGATAAAAGGGCACATGGTTGTAGCAATAGTCTACCATGCGCCGCAGCCGCTGGAGCTGCAGTGCGTCCAGCTCTTTGCGGCCCATGGTTTCCACGTCTTTTTGAAAAAATCTTTCCCCCACTCTTCTAACCACTTTCCTTTCTTTGGGCATGCCGGTGGTTTTGCCGCTTTAAACCAGCAAAAAACCGCTCACCCCTATTGTAGCGGATTTCCCGGCAAATTGCAACAAAAAGTGTGCCTCCCTCCTTCTTTTTCTGTCACTTGCGGCTTTTCCGCTTTTCCTCCATCAGCCGGGCAAGCCAGGGCAGGTGGGTTTCAAATTTCGGCCCGAAGCGGGTGTCCCCGCCGCTTTGGGCTGTGGTGACAATGGTGCGGTGGGTAAATTCCACAGCCGTATCGCAGGCTTCATAAAGGGTCATTCCGTTTAGAAGCCCGCCCAGGAGGGTGGAGGAAAAGAGATCCCCTGTGCCATGGAAATAGCCGGGGATTTCCGGGCGCAGGGAAAGGCGCATTTCCCCTGTCTCCCGGTCAAAGCAGGCCGCGCCCAGCTCTCCCTTTTGCAGCCATGCCCCTGTAAGTACCGCCTGCCGGGGGCCTAAACCGCAAAGCGCCCGCAAAAGGCTTTCCAGCCCCTCCCGGGTGTAGGGGCCTGGGTCATAGGGCAGGCCCAGGATGTGGCAGGCCTCCGTCATGTTGGGGGCCACCACGTCTGCCCGGCGGCACAGGCGCACCATGCCGTCCGCCATCTCCTGGGTGTAGGTGCTGTAGAGCTTCCCCCCGTCCCCCATCACCGGATCCACCAGTACAAGGCTTTCTGGCTCCCGGAACATTTCAAAAATCTCCTCCACCATGCCAATCTGCCCCCCGCTGCCCAGAAAGCCGCTGTACAGCGCTTTAAAGCGCGCCCCCACGCTTTCCCAGTGCTTTGCCATGGGCAGAAGCTCCGGGGTCAAATCCCGGTAGATATATCCTGCAAAGCCTCCTGTATGGGTGGACAGCACTGCCGTGGGCAGGGCTGAAACCTCCACCCCGCAGGCGGACAGCACCGGCAGGGCCACTGTCAGCGAGCACTTCCCAAAGCCTGAAAGATCGTGTATGGCGGCGCAGGTCAATTCCCTCTGCTGCATTGTTCACTTCCATCCTTTCCTTGCGGTTTTATTCAAAAACCTATTCAAGTATAAAGTGTAAACCTTCCGGGAGAGAAAGTCAAACTTTACAAATGTGAAAAAAAATGCTAAAATAGCATGGTATATCCAGATTTCAGAACAGAAGGGCAGGTTTTCCCCTATGAAAGGCTATAATGACAAGCGCCGCAAGCTGTTTATCCGCGTCACCGCCGCCATGCTGGCCCTGTTGATGGCAGGCTCTGTGCTTTCAGCCCTGATTTTCAGGTAGGAGGGATTTCATGCCTTTTCATCATACCACGCTGTTTATGCCCTGCCGGCGAATGTAGGGGGCGCTGGGGATTTTTGTTCCCAGCGCCGGGGCCTGCGGCCCAAGGGCAGCCATACTATAAGAATGAAGATATAATATCCTGCGGTTTGCCGCAGAAAGGATGAAAGAAAACCATGGCAGAAAACAAAGGAAAGTATTATTTAACCACAGCAATTGCCTACACCTCTGGCAAGCCCCATATCGGCAACGTGTATGAAATCGTGCTGGCAGACGCAATCGCCCGCTTCAAGCGCCTGGAGGGCTATGACGTGTGGTTCCAGACAGGCACCGACGAGCACGGCCAGAAAAACGAGCTGAAGGCCGCTGCCGCGGGGGTCAGCCCCAAGGAATATGTGGACAAAATCGCCGGCATTATCAAGGGGCAGTTTGACTTGATGAACGTGTCCTACGATTATTTTATCCGCACCACAGACGAGTATCACGAGAAGGAAATCCAGAAGGTCTTTAAAAAGCTTTATGATCAGGGAGACATTTACAAAAGCTCCTATGAGGGGCTTTACTGCACAGACTGCGAATCCTTCTTCACCGAAAGCCAGCTTGTGGACGGCAAATGCCCGGACTGCGGGCGGGAAGTCCACCCGGCCCAGGAGGAAGCCTATTTTTTTAAGATGAGCAAGTATGCCCAGCGGCTTATCGACCACATCAACAGCCACCCGGAGTTTATCCAGCCTGTGTCCCGGAAAAACGAGATGATGAACAACTTCCTGCTGCCGGGCCTCCAGGATCTGTGCGTGTCCCGCACCTCCTTCACCTGGGGCATTCCTGTGGATTTTGACCCCAAGCATGTAGTATATGTGTGGCTGGACGCCCTGACAAATTATATCACCGGCATTGGCTACCACTGCGGCGGGGAATCTGAGGAGAAATTCCACAAGCTTTGGCCCGCCGATCTGCACCTTATCGGCAAAGATATCATCCGTTTCCACACCCTCTACTGGCCCATCTTCCTCATGGCCCTGGATTTGCCCCTGCCCAAGCAGGTGTTCGGGCACCCCTGGCTTCTGATGAACGGCGGGAAGATGAGCAAAAGTAAGGGTAACACCATTTACGCGGACGATCTGGTGGATGTGTTCGGCGTGGATCCCATCCGTTACTTTGTGCTGCATGAGATGCCTTATGACAACGACGGCAACCTCACCTGGGAGCTGGTGTGCGAGCGGAACAATTCCGATTTGGCAAACGTGCTGGGGAACCTTGTAAACCGCACCATTTCCATGAGCAATAAGTATTTCGGCGGCGTGGTAACAGACGCCGGGGTAACGGAGCCTGTGGACGATGATCTAAAAGGCTTTGTCAGCGCCTGCCGGGACAAGGCGGCGGCAAAGATGGAGAGCCTGCGGGCCGCAGACGCCATCACAGAGATTATGAGCCTGTTTAAGCGCTGCAATAAATATATTGACGAAACCATGCCCTGGGCCTTGGCCAAGGACGAGGCAAAGCTGCCCCGGCTGCAAACTGTGCTGTATAACCTGGTGGACTGCATCTGCACAGGGGCTTCCCTCTTGCAGCCCTTCCTGCCGGGCACCTGCGAGAATATTTTCTGGCAGTTAAACGCACAGCCCCGCGTGTGGGCAGATCTGGACAAAACCGGGCTGTATCCCAGCGGAAACAAGGTTACCGACAAGCCGGAGATTCTCTTTGCCCGCCTGGACGAAAACGAGGTGCTTGAAAAGGCTGAGGAAAAAAGGCTTGCCAACATGCCTGTGCCGGAAATCGAGGTGGAGCCGCAGCTTACAGAGCAGGTGGACTTTGGCACCTTCTGCAAGTCTGACTTCCGGGCTGTAAAGGTGAAGGCCTGCGAGGCTGTGAAAAAGAGCGACAAGCTTTTGCGCTTTACCCTGGATGACGGCACCGGCACAGACAGGCAGATTCTCTCCGGCATCCACAAATGGTATGAGCCGGAAGCCCTTATCGGCAAAACCCTCATTGCCATTGTAAACCTGCCCCCTCGGAAAATGATGGGCCTGGAAAGCTGCGGCATGCTTATCTCCGCCGTCCACAAGGAAAAGGGCGAGGAGGCTTTGCACCTGCTGATAGTGGACGACTCCATTCCCGCCGGGGCCAAGCTGTGCTAAGCAGCGTGGCGCTGCACCCATGCCGCGGGCAGCTTTCCTAAGAACCTTCCAAAAACTGCAAGAAAAACAAAATTCAAAGGAGTGTGTCTTTTATGAACATTAGTTGGTTTGGTACGGCTGTTTTAGTTGCGTCCTGCTGGATTTGCGCCGCCGCTTTCCTGGGCTGGGCTATATTTGCCCGGCGCTATAAAAAGCCTGTCTGGTTCTGGTCGGGCAGCACTGTTGACCGGGAAAGCATCGCAGACATTCCTGCCTACAACCGGGCAAACTCCCGCATGTGGACAATTTTCTCTTTGCCTTTCTGGATTTCCGGGCTGCTGGGCTTCTGGCTCCCCATGGCGTCGGGGATTCTGCTGGTGGTATCCTGCATTGGCGGCATACCCGCGCTTATCATAGGCTATAATAAAATTTTAAACAGATATAAAGCAAGCGACTATGAGTGAAAACATTTTACCCATTTCTGATTCCCCTGGGATTCGAATTTTCGATTCCCATGCCCATTATGACAGCCAGCAGTTTGACAGCGACCGGGAAAAGCTTTTAGGGGAAACCCTGCCTCAGAAAGGCGTAATAGGCATTCTGAACATGGGCAGCGACATCCCCGGCTGCGAAGCCACAGTCAAGCTTTGCAGGCGCTATGCATACGTGTACGGCGCGGCGGGCATCCACCCGGAGTGCGCCAAGGTTCTGCCGGAGGACTGGCTTTCCCAGGTGGAAAGGTGGCTTTCAGAGGAAAAAATGGTGGCGGTGGGAGAAATTGGCCTGGACTACCACTGGCTGGACGCTTGCCCCAAGGAGCGCCAGCAGGAGGTGTTTGCCGCCCAACTGGAACTGGCAAACCGTCTGGGCCTGCCTGTAGTGGTACACGACCGGGAAGCCCATGCAGACACCCTTTCTTTCCTGGAAAAATATCGTCCCCGGGGCGTGGTACACTGCTTTTCCGGCAGCCTGGAAACAGCCCGGCAGGTACTGGGCCTGGGGCTGTATATCGGCCTTGGAGGTGTGGTGACCTTTAAAAACGCCCGCCACGCCGTAGATGTGGCCCGGGAAATCCCGCTGGACCGCCTGCTGCTGGAGACGGACGCCCCTTACATGGCGCCTGTGCCCTATCGCGGCAAGCGCAACGACTCCTCCCTTATCGCCTATGTCATTGAGAAAATTGCGGAAATACGGGGGGAAGAACCTCAAACCATTGCAAATGCCGCCATCGAAAACACAAAAAAGCTGTTCGGCATAAACTGACAGGCTAAAAGGGTTGCGCTATTTTCTCTCTTGGCGCGTCTCTAAAAGGATTAGGCTTAGCAGGCATTTGGCTGCCGGGCCAAAAAGGCGGCGCCATTCTCTCACTTGGCGCGTCTTAAAATTTTTGAAGATTCCTAAGAAACTTTTTTCAAAAAGTTTCTTAGAGGCAGTTATAAACATACTGAAAGATTCCAAAGAAACGGAGCGAAAACCATGCTGTACGGAAGCAAGCCAGATGAGATCGATCCCAAGTTCGGCGCCAGCGTTACATACGAATACGGGAAAAACCTCTACGTAAACATGACAAACCATTGCCCCAACCGCTGTGATTTCTGCCTGCGCAATAACAGCGACGGCAGCCTCTATGCCACAAACCTCTGGTACCGGAACGGCGAGCCGTCTAAGGAGGAGGTTTGGGAGAATTTGCAGCGGCGGGATCTGAACGCCTACCATGAGATCGTCTTTTGCGGCTATGGCGAGCCTGCCTGCCGCTGGGACGATATGATGTGGCTGTGCGACCGCCTGAAAGAGCATGGCTCCCACTTTATCCGCATTAACACCAACGGCTTAGCCAACCTGATTACCGGGAAAAAGGCCTCCCTGGAGCTGGACGGGCGGGTGGACGCGGTGTCTGTCAGCCTGAACGCCAGCACACCCAAAAGGTATGACGACTTGTGTCACAGTCGGTTTGGCCTGGAGGCCCTTCCCGCCATCCTGCGCTTTACCGCTGACGCGGTTCTCAACGTCCCCCACGTGCGCATGACGGTGGTGAGCACCATGGCCCAGGAGGAAATGGACGAGTGCCGCCGCCTTTGTGAAAACGTGGGGGCGGATTTCCACGTCCGGGAATATATCCAAGAATAATGGCAAACCCTATTCCCAGCAGGTATTGGGAAAACAGGAGAAAGCCCCGCCCTCTCTGCTTTTTGAGGGTGGGGCTTTTGTTTCCCAAAATCTGTGAAAAATGGGCTGTTAAAGCAAAAAAACACGAAGGAAAGGAAAGATGCGGGGCGCAAAACGCCGCTTTTTCATGGCTTTTGTACCCCCATGGCGATTCCCATGAAAAAAACTGTATACTGGCTTCTCCTCTGCCTGCTGGCCCTTTATCTCACCGGCTGCGCCGCCGTGACCACCACAGGGCCTGTGGATCCAGGCCTGAGAAGGGTGTCAGCGGTGTCCCACAGGCCCGACGGCTGTATCTAGGGCTTCCCGGCGGTATCCATCTGCCGGATTTGGGCACGCTTGATTTTCCCCCCCAGGGTCTTGGGCAGCTCTGCCACATATTCAATGATCCGGGGATACTTATAAGGGGCTGTGGCCTTTTTCACATAAGCTTGCAGCTCCTTTGTCAGTTCCGGCGTACCTTCATAGCCCCTTGCCAGCACAATGGTAGCCTTCACCACTTGGCCCCGGATAGGATCCGGCGCGCCTGTAATGGCGCATTCCACCACAGCCGGGTGCTCCACCAGGGCAGACTCCACCTCGAAAGGCCCGATGCGGTATCCCGAGCACTTGATAACATCGTCATTGCGCCCCACAAACCAGAAATAGCCGTCGCTGTCCCGCCAGGCCACGTCTCCGGTATCGTAGTAATCGCCGCCCAGCTTTTCCTCTGTCATGGCAGGATTCTGGAAATAGCCTGTAAAGAGGCCCACCGGAGGCCTGCTTTTTACGTCCATAATGGCGATGGTGCCCTCCTCGCCGTCCTCGCAGAGATTCCCCTCCCTGTCCACTAGCTGCATGTCATACAGGGGATTGGGCTTTCCGGTAGAGCCGGGGATGGGGGGTATCCACTTGAAGTTTGCCAGCAGCACAGGGCCTTCGCTCTGGCCGAAGCCCTCGTAAATTTGCAGGCCCGTAAGCTCCTTCCACTTTTTCACCACTTCCGGGTTTAAAGGCTCCCCGGCAGTGGCGCAGTGGTGGATGGAGGACAGGTCATACCGGGACACATCCTCCTGAAGCATAAACCGGAACATAGTGGGCGGCGCGCAGAAGGTAGTCACCTTGTATTTTTCCAGGTGCGAGAGCAGGCGGGCAGGCTCGAATTTTCCCAGCATGTCATAACAGAAAACCGTAGCCCCGCACAGCCACTGGCCGTAAATTTTCCCCCAGCCGAACTTGGCCCAGCCGGAGTCGGACACGCTCATGTGGAGCTTGTTTTCCTCCACGCACTGCCAGTAACGGGCGGTGGTCACGTGGCCCAAGGGGTGGGCAAAGTTGTGCTGCACCATTTTGGGCATTCCCGTGGTGCCGGAGGTGAAATATACCAGCATGATATCGTCCCAGCGGGTGGCCTCTTCCCCTGAAGGCCGGGGAAATTCATCCGGATACCCCATGATTTTCTCGTCCAGGTTCAGCCACCCTTCCCGGCTCTCCGCCGCCAGGGCTTTCATTTGCAGGCTGGGAATCTCCCCCTGAGCCGCTTCCACCTGGGAAATGACAAAGGGATCGTTTACGCAGACAATGCCATGTATTTTCGCGGCGTTGCCCCGGTATACGATATCCTTTTTCGTAAGCTGCAGGGTGCCGGGAATCAGCACAGCGCCCAGCTTGTGGAGGGCCGCGGCACATATCCAGTATTCCCACCGGCGGCGGAGGATGAGCATGACCACAGAGCCTTTTTTCACCCCCTGGGCGCGGAAAAAGTTTGCCGCCCGGGCAGAAAGCTTCATGATGTCCGTAAAGGTAAACACCTTCTCTTCCCCGGACTCGTCGCACCACACCAGCGCCCTTTTCTCCGGCTCTGCCTGCGCCCAGGCGTCCACCACGTCAAAGCCGAAGTTAAAGTCCTCCGGCACATTGATTTTATAGTTTGCCCGGAAGTCCTCATAGCTGTCAAAGTCTATGCGGGGCATATATTTTTGCAAGAGATAGTCCATTTTCTTCATCCTTTCCTGTAGGGGCATTGAGCCGGCAGCCCCAGCCCGCAAACGCCTGTCCAGGACAGGCCGCCCGGCAAAGCCGGGCGCGGGAGGCTCCGCCTCCCGGTTTGCGGGCCGGGGGCGTGCTCACTCTGTAATAACTGTGACAAACCTGGCCTTCCCGCTGCCGCCGCAGCGCTGCCCATGGGGCAGGGTGGGATTAAAATAAATGGAATCCCCAGCCTTCAGCTCAAACTCCTTCTCCCCTATGCACACCACCACAACGCCCTCCAGCACCAGGTTAAACTCCTGGCCCGGGTGGGTGATAAGCTTTGCCGCCTCGTCGGTAGGCTCCAGCGTTACCAGCAGCGGCTGCATGATTTTATCCGCGTACCGGAAGGCCAAGTCCTCAAAATGGTACTCCGGGTTGCGGTTCACCACCCGGCCCTGGCCCCGGCGCACAATATGGTATGTATCCAGGCGGGCCGGCACGCCTGTGGCAATCTCTGTAAAGTCCACCTTAAATTTGTTTGCTATCTCATATATCACGCTGATGGGGATATCCCGCCCGTCCTCTTCATAGCCCTGATACACTGCCGGATCCAGGTGCAGCTCCCGGGCAAGCTGCTCTGCTGTGTAGTCGCTCGCTTCCCGCAGCTCCCGCAGCCGGGGGCCTATCTCATTGATGCCGCTCACGTCGCCACGCTCCTTTTCATGTGGATTTTGAAAAATTATACCACTTGGAAGCGCCGCCCGTCAATACCGTCCGCGCCAGAGGGAAGCCTGCCCAAAGATTTCGCCTCCCCTTTTCCCTGTTCAAAAAATAATCTTCCCAAACCCCCTTGCACTTTTCCTCCAGGTAGTGTACACTGTTGACGTACAGGACATGGGAAAGCCGTCTCTCTGCCAGAGACGGGAAAGGGCATGGATATGTTCCCGCCTCCCTCTCATTGTCCATTTACAGTCAAAGAAAGGATGTATTACGCATGAAAGTAGCAGTTATCGGCGCATGGCACGTACACACCCGGGAGTACACCACCGCTATCCAGGAGAATCCCAAGGCAGAACTTTGCTGCCTGTGGGATGACGACCAGGAGCGCGGCAAGGCCATGGCGGAGAAATTCGGCATTCCCTTCCAGCCGGATCTCCAGGCCATCTGGGATGACGAAACCATCGACGCTGTGTCCATCACCACCGCCACCTGCCAGCACACAGAGGTGCTCATGGCTGCGGCCAAAGCCAAAAAGCACATCTTCACCGAAAAGGTGCTGGCCTTTACCAACGAGGAAGCAGAGCAGATCGCCAAGGCTATCAAGGAAAGCGGCGTGAAGTTCACTATCTCCTATCCCCACAAAACCTGGCCCACCCTGAAAGCCGCCAAAGAGCTGGTGGACAGCGGCAAGCTGGGGCAAATCACCTATGCCCGCGTGCATAACTATCACAACGGCAGCACTGCCGGCTGGCTGCCGCCCCATTTCTATGACGCTTCCCAGACCGGCGGCGGCGCCATGATGGATCTGGGCGCACATCCCATGTACACCCTGAACTGGTTCTTGGGCGAGCCTAAGTCTGTTGTTTCCATGTTCACCGAGGTTACAGGCAAGCCTGTAGAGGAAAACGCGGTTTCCGTTATCGAGTTTGCAAACGGCACCATCGGCGTTTCTGAAACTGGCTTTGTCACCACCGGCATTCCCTATGTAATGGAAATGAGCGGCACCAAAGGCTCCCTGATGGTACATAATGACATCCTGGAGTATAGCTGCGAGGAAACCGACAACAAGCTAGTGCAGAAAACAGATCTGCCCGAGAAGTCCACCATGCCCATCGACGCCTGGATTGACGCGGTAAACGGCATTGGCGAAGCCCCTAACGGCATAGAAGACGCTGTGGCCCTCACCAAGTTCATGGTGGGCGCTTATGAGTCCTACAAGACCGGCAAAAAGTACACCTTCTAAAAACCTCCGCAAAATAAAAAGGCCCCCCATGTACAACGGGTACACAGGGGGGTTCTTTTTTACTGCCAGGCAATTAAACGTCATGCCAGATATTTTTCCATGCGCACAAGCACAGCGGCGGTTTCCCCCCGGGAGGCCCCTGCCTTGGGCCGGAAAGCGCCGTTTGCGTCTCCCTTGAGAAGCTCCAGGGCCGTCATGGCGCCCACAGCCTCCACAGCCCATTCTTCAATGAAGGCGGCGTCTGTGTAGCCGCTTACATCTTCTGGCTGGGCGGATACCACGCCTTTATGCCGAAGGTACCGGACAAAAACAGCCGCCAGCTCCTGCCGGCTCACCTTCCTGTCCGGCTGGAAGGTGCCGTCCCCATACCCTGTTACAATGCCGTTTTCATAGGCCCATGCCACAGCTTCTGCGTAATACTCCCCTTCCGGCACATCAGTAAAGGGATGGCTGTCTCCGATGGAGACAGCCGAGGCCTCCCGGGAGGCCCGGTGCAGGAAAGTGGCAAGCTGGCCCCTGGTCACCTGATCCGCAGGGAAAAAACGGCCCTCGCCTGTTCCCAGCATAATGCCCTCTGCCGCCACCTTGTCCACAGAGTCGAAATACCAGTCTGCGGGAAAAACATCGCGGAACACATTTCCCAAAGGGGAATAGGCAAGTTTGGCCGTCCCGCTGGGAAAGAAACCCTCTCCCGCCGCGTAGGCCGCGGCCACTGTCCCAGGCTTTACCGCCACAGGCCCGGTATAAAGCTTTTCCCCGCCGCTGTCCTGCGCCCCGATCAGGGTATAGTGGATCTGGGCGCCCTCCTGCACCCCTTCCATAGCGAGCAGGCCGTTTTCCAGGCGCAGCACCGGGGTGAAGGCTGTGGCCTGGGCAATCTGCTCTTCCACAGTCTCACTGCGGCTGCCGTTCATGTTATAGGCGGAGCAGGCCCTGATGGTACAAGGCCCAGTAACCGTGAAAGGCCCGGTATAGAGGCGGCTCTGCTGGTTTAAGGGAGAGCCGTCTGCGGAATAATACAAGGGCACCCCGGCAGGGCCGGAAATGGACACCTCCAGGCTGCCCTGCCCCACTGTATAGGAGATTTGGGGGCTTTGGACAGGGCCGGGATCCTGAAAATCCTTCACAAGGCTTCCTCCTGTATACCACTTGGCATTTTCCGCTGTGCGCCCCTGCCTGCGGAAAAGCTCCCGCACTGTGACAAACTCATAGCCCTGGGCCTGCAGTTCGTCAATAGCCGCAAGGCTGCCTTCCACTGTTCCCATCTTTTTATCATGCAGCAAAATGATATCGCCCTCATGTACACCGTCCACTATCTGCTGCTTTATGGCGTCCGCGTCCGTATACACCCAGTCTTTCGGCGTAAAAGACCAAAGGATGCAGGGCAAACCCACAGCCTGGGCCGCGCCCTCATTGATATGGCCATAGGGCGGGCGTACCATATAGTCTGTACCCGGGCCGCAGATTTTGTCCAGCAGGGCGTTTGTGTCCTGCACCTGCTTCTTTACCTCTTCCAAGGGGATAGCTGTCAGGTTTTCATGGCTGTAGCTGTGGTTTGCCACCTGGTGCCCTTCCTCATACATCCGGGCCACCGTTTTTTCAAAGGAGGGGATCTTTTTCCCTACCAGGAAAAAGGTGGCGTGTACGCCTCTTTCCTTCAGCCCGTCCAGCAGACGTTCTGTATTTTCATAAGGGCCATCGTCATAGGTGATGGCAATAAGCTTCTTCTCCGCTGCCTGGGCAGGCTGTGGCAGGCAGGCCGTCCCTGCCAGCAGCAAAATAAAGAGCAAGAGCGAACATACCTTTTTCACTCCAAAGCCCCTCCTTTGTGCAAATTTTTCACATGCCCGCCAGCATATATCTCATATTACTGGCGGGGCATACCCCTGCACCCGCAGCAGCACAGCGGCAGCCTCTGCCCGGGTACAGCCGTCTGCTGGGCGGAAATTTCCCTCGGTGTCTCCCTGTAAAATCCCGGAAGCGCTCAGTGCGTCCGCGGCCTCTTTTGCCCAATCCGCCACAGCATTCCTGTCCCGGAAGCTTTCCAGCCCCCCGGCAGAAAGGGCGGCGCCACAGCAGCCTGTCATATACCGGTACAGGATACAGGCCATTTCCTGGCGGGTCACCTTCCGATCCGGGCGGAAGGTATAGTCCTCATATCCGGAGGCCACATCGTTTTCCACCGCCCAGGCTACAGCCTCTGTGTAATACTTCCCTTCCGGTACATCCGTAAAGGGATTGCCCTCCCCAGCGGGGGCAGCGCCTGTTTCCTGGGAAATGCGGTGCAGGAAGGTGACAAGCTGCCCCCGGGTTACAGAATCCTTCGGCGCAAACACGCCATCTCCCTGGCCCTGGATAATCCCCTCCGCCGCCGCCTTGTCCACAGCGTCAAAATACCAGGCTTCAGGGAACACATCCCGGAACACGTTGCCCAAAGGGGAATAAGCTATGCGCACCGAAGCGCTGTTGTAATAGCCCTCCCCTGCCCCGTAGGCAGACACCCGCACCCCTGGCACAAGGGCCACCGGCCTTGTGTAAAGCTGGTTTCCATTGCTGTCCTGGGCGCCGCTGACGGAATAATATACCGCCACCTCCGGCGTTGTGCCTTCAATAATGAGAAATCCATTTTCAATATGCAGCACCGGCGCAGGGGCCGCTGGCCTGTCAAACTTCTTTTCCAGGGTGTCGCTGCGGCTGCCGTTCATATTGTAAGCGGCGCAGGCTTTCACAGTGCAGGGCGTTTGCACTGTAAAAGGCCCTGTATAGCGGCGGCTCTGCTGGTTCAGATCAGAGCCGTCCAGAGAATAATAGACAGCCGTCCCCTTCTGGGCTGTAATGGTGATTTCCAACTGCCCGCCCTTTGGCTGGGAGGTTATCTCCGGCTGCTGAACAGGCCCCAGGTCTTTGCCGTTGGGGTTTGCCTGGCTGTAGCTGCTGCCTGCCGAAAGGGTGCGGCCCCGGCGGCGGAAAAGCTCCCGCACGGTGACAAATTCATAGCCCTGGGCCTTCAGGCTGTCAATGGCGGAAAGGCTGCCGTCCACTGTGGTGGAGTGGATGTCATGGAGCAGCAGCACAGCCCCGTCGTGGGCATTTCGCAGCACATTGTTCTTCACAGTGGCAGCGTTGCGGTACAGCCAGTCCTGGGGGTCAATAGACCACAAAATCATGGGCGCGCCGACAGCCCTGCCCACAGCGCTGTTGTAGGAACCATAGGGCGGGCGCAGCAGGTAGTCCGCGCCCTTTCCCGCCGCTTTGTCTAAAATACTGTTGGTGCGGTTCACCTGGCTTTGTATCTCCCCGGCAGAAAGCCGGGTTAAATCCGGGTGGTTATAGGTGTGGTTTGCAAGCTGGTGCCCTTCCCGGTACATCCGGGCCACCGTCTTTTCATACCGGGCGGCGTTCATCCCCTGCATAAAAAAAGTGGCTTTTACGCCCCTCTTTTTCAGGCCGTCCAGCAGCCGTTCCGTATAAGGCCCTGGGCCGTCGTCGTAAGTAACGGCAATCAGCTTCTTCCCTGCCGCCTGGGCAGGCTCTCCAAGGCACACCATTCCCAAAGCTGCACACAGCGCCAGCATAAAAGACAAAACCCGTTTCATCCCATACAATCTCCTTCGTTCTTTAATTTACGCGCATTCCTTCTTAGCTTTAACTAATCTTACCACTATATGGTAAAAAACTCAACCCCTTCCCTGCCCCTTTCCCTGTTTTGCCAAAAAATTTCACCAAACAGAAAGGGCGCGCCAAAAACGGCCCGCCCCTTGCAAGATGCGCACTATATAGCAAATCAAAAAATCCCTTCCATACCTAAGGAAACTGTAAACAGAACCTAGCCCTCCGCCTGCTTTTCAGCGTCAGCAGGGCAGCGCACCAGCACCTCCTCGGTGCGGTTGTTCTCCACCCGGGCCACCGTAAAGGTAAGGCCCTGATAGGCGAACACATCCCCTTCGGCGGGAATGCGGTCCAGGTTCTCCAAAATCCAGCCGTTGATGGTGGAAGCCTCTGTCTCGCAGGAAATGTGGAAAAACTCGAAGAGATCGTCCAAGTCGGCAGAGCAGAACACCCGGTACTCCCCTTCCTTCACCTTCTGGAAGCCCTGCTGCACCACCCGGTCGTGCTCGTCCCAGATTTCCCCCACCAGCTCCTCCAGCACGTCCTCCAGCGTGACGATGCCTTCCGTACCGCCAAACTCGTCTATAATCACAGCAATGTGGGATTTGCTCTGCTGCAGGGATTTCAGCAGGGCGGAAACCTTCATGGAAGGCGGGATAAACTCCGCCGGCTTTATAATGCTGTCAATTTCCTGCTGGGTGTCCCACACAAAGCTGTAAAAATCCTTTTCATGTATCACGCCGATGATGCTGTCAATCGTCTCCTTATACACCGGCAGCCGGGAAAAGCCTGTTGACCGGAACAGCGCCGCCACATCGTTCTTTTTGGCGTCAAAAGACACAGCCTCCACGTCCACCCGGGGCGTCATAATGTCGATGGCTTCTATGTCGTCAAACTCGATAACGTTGCGGAGCATGGCCCCCTCGTCCTCGTCAATGCCGCCTCCCTGCTCCGCTTCCTCTACAATGGTCAACAGCTCGCTGTCCGTCATGGAATAGTCGGCCTTCACCCGGAAAATTTTGTGCAGGCCCTTCTTCAACTGGGTGAACAGGAAGTTTACAGGCTTAAGCACCACCACCAGCACCCGCAGCAGGGGGGCCGAGAACATGGCAAAGCTTTCCGCGTTTTCCTTTGCCAGGCTCTTGGGGCTGACCTCGCCAAAGATGAGCACCACCACCGTCATCACAACCGTGGAAACGGTCGGCCCCGCGCTGCCGCCAAGGGCCGCCACAAAAAGGGTGGTGGCAATGGAGGCGGAGGCAATGTTGACGATATTGTTCCCCACCAGAATGGTGGAAAGCAGCTCGTCGTAATTTTCCGAAAGGGAAAGGGCTGTCTGCGCCCGCCTGTTGCCGCCGGACGCCATGTTTTTCAGGCGTATGCGGTTTAAGGAAGAGAAGGCCGTCTCTGTGGCGGAAAAATAGGCGGAAAGAAACACAAGGCAGACTAAAACGAGAATCATGGTTGTACTGTGACTGTCCATAAAAGGGAACACCACATCCTTTTGCAAATAATTTGACTGTCATTATATCACATTCCCGCTGCCTATGCAACATGGGCCGCGGGAAAATTCTACTCCCCCAGATACTCCAGCAAGGCGGGCAGGCGGCTGCGGCAGGTGTCCAGGCCCTGCTGGTACAGCGCCCGCAGCTTCTTCGTATCCTTCTCGGCCCGGGAAATGGTGACGGGCTGGGGCGGGCGCAGCACAAAAAGCCTCCCCTGGGCTTCCAGCCTGTCCAGCATGTCCAGCTCCCGCCCATAGCGCCTGGGGGCCTCCAGCAGGGCTTCCACCAGCCGGGGATACTTCCGGTATGCCCGGGCATACATCCGGGCCACAGGCCGGGAAACCCTCTCCTTCCGGAAGCCATGCTCCCGGGTGGTAACCACTACCACCTTGTCATACCCCTCCTCCAGCGCCCGCATATAGGGGATGGAAAGGGACACCCCGCCGTCCAGGCAGGGCACCCCTTCCACCTGCACCATGGGGGCAAGGAGGGGGAGGCTGGCGCTGGCGCGGATGGCGGCGTAAATATCCGTACAGGCGCCTTTTTCGCTGAAAACAGGCTCCCCTGTCAGGCAGTTGGTGGAAACCGCTGTGAACCGGCAGGCAGAATTTTCAAAGGTTTCCCTGTCCATGGGCACCAGGGTGTCGCAGATTTCTCCAAACAGGAAGTCAAAATTAAAAAGGCTCCTGTGCAGCAGCAGGTTGCGCACGCCCAGGTAGCGCTTGTCATTTACAAAGTTCAGGTTCACCTCTGCTGTGCGGCCCGGCTGGCCGGAGACATAGTTTGCCCCGGTCAAGGCCCCGGCAGACACGCCGAACAGCCCGTCATAGGAAATGCCCTGTTCCATCATCACATCCACGGCCCCGGCGGAGAACATGCACCGCAGGGAGCCGCCTTCCAATACAATCGCTTTCTTGCTCATAAATTCCTTTCCGCCAAAACCGGCATGTTGTTCTTCAAAAGCGCCCGCCCCTTCCCGGGGCTTGCTTTTCCCGGGCCTTCAGGCTATAATACTCCAAAAGGCAGTCATATCCGCGGGCTGCGTCCTGTAAAATGAGTAAGGGGGATTTCTTAAAAGATGCGTATCAGAAAAAAAGACTGGGCACGCCCGGAGCTTACGGCCTGCCCGTATTTCCTTCCGGATCCCAAGGCCCAAAGAGGCGGCTGGCAGCGGGCCTTCTCAGAAGCCCGGCCCCTGCACCTGGATTTGGGCTGCGGCAAGTGCGTTTTCCTGGGGGACATCGCCCATAGAAGCCGGGACATAAACTTCATCGGCATCGACATCAGCCTGGACATCCTGGGCGTGGGCAGGCGGAACATCCAAAGCATTTATGGGGAGGAACAGCCTGATAACATCCTCCTTTGCAGCTATAACATTGAGCGCCTGCCGGAGCTTTTCTCCCCGGAGGAAAAGGCAGACAGGCTCTATATCAATTTCTGCAACCCCTGGCCCGCCGCCCGGCACCATAAGCGCCGGCTTACCCACACCCGCCAGCTTGCATCCTACAAAGAGCTGCTGGCGCCAGGAGGGGAAATCTGGTTTAAAACCGACAACGACGACTTATACCTTGCCACCAAACGGTATTTTGCCGAGGCGGGCTTTCAGGTGTTTTTCGACACAAAGGATCTCCACGCCGCTGAGGGCGTGGAAAACGTTATAACCGAGCATGAAATCATGTTCACAGCCCAGGGCATTCCCACAAAAGCCCTGCGGGCGCGGCTGGTGGGTTAAAGCTTAAAGTCCTCCTCGGAAAACTGTTCCGTCTGCAGGCTGGGGGCCGGGCGCGGCTCCCGGAGAAGAGGATCGTAGGCATACTGCCTGCATTTGCCGTCTGTCATGGTGCAGCGCAGGGCGCACAGCACCTGGCCCTGCCTGCCGCTGTTGTGGCGGCAGTAGGCGCAGTCCGGCGGGATGTCCCCGCCAAACAGGGTGTTTTTCCGTTTTTTATGAAACAGCATGCTCCCATCCCCCCAAGCTACCGTTAGCCGCATTATAGGTATTCCCCCATATTTACTATAATATTATAACAGAAAAACCTGCTTATGCAAGACATTCGCCCTTTTGCAGGATGATTTTTTTTCACCCGGACGCAGGCCGGAAAGGAAGGCGGGCACATGAAAAGCACAGTTTCTATATTTGATTCCACCCTGCGGGACGGCGCCCAGGGCCATGGCATAGCCTTTTCCGTAGAAGACAAGCTGGGGGCCGCCCGGCTGCTGGACGCCCTGGGGGTGGCCTACATTGAGGCGGGGAACCCCGGCTCCAACCCTAAGGACGAGGAATTTTTCAAGCGGGCCGGGGCCATGAAGCTGGAGCACGCCCGGCTTTCCGCCTTTGGCAGCACCCGCCGCAAGGGCCTGCGGCCGGAGGAGGACGAAAACCTCAAGGCCCTCTTAAAGGCCCAAACCCCCTGCTGCACCCTGTTCGGCAAGGCCTGGAGGTTCCATGTGGACTGGGTGCTGGAAACCACGCCAGAGGAAAACTTTGCCATGATAGAGGAAAGCTGCCGCTTTTTAAAGTCCCAGGGCCGGGAAGTTATCTTTGACGCGGAGCACTTTTTTGACGGCTGGAAGGACGACCCCGCCTTTGCCCTGGAGGCGCTGGAAGCGGCGGCCCGGGGCGGCGCGGATCTTCTATGCCTGTGCGACACAAACGGCGGCGCTTTCCCGGAGGAAGTGAAGGCCGCCATGGAGCAGGTGCGCGCCCGGTTTTCCCTGCCCATCGGCGTGCACTTCCACGAGGACTGCGGCATGGCCACCGCCAACAGCGTTGCCGCTGTGCGCTCTGGGGCCAGCCAGGTGCAGGGCACCCTCCTGGGCTTTGGGGAGCGCTGCGGCAACGCGAATCTCTCCGCGGTTATTGGCGACTTGCAGTGCAAGCTGGGCTTCACCTGCATTCCCCAGGAAAAAATCAAGCTTCTCTCCTCCACCGCCCGGGCGCTGGCCGCCATTGCCAACTGGGAGCTGCCCCATGGCCTGCCCTATGTGGGGGCGGACGCCTTCTCCCACAAGGCTGGAATGCACGCCGATGGGGTTTTGAAAACCCCCCGCTCCTTCGAGCACATCGACCCTTACCTGGTGGGAAACGCCCGGCGGTTTCCCGCCTCAGAAATCAGCGGCAGGGCTGTTATGCTGGAAAAAATCCGCCGGGCTTTCCCGGATATATCCCTGGACGCCCAGTCGGCCCGGCAGGTGCTGGCAGATTTGAAGGATCTGGAGGCTGGGGGATACCAGTTTGAAGGGGCCGACGCCTCCTTCGAACTGCTGGTGCGCAAGCGCCTAAAGCCCTTCCCTCCCTTCTTCGAGCTTTTATATTACCACATTTACAGCGATTACGGCTCCGGCAAGGCCGGGGCCAGCGCCACAGTGAAGGTGCGCGTAGGGGAGGAAATCCAACTGATGGCGGCAGAGGGCAACGGCCCTGTAAACGCCTTGGACAGGGCCTTGCGCAAGGCGTTGGAGGTCTTTTACCCTGTGCTGGCAGATGTGAAGCTTACCGACTATAAGGTGCGCGTATTGGACAGCAACAGCGCCACTGCCGCCGGGGTGCGCGTGCTCATCACCTCCTCTGTCCACAGCGGGGAAAGCTTTACCACCGTAGGGGTTTCCGGGGACGTGGTGGCCGCAAGCTGGAAGGCTTTGGAGGATTCTATGGAATACCTGCTTTTAAAGGCAGGGCAGCGGGCGCCTGCCGGAACATAAACAGCTCTGAAAAAACGCAGGGGGAAGCCCCCGGCTGTGCCGGAAGCTTCCCCCTTTTCGCATTTTCGCGGCCTGCCCTACATCCCCAGCTTTTCCCATATGCGCTGCAGGGTTCCCGACTGCTTAGGCCCCTCCGGCTGCTTCCAGTTTACCAGTACGGTATCGTCCCCTATCAGTTCAATGTCCTTCCAGGGAATGACAAAATCCGGCTCCCTCCCCAGAAGCCCGAACAGCCGCAGCCTGCCATACACCACCACAGCGGTCAGGGTGGCGGCAGCCGTATCCAGCTCCACATCGCTTACAAAGCCCAGCCTGCCGCCGTCCTTCACGTTCACCACCTCTTTGTTGCGCAGTTCGCCTATCCTACAGTTCACAGCCATCCCTCCCTTTTTGGGGCTATAGCGATTATATGCCCCTTTACCGGCAGGTATGCTATTGGGCCCCCGCTATGCTCCAGGCCACATGCAGGGGCATAAGCTGCCCCAGCACCCTTTCCGCCTGGGCCTTTGGCGCCAGGTATTCTATGGGGGTTATCACCACCCTGCCCTCTTCCTCTGCCGCTGTGCCCCGGATGCCCGCCGCCAGCAGCAAGCCGGGCATGTCCGAAAGGGTAACAGGGCCTTTCCGGGGAAGGAGCCGTTCCTTCAGCATCTCCCGGCGGGTTGTAAGATCCGCCTGCACCGGCTGAGGGAAATACCGGGTTTCCCATTCGTCCAGCCACTCCTGCGGGGCCGTATCGGCAAAGATGCCCGCTTCTGTCCGGGACAGCGCCTCCTCCAGCAGGGAAAACCCCGCGTCATATGCCGCCAGCTCCCACTCCAGGGGCGTGTCTCCGGTAAGCTTATACACCCCGCTTCGAGCCAACAGCTTTTTCATGTTCTCCCCAGCCTTCATATCCGCCGCCATAGGGCGCAGCAGGCCCATAGGGCGGGATAAAGCCTCCCCGCCCCGCGCCCGGCGCCCCTCCTTTCTCTCCTGTTTTTCATGTTATCTGCCCCGCTGTCATGGTGCCGGGAACGGGAATCACCCCCGGCGTGGCGGCGCAGCCCATCATGCTGGCGGTCATTTCCATGCGCACCGCACAGGGCACAGCCTCCAGCCCCAGGCGCACCACGTCCGCGGGCTGCACCGGATCCCCCACCTGCCGCTTTGCCATCCACGCCCGCAGCGCCTTTTCAATGGCCGCCTTTGCAGGGGGAAACTCCACCCCCTCCGGCAGGGCTACCTTTAAAAAGAGGTTAATTTTCTTTTCCACAGCCGCCTGCACTGCCAAGGCGGCGCCCAGGGCCTTTTTGCTGTTGAGGATTTCCAAGGCTGCCGCCAGGGTTTCCTCCCCTGGGGCCGCCCCCTCCCCCCACAGATAGATTTTCACTGTGCCCGGGTTCTCCCCGTCCGCCACTGCCTGGGCGGAGGTAATCCCTGGCACGCTTCTGGCAATCTCCTCATAGTAGGCTGCATTGCCCAAAATCACCGGCCGCTCGTAGGCTTTTGCCACCCGCTCCCGGTAGGCTTCGTCCCCCTCCCGGTCCGCGCCCCCTGTAAAGGGAACCCGGTTGGAGGCATACTGAATCCCTTCCACCGGGGTCACCAGGGTGTTCACAGCGCTTTCCGCCGCGTTGCCCTTTTCTCCCGGCTCCACCGCCCGGGCCGGGGCCGTCACCGAAACCTCCCCTGCCAGAAGCACAACGTCCGCCGTGGTTTCATACTCCACAGCCTCCTCCCCAGGGGCCGCGCACACAGTGCCCTTGGGCACCGGCAAATCAAAGGAAATGGGGATATACCGGGTAAAGGTAATCTCCCCCACAGCCCGGACAGCCTCCTTCCGGGCAATGCCCCGCTGGCTGCCATGCAGTTCCAGTTCATCTCCCTCTGCCGTCTGGGGAAAAATCTGGCGCTTCAGCCACTGTGCCGTTTCCTGTATCCTGTAAAGCTCCCCTGCCAGCACCCGCAGCCGCAGGCCGATATCTGAAACTGCCTCCACCGGGCAGCCGCTTTCCTCCCGGTATGCTTCCTCCATCCGCTTCAGGATTCCCGCGAAGCTCTCCAAACTACCACTTCCCCCTTTCCCAGCGGCGTGTCAATCTGAAAAGCCACGCCTGCTTCCACTTCCCTAGCGCCCACTGCCCGCACGCCCGGCATGTCCAAAAGCCCCTCGTTTGCCAGGGCCGCCGCCCGCTCCAGGGCATGTTCCTCTGAGGAATCCCACTGCCAGAAGCCGCTGCCCAGCTCCCGCCCATAGGGGAATTCCCCCCGGCGCAGGGCAATGCGCATTCCCGCGTTCTGCAAAAGCTCCTCCAGGCCCTCCGCACGCCGGGGCAGGCCCGTAGGCCCCAGCAGGTGGACGCCCTCCTTCACACATAAATCCGCCATAAACGCCTCTTTCAGCCCTCCAGGTACTTCGGGAAAACCTGTCCGTTTATCACCACGTCCCCGTTGTTTTTCAAAAGGATCTCCGCACCTCCGGCAGAATACAGCCGCACCTCCCCGGCCTGCAGGCGGCTGTCGCTGCCAGACAGCACCCCGGCGCAAAGCCCATCTACCATCACAGCCTCCTTCCCCCCGGCGGCCCGGCTGGACACCCCGTAAGGGGCCACCTGCTCCGGGGCGGAAAACTCCCTTTCCCCCTGCACCCGGAAGCCCTCCCCGGCCTGCACCAGGCCCCGTCCCAGCCGCAGGCCCCCGGCCTTCTTCAGTTGTGCCGTCAGCCACATGTGCTCTCCCCCTTTTCCAGCACCAGCCGGGTGCGCAGCCCCTGGCTGTCCAAAAAGCACCTGCCGCTTTTAATGCCGCAGCCTGAAAGCCTTCCAAGCCCCGGCAGGGAAACAGAAACGGTTTTCCCCCGCAGGGGCCACACCGCGCCCCCGCATTCCACAGCGGCGCTCCAACTCTCCTTCTTTGCCTCTTTCAGCATTTTCTTCGGATCCCCGCCGCTCTGGCTGCTTACATACCGCCGGCGCAGGGAAACCGCCTCCCTGTCCCGGTAGGGGGTGTCATAGGTGCCCCGGAAGCTCTGCTGCCAAATTTCCGAAACCTCCTTGCAGGGCTTTTGGGAAATTTCCGCCCGCAGCACCTCCTCTATGGATACCTCCTCCTTCTCCCCGCCACCGCAGCGGAGCACCCCCTCCCCGTCCACATAGGGAACGGCGCCGAAATGCCTGCCGCAAAAATCCGCCAGCACCTGCCAGCAGCTTGCCCCCTTCTCAATCTCCAGTCCGCCGGGCACGGCCCCCTGGGGGCCATCCACCTTCTGAAAGCCTAAAGGCCCCAGAAGCTTTGTCTCTAAAAGCTGCAGGGAAGGGCTTTGCACTGTTTGGGGACAGGCTTCGTTATCCAGCAGCAGGGCCTCCATGCTGCGGCACACCAGTTCCACCCAAAGGCCCTCCGGGCCAATTTTTGTGTTCTGCTCGTCCACAACGCCCCTGAACACTACATGCCCTCCTGCAATCACTTCCACCCGGGAAAGGGCCTCCCACATCTCCTCTGCCGGAAAAACCGCTTTCAGGCCGTCTGCCGGGGCCTCCCGGTCAAAGGAAAGCACCATCTCCCTGGGCTTCCCCAAAAGCATTTGAGAGCCGTCTTTGCCTGTGCCCCAGCAAATCATGGCCGCACCACCCTTTCCCCCTGCTCCAAACAGGCAATGTCCCGGATATGAGGGTTAGCCCAGCGCACCTCCTCCACAGGCCTTTGCCAGCGCCAGGCATAGTCCCACAGGCTCTCTCCCGCCCCGGCCCGGTATACCTGCCCGCTTCCGCCGTCCTGATGGCCCTTTGCCTCCACGAACACAAAGCTGTAATGCACCGCGCCCTCTCCCGGCTCTCCTAAAAGCTTCAGCTCCTCCAGCACTGCCAGGAAGGGATCCTGCCCGGGAAGCTGCAAATACCCCGGCCCTCCCTCCGCAAAGGCCGCGCCCAGGGCCTGCCACCGGGCCATGCTGTCATCCCCTGTAAAATACCCTTCCCCCAGCACCCTTCGCTTTTTCCTGCCCAAATCCTCCAGCCTGCTGCCTGCAAAGGGCAGCACCGTCTCCCGCAGGCTCCGCGCCCATTCCAGCCGCAGGGCTGTGGGGTTCACCCCCCAGGTGATCCCCTTAAAGCCCATGGTCATCAAATGCATTCCCACACTCCCCCTTTACACGTCCCCGCGCCCCTTTACAGGGAGCCGGGATACCGCCTGCTGTCCCGCTCCAGTTCCCGGGAAAGTTCCTCCGCCCGCTCAAGCGCCTCCACCGGCCCGCCCCCTTTCTTCCCGCTGGCCAGACAGGAACACCCCTTGCCGCCCTGTTTCCTCCAGGCTTTCCCAGCGGCACCGGGTAAAGATGTCCTCCGGAAGCTCTGCCGTAAAGCCCGCAAGGCGCTCCAGCCCTTTTGTGTCAAGCCCCAGAAGCTTTACCCGGTAAACAGCCCCGCCCAGCAGGGCAAAAGGCTCGTTTTCCCCCACCGCCGTCAGGGGCTTCCCAAAGCTTACGGAAATCTCCCAGCCGGAAACAGGCCGCGCCACGCCTCCAATCAAAACCTGGCAGGCGCCGCCCCCTTCCCTTTCCCCGGCAAATTCCAGAAAGCATCTGGCGCACAGCAGCCCTGCCTCCTTGTCCGGCCCGAAGCCTTCCCGCTTTATGCCGGAGAGGGAAGAAAAATGTGCCTCCGCCGTCTCCCCAATGGCGGCAAGAAGGGCTTCCCCTGTTTCCAGCGGCTCTTTCCTCGGCAGGTATACCTGGAAATCCAGCCGGGCGCTCCATTTCCCCTCTGCCGCCCCCTCGCTGCCCACCTGCCCCACAGCCACCGGCCTTTGGGGCAGCCGCCCGTTTCCAGGGCTGTAGCTTTCCCGGAAGTCCGCCTCCAGGCCCGCCTCCCGCAAAAGCCCCAGCAGCTTTCTTAAAATCTCATAGGCTGTCATCCTCTGCCTCCCTTTTCTCCAAAACCGCCCGGGTACACACCACCGCGCCTCCCAGCGTCACCCTGTCCCCGTAAAGTACCCTGTACTGCTCTCCTCCCTGCTCCAGCAGATCCCCTGGCTCTGCCCGGGGCAGGCTCCCGGTAAAAACATAGAGGGGCTTTGTCAGTTCTCCCAGCGGATGGTTCAGGCCCCCCAGCGCCTGGCCCTGCTGGCCCCTCTGCCGGGATATAATCCCCCGGCCCTCTCCCGCCTTCCCGTCAGCCCCCGTAACCCTTACCCCTGCCATGTGCCGGAACACCCGGCCCGCCAAATCCTCCATCTGGCCCGCTCCTCTCTAAAAGTGTAACATCCCTATTCTTATGCCTTCACGCTGCCAAAATAGAACTCCTCTTCCTGTAAAAATCCCCTGCAGGCCAGGCGCTTTTCCCGCGCCAGCTTTAAGGCCTTTTCCTCCCGCTTCCCTATTTCCAGCTTCACTTCCGGGGATGAAAGGCTTTCCGGGGTCAAGGCCCCGTCCAGCAGGACAAGCTGGTAAAAGGCCTCTGCCGCCGCCAGGCTTTCCAAAAGCCCCAGGCCCTTTTCCCCCTCTCCCGCCGCCTTGTTCCCTATCCACTCCCCGCATTCCCCGCACAGCGCCCTGCACAGATCCCACCGGGGCCCCTCATCTTCCTCCTCCCCGCTGTAAAGGGAAAACTTTTTTAAAACCTCATCTTCCCGCAATCTTTTCATATGCCCTCCTCAAAACAGATAAGGCGGACAGCCTTCCGCCCGCCCTCTCCCTGCTTTTTCCTTACGTGCTCACAGCTTGCCCCGGCCCTTTTCCAAATTAAACGGTATAGGAAAGGCCCTGGGCCGCGTCCTCATAAATCCGGGCAAAGCCCGCTGTCACGCTGATGGCGGCCCGCTCAAGCTGGCGGTCTATCAGCTTGTCATATTCCGTACACACGTCCCCGGCCTGCACCAGCTCCAAAGCGCATGTCCTATCCATAGCCAGAATCTTCCCCGCCTCCATGGTGGGCACATGGATAAGCTTGGCCCCCAGGGGCGTGCAGAGCCTGCCTGTGCCTTGGAAGTTCATCCCGGCCTGGGCGTCCTTAAACTCCCCGATGTTCAAAAGCTTCTGCATGGCGTCAGTGCCTGCCAGCACTGTGTTCAGGGTGTAGGGGGCCAGCTTCCCCCACAGCGCGATAAAGTCACTGTAGCTGGGAGTGCCCTCCATAAAGCCCACCCCGGGCTTTGCCCCATCCCCATTTATCAGCGCGTCCACCGCGTCCTGCATCTGCGCCCCGCAGATATACGCCCCAATCTGCCGCAGGGTAACGGTGAACAGGTCAAGCTTCTGGAACCGCAGCGCCTCATAGGAGGTCACCAGCATCCGTCCCCGCTTGTGCAGGTGCACCAGCCCTTTGCTGGTGCGGATAGAGGTCTGGGGCAGCTCGGCTCCCTCTGCCACAGGCTTTAAGGACTTGCTGTCATGGCCTGTCCCAGTGGAAATGGTGCGGTAGTCCAGCCCGTCAATGGTGGTAACGGTAGCCGCAATGTCAGCCGCCTTTGTGGCGGACTCCATGCCCTGCCGCACCGCCCGGGCCACATATTCCGGGAACAGCGCCGCGCTGGCAGAGCTGCCAAAAAAGCTTTCCACTGTGCTGGAACCCGGCCCGCTCACCCGGATGCCGAAGCGCATAAGCTGGCGCTGGTAAGCGTCCATGCCCTCCAAAGGCGTGCCCCTGTAGTTTTCCGAATTGTCCATCTCCTCCAGCACCTGGGTAAAGCTTTTCCCCGGCATGCCATACATGCCCTTCTCCAGTACAATGTTTTTATATGCAGCCATATTTTCCCCTCCAAAATACTATTTGCTGGTTTTCCTTTTTCCGCAGATCCTAAAAAATCACCCCGCAGGCCCCTGTAACAGCGTCCACATCCACCACAAAGCCGGGCCTGCCGCTTTCTCCCTTCATAAGCTTTCCATCCGCGCCGCTGGAAAACAGCCCAAAGCCTACCGCCATGCCAGCAGCGCAGGGCAGCTTCATATAGCCCTCTGTCTGCACCCCGCAAATGCCGCTCCGCACCTGCCGGGCCATCCCCAGCGGCACGTCCCCGGCAGCAGAGCAGGCCGCCACAGTCCCGGCAGCCGCCAGCTTCACCATCATGCCATCCTCCACGCCAGTCTGCGCCTCAAAGGTAAACATTTTCTCTCCCATCCCGTCAAAAGAAACCTTCACAGCAAAACCCTCCCATTTATAAATTCTGTCATCTTTTCACGCCATTGTATGCAGGCGCAATAGCGGCTAAATCTGAAACGCTTTGTTCTCATCTTCCCTGACCCGCGCCCTTTCCGGCGCAAGCTGGGGCCTTAAAGGCAGCGCCTTCTGGGCCAGCTTTTCATAGGTGCGGCCCATCATGTCCAGTTCCTCCATGGAAAGCCCCCGCACCGCCGATTTCATCACCTCCCTGGGCAGCTCCGGCTGTACAAGCGCGCTGTACTTCAGCACCTTTTCCGTCAGGCTTTCCCGGTATTTCCGCCCCCACTGGGCCTCCTGCTCCAAAGCCTGCCAGGCCTTTTTAAGGCCTTCCCCCTGCCGGGCATACCGCTTCACCACGCCAGCCCCTTTCTGGGCAGGCACCGCCACAAAGGAGCACTCGTAAGCGTCGGTAGGCTCCAGCAGCAGCCTGTGTATTGCCTGCCCGTTCAGTTCCTCTCCAGGCACATGCCCGCACTGCTCCTGCTCGCAGACGCTGCACACCCGCCGGGCCACCGCGCAGCTTACGCTCACCTCCTTGAGCATCCCGCTGTCAATCAGGGCAATCATCTCCTCTGTGCCCTTTGTCCTGGGCAGGTAGGCCCTGGCAATCAGCCGGGTGAGGGTTTCTCCCCCTTCTGCCTCCTGCCCCGGCTCCTCCTCCAAAGCCGTATCGAAAATCCGCGCCGCCTGGTTGGCGCCCACCTGCTGGTGGCCGAAAATACAGGTTTTCCCCAAAAACAGCTCCCGCAGCTTTTGGAGGGATTCCACCGGGAACCGCTCCCCGTCCCTGTCCACCCGGTTGTCGCACAGCACCATGGAAAAGGCGAAAACCTCCTCCGGCCCAAAGGCCCGCCGGGTGTAGCGGTTGATTTTCTCCATGTCCGCCGCTGTCAGCCCCTGCTCCCAGGCCTCTCTTATTCCTTCTGCCACATACCCTTCCTGCATACGCATCTCCCCTCTGCCTTCTGCCTCTTCCCCCCGCCCCGGCTGCGGGTTTTTGCAAAACCCGCACGCCGCTTCGCGGCGCGGCGCCGCCTGTCCGGCGCCGGCCGGGGCGGGCCTTCCCTCACTCTCCCAGTTCCCGTTCCAACTTCCGTGCTTGGGCTGTCAGATATCTGGCCCTGGCATGATCCACCTCGTCCTGCATGGTAATCTCCTCCCACACAATGCTGCACACCGGATCAAACCCTGCCAAAGCCAGCCAGGTCTTGCAGATCTTCATGGCCACCGGGGTCAGCGCCCGCCTGTAAGCGTCCAGCTCGCTGGTCAGCACATCTGCCTGCTGGCTGGACATCCGCTCTGTAGACGACCAGGAAAGCCCCAGCAGAAAGGGGGGCAACCCTAGTTTCGCCACAATCTGCTCCAGCATCTGCCGCACTGGCACCTCGCTCTCCAGCACCTGGTTGTCCGCCCCAATGGCCTTGATGGATACATCCCCCACTGCCACAAAGTCCCGCGGCTCCCGGCTCTTCATGGCGTCCTGCCATTCCCTGGCTATCAGCCCGGCCCTGTCTCCTGCCATGGCCCCCATGCCCTCGGGCTTGCAGGTCACCGCAAACCGGACGTTCCCCAGCCTGTCCCAGTTCACCCCCAGAGTGTGGTAAATTTTCAGCAGCACCTCGCTGACAAAGGGAAGCCCCCGCAAAAGGGAGGTGCCCCAGGGGCTTCCCGCCGCCGGGTTCAAAGCCGACACCAGCAGCATCTCTGGATAGGGGCAAGGCTCCTTCCCATGAGGCCCTAAAGCCCACACCTTCACCCCTAAAGGCCCGTCCGCCTCCAGCTCCACCTGGTCAAGCCCCGCGTTGTACAGCGCCCCAACCTGCCCGCCGGAAAGCACCATCTCCCCCACAGCGTTGCCATAGGTCACCAGTTCCTCCAGGTAAATGCCCAGAAACTCATGGATGCCCACCCCGGCGGCGTTCACCTGCACTGTCTCCAAAAACTCCCGGAGGCCCTTCTGGGCCTCCCCGTCCGGACACACTGCCTGGAACTCCCCGATAAGCCTGCGCAGCTTGTAAACCGCCGCGTCAATTATCGGCACCGATTCCCGCAAAGCGCGGTACAGCGCCCGCTCCCCGCCTCCCTGGGGGAAGGCCCCAGGCCCCGGCGCCGGGGCTGTCTGCACTGCCACAGCAGGCCTGCCCTCCCGCTTCCTAAATCCCAGCAATGGCGCCACATCCTTTCCATATCATCGTCCTCTGCCCCTTTCCTTTCTCCTTCTTCACACCGCGCCCCTCTCCTTTCTGGGCTGTCCCCTTTTTTCAAGGAACCGAAAAGCTCCTTTCACTTACACCCTGAAAACGCAAAAAAGTTGTCCTCCAGAGGACAACTTTTCCTAAAAATTGCAAAAAAATTTTTTCTGCCCTGCGTTCTCCAGGCCAAAGCCGTTAAAGAGCACAATAGGCCCGCGAATTTTTGTAAAATATATCCAATCCCCATTTCTCCAATCCTTACAAAAAATTTACATCTCCGTCTTGTTTGCTGGTAAACCCCGACCAAATTCTTTCCTTTTTTAATTTTATCTTACTAAACCTTCCAGTCCCTTGCTTTCCCCCACAGGTGGTGCTAAGATAGTACCAGAACACAAGGAAACGGACTGCCCCCTACACAGAAAGGAAGATGAACCCACATGGCAGACAATAATCAGTATAACAACCAGTATAACCAGACCTATTACACCCAGGCAAACTTCCAGGAGGAGCAGCCTCCCATGTACAACCCGCCCCAATACCAGCCCCAGGCCGGCATGGAGCCTCCTCCCGGCTATGTGCAGAAAAGCCGGGTGGCGGCAGGCGTCCTTGCCATGCTGCTGGGAGCCTATGGCGTCCACAGCTTCTACCTGGGCAACACCTCCCGGGGGCTGGTGCAGCTTCTGGTGTCTTTCCTCACCTGCGGCTTCGGCGCCATTGTCATGCAGATCTGGGGCATCCTGGACGGCATCAAGCTTTTAGACGGGCGCATTAACACCGACGCAAACGGCGTATTCTTAAAAGACTGACACATTCCATTTCAGAAAGGAGCATCTTATATGTCTGATTTTGAAAATAATAACCCCTTAGAACAGCAGAACAATCCCCCCGCCTCCCAGCCGGCAGAAGGGCAGCCCGGGGAAACCCAGCCCGTCCAGGAGAGCGCCCAGCCCTCCGCCCCCCAGCAGGAGCCTGCCTATACAGAAAAGCCTGTGCCCCACTTGACCCTGGAGCCGGATCTCCCGCCCGATCCCCCCGCCCCAGACCACACCGGCCCCCACTTCCCCGGATCCTCCGCAGAGCCTTTCCATATGCCAGAGCCGCCCCGGGCGCCAGAGCCTGCCTCTCCCTATTCCGGTTATCAAGCCCAGCCTTCCTATGGCGCGCCCCAGTATACCCAGCAGGAGCAGCAGGCTGCCCCGCAATACCAGCCTCCCCAATACAGCCAGGCGCCCCAGCAGCCCTATTATCCTTACCCGCCCCAGCAGTACAATACCCCGCCGGCAGGCTATGCCCAAAAGAGCCGCCTGGCAGCGGGCCTGCTGGCCATTATGCTGGGCGTGTTCGGCGTGCATAATTTCTACCTGGGCTTTAACACCCGGGGCACCATCCAGCTTGTCCTCTCCCTGGCAGGGGGCCTGCTGACCTGCGGCGTGGCCACTATAGCCGTTGTCATCTGGGCCTTTATCGAGGGCGTTATGCTCCTCTCTGCCCAGCCCTCCCGCATGTATGACGGCAATGGTGTCATACTCCGAGATTAAATCCTTCCCAACGCATAAAACCCCCGCCCCGGCACTGCCGGAACGGGGGTTTTATGGTTCCTTCTATTTTTTTCCAGTCTTACCCGCCACAATCATAAACCGGTGGCGCAGCTCTCTCTCTCGGCCCTTTCCAGCAGCTTCATAGCCCTGATCGCCATATACCACCCGGAACCCTGCCTCATAAAACAGGGGCTTCTGGTTCTCCAGGTTATAATTGCCCGGCAGGCCCAGCTCCCCGGCCCTGCTGTCAGCGCCCCCCGCCTGTTCCGTCAGGAAAAAACCGCCGGGCTTTAGCACCCGGCGTATTTCCTCCAAGCTGTAAGGCTGGCGGTATTGCAGCACCAGATCCAAAGACTGCCCGTCAAAGGGCAAAGGCTCTCCCCCATTCCAGAGCCGCGCCTGCACGCCTAAAGGCCCCAGCCGCCTTTCCTCCCGGAGGCAGTCCCCGGCAGGCAGGGCCAAAGCCAGCAGGCAGAGGGGATGCCCCAAGGCCAGCAAATCCTCCAGCCCTTCCCTGCCCACCAGAAGCACCCGTGTTTCCGGGCGTAGGAAAGCCCTGGCCCGCTGCCAGAAATCCCACCTCATGTATTTTTGTCCACCTGATGGAAGGTTTTCAGGTTGCCCTGCTTTCCACTGCGCTTTTTCAGCTCAGCCTCCACCTGCTCCAGAGTGATGCCCTGCTGCACCATCAGCACAGTGAGGTGGTATAAAAGGTCGCTTATCTCCAGCACAGTTTCGCTGTTATCCCCGTTTTTTGCGGCGATAATCACCTCGCTGCACTCCTCCCCGCACTTTTTCAAAATCTTGTCCAGCCCCTGCCCGAAAAGATAGCAGGTGTAAGAGCCTTCTGTCTGCGCGTCTTTTCTGGCTGAAACTGTCTCATATAGTTTCTGTAAAGGATTCATTTCAATCGCCATGCGATACAGAATTCGCACAAAAAGCTATGTAAAAATAACCTTTCGTGCCCGGTACCGTTCCTTTCTTCGTATTTTTCACACTACGCTCTTCTGTCCCGCCCCGTCCTTTTCCGGCCACAGGGTTTTAAAAAAACAGCTATGGCTGCCCGTATGGCAGGCCGGACCCTTCTGCTTCACTTTAATGAGCAGGGTGTCATCGTCGCAGTCCGCATAGACGCTGCACACCTGCTGGGTGTGGCCCGAAGTCTCCCCCTTGTTCCAAAGGGCCTTGCGGCTGCGGCTGTAAAACCAAGTGGTGCCGGTTTGCAAGGTTTTCACCAAAGACTCCCGGTTCATATAGGCCAGCATCAGCACCTCCCCGGTTTCCTCCTCCTGGATAACAGCGGGCAGCAGCTCAGACTTCTGGAAATACCGCTCCAGCTCGTCCTCTGCCGCCTGCCGCGTTTTGGGGGCCTTGCCGGAAACCCGCTGGCAGGCGGTAATGGCCCGGCGCAGATCCAGCGCCCCCGTATAGATAGACTTCCCGGCAATGGCGCCATAAAGCCCCAAATCATACAGGTTCACAATATCCAAAAGGCTGCTGACCCCGCCGCTGGCAATGATATTGCAGGACACAGCCCGGTTCAGCTTATCCAGCATTTCCAGGTTCGGCCCGCTCATCATGCCGTCTTGCTGGATGTCTGTGCAGATGATAAACTCCACCCCCAGGGCCTCCATCTCCTTGGCAAGTTCCAGATAATCCTTCCCGCTTTTTTCCGTCCAGCCCTGGGCGGCGGCCTTGCCCCCCAAAGCGTCAATGCCCACAGCAATTTTTTTGCCGTACCGGCCCACAGCTTCTTTCACAAAAGCGGGATTTTCCAAAGCGGCAGAGCCTAAAATCACCCGGCTCACGCCCTTCTCCAGATACAGCTCTACAGAAGCCATATCCCGTATGCCGCCCCCCACCTCAATGTGCATGTCCACATTCTGGAGCACGTCAAAAATCAACTGGGCATTTTGGGGCGCGCCTCCCTTGGCCCCGTCCAAATCCACCATGTGCATCCAGCGGGCGCCCTGCTCCTGAAAGCTTCTGGCAGTGTCCAGGGCGCTGTCCGCCACCACATGGGCTGTGGCATAGTCCCCCTGCAGCAGGCGCACGCACTGGCCCTGGTGCAGGTCAATGGCTGGCAGTATAATCATAGGCAAACTCTCCTTTCCATAACGATGTCAAACCTGTATGAAAAAGCCCTTATCCAGCGGGCGAAAAAGATTACAAATTGTTTACAAAACCCAACTTTTTTGCAAAAAACCGCAGTTTTTTCTAAGAATTCACACTTTGTTCATCATTCTTTTCCAGCACAATTCTGACGCTTCCTGAAATGCTTTTGAGCCGCCGGAGGCAAAAAGCACCGAAAGCGTCTCCTACAGCATCCCTTTGGAGGAAAGCACCCCTTCCTGCCCCAGGGCGCAGGCGTCCCGCAACGCGTGGGCGCAGGCCTTAAAGAGAGCTTCAATCATGTGATGGGAATTTTTCCCATAGGGGCAGGCAAGGTGGAGAGTCAGGCCGCTGTGCATGGCAAAGGCCCGGAAAAACTCCTCTGTCATGCAGGCGTCATATGCCCCCAGAGCCTCCTGGGGAAACGCCGCCTGGAACACCAGGAAGGGCCTGCCGCTGATATCCACCACGCAGGAACCCAGGGCCTCGTCCATAGGGATGTAGGCGTGGCCATAACGCTTAATGCCGCTTTTGTCCCCTAAAGCCTGGGCCATGGCCTGGCCCAGCACAATGCCCACGTCCTCCACTGTGTGGTGGCAGTCCACCTCCAAGTCCCCCTTGGCCCAAACCTCCAGGCCAAAGCCGCTGTGTACCCCGAAGGCTGTCAGCATGTGGTCGAAAAAGCCGACGCCTGTGGCAACCTCCACTGGGCCGCCGTCCAGGGAGAGGGCCAGCTTGATATCTGTTTCCCTTGTTTTCCTTGTTACAGAAGCCTGACGCTTCATGCCTGCCCCCCCTTTCCTGAAGCCTTGAAATACTCTTCCGCCGCCCGGAGGAAAATCCTGTTTTCCTCCGGCGTGCCGCAGGTAATGCGGACAAGGCCCCCGGTAAGGCGGACGGCAATGCCCCGGGCGCACAGGAAATCGAACAGGGCCTGCCTGTCCTCCATGAAGAGGGCGCAGAAATTGGTGTCGCTTGGCAGCAGGGTAAAGCGCCCGGGATATTTCCGCCCCAATTCTTCCAGCCCAGCCGCCAGCTCGTCCCGGGACAGAAGGATTTCCTCCAGGGCGGCCTTGATGGCTGCATCCTGCCCCAGTGCCAATGCCCCCATCTTCTGAGACAAGGCGTTTACATTATAGGGAGATTTTGCCGCCCGCAGGGTGTCTGCCAGCAAAGGCCGGGCCACCGCAAATCCCAGCCGCAGGGCCGCCATACCAAAGGCCTTGGAGCAGGTGCGCAGGATGATGAGGTTATCAAAGCTGTCCGCTTCCCCCAGAAGGCTCTGGTCGGAAAAGTCCATATAAGCCTCGTCCAGCACCACCAAAGCGCTGACCGAGCGGATAAGCCGGGCCACTTCTTCTTTGGGGCACACCAGGGAAGTGGGATTGCAGGGGTTGCTGAAAATCAGCAGTCTTACCCCTTCCTCCTCACAAACCCGGATGGTTTCGTCTATGTCTACGCGAAGGCCCTCTCCCTTCTGAATGGGCACATGCCGGGCCTCCTGCAAAAAGCCGTTAAAGGCATACATGGAAAAGTCCGGCTCCAGGGTGGCAAAAGCATCCCCTTTTTCCAGGAAGGTGCTGAAAATTACGGTTATCAGCTCGTCAGAACCATTTCCCACCACCACCTGCCCTTCCGGCACCCCATAATGCCGGGCAAAGGCGGCGCAAAGCTCCTTAGCGGCAGGGTCTGGATAGCGGTTGAAGGCCAGTTCCGGAAGGGCCGTCTGGGCATCCAGGAGTACCTCCTCCGGCAAAGGCAGGAAAGACTCGTTTGCGTCCAGGCGCACCTGGAAGTCCCCTCCAATGGGGTCATACGCTTTAAGGCCTTTCGCTTTTTCATTCAGGCTGTACATGTGCCTTGTCCTCCTTTTTCCCGCCATATTCCTCCAGGCACCACGCCACTGTGTCGTACACGTCCGCCACGGTGTCCTCTGGGTTTTCATAGCGGCGCACGCCTATGCTGTGCCAGTATTCCTCCCGGAACAAACGCTTTTTCTGGGAAACCTCCACAAAGCTCTCGTCAAAATAAAGCTTATACTGTTTGCGGCCCCCTGTAAAATACAGCACAGCCGCTTCCTTCCCCTTTGTCAGCCATTCCGGCACAAAGCCCCGGGCCTCCAGGGCCTTATACACATCCTCCACTGTTTCCATGGGCCTATTTCCCATCCTTGCGCACCCGGACGGAGTTGGCGTGGGCGGTAAGCTCTTCTGTTTCCGCCAAAAGGATAATATCATCGGCAGCGTCTAAAAGCGCTTCTTTGGGATAATATACAAAGCCGGATTTCTTCACGAAGTCATCCACAGAAAGGGGCGAGAAAAACCTGGCTGTGCCCCCGGTGGGCAGCACATGGTTCGGCCCGGCAAAATAGTCCCCTAAAGGCTCTGGGGAATAGTGGCCCAAAAACAGGGAACCCGCGTTGTCCAGCCTGCCCAGATAGGCAAAGGGGTTGTCGCAGCAGACCTCCAGGTGCTCCGGGGCCAGAAGGTTTGCAAATTCCACCGCCTCGTCCATGTTTTCCGTAAGGAGCACCGCCCCGTAGGTGTCCAAGGATTCCTCGATAATCTCCCTGCGGGAAAGGCTTTCAAGCTGCTTGTACAGGGCCTCCACTGTCTGGGCCGCCAGCTTCTCGTCCGGGGTGATGAGGATGGCAGAAGCCATTTTGTCATGCTCCGCCTGGCTCATCAAATCCGCTGCCAGATACTCCGGATTTGCGGAGGAATCGGCTATGATGAGGATTTCGCTTGGCCCGGCTATCATGTCGATGTCCACCACGCCGTAAAGCTGCTTCTTGGCGGTAGCCACGAAAATGTTCCCCGGCCCCACGATTTTGTCCACCTTGGGCACCGTCTCCGTGCCGTAGGCCATGGCCGCGACCGCCTGGGCGCCGCCCATGAGGAACACCCTGTCCACCCCGGCGGCAAGGGCCGCAGCGATGATGTTGGGGTCGGGCCGGCCTGTGCGGCCCGGGGGCGTAGCCATTACAATTTCCCCCACCTCCGCCACCTGGGCGGGTATCACGTTCATCAGCACAGAGGAAGGGTATCCCGCCGTACCGCCAGGCACGTAAACCCCCGCCCGGTGCAGGCCCCGCACCCGCTGGCCCGTGATGATGCCGCCCATAGGGTCGATGCGGCTCTGCTGCTTCTGCCGGGCATGGAATATCCGGATGTTTTCCGCTGCCCTCCTAAGGGCCTCTAAAAATTCCGGGGCGCACGCCTGGGCAATTTCCTCCATCTCCTGGCGGGTAAGCTCCAGCCTTTCCGGCGCCCAGCCGTCAAACTGGCGGGAATAATTCTGAACGGCCTCATCCCCGCCCTCCTTCACGTTTCGGATAATCTCCGCCACAGACTCTTCCACAGCCCTGTCCGCCTGGCCCACCCGGGCCTTCAGCTCGTCTATAAAGGCAAGGCGGGCCTGCCGCTCGCCTTTCACCGTGCGTATCATCAACATCCACCTCTTTTAAAATATGAACAAATTGTTAATAATGGGTAAAAGCGCTGTTTTCGGGGAAAACCCGCAGGTTTTGTAACCCTTTTGTCATCTTTCCAGCTTCTCCTCCAGCTTTGCCGCCAGGGCCTCAATCTCCCCCTTGCGCAGCTTCATGCTGGCAGGGTTTACCACCAGCCGGGCAGACACCTGGGCAATGGGTTCTATCACCTCCAGGCCATTTTCCTTTAGGGTGGCCCCGGTTTCCACAATATCCACAATGCCGTCGGAAAGGCCCAGCAGGGGGGCCAGTTCCACCGAGCCTTCTATCTTGATAATGCGCACGTCCATGTGCTTGCTCTCGAAAAAACGCCTTGCCACGCTGGGGTATTTGGAGGCAATGGTTTTCACCCGGTAGCCTCCGTAAAAATCCGCTCCCCTGGGGGCCGCCAGGGCAAAGCCGCAGCGCCCAAAGCCTAAATCTAAAATTTCAAAGAGCTGGTGCCCCTGCTCCATGATGGTGTCTTTTCCCACCACCCCCAGGTCGCACACGCCTTGCTCCACATAGGTGATAACATCCGCCGCCTTTGCCAGCACAGCCTCCATCTCCCCACCCCCAATGGGCAGGATCAGCCTGCGGCCCTTGTCCGTAAGGCTTTGGCAGTCAAGCCCGGCCTTCTCAAAAAGGGCAGCAGTTTTTTTCTCCAAACGGCCCTTTGTCAGGGCTATCCGCAAGGGCTTCATGGGTTCGCCCCCTTCCGCTTTATTTCCATCTCCGTCACCTGGCGCCCCACCAGCACCAGCCGGGGGATGCCCCTGTCCCGGGCATACCCCTCCGCCTGCTCCAGCGTTTCAAACAGGGACAGTTCGCACAGCCTGCCCTGGCGGGTTAAAAGGGACACCGCGCTTTCCGCCTCTGCCTCAAAGCCCAGCTCCCCGTACACCAGCACAGCCGGGGCTGGCTCTTCCTCCATGCCATTTTCCAGCAGCAGGGCGCAGGCGTCCACATCCACTGCAAAGCCTACGGCAGGCATAGGCTCCCCAAACTTTTCGCACAGCCCGTCATACCGCCCGCCCATCAGCACCGCCGCCCCATGGTGGGGCACATAGGCACTGAACACAATGCCTGTGTAGTAGTCGTTGCGCTGGACTAAGCCTAAATCCACCATCAGCCTGTCTCCCAGCCCCAGCTTCTGCAAAGCGGTGTAGACAGTGCGCAGGTAACAGAGCATCTCCCCGGCCCCGCCGCCGGAACAATACCGGGCCGCTTCCTCCAGGGCCTCCTCCCCGCCGAAAAGCCGGGGCAGGCGGCGGATGGCCTCTGCCGCCGGGTTTTCGCCTAAAGGCTCCAAAAGTTCTTCCAGGGCCGCGTAATTCTTCGCCTCAATGGTGGCCCGCAGTTCCTCCTTCTGCTCCGGGGATACGGGAAGCTGGTCTGCCAGCACCCGGAAGATCCCGGCGTGGCCCAATTCCATGCGGAAGTCCGGCGCGCAGCCCTCCAGGGCCTGGGCCGCTAAGGACACCACCTCCAAGTCTGCCCCAAGGCCCCCGGCGCCCATCAGCTCCACCCCCATCTGGGCGCTTTCATCGCTGCGGCCGGAAAGGTCGGGGCGGTTGCGGTAAATGCTCTGGTTGTAATAAAGCCGCAGGGGCTTCTGCTGGCCCTGAAGCCGGGAGGCCGCCATGCGGGCGATGGGCAGGGTGGAATCGGGGCGGAACACGATAAGCCGCCCCCGGTTGTCCGTAGTCTTGTACATTTCCCGCTGGGGCAGCGCCGCGCCGGGCAGGTTGAACACGTCGTAATATTCTATTCCCGGGGTCATCACCTCCCGGTATCCCCGGAGGGTAAAAGCCCAGGTGAGCCTGCGCTGCACCTCCCTGCGGCCCCGGCACTCCTCAAACAGGATATCCCGCGCCCCTTCCGGGGTCACTCTGCTGTATGTGCGCATTTTCTCTTTCCTCTCTGTGCTTTATTGTGCTACTATAATAAAGCATCGGCGGCTTTTTGTCAAGCCCGTATTTCCCGGGAAACTCCGCGACATTGTTTCTGCCACTTGCCAAAGGGATGCTTCGGGAGCACCCCTGGCGGGCGCGGCGCCCCGGTAAGCGCGCAAAGCGCAGCGAAAAGTCTGCGCAGGCCTCACCCGCGTCTTAGGTGCAAAACGCTTTGCAGGGCAATGCGTTTCGTTACGCTGCCTTAAAACAGGGTGGTCTGGCTGCTTTCCGGCAGATCCTTTAAGGCCCCGGTGTTCCGGAGGGCCTCAATGACGGCGCTGGAAACCTTGGCCCTAGCCTGCAAATCGTCAATGGAGATATATTCCCCGCCGCTTTGCCTTGCTTCCAACAGGCCTTCCGCCGCGGCGCCGCCTACGCCGCTCAGGCTTGAGAAGGGCAGGCGGATTTCCCCCTCCTCCACCAGGAACTTGTTGGCATGGGATTTATAGATGTCCACAGGCCGCAGCTTAATATCCCGGGCCAGCATTTCGTTGATAATCTGCAGGGTGCCAAACTCGCCCTCTTCTTTGGCGCTGGCCTCCCGGTTCTTGATTTTCGTGTCCAGCTCCCGCATTTTCCGGGAGACGGCTTCCCGGCCCAAAGCGGCGGTGGCCCCGTCGAAGTCGTCGCTGCGCACAGTGAAATACGCCGCGTAAAACTCTGTGGGCTTATGCACCTTATACCAGCCCAGCCGCAAAGCGGCAATCATATAGGCCGCCGCATGGGCCTTGGGGAACATGTACTTGATTTTAAAGCAGGAGTCAATATACCATTGGGGCACGTTGTGCTCCTTCATGGCGGCAATGTGCTCTTGGGTTAAAAGCTTTGTGGCCTTGCCCTTGCGCACAATCTCCATAATTTTAAAAGCCATTTTCGGATCCAGGCCCTTGTTCATCAGGTACACCATGATGCTGTCCCGGGTGCCGATAACCTCAGAGATGGTGCAGGTTTTGTTTTTAATCAACTCCTGGGCGTTGCCCAGCCACACGTCTGTGCCATGGGAAAGGCCGGAAACCTGCAGGAGGTCGGAGAATTTCGTGGGGTTCGATTCCTCCAGCATCCCCCGCACAAAGTTTGTGCCCAGCTCCGGCAGGGACAGCGTCCCTGTTTTTACTCCGCCCAAATCCTCCGGGGTGACGCCCAGGGCTTTGGGGGAATGGAACAGGCTCATCACCTCCGGATCGCTCATGGAAACCTGCATGACAGGGATGCCTGTGTAGTCCTCCAGATACCGGTAGATGGTGGGCACGTCGTGTCCCAGCTCGTCCAGCTTGCACACGTTGTCGTGGATGGAGTGGAAGTCGAAATGGGTGGTGATGTTGTCAGACTTCTGGTCGTTTGCCGGGTGCTGGACGGGGCAGAAGTCGTACACCTCCATGCCTCTGGGCACCACGATCATGCCGCCGGGGTGCTGGCCTGTGGTGCGCTTCACCCCTGTACAGCCAATGGAGAGCCGCTTTTCCTCTGCCTTGTGGAAGGTGGTCTGCCGCTCTTCGGCATATTTTTTCACATAGCCAAAGGCCGTCTTGTCCGCCACTGTGGCAATGGTGCCGGCCTTGAACACGTTGTCCCTGCCGAAAAGCACTTCTGTGTACCGGTGTGCGCCGGACTGGTATTCCCCGGAAAAGTTCAGGTCAATATCCGGCACCTTGTCCCCGTCAAAGCCCAGGAAGGTTTCAAAGGGGATGGTGTGGCCGTCCCTGTCCAGTTCCGCGCCGCAGTGGGGGCACGTTTTGGGAGGCAGGTCAAAGCCGGAATCCACGCTGCCGTCGGTGATAAACTCACTGTACTGGCACTTAGGGCACACATAGTGAGGCTCTAAAGGGTTTACCTCTGAGATGCCCGACATGCTGGCCACAAAGGAGGATCCAACGGAACCCCGGGATCCCACCAGATAGCCATGGGCCTCGCTGTCTGCCACCAGCTTCTGGGCTGTCATATACAGCACAGAGAAGCCATGCTTGACAATGGATCCCAGCTCCTTGTTCAGCCGCTTCTCCACGATTTCCGGCACCGGATCCCCATATTTCGCCTTGGCCCGCTGCCAGGTAATGTCGATAAGCTGCTCTTGGGCGCCCTCGATAAAGGGCGGGAAGTTGCCCATGGGCACAGGGCGGAGGTGGTCTATCATGTCCGCAATTTTGCCCGGATTCGTCACCACCACTTCAAAAGCCTTTTCCTTGCCTAAATAGCTGAACTCCTCCAGCATTTCCGGCGTGGTGCGCATGTACAGGGGGGCCTGCTGGTCAGCGTCGGAGAAGCCCTTGCCCGCCATGAGGATTTTCCGGAAGGTGGCGTCTTTGGGATCTTTAAAATGCACGTCGCAGGTGGCCACTACCATTTTGTGCAGCTTCTCCCCGATGCGCACGATGGTGCGGTTATATTCTTTCAGGCCCTCAATGTCCGTATCCCCATTTCGCACCATAAACATATTGTTGCCTAAAGGCTGGATTTCCAGGTAATCATAATATTCCGCGATTTTGCACAGGTTCTCAAAGGAATCTCCCCGCACCATGGCCTGGAACAGTTCCCCGGCCTCGCAGGCGCTGCCCACCAGCAGCCCCTCCCTGTATTTGTTCAGTTCGCTTTTGGGTGTGCGGGGACTGCGGTAGAAATACTCCAGATGGCCTTTGGAAATCAAGCGGTAGAGGTTTTTCAGGCCTGTGTGGTTTTTCACCAGGAGAATCATATGGTAGGGCCGCAGCTTTTTGGCATCCCCTCCTGCCAGGGCGGTGTTGATGTCTGAGACAAGCTTTGCCCCCTGGCCCTCCCGCAGCCGCTGCAAAAGCCGCAGGAAAATCTCTCCCAGGGTGGCGGCGTCATCGTCGGCCCGGTGGTGGTTAAAGGGCTTCAGCTTCAGGTAGGAAGCCACTGTATCCAGCTTGCAGTTTTTAATGTCCGTTAAAAGCGCCCGGCAGATGGGCACAGAATCTATGTACACATGCTGGAAGGGGATGCCGGCCCGCTCTCCGGCGGCCCGGAGGAAGCCTGTGTCAAAGCCCGCGTTGTGGGCCACCAGCACAGGGGATTCCCCGCAGAACTCATAGAAAGCCTTGAGGGCCTCCGCCTCCTTGGGAGCGCCCTGCACCATTTCGTTTGTAATGCCTGTCAGCTCTGTAATTTTTGGGGGGATGGGCATTTCCGGATCCACAAAGGTATCGAAATGGTCGGTGACCTCCCCGTTATGGATGCGCACCGCGCCGATTTCCGTCATGCGGTCTTTTTTCGGGGAAAGGCCGGTGGTTTCCAGGTCGAAGCAGATGAAATCCCCCTCTAAAGGCTGGGATGTCTCCCCTGTGACCGCAGGCACCAGGTCGTTTACAAAATAGGCCTCTGTGCCATACAGCACTTTGAATTCCGGATCCTCCTTGCGGATGGCGGCCTCGGCATTCATGGCTTCCGGGAAGGCCTGGGCCACCCCATGATCGGTGATAGCCACAGCCTTCTGGCCCCATTTGTGGGCCTGCTTGATGAGATCCCCTGCGGGAGTCATGCCGTCCATGTCGGACATGTTGGTGTGCAGGTGCAGCTCCACCCGCTTTTCCAGGGCGTCGTCCACAACCTCCACCTGCTCCACTGTGGCGATGGCCCGGGGCCGCAGCACGTTTTCCCTGTCATATTTATCGTATTCCAGGCTGCCCCGCACCAGCAGGGATTTCCCTGCCTTCAGGCTGTCCAGCTCCTTGCACTGGCCTGCGTCCTGGATGATTTTCAGGGTGATGGAACTGGTGTAGTCTGTGATGTCGATGCTGTATATTTTCCGGGACTTATCCCGGGTTTCCTTGCTTTCCAGGGAGAAAATCTCTCCCCACACGATGATGCTGCCCAGGTCGATGGCGGCTTCCGCCAGGGGCGTGATGTGCCCTTTGGGCACCGCGCCGATTAAGGGCCGGGCGGTTTCGGGCACAATGGCGGGCAGCAGGTTTTCCTCCCCCCGCACGCTGATTTTCCGGCGGCTGGCCTGCTCCTTCATGGCCTCTTCATAGGCCTCCATCTCCTGGATGGCCTGTTCCCGCCGCTGCTTCTCCTCCTGGGTGTGGATGCGTTCTAACAGAGAGGCGCTGCCTGCTTTGGTGCTGGTTTTCCCCGTAAATTCCACCCTGCAGCCCAGGGAGAACCACTCCCGCACCAAGTCCTGCATACGCTGGTCTGTGTGCCGGGCCTCCAGAAGGGAAAGGCCCCCATGGCGCAGTTCTACGGTGAGCACCCCCTCCTCCCACCGGGCCTCCGCCTGATGGAAGGTGCCGTTTAAGGTGGCGTCCTGCTGCTTTAAGGCGGCGCACAAGGAGGGCAGGCACTCTGGGGCAAAGCTTTCCCGGGGAAACCGGGGCAGCACCCGCACAGCGCCAAAGCCCTCTAAAGCCTCCGCAAGCTTTGCAAAGGACTCGTATGCCACAAACTGGGGGAAGCGTATCCCCACTTCTATCCCCCTCGGCTCCCGGCTTACCCGCAGGTTTTCAATCTCCCCCTCCAGCAGCCCTTCCGGGAAGGTTTTGCCCGCCAGCTCCTTTTGGAAAAATTCGCCCAGTGTGCTCAATGCCCGTCCTCCTCTTTTGTTGGGACTCCGTCTCGTCTGCCGACTCGTTCAGCTCGAAACGGCCGCCACTGGCGGCCCTCGCCCCAAACCCTGCTTAGGGGGACTTTTTAGAAAAAGTCCCCCTAAGAACCCTTCAAAAACTTTTACTTTCCCCCGCGCCCTGCAAAGCCCTCCGCCGGGGCGGTTCGGCCCTAAGGGCCGAACCCGCCGCGAAGCGGCGCGGGAAAGGGCAAAGCCCTTTCCCGGCTCCGGCGGGCCGCTGTGCCTCTTTATTCCATGTAGGAAAGCACGCCTATCTGCCGGATTTGCCGCGACCAGCCCCCGTAAAACTCAAACCGCCCCACAGCCCCGGCCTTTGTCCGGATGCCGCAATGGTTCATGGCTTCCGGCGGCAGGCCCAGCCAAAGGAGGTTCCACACGCCCAGCGTGCCGCCGTGAGACACAAGCACCACGGTGTCTTCATCCCTGTCCAACACCTCCCGGCACAAAGGCTCCAGCCGCTGATAGACCTCCCGCTCCGTCTCCGCGCTGGGGAAAGGCCTTACATCTATGTAGTCTCCTGGGCGTTCCGGGCCTCTGTGCTCCCGGTACCATTGGGCGGATTTCCCCACCGCTTCCCCCAGGTTTCGCTCCCGCAGTTCCTGGCGGAATTCTATCTCCAGCCCCAGCTTTTCCGCTAAAGGCGCGGCGGTCTGGGCTGCCCGCTTTAAATCGGAGGAATAGATTTTCACGCTTTGGCCTAAAAGCTCCGGGGCCAGGTTGTCCGCGATATTCTGGGCCTGTCGGCATCCCCGTTCCGTTAAATCCCAGTCTGTCCAGGAGCCTACCATGCCGTTTGTATGGTGGATGGACTCACAATGCTGAATGGTGAGAATCTGTTTCATGACCCGCTCCTTTTATAACTTGCCCACTTCCGCTAAAAGCTCTTCTAAAAGCCTGTTTTCAGGAACCTTCCGGAGAATCTGCCCTTTCTTAAAGATCAGGCCCTCCCCTTTGCCACCAGCTATACCGATGTCCGCTTCCCTTGCCTCCCCGGGGCCGTTGACCGCGCAGCCCATCACCGCCACAGTGATGTCCTTTTTGCAATCCGATAATGCCTGTTCCGCCTGGGTTGCCAGGGAAATCAGGTCGATGCGGGTGCGCCCGCAGGTGGGGCAGGCGATAAGCCGCACGCCTCCCCGCATGTCCAGGGCCTTGAGAATGTCCCTGCCTGCGTACACCTCTTCCACCGGGTCGGCGGCCAGGGAAACCCGCAGGGTGTCCCCAATGCCCTGCTGCAAAAGGCTCCCGATGCCAATGGCAGACTTCACCAGCCCCATACGGGCAGTGCCTGCGTGGGTGATGCCCAAGTGCAGGGGGTAAGGGCACTTTTCCGCCGCCAGTTGGTAGGCCCGGATGGTGGCATCCACAGAGGAGGCCTTCATGGACACCACAATGTCGGTAAAATCAAAGCGCTCCAGCAGGGAAGCGTGGTACAAAGCGCTTTCGCACAGGGCCTCCGGAGTGGGGTGGCCGTATTTTGCCAGGATATGCTTTTCCAGGGATCCGTCGTTTACCCCAATGCGGATGGGGATGTTTTTGGCCCGGCAGGCCTGGGCTACGGCTTTCACCCGGCTGTCCTCCCCGATGTTGCCGGGGTTGATGCGGATTTTATCCACCCCGGCGTCGCAGCACGCCAGGGCCAGGCGGTAATCGAAATGGATATCCGCCACAATGGGCATGGATACCGCCTCTTTCAGGGCGGAGATGAGCTTTACCGCCGCCATGTCCGGCACCGCCGCCCGGAGTATTTCACACTCGGCCTGTTCCAGTGCCTTTGCCTGGGCCACGCTGCCCGGGATATCTGTGGAAGGGGTGCTGAGCATGGACTGCACCGTTACAGGCGCGCCGCCCCCCAGCAGGATATTCCCCACCTGCACTTGTGTAGATTTTCTTTTTGCCATACTATACTCATTCCCCTGTCATGCAATGTCAGCCTGTAAATATTCGGACGATATCGTGAAAAGTGATAACTGCCATCAGCCCTAAAAGCAGGATAAACCCGGCGGCATGGACATACCCCTCATACTTCTGCGGCACAGGCCTGCGGCTGACGCCCTCCCAGATGAGGAACAGCAGCCGTCCCCCGTCCAGGGCGGGCAGGGGCAGCAGGTTTACCACACCCAGGTTTACCGTTATCATAATAATCATTTGCAGGATATTCCCCACAGCCTTCCCGAAGCTTTCTGAAAGCCCGGCTTCCGCCGCTACAGAGATAGCCTGCACTGTGCCCACCGGCCCTGCAATTTCGTTAAGGCCAAAGCGCCCGGACACAATGCCCTTCAAGCTTTCCAGCGCCATGCGGGTCATGGACACCGTGTAGGTGAAGGAGCGCTTCACCACCCCAAAAAAGCTGCGCCGCTCCGGCTGAACATAAAAGTCCGGGGTGACCACCCGGCGGCCTGACACAGTCTGATAGGCCATGGGGAAGGGGCCAAGGTCTATACGCTGCCCCTCCCGGGAAACGGTGATGGAAACAGCGTCCGGGTTTGCCAGGGCCATGCCGAAGGACATATCCCTGTCGCTGTAAACGGCATAGCCGTCAATGGCGGTTATCACATCCCCTACCTGGGCGCCGGCAGCTTCCAGGGCGGAATTTTCCGCAAATTTGCTGATTTTCGTGGTGGCAAAAACTTCCTGGGGGATAAGGGTGAGGCCCATGAGCACAAAGCCCAGCACCACATTGAACACGCCTCCGGCTATTACCACCAGAATCCGCCGCCATACAGGCTTGCTGCCAAAGGCCGCCGGGTCGTCGCTGTCCTCATCCTCCCCCTCCATGGCGCAGAAGCCGCCAATGGGAAGCAGCCGCAGGGAATACAGAGTTTCCCCTTTTTGGAAAGCCCACAGTTTGGGGCCCATGCCAATGGAAAACTCGTTGACACGAATTTTCGCCGCCTTTGCCAGCAGGAAATGGCCCAGCTCGTGAAAAAATATCACGAACCCGAAAAGCAGTATGCCAATGACAATTAACAGCGCAATCATGAGAATCTGCAAAATATCAGCTCCTTGATCCGGTTTTGTAAAGCGTCCCCCGAGCTAAGGGCAAAAAAGTAAGGTACTGTGCATGTTTCCACGCCCAAGAGGTGGGGAAACACGCACAGTAAAAGCTGCCGGAAAGATTTGTGCTATGCCCGATTGGTCCGGCTTCTTACAGGCTTCCTGCCAGTTCCAGCACCCGGCTGCGGGCCATGCGGTCAGCCTCCAGCACATCCTCCACCTTGGCGGCCTGAACGGCAGGCTGGCTGTCCGCCGCTGCCTGCACCAGCCGGGGGATATCCATAAACCCGATTTTCTTCTCCAGGAAAAGCTGCACTGCCGCCTCGTTTGCGCCGTTTGCCGCCGCAGGCACAAGCCCCCCCCGCTCCATGGCCTTTATGCACAGGTTCAGGCAGGGAAAGCGCTCCCTGTCCGGCTCAAAGAAGGTCAGCTTCCCGAGGGCAGGCAGATCCAGCGCCCCCGAGGGGCTTTCCAGCCGCTGGGGATAGGTGAGGGCATATTGGATGGGCAGGCGCATATCCGGGGTGCCCATCTGGGCAATGACGGCGTTATCTGCAAACTCCACCATGGAGTGGACAATGCTCTCCCGGTGTACCACCACCCCTATGCGCTCCACAGGCATTTGGAACAGCCAGGCGGCCTCAATAACCTCCAGGCCCTTGTTCATCATGGTGGCGCAGTCGATGGTAATTTTTGCCCCCATGTCCCAGTTGGGATGGCAAAGGGCCTGCTCCGGGGTGACGGCCTGAAGCCGTTCCTTTTCCCAGCCGAAAAACGGCCCGCCGGAGGCCGTCAGGATAAGGCGCTTTACAGCCCTTTCCCCAGGGCTTCCCTGGAGGCACTGGAAGATGGCGGAGTGCTCGCTGTCCACCGGCAGGATTTTCACCCCGTTCTGCCGGGCAGCTTCTATTACAAGGCTGCCCCCTGCCACCAGGGTTTCCTTGTTGGCAAGGGCCAGGGTTTTCTTCGCTTTTATGGCTGCCATAGTGGGACGAAGCCCCACCATGCCCACCACAGCGTTCAGGGTGGTGTCGGCGCCCTCCCAGGCGGCGGCTTCGCACAGGCCTTCCGGCCCTTCCAGCACTGTGATGTCCAAGTCCCGGGTGCGCTGCCGGAAGTCCCTGGCGGCGGCAGGATCAAAAAGGGCTACTGCCTGGGGGGAAAAGCGGCGGGCCTGCTGCTCTAAAAGCTGTACATTGGATCGGGCGGCAAGCACCGCAATCTCAACAGGGAACGTCCCCGTCCTGTTTAACTGCTCCGCAACCTCCAAAGCCTGGATGCCGATAGAGCCTGTGGATCCTAACAGGGAAAGCCTCAAAGGAATCCTTCCTTTCCATAGTGTATGCGCCAAAGCCCGGTTTTACAGCCAGGGTCTTTGAAATGTTTAAAAAGAACTGCTCCAGGCAGGCTTTGCGCATATTCCCGCTTTTGCTATCCCGCGACGGGCAGGAAGCTTATGAGCAGGTAAACAAAGGGCGCTGTAAAAATCACGCTGTCAAACCGATCCAGAATGCCGCCATGGCCCGGGATCACCTGTCCGAAGTCCTTGATATGGCAGCTTCGCTTAATAAGGGAAAAGCTTAAATCCCCCAGCATGGACACAAAGGCACCGAAAAACCCGATTAAAAACAGGGGCAGATACTGCACCTCCACCTGTCCCAGGTGGTAAACCCGGCTGAAAAACAGGCCGCACAGCAGGGCTGCCGCCACGTTTGCCACAAGGCCTCCCACAGCGCCTTCCACCGTTTTTTTCGGGCTGATTTTAGGGCAGAGCTTGTGTTTTCCAAAAAAGGTGCCGGCAAAAAAAGCACCCATGTCTGCGGCCCAGGCGGCGAACACCGCGAGAAGCACATAAAACATGCCATGGGCGCGGTTCAGCTCCCGCAGGAGCACCAGGCTGTGCAGGGCGCAGGGAATAAGCACCACCATGCTGTACTGCACAAAAATATCTTTAAAGCTGACTTCCTCATGGTAAGCCAGCATGGCGCAGCAGATAATCAGGGTGTAAAGGGCATAGGTTAAAAAGAGAAGCCTGCCGCCGCAAAAGGGCACTGCCGCCGCCGCTGCCAGAGAGGGCCAGAAAACAACCCCCTTCTTTTCAAGCCCCAAAGCCTTCCCCAATTCAAATACCGCTGCCGCCGCAATAATCGCCACGGCGATATTCAGCGCCAGAGGGAAGGTCTGGTCAAACAGGATAATCGCCGCCAAAAATACCGCCAGCACCGCCCCGGAAAGAACACGCCGCCTCATAGCGCATGCCCCCTTTTTCTTGTGTGATTCCCTCTCGGCCTACACGCCGCCAAAGCGCCGCTGCCGGGAAGCGTAGATCTGCAAGGCCCTGTCCATATCCGCCCGCGTGAAATCAGGCCAGAGGATGTCAAAAAACACAAACTCCGCATAGGCGCACTGCCATAAGAGGAAGTTTGAAAGCCGCTGCTCCCCGCTGGGGCGGATGAGCAAATCCAGATCCGGCTGGCCCGCTGTGTAGAGATAATCGGAAAAGAGGGATTCCTCCATGTCCGCCGGGCCGCGCCTGCCTGCCCGCACATCCTCCGCAAAAGCCCGGGCCGCCCGGACAAGCTCTGCCCGGCCTCCGTAATTCATAGCAAGGTTTAAAACCATGCCGGTTTTCACAGAGGACTCCTCCTCCACCCGGCGCATCAGCGCCTGCAGCTCCGGCGGGAAGGCGGAGGGATCCCCGATAAAGCGCACCCGGATGTTTTCATCCATAAAGTCCCGCAGGGCCTCCTCCAGATAATCCTTGAAAAGGCGCATCAGCCCTCCCACCTCCTCGGCAGGCCTGGCCCAGTTCTCTGTGGAGAACGCATAGATGGTCAGGTATTGGATGCCCAGCCCTGCGCAGTACCGGGTGATGCCCCGGAAGTTCTGGGCGCCGGCCCGGTGCCCGACGCTTCGGGGCTGATGCCGCTTTTTGGCCCAGCGCCCGTTGCCGTCCATAATAATGCCCACATGGGCAGGCAGTATCCGGGGAGCCTCCCCCTTCTCTTCTTTCATTTTAAAAAGCGCCATGGCCCAACCTCCCGGCAAAAGAATGGGTTTAGATCTCCAGGATTTCCTTCTCCTTTGCGGAGAAGCAGGTATCGCAGTTTTTCACGTATTTATCTGTCAGCTCCTGGATTTTCTTCTCCCCCTGCTTCTGATCGTCCTCTGTAATGTCGCTCTGCTTTTTCATTTCCTTCAGCTTTTCAATGGCGTCCCGGCGGATGGCCCGCACTGCCACCTTGGCTTCTTCGCTAAGCTTGCTGATATCCTTCACCAGCTCCCGGCGGCGCTCCTCATTAAGGGGCGGGAACACCAGCCGGATGATTTTGCCGTCGTTCTGGGGGTTCACGCCCAGGTCGGAGGTCTGGATGGCCTTCTCAATCCCCCGCAGCACAGAAGCGTCCCAGGGCTGGATGGTCAGCACCCGGGCTTCGCTCACCGCCACTGCCGCCAACTGGTTGATGGGCGTGGGGGTGTCGTAGTAGTTTACCATTATCTTATCCAGCACCGCGGGGTTCGCCCGGCCTGCCCGGATGGCGGCATACTCTTCCTCCAGGTGCCCGATGGTTTTTTTCATTTTGCTTTCCGCTTTCGCGAATACATCTTTCATCTCTGCCATGATTTTCCGTCCTTTCTTTCTGTTGGGCTGCCGATTCTCGTCTGCCGGCGCCCCAAACCCGCTTTAAAAAACTTTTTGAGAAAAAGCTTCTTTCAAATCTTCAAAAAACTTCCGGTTCATCTATCCGATCGGGAGTACCCCGGGAACGCGATGGCCTGCGTAAGCCGCAAAACTCTTTGCGGCGGAAGGTTTCCGCCTCTGTCCCCCGAGTCTTAGATGCAACGTTACGTTGCCGCTGCCTATTGTACTAGAGTGCCTACTTTTTCGCCTTTTGCCGCCCGGACGATGTTCTGGGGATCTTCCATGCTGAACACCAAAAACGGGATGCCCCTGTCCTTACAGAAAGAGGCCGCTGTCATGTCCATAACCCCCAGGTTCCGGCTGAGCACATCCATATAGGAGAGGGTGTCGTATTTCTTGGCCTCCGGGTTCTTCTTAGGATCGCTGTCGTACACCCCGTCCACCATAGTGGCCTTTAAAATCACGTCCGCCTCAATTTCCGCCCCACGCAGGGCTGCCCCTGTGTCTGTGGAGAAGAAAGGATTGCCGGTGCCGCAGCCGAACACCACCACCCGGCCTTTTTCCAGATGGCGCACCGCCCGGTTGCGGATATAAGGCTCTGCCACCTCCTGCATGGCAATGGCTGTCTGCACCCGCACGTCCAGCCCCGCCTGCTCCAGGCCGTCTGCCACGCCCAGTGCGTTTATCACTGTGGCCAGCATCCCCATATGGTCTGCCCTGGTGCGATCCATGCTGCCGCTGCTGCGGCCCCGCCAGAAATTGCCTCCGCCCACCACAATGGCAACCTGGGCGCCCAGCTCTACCACCTCTTTGATGGGCCTGCAAATCTCCATCACTGTGTCGAAATCAATGCCATGGCCCAAACTGCCTGCCAAAGCCTCGCCGCTGAGCTTCAAGAGAATGCGCTTATATTTCAGTCCCATGAATTCACTCCTTCCCTTTGCCCGGGCCTCGCCCCGGCAAATCCAAGCATATGCCTGCACGTATTCATATTGTACATGATATTGACATTTTTGTAAAGGTAAAAAACGGTTTTTGCTGTTTTTTAATCTCCAGTGTTCGTGATTTTGCCAAAACAGTTCGCAATATTTATAAAAATTTTTATTGACTTTCCAGCAGCTCCTCCGGCTCAAAGCAGATAGAGCCGTCTGGCCGCAGGAAGCAGGGGATTCCGATGCCCCCGTCCTCCCGCACCTGCCGGAATTCCGGGCGGCTGTCCCGCAGGGCCAGGAATTCTTTCAGGTTGCCGGTGGAAAGGCCAATGTCCATATAGGAAAACCCTGTAAAGCCCTTTTCCGCAAAAAGGCACAGGGCCTCGGCGCAGTCCTTGCAGATTTCCGTTCCGTAAAATTTCACCGGGGCCGGAGAAGCTTCTGCCGCAGGCATTTCATACGTCCGCACCTCGCAGTTGTGCATGGCAAACTTAAAAAACGTTTCGTTGTCCATGGGATGGAAATAGCTTTCAATCACCCGGCACACGCCCCCATGGCACACCGCCAGCACCGTTTCCTCCGGGCAGCGGGCAGCAAGCTCCTCCAGAAAGCGGTACACCCGCTTTGCCAGCATCATCTGGGACTCCCCCTGGGGATATCCGTCTGCAAAGTTCTGCTTGTGGAAAAGGAAGTTTTCATCGAACCTGTCTGCCCCTTCGCACAGGCCGTAGTCCTGCTCAATCAGCTCCCTGTGCCTCTCTATCACCACTTCCCGGCCCTCACAGATAAGGGCCGCCGTCTCTCTGGCCCGCAGCATAGGCGAACACACCACCCTGTCAAAATGCACCCCGGAAAGCTTTTTCCCAGTTTCTTTGGCCTGCTCCCGGCCCTTTTCCGTCAGGGGCAGATCTGTCCTGCCGCACACCTTGTTCTCTTTGTTCCAAGCCGTTTCCCCATGGCGGGTTACATACAGCTTCATGGCTTTTCCTCCTCCACGCTATTTTGTATGTAAGTATAACATTCGGAAAAAATTTTTGCAACGTGCCCAATCAAAACCTTTTGGGGAAATTTATGTGTTGCAAGACAGCCATACCGCACCCGCTTATCTACAAAGCGCGCGAGGCAATAGTTAACGCAGTCCAAAAGAGGCAAACAGCTTTTTGAACCAGCGGCAATGCCGCATGCTTGAAAATCGGGCTATGCCGATTTTCAAGTGCGTTTACTATATTCTGTTTTTACACACGTTGTAGTGGCTAAAACGATCTAAAAAGAAAAACGGCCTTCCCACAGGAAGGCCGCATCTCAAATAGAGAAAGCGCTGTTATACGGCATCTTCTATGCCAAAGCTTGTAGCCTTTGCAGAATAACGGCGGCTTCCGCCCGGGTGGCATAGCCCTGCGGATCCAACGTCCCATCGTCCCGGCCCCGCAGCAGGCCAGAGCCCACAGCCCATTTCATGGCGGAAAGGGCATAGGCGCTGGTTTTGCCTGCGTCTGTAAAGCCATCCAGGCTGCCCATTGTACCTGCTATGCCTTTAAATTGCGCATAACGGTAGAGGATAGCCCCCAGTTGTTCTCTGGTAACAGGGTCAGTTGGCCGAAAAAGCCCGTCATCATGGCCCTGCACCAGGCCGTTTTTCGCTGCCCATATCACGCCTTCTCCGTACCAGGCATAGTCGATTACATCTGGGAAGGGGTTGTCAGAGCCTGCCGGAGGAGAATTCTCCAACCGATGCAGGACTGTGCAGATCATTCCCCGCTCCAGCGTGGCATTGGGGCTGAACCGCAGCAATTCCGTACCTTTTAAAATTCCTTCCTGATATGCCCACTTCACCTGCTCCTCCGCCCAATGGCCATAGGTGTCCTGGAAGGGGTTAAGAGAGTTACATTTATAAAACGTGTATCCGTATCCGTTCTCTACAACGCGAGCCGCTCCGCCGTAAACGGTTTCAAGCTGGGTGTTCCCGGCAAAGGCATAGCCTGCTATTTCCGTAACCGTATCAGGAAGCGTAACCGTTTTACGTTCAGCCGCCCCTTGTATGGCGGTGACAACCTTTGTCTTATCATGGTTATACAGGATTCCCTGTTCATCCATTACAAAGTTCTTATTGCCGCTATCCAACTCTAAAGAGGTAATGCTTGTACAGGCAGTATCAATGTCGTGATATGACGCGGATACAAAGGCCCCGTCCAGCTCGGCAATGTTCCTGGGAAGCTTTACCCGCTTTAGTTCCGGCGCGCCCCAGAAAAAGAAGGGCGGAATTTCCTCTGGCCCATCACCTTCAAAAATAATTTGTTCTAATTTTGAACAGCCGCCGAACCAAGCTCCTGTTAAATAGACCCCTTCTATTTCCTGTAAAGTTGCAGGAAATACAACAGAAATCATTTCCGGATTGCCATTCAGACAAAAAACATGGGTGCCGCCTGCATCTGGGAAATTTTCATAGTATAATCTCGATACAGGCTTGCCTTCAATATATTCTGGTATCACTATATCGCCTTTCAGATTTTCCGACTCATACAGTGTCCATCCTGGAATGATTTCGCTATTTTCTTCCAGCGGCTCTGCGAAATATAGCACTCCGCCATCTGGAAGTGTATACGTACAAATACGGGCTCGGGGGGAAGTGTCGGTATCAAAGGTAATCACAGGTTCGCTATCTGCGGCCGCCACAGGCAGGCCAGTGCATGAAACCAATAGCACAGCACAGAGTATTGCCAATAATTTTTTCATCGTTTACAGTCTCCTTTTCCAATATTTTCCAGGATAAAAGAAAACAGACGGCCCCAAAGAACCGTCTGCTGTCTTTTGAAACTTAAACCGCCCGGGTCACCTTGCCGGAACGCAGGCAGCGGGTGCAAGCATAAACCCGTTTGGGAGTGCCGTCAACAATCGCTTTCACACGCCGGATGTTGGGCTTCCAGGTTCTGTTGGAACGCCGGTGGGAGTGGGAAACCTTGATGCCGAAAGAAACGCCCTTGCCGCAGAATTCACATTTTGCCATATATCTGCACCTCCTTCAGGTTGAACATACCACATGTAAAGTTTCGTAACAGATAAAATTATAGCAGGCGTGTCCGGAAATTGCAAGGCTTTTTTCAAAAAACCCCTGTTTTTTTGCCCCGGAGGGCCTGGGCAGAAAAATTTTTAAAAAAATTTCCCCTTTTATGAGATTTTTCCGGGCGCTGGGGGGTATTATGGGTGAAAAGCTTTTCAGAAGGAGGCGGAACCATGGACAGCGATGCATTTGCAGCCGCGGCCGAGCGGTACAGCGGCACAATATACCGGATAGCGTTCCACTCCTGCAAAAACCAGGCGGACGCCGAGGACATCACCCAGAACGTGCTCTTAAAGCTCTTCCGCACCCAGACCGCCTTTGAGAGCGAGGAGCACATGCGCCGCTGGGTTATCCGGGTGGCGGTGAACGAGTGCAAAAAGCTGGTGTGCTCGGCATGGTTCCGCCGCAGCGTGCCTTTGGAGGAATACGCACAGACCCTTTCTCTGGAAGGGCCGGAGGAAAGCGCCCTGTTCCTGGCGGTGATGGAACTGCCCCAGAAATACCGGGTGCCCGTATACCTCCACTATTACGAGGGCTATCCTGTGAAGGAATGCGCGGCCTTGTGCGGGGTGAAGCCCTCCACCATGCAGACCCGTATGCAGCGGGCCAGGGAGAAGCTGAAAAAGAAATTGTGCGAAGAAGAAAGGGAGAACTGACCATGGAACACAAAGCATTGCCGGATACCTGGTTATATAAGCAGACATTTTCAAAGCTTGTGCCCTCTCCCCAATTGATACAGGAGGTACTTGACATGACAGAAACAAAGAAAAGGCCCAAGAAATTTATTTTGCGCCGCCTGGTGGTGGCTGCCCTGGTGGTGGCCCTGGCCGCGGCCCTGGCTATGGGAGCAAACGCCGCCACAGGCGGAGAGCTTTTCAAAGGCGTTGTCAGCTTTGTAAGCTATTCCGAAGACGGGGAAGCCATTATGGTGACGGTAGACTCTGACGCTCTGGAAGGGGCGGAGGATGGAACGCCTATTGAGTATTTCTCCATCGAAGAAAAGGGAAGCGGGCAGGGCCGGATTGTCTACAAGGACAAGGACGGCAACACCGTGATAGAGGATATTGAACTGCCTGACAAGCCCAGCAAGGAGATCCTGGAAGACGCCCGGAAGGAGGGCATCGCTGTGGAAGTAAGGGGCAGCGCAGATTTCTCCGATGAAGAGCTGGAAGCCGCCGCCGCAAGGTTCACAGGCCAGCTTATGGCGGCTAAGTCCCTTGTGGAAAAGCTTGCCGCATAAACACTTCAGGAAAATCCCGGACTGTGAAAAGTCCGGGATTTTCTATGTACGGTTAAATCACTCGCATGGCGCGCCACTTGCCGCCCTTATAGCGCCAGATAACCAATATGGCCTTGATAACCCAGTCGCACACCATGGCAAGGGCCACGCCTACAGCGCCCATTTGCAGCGCCAGCCCAAACAGGAAGGAAAGGGACACCCGGCACACTACCGTGGCAAAGATGGCGGCGTACATGGTGAACTTCACGTCCCCGGCGGCCCGCAGGCCGTTGGCAAAGGCAAAGGCCACAGGGCCGAACACAGCGTTGAGGGAATTGTGGATGAAAACCAGTAGGATAACCAGGTGCTTGGCCTCCCCGCTGAGGCTGTACACCTGCAAAGCCAGGGGCGTGGCTAAAAGGATGGCCAGGTTCCACACAGCGGCCCCGGCAAACGTGATACGCAGAAGCTTTTTCATATAGTAGTCAGCGCCTTCCACGTCTCCCGCGCCCATATACTGGCCCACCACTGTGATAAACACAGGACCCATGGCAATGCAGAACAGGGCCGACATAGACCAGAAGCTTTGGGCCACGCCGTTGGCGGCAATCTGCACAGTACCAAAGGTGGCGACAATGGAGCTGAGGGCCACCTTGGAAAGCTGGAACAAGCCGCTTTCAATGCCGTTGGGTACGGCAATGCGGAAAATCCTTGTAATCATGTTCCACCGGCAGGAGAACACCATGGAAAGCCGCAGGGAGATGGGGTTTTCCGGGTTCATGGTCAGTATCACCATGGCAGCAGCCGCAAAGGCCCGGGAAATCAGGGTGGGCCAAGCCACGCCTGCCACGCCTGCGCGCAGGGCAAACACGCCGATGGCGTTGCCCGCTACGTTGATGCCGTTCATGGCAATGGAAACCTGCATGAGGATTTTTGTCCTGCCCATGCTGCGGAAAAGCCCGGCACAGCCGTTATACAGCGCTAAAAAGGGGAAGGAAAAGGCTGTGATGCGCATGTAAACCATGCCGGTATCCAGCACCTCCTGCTCCACCCTGCCGAACAGCAGGCCGAAAATCTGCCGCCCGAACAGCAGCACCACCAGCCCCAACAGGATGGAAATGGCGCTGATGGACATTACAAGCTGGCTTGCCGCCATGTCCCCGTTTTCCTTGTCCTCCCGGCCCACATACTGGCTGGCCACCACCGCGCCTCCAGAGGCAAGAGCTGTGAAGGCCATGATGAACACGTTGTTAAGCTGATCCACCAGGGATACGCTGGACACCGCCGCTTCCCCGGCATAGCTTATCATCAGGGTATCCACAATGCCCACCAAAAGGGCCAGAAACTGCTCAATCAGTACGGGCAGGATCAGGGCCTTCAGGGCCGGGTTTGAAAAGCGCTTTCGTTCCTCCGGGATTTGGGCTTTCGGCTCCAGCAGCCGGGCCAATAGGCCCTGGGGCCTTGGTGCGTCGCTTTGCATAGCTGTACCTCCTGGTATTTTCCTTTATCTGTATTTAATTTGTATTATACAGCCCTCAGAGGAAAAAGTCCAGCGGCAATCAAATCTGCTCGGGCGTGTGTAAGTTTTCGTGAAGAGTGAGAAATCCAGGACGGGCCTGCTTTTTAAATGAAACAAAACCTATGCGTATTTGCGGAGACTTAAATATTACCCGTTCTACCATTGAACTTTTCCCGAAAAACATCCAGCTTATGGAGAAAAAATGGCTATGTGTTAAAGAGAAATCGAATTTCTAAAGATGTTGTCCGGCGGAGAAGTAAAATCAACTGACCTCCCTCATAGAACACATATTCTTATCCCTTTGGGGTGCAAATTTCCGGCACTGGCCTTCATTTGTACCCACGAATAGCCAGAAAACTCTTGACATTTCACATAAGTGTAACTACAATAGTTGCGTAAGGGAGGCGGTATCATGAGCGCAAACACTAGGTTCCCTGTGGCTATACACATCCTGGCGTTCGCGGCTATCTATCCCGGGCAATGCCCGTCAGAGCGGATTGCGGAGAGCGCCAACACCAATCCGGTGGTGATCCGCAGGCTCAACGGGCAGCTAAAAAATGCCGGCCTTTTGCGTATCCGCAACGGTGCGGCCGGCACCGAACTGGCAAGGCCGCCGGAAGAGATTACGCTGAAGGATGTATTTTTAGCAGTGCAGGCAAGGAAAAATGCCCATCTTTTCGACACGCACCAGCGGCCCAACCCAACTTGCCCGGTAGGTGGAAATATATTGAGAGCTATCCGGAAGCCGCTGGGCGCCGCCCAGGACGCGGTAGAATCCGCTCTCGACCAGTACACAATAGCGGGGATCGTGGAAACGATCCGGAAAGGAATGAATGAAAGATAGTATGGCAAACGCAAATCAAAAAAGTCAGCTTTTCCCATCATGCAGGCGTTCAATCCTTTTATCCAGGGTATCGGCAACGCAAGGCTGAGCCTGATCATCGGCCTCATGGACGGTGTGGTGGCCCGCATCGGCCTGTTCCTGCTGTTTGAGCAGGTGCTGCATATGGGGATGTTCGGCGTGCTCTTAGGCTACACTTTGGCTACTTATGTCACCGCAATTCCCGCAATGGTCTACTTCCTTTCTGGCGTTTGGAAAAAGCGCAAGCTGCTGGTTTGATGCAGGTGATGCTGGAATAAGACTAATGGAGTACTAATTTAATCTATTCTAATGTGCTGGCTTCAATAAAACGCAGAGTGCCCAAACAGGCTCTCTGCGTTTTATCTGCTCCCAAAGACAAAGAAGGCCTTATCGCCGCACCAAGAATCTATCAAAAATCGACTGTGCCACTCATTGTAAGGATACCTCTTTATGGGTGACTGCCTAAGAGCAAGCGCTTCTTTTGAGAAATATCTAAACTCTATTTACAGAAAAACGCCACAGCCACGGCTCCCGGGCCTACATGGGTGCCAATGGTGCCGCCTACTGTACAGAAAGGCAGGGAATCCGTATGCTCCTGCCAAAGCTCCCGGCTGTCTGCTATATATTTTTGCAGCAGGGCATCGCTAAGCCCGGTATAACCCAGGCGGTAGGGGCGGCTGAAATCCACCCCGGCAGTTTTTTCAATCTCCTGAATCAGCAGGCTGTTGCCGTTTTTTGATCCCCTGGCCTTGCCCAGCACCACCACCTCGCCCTCCCGGACAGCTACCACCGGCTTTACAGACAGCAGGCCGCCCACTAAAGCTGTGGTGGGAGAAATGCGCCCGCCGCGCTTCAGGTATTCCAAGGTGTCCAGCAGGGCGATAAGCCGGACAGACTTTTTCTCCTTCTCCAGGCAGGCCGCTATTTCAGTCGCTTCCAGGCCTTGATCCAGCAACTCCAAGGCCCGCTCCACCAAAATCATCTCGCCAATAGTGGCGTTTTCGCTGTCCACCACATGCACCTTTCCAGGGAATTTCCGGGCCGCAAGGCAGGCGCACTGCCAAGTGCCGGAAAGTTTACTGGACAAGGTGACAGCTACCACCTCTTCCCCAGCCTCCACAGCGTCCCGGAAAGCGTCCTCAAATTCTCCGGGGCCTACCTGGCTGGTAACCGGCAGGTCGTCTCCTTCAATAAGCTGTTCATAAAACTGCCTGTGGGTTAAATCTACCCCGTCCTGACACTGCCTGCCCTCAAAGCTGATAGTCATAGGCAATACCCTGACTTCCTGCCGCTGAGGGGAAACCATGTCGGAGGCGGAATCGGTAATAATACGGATAGGCATAGGAAAACTCCTTTCGTCATAAGGGCCGCATACTACAGCCCGTCTCCCTCTTGTGCTTTTTATCAGTTCTGCTGTGCGGCACTCCACTGGTATGGCTGATCCAAAGGCCAGGAGAAGCCGATATTCGACAGGGCCAGGGGCTGTTCCCCCTCCATATAGAAATAAATATCTATATTATCTGGGTTGCCCCCTGCTCCAGTAAAGCCCTCCTGCAGGGTCTTTTGGATGCTGTCCAGCACAGTTTCTGCCATCTGATCAGCGCTATGCATGTGGAATTCGTCCTTCTGGTTTTCAATAGGGCCTTGGAACAGGGCTGAGCTTTCCGCCAGGCACACGCTCATACCGCCCTTGCCCGTTGCCACAGGCTCTGCCAGGGTCAAGTCCCAGCCTGTGAGATCGGCAATTCCCTGTATCAGCCCTTCTGGGGTCACCTCTCCCTCCAGCGTACAAGGATATTCCTGGAACCCCCCAGCCTTTGTGCCAATATACAAGGTTACGCCGAAGTCGTCAGCCTCCGCCGCGCTGGGAGCAGGCTGGACATCCTCAGGCTGGCTGGCAGGGGCGCCGAGGCCGTCTGCGGCAGAGGGAGTCTCCTCTCCCTTTGCAGAGGGCGTTGGGGTGGGCTGTACCGCCGGCTCCGGCGTGGCGGCGGCAGAGGAAGCCGGCTCTACAGAGGAAGAGACTAAAGGTTCCCATCCCCCGGCAGCAGGCTGGGCGCTGCCCTGCTCCGGCTTAGCCGAACAGCCCGCCAGGGTTATGCAAAACATGGCCAGCAAAAGCACAGCAGCTATTCTTTTTTTCATGAATATCAAGTCCTTCCCCAAAAGTTCTGTAAACCAATCATATCACAACCCCTAAGCTTTTGCAATGCTTTGTATAAAAAAGCGCCCGGGTATATGTAGTTAATGTGTTTGAAAAAGTTTTGCCCTTTTCAACCGCAGGGACTATAAAAACAGGAAGCATTCCCTGCCTGCCAAGCGGGGATGCTTCCTGTTTCAAAATTTCCTCTTTGTTTTAGGCGGACAGCCTGTTATTTTTCCACCCGCCGCACGCCCAGGGTGACAGCCTCGCCGTTAATATCCCATTCTGCGGTGTAGCCTTCCAGGGCGCCATAATGGCAGGCCTCCCCCAATACATCGGAAAGGATGGCGCTTTCATTGGCCTGCAGCACAGCGGCAACCTTCTCACTCCCCTGCTGGTACACCTCAATGTGATCGGTGACATGGAAACCTGCGTCCTTGCGCATGGACTGAAGCTTTGAGACAATCTCCCGCACAAAGCCCTCCTCGATGAGTTCCTCTGTCAGGGCCGTGTCCAGCACCACAGTGAGGCCCCTGTCGGAAACAGAGGTGAAGCCCTCCTTCTGGGCAGCGTCAATAAGCAGTTCCTCCGCGGTAAGCTGTACCCCCCCGTCAGACATGGGCACCGCCACAAAGCCCTCATTGTCAAGCTGCTTCTTGGCGGCGGAGCCGTCCAGGTTCTGCAGGGCTTCCCGCAATTCTCCCAGGCGCTTGCCGAATTTCTTGCCCAAAAGCTTTAGCTGGGGCTTGAAGGTGTAGGCGGCGAAGGCTGACATATCGCTGAGGAATTCCAGTTCCTTCACGTTCAATTCCTGTTTGATAATATCCTGGTACAGCTCTCCCAGGCCGGAGGGCGCGTCTGTATACAGCTTTTGCAGGGGCTGGCGGTTTTTAATACCGGAAAGGTTCCGGGCGGCCCGGCCCTGGGTGACCACCTTCAGCACCTCGTCCATGTCCTGCTCCAGCTTTTCGTCCACCCAGCTTTCCTTTGCGGCAGGATAGGCGCACAGATGCACGCTTTCCGGGGCGGCGGGGTCTACAGAGCACACCAGGTTGCGGTAAATTTCCTCGCTCATAAAGGGGGCCATAGGCGCGCAAAGCTTTGCCGTTTCCACCAGGGCTGTGTACAGTGTCATGTAGGCGGCAGTTTTGTCCTCCAGTTCCCCCTGTGCCCAGAACCGGGCGCGGCTGCGGCGGACATACCAGTTGCTCATTTCGTCCACAAAGTCCTGCAAGGCCCTTGCTGCTTCCGGCACCTTATAGGCGGCAAGGCAGCCGTCCACCTCTTTGATGGTGGAGTGCAGCCGGGACAAAAGCCACTTGTCCATAACGGTGAGGGCGCATGTATCCAGGCTGTGCTTTGTGGGGTTAAAGCTGTCAATGTTCGCGTACAGCACATAGAAAGCGTAGGTGTTCCACAGGGTGGAGAAGAACTTTTTCTGGCCCTCCACCACTGTTTTTTTGCTGAAATTTTTGGGCAGCCAGGGGGCCGAGCAGGTATAGAAGAACCAGCGCAGGCTGTCTGCGCCAAAGGACTCCAGGGCCTCCATAGGCTCTACAGCGTTGCCCTTGGACTTGCTCATCTTCTTGCCTTCCTCGTCCTGCACCAAGCCCATCACCAGCACGTTTTTATAAGGGGCCTTGTCGAACAGAAGCGTAGAGATGGCTAAGAGGGAGTAAAACCATCCCCGGGTCTGGTCTACAGCCTCGGAAATGAAGTTTGCCGGGAACTGGCTTTCAAACAGCTCCTTGTTCTCAAAGGGATAGTGGTACTGGGCAAAGGGCATGGAGCCGGAATCGAACCAGCAGTCGATAACCTCGGGCACCCGGTGCATCTCCCCTCCGCAGTGGGGGCAGGGGATGGTTACCTCGTCTACATAGGGCCTGTGCAGCTCGATGTCCTCTGGGCAGTTAGGCGACAGTTCCCTCAGTTCCGCAATGCTGCCTACAGCGTGACGGTGGCCGCACTGGCACTCCCAGATATTGAGAGGCGTGCCCCAATAGCGGTTGCGGCTGACAGCCCAGTCCTGGACGTTTTCCAGCCAGTCCCCAAAGCGGCCCTTGCCGATGCTCTCTGGCAGCCAGTTCACCGTGTTGTTGTTTGCGATAAGCTGCTCTTTCACGTCGGTCATCTTGATATACCAGGACTCCCGGGCATAATAGATAAGGGGCGTGTCGCAGCGCCAGCAGAAGGGATAGCTGTGCTCGAATTTCGGCGCGGAATAGAGCAGGCCACGCTTGTCTAAGTCCACCAGGATTTCCTTGTCCGCATCCTTGCAGAAAACCCCTGCCCATTTGGTTTCTTCTGTCATCTGGCCCTTTGTGTCCACAAGCTGCACCAAGGGCAGGCCATATCTGCGGCCCACTTTGGCGTCGTCCTCGCCAAAGGCCGGAGCAATGTGTACCACGCCGGTGCCGTCGGTGAGGGTGACGTAATCATCGCACACCACATACCAGCATTTCTCCTTGGGGGTCACAAAGTCAAACAGCGGTTCATATTCCTTGTGCTCCAGGTCGGCTCCCTTATACTGCTCCAGCACAGTATAATTCCCCTCTCCCAGCACTGTGTCACACAGGGCCGCGGCCAGGTAGTAGGTTTCGGCCTTATCCTCCTTCGTATAGCTTACCTTTACATAATCCTCCCCGGCGTTCACGCACAGGGCCACGTTGGAGGGCAGCGTCCAGGGGGTAGTGGTCCAGGCCAGGATGAAGGCGTCCTCCCCTTTCACCTTGAACTTGGCAATAGCAGAGCGCTCCTTCACGTCCTTATAGCCCTGGGCCACCTCGTGAGAGGAAAGGGGTGTGCCGCAGCGGGGGCAGTAGGGCACAATTTTAAAGCCCTTATAGAGCAGGCCCTTGTCCCAAATCTGCTTTAAAGCCCACCACTCTGACTCAATAAAGCTGTTGTGGTAGGTGACGTAAGGATCATCCATGTCTGCCCAGAAGCCTACGGTGCGGGAGAAATCTTCCCACATGCCCTTATATTTCCATACGCTCTCCTTGCACTTGTCGATAAAGGGGGCAATGCCATATTCCTCAATCTGCTCCTTGCCGTTGATAGACAGAAGCTTTTCCACCTCCAGCTCCACAGGCAGGCCATGGGTATCCCACCCGGCCTTGCGCAGCACCTGCTCCCCTTTCATGGTGTGGTACCGGGGGAACATGTCCTTAAAGGCCCGGGTTTCCAAGTGCCCGATATGGGGCCTGCCGTTTGCGGTGGGAGGCCCGTCGTAGAAAGTGTAAGCGGGGCATCCCTTCCGCTGCTCCACGCTCTTTTCAAAAATTTTATGCTCCTGCCAGAACTGCTCTGTGGCCTTTTCCCGCTCCACAAAATTCATGTCCGGGGAAACGGCCTTGTAAAGTTCGCTCATTTTTTCCGCCTTCCTTTCAAAATTTCTGCCGAAAGCCATCTGATACGCAAAAAGCCCTCGTCCCGCGCAAACGGGACGAGGGCAAAAACCTTCGCTGTACCACCCATTTCGGCGTATCGCACAGGCTGCGCGCCTGCGTACATACACGCCCCGGTAACGGCGGGGAGCCGGCTGCGCTTACTGGGGAAACGCTACCGCGCCTTCCTTTTCAGCTTGCGACTTGGGAGGGATACGCCTGCGGGCTACTCATGCCGGCTTGCACCTGCCGCCGGCTCTCTGGGATTTTCGCGCCGCCGCGCCTGTCTCCGTCACAGTCTTTCGTCCTATTGGGGGTATTGTACACCATTTTTTCCGGCAAGTCAAGGCCGAAAACAGGGCTCCTGCAAAAACCGGAGGATGCGCTGGTTGAAATCCTTTGCTTCCTCATAGGCGGCATGGCCCAAGGCCTCATACATATAGATTTCACAGGAAAGCTTCCCGGCGATTTCTTCCGACGCAGAGCCTGCAGCCACCTGATCTTCTTTTCCGCCGATGACAAAAGCGGGGCAGGAGATCTGATGCAGCTCCGGGTAGGCGTTGCAGGTCAGGCAGGCTTCTGCAAGGGCAATAAAACGGCTGTAGTCTTTGGGCCTGCCAATTCTGGAAAGGAGGGGGATCAGCCGCCTGTTCTTTTTCCTATACGCCTCTGAATACATTTTCTCAAACATATCAGCCACAAGCCCCGCATAATCCCCTTCCCGCGCCAGCCAAATCCATCTGTTTATAGCTTTTTCCATGGTTTCGCTTATCCTGGACGCGGTAACGCAAAGCACCAGCTTATGCACCAGGCCGGGATGGCGTATCGCAAGATACTGGGCTATCATGCCGCCTTGGGACACGCCCACCACATCCGCGGCGGACAGGCGCAGGTATTCCATCATAAAAGCAGTATCCTCCGCCATATCCCTGATGGTGTACCCGTCCGGCACAGTATCCTTTTTATCCATAACGTATACTGTATAGTCTTTTGTGAAAGCGCGGTACATATAAGCCAGGGGGAGCGCCGCGCCTTTCACCCGCTGGAAGCTCAAGCCGGGGATTAGGACGAGCGTTTTCGCCCCCTTCCCAAAAACCACGCAATCCAAATTTGTACCATCTTTTTTACACGTTATCGTTTTCATGCCGCCTGTCCTTCTTTCCCTAGCCTATAGGTTCGTCAGGGATATCGTCCCCCCTGCCGCCGGATTCCTCTTCTGTACTGCTGTCCGGGCTTTCTCCCTCCTCCGGCTGTGATTCGCCGCCTGAAGCCGACGCCGGGGAAGCCTGCCCCGCAGGATCCACAGGCTGGGAGGTAAACCCTGCCCGGCGCACGTCTGCATAGGAAAGGTCTAAGACCCCTGTCTGATCCTCCCCTATATGGCCTTCCCGCAGAAGCTTATAGCCAAACTGCACCTTGTAATCCAGTTCTGCGGCGTTGCCCAGCTTGCATTCCACCCTGTCCTGATACCACAAGGTGATGTTATAAGGGTCTGTGATGTCCAGGCGGGTGAACTCCCCCCAGGCCCCCAATTCCACAATTTTTTCCAGAATCGTGGAATAGGCTTCCTGCAGGCCCTTATCCTCCACCTGCACCATCCCCCCCGCCTGGGGGTTTTGGGGTGCAAGCCCCTCAATGCGCATAACGCCTTCCCGAGGCTCTGGCTGAGTTTCCAATATTTTCCCTTCCCCGCTGACATAAAGCCACATGCCTTCTGAAAAAACACAGCAAGCCACCTGTGTGCCTGTGATGTGGATTTCCAGGGTGCCTGGAATGTGGCGGCGTATCTCCACATCCGCAATGTAGGGAAGCTGGGCTTTCAGCTTTTTCACCCGGTCGCTGGTGGTGATGAAAAACAGATTATCCCCCACCTCATATTCACACAGGCGCAGGATGTCCTCTGTCTGATACACCACATCCCCGGTAACAGTGATTTCAGAAATTTTAAACAGCAGGGAGATTGCCAGCACACAGGTAACCGCCAGCATAACAAATATTCCGCCCAGCATCAGCAGGCGGCGCAGGCCTTTTTTCATGGGAGGCCTGCGCTTGCGGGGCTGGGGCGGACGCTTAGGGGCAGGAGCCTTCCCGGGCCGGGGGCGCTGGCCCGGGCGGACAGGCCTTCCCCCTGGCTGGGGCGGACGGGCAGGCGCGGGTCTTTGCTGGGAGCGGGGCCGGCGGTTCCCGGCCTCTTTCAGGGGGCGCTGGCCTGGGCGGGCAGGCCTTCCCCCTGGCTGAGGCGGACGGACAGGACGCTCCTGGGCAGACGCTCTGTCCCCGGCAGGCCTGGGCCTGCCGGGGGGCGCGGGCCTTTGCTGGGAGCGGGGCCGGCGGTTCCCGGTTTCTTTCAGGGGCCGCGCCCTTTGAGGCACTTCCCCGTCTGAATGGGAGCGGATATCCACAAAATCGTCCCCATCCCAAAACCCCCGCCTGGGCTTCCTGTTCTGCGCCATAGCCGCTCCCCCTTTCTTTTTTACATCCTAAAAGCGATTTATTTCAGTCCGCCTCCCGGATCCTTGCCCCCAGAAGCGCAAGGTTCCCGGCAATATCTTCATAGCCCCGGCGGATGTATTCCACCCCTTCAATTTCTGTGCGGCCCCGGGCCGCAAGGCCCGCCACCACCAGGGCTGCCCCGCCCCGCAGATCCCACGCCTCCACCGGCGCGCCTGCCAGGCGGTCCACCCCCTCTACAATGGCAACCTTTCCTTCCACCTTAATTTTCGCCCCCAGCCGCTGCAGGCCTTCTGCATGGCGGTAGCGGTTCTCAAATATGTTTTCCACAAAGACGCTGGTGCCGCTGCCCACTGCCGCCATGCTCATTACCACTGGCTGGGCGTCTGTAGGAAAGCCGGGATATGGCATGGTGCGGATATGTTTTACCGGCATAAGCCTGCGGGGGGCCATGATATTCAGGCTTCCGCCCATCTGCCGCACCTCGCAGCCCGATTCCTCAAAGGGGGAAAGCATGGGCAGGATGTGGGCGTTATCCACGTCCCGCAGGGTAACGCTCCCTCCCGTCACTGCTGCCGCAGCCATGTAGGTGGCGGAAACAATGCGGTCGGGCATCATCCTGTGCTCGCTGCCGAAAAGCTCCTTCACCCCGTCAATGATGACGCAGCTCTCCCCCGCCCCATAAATGCGCCCGCCGCAGCGGTTGAGATAGGCGGCAAGATCGGCGATTTCCGGCTCCCTGGCAGCGTTCGCGATAATGGTAGTACCCTTGGAGCACACCGCTGCCAGCATCAGGTTTTCTGTAGCGCCCACGCTGGGGAAGGAAAGGGACACATAGGCCCCTTGGATGCCCCCCGGCGCCTGGCACTGGAGGCACCCGCCCCTTTCCTCAATCTCCACCCCCAGCTTCTGCAGGGAGGAGATATGCAGGTCAATGGGCCGCGGCCCCAGTTCGCAGCCGCCGGGGAAGCAGAGCCTGGCCTCCCCGCACCGGGAGACAATGGCACCCAAAAACACAATGGACGATCGCATTTCCCGCATAAGCTCCTGGGGCACCTCGCAGCCGGTCATGGCGTTGTCCACAACCAGATCAGAGCCTTCCCGGGCGCAGCGGCACCCCAAGTGCTCCAAAATGCGTACAGCCGTTTCCACGTCCGTCAGGTCGGGGCAGTTGTGCAGCACGCTTTGGCCCTTGCACAGAACCGTTGCCGCCAAAATAGGCAGCGCGCTGTTCTTGGCCCCCTGGATGCTGATTTCCCCGCAGAGTTCCGCAGGGCCGTCAATAATAATCATAGGGAACACCTCGATTTGTTAGCATACGCTATCATATGAAATGTTCCCAAATCGGTGATTGCCGAAGCGCCCGCCCCTATTTCCGCAGATTTTCTTCCTTATGGAAAAAGGCTTTCTCCAGGGCGGCATACTCTGCCAGGCTGCACACGGCCCGGCATTTTTTCTGGATTTTTGCCGATTTCTCCAGCACAGACTCTATCTTCCCGCAGGGGAATGCCCCGCACTGGCTGCACTTTTCCACGCCATGGGCCTTAGTGCAGTCCGTTAAGCCGTATGTACATTCCTTGTGGGAGGAGCAGCCTGTGCAGGCCATCTCCTCCGGCGGGACAACGCTGTTCCGCATCCCCGTCCGGTACCACAGCTAGGCAACTTTTTTCTGTTCTTCCTGGCTATGGGCATTATAGCGGGGGCAGGCAAGGCAGTCGTCTCCGCAGAGAGTGATTTTCTCCATGGCCTTCTCCTTATTGTTTCCCGGCCGCGCAGGCCGCCTTAATGGTGCGGTAAATCCGCTCGCTGGCGTCCAGGATCTCCAGCTTCCCCGCGTTTTCCCCCAGGGATTTCAGGCGCTGGGGGTCTGCCAGGATTTCCTCCACCTTGGCCCACAAAGCCTCCCCTGTCAAGTCCTTTTCCTCTATAATCTCCGCCGCACCCCGGCGCACCAGGGCCATGGCGTTGTGGAACTGATGGTTTTCCGCCACATTGGGAGAGGGCACCAGGATGGAGGCTTTAGCCTTGGCCTCTATCTCCGTCAGGGTCATGGCCCCAGCCCTGCCAATCACCAGATCCGCGGCGGAAAGGCACTGGGGCATGTTGTCGATGTATTCCAAAAGGCGTATCTGAGGGCTTGCGGCTTGGTCAAAGCCAAACTCCCGCAGTTCATCCATAAATTTTTCGTCATGGGTGCCGTATCCATGGATATGCTGCACCTCGCCTTTTTTCGCGCTCTGGGCCAGCATCCAAGCGGCGGCCCGGTTTAGGGCAGAGGCCCCCAGGCTTCCCCCGAAGGACAGCACCAGGGGGCGCTCGTCCAGCCCCAGGGCCTTGCGGGACTCCTCCCGCTGGGCAGAGAGCACCTCCCCCCGCACAGGGTTCCCGGTGACAATGCAGTTTACGGAGTGGTCGAAATAATTCTTGGCGTCAGGCACAGCCAGCATTACCGCATGGACGGATTTTGCCAGCATCCGGGTGGTCACCCCGGGATAGGCGTTGGACTCATGTATGACGCAGGGAATATGGAGCCTTGCGGCTTCCCGTATCACCGGGCCGCTTACATAGCCGCCGGTGCCCACGCACACGTCCGGGGCAAACTCCTTGATAATGCGGTGGGCCTCGCTGCTGGCAGTGAACATGCGCACCACAGTCTGGGCGTTGCGCATCAGGTTTTTAGGGGTTATCCTGCGCTGGAAGCCGGAGATGGTGATGGTCTGCATGGGATACCCCGCCTTTGCCACCAGCCGTTCCTCCATGCCGCCCCGGTTGCCCACATACAGAATTTCCGTGTCCGGCTCTTTTTTGCGCAGATATCCCGCCACAGCCAGGGCCGGGTTAATGTGCCCTGCCGTGCCGCCGCCTGTAAACAATACTTTCATGTCCCCACGATCCTTTCAAAAGTGATGTGCTTTCCACCTTATTGTAACGGCCAGCCGGCCATAAATCAATACCTGGTTCCTGAAAATATGGGAAGGGCACCGGGCGCAAGGGTTTTGCCCCTGCACTCGGTGCGATTCTTAAAACCGGCAAGCCCTATGTCTTTTCCACGCTGGCACTGCGGGAAATGTTCAGAAGCACGCCCATCTCCCCCAGCAGCATCAAAAGCGCTGTGCCCCCATAGCTGAAAAAGGGCAGGCTGATGCCTGTGTTTGGGATGGTGTTTGTCACCACGCAGATGTTCAGCACCGCCTGTATGCCTATTTGGAAGGTAATGCCCAGCCCCAGGAGCATCCCGAAGCGATCCTTGGCCTTTAAGGAAACATATACGCCCCGCCAAATCAGCATCCCGAACAGCACCATAATCACCAGCGCCCCCACCATGCCCAATTCCTCGCAGACAATGGCGAAAATAAAATCGTTCTGGGGGGCGGGCAGATATAAATATTTCTGCCGGGACTGCCCCAGCCCCAAGCCTAAAAAGCCGCCGGAGCCGATGGCGTATAAAGACTGCCGGGTTTGGTAGGTGTCCACGCCCTCCGGCGCGTTAAAGGGATCCAGCCAGCCCACCACGCGGTCTGTCTGATAGCTGCCGCCAAAGGCCAGCATCAGAATAAGGGCCGCAAGGATAATGGAGCCTCCAATGACAAACCACCGCACCCGCGTTCCCCCTACAAACATCAAAGAAGCGCCCAGCAAAAGGATAATGAGGGTGGCGGAAAGATGGTGCTCCAAAGCAATAAGCCCGGCTATCAGGGCCATAAGGCCCACAAAAGGCACCACGCCATACCGAAAGGTATGCATTCTGGCGGCGTTTTGGGAAATAAGGTGGGCAAACATTAAAATAAGGGCAAACTTCGCCACCTCTGAAGGCTGGAAACGGATGGGCAGGGGGTCGAAATCCAGCCATCGGTTGGCAACACCCTCCACAGGCGCCAGGGAAGTGCCTTTAAAGGCAAGCACAATGATCAGCAGCAGCACGGATACGCCAAGAATGGGCAGGGCCAGCTTGTGGAACTGGTGGTAGTCAAAGGTGGAGATGAGCAGCATGGCCGCCGTTCCTGCCAGTGCAAAGCCGCCCTGGCGGCTGATATAGTAATAGCTGTCCCCCTGGCGGTAATAGCTGTCCGCATAGCTTGCGGAAAAGAGCATCACAAGCCCCACAGCCAGCAGCACCATGATAAACACGAACAGGGGCATATCCAGGCCCTGCCCCAGGGAGAAAATCTTGAACTTTAACCGGGTGCGGCGCTGCCGGGGCCTGTCTCCAGGCTCCCCTCCCCTCTGCCGCTCCCTGGGGGGCGGCGCGGACTGGGGCACCCTTCTCAGGCCCCGGGCCGTCCTGCCTTCTGCTGCCATGGGGATTCCTCCTTCCTATCAGGTAGCTTTGTCTTCTAATGGCTATATTCTGTCCAGGCTCTGGCAGGGCTATACGCCCCACAGCACACAGCAGAAGGCAACGGCTCCCCCTAAAAGGGACACCAAGCCAAAAACTGTGCATATTTTCACCTCAGACCAGCCGCATATTTCAAAGTGGTGGTGGATGGGGGACATTTTAAACAGGCGCTTGCCGTGGGTAGACTTGAAATAAGTGACCTGCAGCACCACGGAAAGGATTTCCGCCCAATAGACTAAGCCGATGGGCAGCAGCAGGATGGGCATATCCAGCCCAAAGGCCAAGGCCCCCACCATGCCGCCTAAAAACAGGGAGCCTGTGTCGCCCATGAAAACCTTGGCGGGGTGGAAGTTCCACATGAGAAAGCCAATGCAGGCTGCCGCCGCCGCAACGCCCAGGACGGAAAGGCCTGTCATGGAGAGGAACCCCGCGCACAGGGCCAGGCTTAAAAAGGCAAAGAAGGTGACAGTGGTGTTCAGGCCGTCTACGCCATCGGTAAAGTTCACCGCGTTTGTAAGCCCCACCAGCAAAATGGCCGCCAGGATATAGTAGCCAGGGCCTAAGTCTATTTGGCCTATAAAGGGGATTGTGGTGGCTGTTGTGTCTCCCGCCAGAGCCAGGGAGGCAAGGTATGCCGCCGCCACGGCAAACTGCAGCACCAGCTTCTGGCGCTCGGTCAGCCCCAGGTTCCGCTTTTTCACCACGCCGATATAGTCATCCATAAACCCAATGGCCCCATAGGCCAGGGCCATGGCAAGGCCCCCCAGCACCCGCACCTGCATGAGAAGCGTCTCTCCGTATCCCATGCCCCGGGCGGCAGGCACGCACACCGCCATGGCGGCAGTGATGCCGATTATGAACATCAGCCCGCCCATGGTGGGGGTGCCCTGCTTGTTCTTGTGCCAGCTAGGGCCTATCTCCCGGATGGTCTGCCCGAAATGCAGCTTGTGCAGGAAGGGAATGAGCCACCGGCCCAAGAAAGCCGTTACGCCGAAGCCCAGCACCGCTGCCATGCAATAAATCACGTTGTTCATGTTTTATCCTGCCTTCCCTCTTTTTTCCTCTCGCTGCCCCTGCCCTATGGCGCTACTCGTCTAGCTCCACTGTGGGCACGTCTGTCACCACATTTTCCACGAATGTCAGGGTGATAACCGTTCCCAGCTTCACTCTGTCGCCTGGGTCTATGCTTTGCAGGCTGACAGTGGTGCCATTGACGGAAGCGCCCTTGACGCTTACCTGCAGGCCGTTAATGCTGGCAACATAGATGGCGTTTGCCAGGTCATAGCCGCTGAAATCAGGCACTTCCACCAGGGTGCTGTCCTCGTCATAGCCCTCAGTGTACAGTACCACCTTGCCGCCCTTGGGTACGGCCCCGCCGCTTTCAGGAATCTGCTGGGTGATAACCGCGTCCCCGTCCTCGCTGCCGATTACGCTGTAGGTAAGGCCCATATCCTCCAGCAGGCTATAGGCTTCCTCCAGGGTTTTGCCTGCAACAGAGGGGGACACCATGTCAAGCTGCTCATATTCGTCCTCTGTATACTGGGCGTCCACCCCCAGGTAAGGCAGCACCTCCTCCATAATTTTAGAGAAGATAGGCCCTGCCACCGCGTTGCCGCCGGTCTGGTTGTTCTGGAGATCGTCCCCGCCAGGCTCGTCAAAGAACACCAGCAGGGCATACTGGGGATCCTCTGCCGGCGCAAAGCCGCAATAGGAGGCTATGTATTCCATGGGCTTGGATCTGTCCTGGTTGTGCTTATCCACCTTTTCCGAGGTGCCTGTCTTACCGCACACCCGGTATCCCATCACATAGCCGCCGTTGGCCGTTCCCACCTCCGCGTTCTGCCGGAGGATGTCCGCAATGGTGGAGGCTGTCTTTTCCGAAATCACCTGCCGGCGGTAGGTGGTGTCCGCCGTCTTGACAATGTTCCCCTCCTCGTCCACAATGCGATCCACCACATGGGGCCGCACCAGATATCCGCCGTTGGCAATTACGCAGCTTGCGGTAATCATCTGCACAGGGGTGATGGTAAAGTTCTGCCCGAAAGATTCGCAGGCAAGCTCTACCGGGCCTAAAGCTTCCGTGCTGTGGTAGATACTGTAGGATTCACCAGGCAGGTCTATGCCTGTCTTTTCCGTAAAGCCAAAAGCTTCCCGGTATTTGGAGAAGGTTTCCGCCCCCAAAAGCCCGCCAATATGCATAAACCAGGGGTTGCAGGAGTTGCACAGCCCTTCCCGGAAGGTGGTAGTGCCATGGCCCGCATGTTTCCAGCAGGAAATGGGATCCTTCATGCCGTCAAATTTCACAGATCCATCGCAGGTGTAGCTGCTGGCCTCCTCAATCACGCCTTCCTCCAGGCCCATGGAGCCTACGCACATTTTAAACACCGAGCCGGGGATATACGTATCCGCCACAGCCTTGTTGCGCCACTGGCGGTTCAAAGCGGCGCTGTAGGCCTCATCCTGCTCATCGTCCGGCAAAGCCTCAATATCCGCCAGCATACTTTCATCCAGGACTGTAAAGGGATCGTTGGGGTCATAGTCGGGCTTTGTGGAAAGGCCGATAACCCCGCCGGTTTTCACGTCCATCATAATGGCCACCGCGCCGTTTTTCACCTGGTATTTTTCAATGCCCTCTGCCAGGTACTTTTTCAAAATGCTCTGCACTGTCTCGTCAATGGTGAGCACCAAATCATACCCATTCTCCGCCGGCACCATCTGCTCCTTTTCAAAGGGCATATCCAGGTTCCAGCCGTTGCGGGCGGAAACCATGCGGCCCGGCGTGCCGCTAAGCTCGTCGTCATAATAAAGCTCCAGCCCCTCCAGGCCGTTGCCGTCCATGCCTGTAAAGCCCAGGATGTTGGAGGCCACTGTTCCGTAGGGGTAATAGCGCTTGTAATCGTCAATCAGCCGCACGCCAGAGTCAATCCCATGCTCTTGCAGGAAATTATTCACCGCGTCCCGGGTGTCAGATTCAATCTTGCGCTTTATCACTTCATAGAAAGAGTCTTTCTTCCCGGTTTTCTGGTAAAGCTCCTCCTCGTCCAGATCCAGTATGGGCGCAAGGCCGGAAGCTATGGTGCGCCGCAGCTCCTCGTCCCCCGCTATAAAGTAGGGTTCCAGCACCACTGTCCACACGCTGGCGCTCTGGGCCAGCACCTTGGTGCCGGTAGCGTCGTAAATAGATCCCCGCATGGCAGGCAGGGAGGTGCTTCGCAGGCTCTGATCCATGGCCGCGGTTTTCATCTCCTCCCCCCGCATAATCTGCCAGTGGAACAGGCTTACAGCCGCCGCCCCAAACCCTATTATCACCAGCGCCGCCGTCAGCCCCATGGCCTTATGGCGCATTTTCTCCGCCATTCCTTTTGGCATCCGCCTTCACCGTCCTTTTCAGGGCCTATGCCCGGATTTTTCAGCCGTTCTGCTTTCATGCATGCCGCTATAAAGAAAAAGCGGGGCAGGCCGCATCTCCCCCCATTTCACCGCTTTTCTGTTACTATTGTTATTCCCGCCAAGCCCCCGCTATAACCCCGCGGGAGCAAATTCCTTTAGGCAAACAGGCTTCTTAAAGAGGCCAGAAGCTTGTCCAGCACCGAGCCGCCGTCCAGATCCTGCAGCACCCTGCCCTGGTCGGCCCGGGCCACGTTGATGTATGTCACCTGGGTGCCGGAAATTTTGCTCATCCCCAGCTTCCCGGCAGCATACTGCTCCACCTGGGCGTCGTTCATCCGCAGGGCCGCCTGCATATTCAACTGGATTTCCACGCTCTCCGCCTTGGCAAGATCATCTGTCACTGTGTTTATTTCCTGGGTAAGCTCTGTAAGCAGCACCTGGCTTTGCACCACGGAAACCACTGTGATAAAAACCACGCTGGAGAACAGGAAATACACCACAAACCGGAACACGTGCCTCTTGGGCTTAACCTGCTTTTGCGTGCCCTCCTGGGGCAGCTCCACCACATTCTCCCGGGCTTTGCGCTCCCTGCGGGGCTGCTGCTGCGGCTGTTCCACAACAGCAGGCGCTGCCGCACTCCGCTCCTCGAACAAGGCGAAATCATATGCTTCTGAAAAGTTTGCCATGGCGCTCACCTCCTTTTGGCTTTCTGCCAGTCGAACCGCTTCTATAGTAAAGGAGCCGCGCCCCTGTTATTGTCCGTTTTTCTCAAAAACCCGCAGCCTCGCGCTTCTGGCCCGGGGGTTTTCCAGCAGTTCCTCTGCCGAGGGGCTAAGCCCCTTTTTATAGACCAGCCTCCCCTGAGGCTTTTTCCCGCACACGCACACGGGGAAATCCGGAGGACAGGTGCATCCCTGGCACCAACGGGCCATTTCCCGCTTCACCATCCGGTCTTCCAGGGAGTGGAAGGTGATAACCGCCAGCCGCCCCTTGGGGGCCAACAGTACAAAGGCTGACTCCAGCCCTTCCCGGAGCCTGTCCAGCTCTCCGTTCACCGCAATGCGCAGCGCCTGGAAGGTGCGCCGGGCCGGGTGCCCTTCTGCCCTGCGCACAGCCGCCGGGACAGAATCCTTAATAATCTCCGCAAGCTGCAGGGTGGTGGCAATCTCCCCCTGCTCCCGGGCCTTGCAGATGCCCGCCGCAATCCGCCCCGCACTGCGATCCTCTCCATACCGGGCAATAATCCTTGCAAGCTCCTCCTGGGGCAGGGTGTTCACCAAATCCCTGGCGGAAAGGCCGGCCTGGCTCATGCGCATGTCCAAGGGCGCGTCGTGATGATAGGAAAAACCGCGCTCCGGGGCATCTAACTGGTGGGAAGAAACGCCAATGTCCAGCAAAATGCCGTCTGCCGCCTCAATGCCATGCTCCTGTGCCAGTTCCTTCATCTGGGCGAAATTCCCCCGGATCACTGTGGACTGGGGATATTTTGCAAGCCTCTCCCCTCCTGCGGCGATAGCGTCCGGATCCTGATCGATAGACAGCAGCCGTCCGCCTGCAAGGCGCTGGAGAATCGCCTCCGAGTGCCCCCCTCCCCCCATGGTGCCGTCAATGTACAGGCCGTCAGGGCGGATATGGAGAGCTTCTATAGTTTCCCGAAATAAAACGGGCTTGTGGTTAAATTCCATATATGCTTCCTGTTTTAGAGCGTGTTCACATAAGTTGAATATGCAGATTTTCGAGGGGATTTAGTGGGGTTCAAGGCAGGAACCGCAAGAAAGGCGAACGTTTGAAAAGCGTTTTCGCATCTTCGAGGATTCCTAACACAGAAGCCCATAAAATAACCCGAAAAGATGCGTGTGATTGCTTTGTGTGTACACGCTCTAGAAATCCAACAGATTCATGGAGGCCTCAATGGCCTCGTCGGTCTGGCTTTCATTGTAGGCGGCCCACCGGGCCGCGTCCCAGATTTCCGCCCGCACTGCCGCGCCGATAACGGTTACGTCCCGGGTAAGCCCCGCGTGATCCCGCAGGTTCTGGGGAATGAGGATGCGCCCCTGCTTGTCCGGCTCCACCTCGGCGGCGCCGGAGAAGAAATAGCGCTGGATGCCCTTGCCCTGGGCCAGGGGGATGGCCGCGACCTTCTCCACCAGGCTGTCCCATTGGGACTGTGACAAAAGGAACAGGCAGCCGTCCAGGCCCCGGCAGACATAAAACTTGTCCCCCAAGTCCTCCCGGAACTTGGAAGGCACTGTCACCCTGCCCTTCTGGTCCATATTATGCTGATATTCACCAGTCAACATAATTCCTGCGCCCTTCCGATTTTTGCCCCGGAGAAAAGCGCCTGCACCAGAAGCCACCCTGCCCCACTTTTATGCCACAGCGTGGAACTTCTCCCCACTTTTCACCACCCAGCTTCATTATTATACCCTAGAAGCTCACTGAATGCAATTCGGAAAATCCGTTCGACCCCTTCTGAGAAAAGGAACGATGGTATGTTCGGGCAGATAGTGGGGGAACGGAAATTCCCCTCGCTATATCTAGCGAGGGGAATTCTAAAAATCATGGGATTTATTGAATTTGCTGGAATCTTCCGGGTCACATTTGTGAATTTCGCTGGGAAGCCTTGATATTCTGCCTGGTTTTCCGCAGTTCAGACAGTCCTTCCGCCAAAGCTTCGTCTGTGCGGCGCATTAAATCGTCTACATAATCATTGCTGGCCTTGCGCATTTCCTTGAATTTTGCCTGGGCCTGGGCGATAAGCTCGTTGGCCTTCTGCTGGGCCTGGCGCACAATCTCCTGCTGATCTACCAGCGCCCTGGCCTTTTCCTCTGCCACGCGGATAATGGTTTCCGCCTCCCGCTGCGCCTCGTTGAGAATCTGCGCCCGGTCTGCCACAATGGCCCTGGCCTTATGCACCTCTGCGGGGATTTCTTCCTTAATTTCGTCCAGAATCTGCCGGACCTCCTCGCCGTCTACAAACAGCTTGCCGCCGGACATAGGCATTTTCCAGCCCTTTTCCAGCATGTCATACATTTCGTCGATGAGATCTTCAATAGTCGCTTGGTTATTTGCCATGGAAAACTCTCGTCCCTTTCTTTGCTGATTCCTGACGGGAAGCCCGCAGGCTGCCGCTAACCCTGTTTACAAAGGCGTTCCTGGATGGTATGCAAAATGCAGTCGGGCACAAAATGGGAGATATCCCCTCCGAAGCCCGCAATCTGTTTGACAACGCTGGAGCTTAAAAACATGTTGTCAGAGCTTGTAGGCAGGAACATGGTTTCTAAGCGCGGGTTCAGCTTTTTGTTTGCCAGCGCCTGCTGGAATTCATATTCAAAGTCTGACACGGCACGCAGGCCCTTCACCACCACCATGGCGCCCTTCTCCATGGCGTAATCCGCCAGCAGCCCTGTCACCCGGTCTATTTCCACATTTGCAAGGCCCGCGCCGTCGCACACCCGCTGCAAAAGCTCCATGCGCTCCTCCACAGAGAAGCTGAAATGCTTCTGGGGGTTCACCGGCACCGCCACAATAATCCTGTCAAATATCTTGCACGCCCTGCTGATAATGTCCAGATGGCCCATGGTCACCGGGTCAAAACTGCCGGGGCAGATTGCTGTCCGTATCATAGCTTGTCTCCTTTTCGGGGGCACTATTCTTCCACAGGCCTGCAATAGCTTGTCAGCATAATCTTCCCATACCGATACTGCCTGTACAGGGCAAAGCCCTCTGCCGCCTCCGGCATCTGTTCCTCCCGGGGATGCTCGCACACAATGATGCCGCCAGGGTTCATGTGCCTGGCTACCGCGGGCAAAGCCTCCTGCAAAAGGCCTGTGCGGTAGGGCGGGTCTAAAAAGGCGATGTCAAAGCTGCCTGGGCCGCTGTGCAGGAAAGCCCTGAAATCCATGGGCGCCAGCCGCGCCCGGCCCTCAAGCCCCAAAGCCCGCAGGTTTTTTTCTATCACCTGCTGGGAGGCCCGGGAGGCGTCCACCAGCACAGCCTCTCCCGCCCCCCGGCTGAGGGCCTCCAGGCCAATCTGCCCGGAACCGGCAAACAGGTCTAAAAACCTGCGCCCCTCAATGCGGAACTGCAGTATATCAAACAGGGCTTCCTTCACCCGGTCAGAGGTAGGGCGCACTGCGTCCCCTTCCAATGACAAAAGCTTTTTGCCCCGCATAGTGCCTGAAATAATGCGCATACGCTTGTCTCCACGTAATAAATCAAGGGATATGGCCATCCTGCCTGAAACCCTGTTCTTCCAGTGTATTCACTGTATTATCCCATTATTTTCTCCATATGTCAACTGTTTAAACCATTTTATCGCGGTTTATTCCCTGTTTTTCTTCAATTTTCAGGGCTTTGCGCCCCTGTTTCCCCTTCCGCCTCCAGGCTCCCATGGAAAAATTCAAAAACCCGTCGGGCAGCGGGCTTTGTCATGCCCGGGGCTGTTTCCAGCTCCCGCAGGTCTGCCCCCGCCACATTGGCAACGGTTTTGAAGTGCTTCAAAAGGGCCTTGGCCCGGGTCTGGCCGATGCCCTCAATAGACGTAAGGGTGGAGGAAATGGCGGCCTTTTTCCGCTGCTGCCGATGGTATCCGATGGCAAAGCGGTGTACCTCGTCCTGGATGGAGGACACCAGGGTGAAGGCCCGGCGGGTGGAACTGATGGCAATCTCCCCCCCTGTCAGGGCGATAGCCCGGGTGCGGTGCTTGTCATCCTTTACCATGCCGAAAAGGGGCACCGCTATCCCCATTTCGTCTAAAAGGGGCTGCACTGCCGCCACATGGCCCTTGCCGCCGTCTAAGAGGATTAAATCCGGCAGGCGGCCAAAGCCTGTGCCGTCCCCCTCCTGCTGATGGGCCTTATATTCCTCAAACCTGCGGCGGATAACCTCCCGCATGGATCCATAGTCGTCCTGGCCCTCCACAGTCTTGATTTTAAACTTCCTGTAGGCAGACTTCAAGGGCCTGCCGTTTTCAAACACCACCATGCCCGCCACATTCTCCCCGCCCTGGAGGTTGGAGATGTCGTAGGACTCGATATAGGCCGGGGCCTTTTCCAGCCCCAGCAGGCGGCGCAGCTCGTCTAAGGCGGAAGCGTCCCGCCCTGCGGTGCCTGTGTGCTGGGCAATGCTTTCAGCGGCGTTGGTGCGGCACATCTGCACAAGCTGGTGCTGCTCTCCCCGCTGGGGCGCCGTAATGTGTACCGCCCGCCCCCGCTTTTCCGAAAGCCACCGCTCCAAAAGCTCCCTGTCCTCTATCTCCCCATCCAGGGCAATCACAGGAGGAATCCGATCCCGTATGCCGTAATACTGCCGCAGAAACTCCGACCGGGCCTCCGGGTCAGGCTGGCAGCCTTCGGTGAGGAAGCTTTCCCGGTCGCTGAGCTTCCCCCCTGTAAAGCGGAACACCTCAAAGGCGGTGTGGGTTTCACCCTGGGCCAGGGCAAACACGTCCTGCTCCTCCACCCGGCTTGCCACCACTTTCTGGCGCTCCTTCATCTTGTTGATGGCGCTTATCCTGTCCCGCAGCCGGGCCGCCAGCTCAAACTCCATGTTCCCGGCGGCTTCCTCCATTTTGGCGGTAAGGGCGCGCACAGAGGTGCTGCTGCCCCCCTTGATAAAGTCCAGGGCCTGCTGGAAGGCCTCGTTATATTCTTCCTCACCCATGCGGCCCCGGCAGGGGGCGCAGCATTGCTTGATGTAGTAGTTAAGGCAGGGCCTGCCCTTGCCAAAGTCCTGAGGGAATTTTTTATTGCAGTCTGGCAAGCGGAAAATCTTCCGGGCGGAGTCAACGGTTTGCTTAATAGACCAGGAGCTTAAATATGGCCCGATATACTTGGCTCCATCGTCCTCCATTTTTTTCACCTCGGTAATCCGGGGCCAGCTTCCGCCGCTAACCCGGATATAGCTGTACCCCTTGTCATCCTTCAGCAGGATGTTATATTTGGGCTGGTTCTGTTTAATGAGGCTGCTTTCCAGCACCAGGGCTTCAAACTCGCTGTCCGTGACAATATACTCAAACCAGTCCACATTCTGCACCATCCGGCGCACCTTTTCCTCATGGTTGCGGTCGGAGCCGAAATACTGGCTCACCCGGTTTTTCAGGGCCTTGGCCTTGCCAATGTAGATAATCTCCCCAGTTTTGTCGTGCATAATGTACACCCCTGGGGACAAGGGAAGCTGCATAGCCTTTTTTCGCAGTTCCTTCTTTTTTTCCGCCCGTTCCTCTATGCTGTCCATTGCGCCCTCCCCTATGCGGTTGCCGTATATATGGGGCTGCCGCCCCATGCCCCGCCCAAAGGGGCTTTTTGAAAAAAGCCCCTTTGGAATCCTCAAAAACTTTTATATTACTTCTGCACACAATAGCAGGAAATTGGGTATATTCCCCGGCCCTGCGGGCGGGGGAATATATGGCTATCCTTTCCTATTATTTCTTTCAGAAATAATACTCTGACGCCAGGATGCTGTACATGCAGGCGTCTACAATGCCCTTGTTGCTGTGGTCGGCCTGGCGCAGGGTGCCTTCGTAAGTGAGTCCGCACTTTTCCATCACCTTGCCGGAGTTGGGGTTATTGGGATCGTGCTGGCTTTCAATGCGGTTTGCCCCCACTTCCTCAAACAAAAAGGAGATAATGGCGGAAAAAGCCTCGCTGGTAATGCCCTTGTGCCACCAGCGGCTGCCAATACAGTAGCCGATGTGTACCTTATCTGTGGCTTCATCCTGCTCCACCACGCTGATGCTGCCAATAGGCTCTCCCAGTTCCTCCAGCACAATGGCCCACTGGTAGAAGGAAGGGTCTTTGTAAGAAGCCGTCCACCCCTCCAGCACCCGCTGGGCGTCCGCTATGGACTTGGCTGTGGGCCAGCGCAGGAATTCCGTCACCTTTGGGTCGCTTTCCCAATTGCGGAACATGGCCTCCTTGTCCTCCATGCGGAAGGGCCGCAGGGTAAGCCGCGGGGTCTTTATCACTTTTGTGCCTAAGTGCGTCATATGCAAACACCTCCGTAAAAACGTCATGCCATATTAAGTTTAAAAAGCAAACACAGTCCTCAAATATTTCCCGTCCCGGGAGCACGCCATGTACGCGACGGCGCACGAAAGCCGCATAAACCCTTTATGCGGCGGAAGCTTCCATCCCTGTCCCCCGCGTCTTGGGTCAAGCGTCACGCTTGCGCGTCTTGAGTGCAGCGCCGCAATGCTAAAAAGAAAGCACCGCTGTAACGCGGTGCCTATCCATGCAGTGCCCCTGCCGGGGAAAAATTACTCGGCAAAGCCAGACTCTACCAGCTTAACCAAAGCGTCTACTGCGTCCTGCTCGTCGGAGCCATCGGCAATAATACGGATGGTGACGCCGCCTACGATGCCCAGGGACAATACGCCCAGCAGGCTCTTGGCATTAACCCGTCTTTCTTCCTTCTCCACCCAGATAGAGGCCTTGAACTCATTAGCCTTCTGGATAAAGAATGTTGCAGGACGTGCATGAAGGCCCACCTGATTCTGAACCAAAACTTCCTTAGCGCACATGTACATTCACCCTCCTAGTAATTTAACAGCATAAAATAGGCTCTGGAAAAAAATCCGTCTAAAAGGCGGAAAGCTTTTGGAAATTGAGTTAATTATATCATATTTGCGGCGAACGTCAACAGATTCCAGCCAATTTTGTTTCCATGAACAGTCTATGAATTTTTTTCTAGCCTTCCTTTGTGCAGCTTGCCCGTTATGTTGAAAACTTTTTGAGGGTTTTGCGCTTTCCCCCTTCAGCCCTTTCCATACTTTTCCAGCAGATCCGGCCTGTTTTGGGCGGTGACAGCCAAAGCCTGCTCCTGCCGCCAGGCCCGGATGTTCCCGTGATGGCCGCTGAGCAGCACAGAAGGCACAGCGCGGCCCCGCCAAACCTCCGGGCGAGTATACTGGGGATATTCCAACAGCCCGGAAAAGTGGCTCTCCTCCGTAAAGCAGGCCTCCTCCGACAGCACTCCCGGCAGCATCCGGCTCACAGCGTCCGCCAGAATCATGGCAGGCAGCTCCCCCCCGGTAAGCACATAATCCCCAATGGAAACCTCCTCTGCCCCATACTCGTCCAGCAGCCGCTGATCTACCCCCTCATAATGCCCGCAGAGAATAACAAGATGAGGTCGCCCCGCCAGTTCCCGGGCCTTTTCCTGGCACAGCACAGGACCCCGGGGAGACATATACAGGATATGCGGCAGGCTTCCCGTATGTTCTTTTATGGCGTCAATGCCCCGGGCAAAAGGCTCTGCCAGCAGCAGCATCCCCTTCCCCCCGCCGAATACGGTATCGTCCACCCTGCCTCTGGGATCCGGGGAAAAATCCCGGAGCTGGTGGCAGCAAATCTGCAAAAGGCCCTTTTTCCTGGCCCTGCCCACAATGCTTTCCCCCAGCACCGGGGGAAACAGCTCTGGAAACAGGGTGAGGATATCCATGCGCATCAGGCTTCCTCCTCCCCGCCGTCAAAAATGCCGGGAATGGGCAGCAGCCGGATCACCCCGCCCTCCAGGTCTGTCTCTTGTATCATATGTGGCACAGCCGGGAACAAATACTCTTTCCCTTCCTTTGACACAATGCGATATACGTCATTGGCCCCGGTCGGCAGAATTTCCTGTAAAACGCCGTATTCCTGCCCGGTAATGCCGTCAACAGCCCGCAGGCCAATCAAATCCTGCAAAAAGTACTGTCCTGGCGCAAGGCCCACGTCCGCCCGGTTCAGGTAGAGGATTTTTCCCCGCAAAGCGTCTCCCTGCTCCACAGAGTCCACCCCCTTCAGCCGCATAAGCAGCCTCCCCTTGTGAACCCGGGAAGCCAGCAGCCCCGCGTCCCGCTCTCCCGCGCTGTCAAAATAGAAGCGCTGAATCTTCTGCAAAAACTCCGGGGAGTCTGCCCAAGGCTCCAGGCACACCTCCCCCCGCACCCCATGGGTGCGCACAATCCTTCCCGCTTCCAAATACTGCTTCATATGCCCTCCTTGCTGCCCCTGCCTCCGGCGGCCTATTTAAGAAGCCCAACCGCATCGAAAGTGGAAGGCTTCCGGTCCGGCGGCCGGGGACTTGCTTCTGTTATGGTTTTAGAGATTCCTTTATGAGGCCCATAAGGGTTTCCTGTTCCTCTTCAAAGCCCTCGGAAAGCCGCGCCCCCGCCAGCACAGGCAGCCAGCGCAGGATTTCCTCCCCCTGCCGCCCTGTTTGGGCGCAATAGGCCTTTAAATACCCCTCTGCCAGCAGGGGCATGTGCAGGAGGTATATCATATAGGTGCGGCAGGCGTCTGCGTCCGGGTGGCCCGCTGTGGCGTTTGCCCAGTCGATAACGGTATGGCGTGCGCCGTCTGTCAGAACATTCCCTCCATAGAAGTCGCCATGGCACAGGGCATTTCCCTGGAGAAGCCCTGCAAGCAGGGCGAAAAGCCTGCTTTTCTGGCTTTCCTCCAGCACATTGCCCCCTTCTATGCGGCCCCGCAGCCAGTCTGCCAGGGCAAACGGCAGGGGCACCGGAGCCTGGTGAATTTCCGCCTGCAGCCGGGCCAGAATTCCCATGGCTTCCTCCCACCAGGCAGGCTCCTGCTCCAGCAGCTCATGGAGGGTTTTCCCCGGCACGCTCTCCATCTGTATGGCCGGGCAGCCTTCCACGTCTGCCACCCCATATACCGCCGGGACGGGCAGTCCCGCTTCCGCCGCCAGCGCCCCGATATACGCTTCCCGGAATACGCTTGAAATCCCGGTGCCTGCATGAAACACTTTGCAGGCTCGTCCGTCTATACTGTATACGTCTGCCCGGGCGCCCCTGCCCATTAACGCACCTGCCATTTTTTCTCCCTCCTAAAACAAAAAGCGGGCCGGTAAAGGCCCGCAAGCTTGTTTTTCCCGCTGCCCGCGTCAGTCAATCTCAACCATAATCTTCTGGTCGTTGCGGGTGGCGGCGGCACGCATAACCACGCGGATTGCCTTAGCAATGCGGCCCTGCTTGCCGATAACCCGGCCCATGTCGTCCTCTGCCACATGGAGGTGGTAGATGGTGGCGCCGTTTTCGGCTTCCTCACTGGTAATAACGATCTCTTCCGGCTTTTCTACCAGCCCGGAGGCAATGGCTTTTAATAAATCCTGCATTGTTTTAGAACGTTCCTTTCTCTATGCGTATTTTTCCCTTATGGACGTTTTTCTCAGATAACGCCGTGTTTCTTGAACAGAGCCTTCACCGTATCGGTGGGCTGGGCGCCGTTTGCAATCCACTTCTTGGCCTTCTCGGGGTCAACCTTCACCACGCTGGGCTCTTCCATGGGGTTGTAATAGCCGATTTCCTCAATAAAGCGGCCGTCGCGGGGGAAGCGGGAGTCCGCCACCACAATGCGGTAAAAGGGGTTCTTCTTTGCGCCCATTCTTCTCAGTCTGATTTTCACTGCCATAATTCGTTTCCTCCAAAATAATGATAATATATGATAGGGCCTTGCGGCCTGGTCAACTAAAACGGCATTCCGCCGCCCATGCCCCGCAGCATCCTGCGGCCTTTTTTCCCGCCAAACTGCTTCATCAGCTTCTGGGTCTGCTTAAACTGGTTTAAAAGGCGGTTCACGTCCTCCACCTTCTGCCCGCAGCCTGCGGCAATGCGCCGCTTCCGGGAAGCGTTGAGGCTTTCCGGATGGGAGCGCTCATAAGGGGTCATAGAGAGGATAATGGCGGCGGTGCGATCCATCACCCGCTCGTCAATGTCCAAATCGTCCACCTTGCTGCCCATGCCGGGCAGCTTTGAGAGGATGCCTTTAATCGGCCCCATCTTCCGCACCTGCTCGAACTGCTCCAGCATATCGTTTAAGTCCAGCTTATTGTGCATCAGCCGCTCTGCCGTTTTGGCGGCTGCCTTTTCGTCCAGCTTCATCTGGGCGTCTTCAATCAGGGACAGCACGTCCCCCATGCCCAGGATGCGCCCTGCCATGCGGTCGGGATGGAAAACCTCCAGATCCCCCAGCTTTTCCCCTGTGCCTGCAAACTTGATGGGCTTGCCTGTCACAGCTTTTACAGACAGGGCCGCGCCGCCCCGGGTGTCGCCGTCCAGCTTTGTGAGGATAACGCCGGAGATGTCCAGCAGATCGTCAAAGGATTTCGCCACGTTCACAGCTTCCTGGCCTGTCATGGAGTCCACCACCAGCAGGATGTCCGTAGGCTCCACCGCCTCTTTAATGCGGCGCAGCTCCTCCATCAGCTCTTCATCAATCTGCAAGCGGCCCGCTGTATCAATAATTACATAGTCATTGCCGTAATCCTTTGCGTGCTTTACGGCTTCCTTTGCTGTAACAACCGGGTCTTGGGCGCCTTTTTCATACACCGGCGCCCCAGCTTTTTCCGCCACCACCTGTAGCTGCTTGATGGCTGCCGGGCGGTAAATATCCCCCGCCACCAGCAAGGGCCTGTGGCCCTGGGTTTTCAGCATATGGGCCAGCTTTGCGGCGTGGGTGGTTTTGCCCGCGCCCTGCAGGCCGCACATCATAATCACAGCAGGCGGGTGGGCAGGCATTTTCAGCCTTGCCTCCGCGCCCCCCATCAGGCCGGCAAGCTCTTCGTTTACAATCTTTATCACCATCTGGGCGGGGGTCAGGCTTTCCATCACCTCCGCGCCAATGGCCCGTTCTGTCACCTTGCCTGTAAATTCTTTGGCAACCTTATAGTTTACGTCCGCTTCCAGCAGCGCCAGCCGCACCTCCCGCATGGCTTCCTTTACGTCTGCCTCGCTGAGCTTGCCCTTGCTGCGCAGCTTTTTAAACGAATTGCTAAGTTTTTCCGCTAAGCCCTCAAATGCCATGGCGCTCCCTCCTCATCAGCTTTCTCCCGCAATTTCCTCTGCCTTTTCCAGAATAACCGCGGCGTTTTCGTCAATTTCCGGCACCTGCCCCTTTTGGGCGTTTTGCTCTTGTATGTTCAAGGCGCAGTCGCAGATAACCGCCAGCGCCCCCTGTATCTCCTGAAAGCGCCGGGCCAGCCCCAAACGCTCTTCCATCTCGAAAAGCTGCTGCTCCGCCCGTTTGATGGCGTCCCGCACCCCCTGCCGGGTGATGTCCCATTCCTGGGCTATCTCCGCCAGGGACAAGTCCTCATTATAATAGGCGTCTATAACCTCCCGCTGCTTCTGGGTGAGCATGTCGCCGTAAAAATCCAGCAGATATGAAATTTTCAAGTCCTTTGCCATCAAAGCCACCTGCCGCTTCCTCTTTGTGTAAAGTCTTTCTCTTTACAGCTTCTCTATTATACATGAGCGGCCTTTGTTTGTCAATACACCCGTTTTCTTTTTTTAAATTTACTTTTTACTGCCCTTATGGTATAATTTACAGGCGTCTTGCAGGAAACCCTGGACGCTTATACCAATCCGGATCACCTGCCGCCCCCTGATTTTGAAGCGCCGGATTTTTGAAAAGCCGCTGCCGGATGCGTCTGTTTCATCCAGCCTTATGCCCTGAAAAAGTAATGAACAAACTGTGAATTATGGTAAAACACGGGCAAAAAACGCCATTTTGTAAACCTTTTGTAATTTTTATGCCAGTCTATTTTACGATCTTCTATTAAGAAAAAAAATTTCCAGGAGGGAAAAACATGGTTTATTTTAACTGCGACTACACCGAGGGCGCCCACCCCCGGATTATGGAAAAGCTGCTGGATACAAACCTGGAGCAGACCCCGGGCTACAGCACAGACATTTACTGCGAGCAGGCCAAGGCCCTGATTTTGCAGGCCTGCCAGTGCCCCAAGGCCCAGGTGCATTTCCTGGTGGGAGGCACCCAGGTAAACTTTACCATTATCCGCGCCGCCCTGCGGCCCCACCAGGGGGTTATCGCGCCGGAAACCGGGCACATTCATGTCCATGAAACCGGCGCGGTGGAGGCCACGGGCCACAAAATCCTGGCCCTGCCCTGCGGGGTGGAGGGGAAGCTTACCGCCGCCCAGGTGGAGAAAGCTGCCGCCGAGCACTTTGCAGGCAGCATGCCTCCCGCCCATATGGTGCAGCCCAAGATGGTGTATATCTCCCAGCCTACGGAAAACGGCGCGCTGTACTCTCTGGAGGAACTGGAAGCCCTCCACACTGTCTGCCGGAAATGGGGGCTTTTCCTCTTTGCCGATGGCGCGCGCATGGGTTATGGCCTTACAGCCCGGGGCGCGGACGCGGCCCTTCCCGACATGGCCCGGCTGTGCGACGCCTTTACCATTGGCGGCACAAAATGCGGGGCGCTGTTCGGGGAGGCGGCTGTGCTTGTAAACCCGGCCCTGCAGGAGGATTTCCTCTATGCTGTGAAGCAAAACGGCGGGATGCTGGCAAAGGGACGGCTTTTGGGCCTGCAGTTTTCAGGGCTGTTTGAAAGCGGGCTGTACTATGAAATCTGCCAGAAGGCAAATGCCTTTGCCTATGAGATTGCCGATGCCTGCAAAGAAGCTGGCTTTCCCGCATACGCCCCCTCCCCCACCAACCAGCAGTTTTTTATCTTCCCGGACGATGTGCTGGAAAAGCTGCAGCAGCATTTCCATTTCTCCTTCTGGGAAAAGACAGACGAGGGGCATACCGCTGTGCGCATCTGCACAAGCTGGGCCACCACAGAGGAAAACGTACAGGCGCTTATAAGCGCCATCAAAGCCGCCGGGGCAGAAAAATGAAAGTGCTGAGCCTGCGGGAGCCTTGGGCTTCCCTTATCCTGCTGGGGAAAAAGCGCATTGAGACAAGGAGCTGGCGGACAAACTACCGGGGGCCGCTGTGCCTCCACGCCAGCGCCGCCAGGATAAACCACAGGGATCCCCACATACAGGAACTGCTGGCCCTTATCCCCGGGGCGCCCATGGCATATGGGAAAATCCTCTGCCGCTGCGTGCTGGCAGACTGCGTGCCCATGGACGGGGCTTTCCTGGAGGAGATGGAGCGGCACAAAACAGAGTGGCTGTGCGGAGAGTATGCCCCCGGGCGGTTTGCCTGGATGCTGGAAAACATAGAGCCAATAGAGCCGCCCGTCCCCGCCAGGGGGATGCTGGGGCTGTGGGAATGGGAGGGAGAAGGATGACGGAGCTGTATTTCATCCGCCACTGCCAGCCGAATTATGAAAACCATGACGACCTCACCCGGGAACTGTCCCCAAAAGGGCAGGCTGACACCGGGCTTGTCACAGGATATCTCCGGGACAAAAACATCAGCGCCGTGCTTTCCAGCCCTTTTAAACGGGCGGTGGACACAGTGGCACCCTTTGCCCGGGCGGTCGGCCTGCCCGTTATAACAATGGAAGATTTACGGGAGCGCCGGATAGACAGCGGCTGGATTGAAGACTTTGAAGGCTTTGCCCGCAGGCAGTGGGCAGACTTTTCCTATAAGCTGTCAGACGGGGATTCCTTAGGCCAGGTGCAGGCGCGCATGGAAGCCTCTTTGGAGAAAATTCTAGAGGAACATAAGGGTGGGCGGGTCGCCATCGGTTCTCATGGCACAGCCTTAAGCGTGCTGGTACACAGCCTGCGACCCGGCTTTGGCTATGAGGGCTTCTCCCGGATACGGGGCCTGATGCCCTGGGCTGTGCATTTTACCTTCCAGGGAAAAGCCTGCGCGCAGGTGGAGGAAATTGACCTGTTTGCCGGGGAAGCCAGGGAAATTTTGTGAGGAGGAATACCATGCAGGGTTATAACATTGTTGTGGTGTTTGATGAACGCCGGGAAAGGGTTCTGCTGTGCAGGCGGCGCAAAGAGCCATATAAAGGGCTTTTGAACTTTGTGGGCGGCAAGATAGAGCCGGGAGAGGAAGGGCTTGCCGCCGCTTACCGGGAGCTGCGGGAGGAAACCGGGCTGGTGGAGGCGGATATTTCCCTGTTCCACTTCATGGATTTCACCTATTACCTCCATGCCCCCTGCCGGCTGGAAGTGTACGCCGGCAGGCTGAAAGGCCCCGCCCAGGCGCGGGGAGAGGAAAACCAGCTTATCTGGCAGGACGCCAAAGAGGACATGTTCGACAGAACCCGCTTTGCAGGCATGGGCAACATGGGCCATATTATGGCCCTGCTGGAGCAGGAAGATCTATAAGAGATGAGCAGGAGGAAAACTATGCGGATTCTTAAAACCATACCCGGTGTGAACGCCTTCCGGGCCTGAAGGTAGCCAGGCGGAAGCCTCTTTGGAGCGGGCGCTCCAGAGCGGAAGGCGAGCTTTAAACACACACCTTTGCAGGCCTCTTTTCATGAAATGCGGCAAGAAAAAACAAACTGAAGAAAGAGGCTTTATCTATGAAAAAAACGACTGATATGACCCAGGGCAAGCCTTTAGGGCTGCTGCTGGGCTTTGCGGCACCCTTGATGGTGGGCAGCGTGTGCCAGTTGCTCTACACCACAGCCGACAGCGCGGTGGTGGGCAGGCTGCTGGGGGTGGACGCTTTCGCGGCAGTGGGGGCGGCAGGCTTTTTGAGCATGCTGCTGTTTTGCATCATCTCCGGGCTGATTCAGGGCTTTACCATCCTGTTTGCCCAGCTATTCGGAAAAAAACAATGGGAAACCTTGCGGGGGGCCATTGCCATGGCGGCGCTCCTTTCCGCGGGGATAGGCGTTCTGCTGACCCTTTTGGGGCTTTTCTGCGCAAAGCCTGTGCTGGCCCTTACGAAAACCCCGGAGGACATCCGGCCCCAGGCCCTGGTGTATGTCCAGTGGATTTTTGCGGGCACCCTTATCACCATGGCAAACCGGCTTTCCGGCATGCTGCTTCATGCTCTGGGCAACAGCCGCGCCCCGGTTACAGGCAGCATTGCCTCCTGCGTGCTGAACGTAGCATTAGATCTGCTTTTCGCAGGGGTATTCCACTGGGGCGTGGCAGGAGTGGCGGCAGCCACCGTGCTGGCCCAGCTTGCCTCCTGCGGCTACTGCCTGGTGCAGTTAAGGGCGATTCCCCAGGCGCGGCTCTCCCGGCAGGACTTTGCCGCTAAACCAGCCCTGCTCCGAGAGCTTATGCGGCTGGGTGGGCCTTTTGCCCTGCGGGACGGGGTTATCGCCATTGGCGGGCTGTTTGTGCAGGCGGCTATCAACAGTTATGGCAAACTTTTTGTGGCGGGGATGGCAGCGGCGGAAAAATATTTTGGCCTGCTGAACATCACAGGCAACGCGCTGGAAGGGGCCTTCTCCACCTATGCTGCCCAGAACTACGGCGCGGGCCGGATGGACAGGGTGCAGGAGGGGCTGCGGTGCAGCATCCGGCTGTCCCTTATCAGCGCGGGGATTATGGATGTGCTGATGCTGGTGCTGGGCAGGCAGCTTATCGGGCTGCTGGTTTCCGGAGAGCCGCAGGAGGTGCAGGCCATTACCCAGGCGGGCTACACCTATCTGCTGGTGATGGCCCTGCTGATTCCCCTTATGTTCCTTTTGTGCCTGTACCGCTCCGGGCTGCAGGGCATGGGCAGCGCCTTTGCCCCCACCCTTTCCGGCTTTGTGGAACTGGGATTGCGGCTTTTATCTGTGCTGCTTCTGCCGGGGCTTTTGGGCCGCTGGGCTGTATATCTGGCAAATCCCCTGGGATGGCTGGGAGCCATGCTCCTGCTGGGGATTTCCTACCACAAGGTTTATAAGAAGCAGGCGCAGGCCCTGGGGGCAGGAAAGAAGCCGTTTAACTGATTTTTGCCAAGAGACAGGAAGCACAAAAGCGCAGGCCGTGTTTTGCGGCCTGCGCTTTTTCATGTGATAAACCTACCGGAAATGCCTCACGCGCCCTTTTCTGCTGTGCGCTATAGTTAACGCAGTCCAAAAGCGATAAAACACCTCTTTTGAACCAGGCGGTTCAGCCGCTTAACTTGAAAATCGGGATGTACCGATTTTCAAGTGCGTTTACTATAATTAGCAAATCTGGTTTTGCACCGTTCCGCCCAGCCAAGCTTTCAGGTTATCGAACACAATCTCTGCCCGGCGCTCCAGGGCTTCCCGGGTGGCAAAGGCCACGTGGGGGGTGAGCAAGGTATTGGGAGCATTCAGCAGGGGGTGGCTGTCCGGGATGGGCGGCTCTGTTTCAAACACGTCTATGCCTGCCCCAGCAATGCGTCCGGCCTGCAGGGCCTCTGCCAGGGCGGCGTTATCCACAACAGGCCCCCGGGCTGTATTGATAAGCATGGCTGTGGGCCTCATAAGGGCCAGCATCTCCTGGCTGATAAGACCCCTGGTGGCGTCATTTAAGGGCACATGGAGACTGATAATATCGCTTTGGGCCATCAGTTCCTCCAGGGGAAGGAAGCTTACGCCCAAAGCCTCCAGTTCCGGCTTTTTGGTGCGGCTGTGGGCCAGCACCTTCATGCCAAAGGTCAGCCCCAGCCGGATAACCGCGGCGCCTATCTTTCCTGTGCCCACAACGCCCAGGGTTTTGTTGAAAAGCTCTGTGCCCACAAGCCCGTCCTTTGTGCCGCCCTGCCGCACCGCTTCGTTGCAAGGGACGATGTTCCGGGAAAGGGCCAGCATCATGCTCAGGGCAAGCTCTGCCACCGCCACATCCGAATAGCCGGAGGCGTTGGACACAGAGATGCCCTTTTCCCTGCAGCAGGCCACGTCCAGGTGATCCACCCCGGTAAAGGCCACATCTACATAGCGCAGGCGCTCACACTGGCGCAGCACCTCCCCCGGGAAGGGCAGGTTTGTGATGATGACGGCGTCTGCCTCCCGCACCCGGGGGCAAAGGGCCTCGGCGTTTTGGGGCCTGTCGCCAAAGGCTTCTACCTCATGGCCCATGGCCCGGATTTCCTCCAGGCAGCTTTCCAGCAGCTCCTGCCGGATGCCCAGGGGTTCCGCAAGCACAATTTTCATGCTTTTTCCTCCTTATGGTCTGTTTTTATAAGTACCCTGCCGCCTTTTGCGGCGGTTACTGGCTGTTCAGATAGGCTACATATTCCTCCAGGCACATGGATCGCTGCTGCATGGCGGCGGCATTGGCGCTGCCCACATACCGGATGACTGTGGGATCCGGCTTCATGCCTGTCATGTTCAGCTTGCCTTCGGGGTAACGGAAAACAAAGCCGTATTTCCCCATGTTGTTCCGCAGCCAGGAATAGGTTTTGGAGTCTCCGAAGGTTTCCGGGGAACCGGAAACCCGGACGCACAGCCCTGTTTGAAAATCGCTTTGGCCTGCGGCGGGCTGGATGCTGGCGGCCTCTGTCTTTGCCATTACCGCTGTCAGGCCCTCGTCCCCATTCATCAGCTCGTCCACCAGTTCGTCAAAACGCCTGCCCTGCTCCTCATAGGATACATATCCCTCTGTAAAGGTAAGGGCCAGGCCGTCCTCCTGGGCGGCGGCTGTCATCTGCCGGAGTGCGTCGGCTATGCGGGCATCTACCGCCACGCTCTCCGCTGTGTAGAGGACTGGCTCGAAGCCCTCCTCCGCAGGGGTTGTCCGGTTTATAACAAACAGGCACATGTCGTTGTCGTAAACCGGCAGGCCCATATCGTCATATACGGGCAGGGGGGCCATGCTGCCTGTGAGGAGGGGATCCTCCTCTGTGACGCTGGGGGGCAGGATGAACTCCCGCTGGAAATAGGGGATGAGGTAGCTCCACACAAAAAGCGCCGCCGCCCCCAGGGAAACCAGGACAGCCAGCACCGACACCACCCGCATCCAGATTTTAATGCGCCGGGCCTTGTGGTTTTGAATCTGCTTGTCCCGGGAGACAAAAATGTTCCGCCCTGCCGGGCTGATATCCAAAATGTGGTTTGTGCTTCTTAAAAACTGCCTTTTCTGCCGCCTGCGCCGCAAGGCCCTCCCCCCTTTCTCTCCCTGTTTGAGGCGCGCTGCTCCTTTGCACTGTTACCTGTCTGTGCGGAAGGTGAACAGATCTGCCGGGGTGCCGTCGTCATAGGCGATGTCCGCCCGGCTTTCCAATTTGAAATTGCCGCCCGTGAAGCCGCTTACCACCTTGTCCCAGAAAACTACGGAACTCTCGTTGCGGGGAGTGCGCTTGAGCTGCCACAGGCCGGGAAAGCGGCGGAAAAGCTCGTAAGCCGCCCATGTGCCCAAGCCGCAGCGGCGATACTTGTACATCACAAAAAATTCGGACATGCAGTAGTCCAGAGGATCCCCCGCCTCGGGATAGTCGTTTACCATGGCAAAGCCCGCCAGCTTCCCGTCCGCTTTAAGAAAAAAGGCCCAACGGCCCTTTTCCGTCCAGTAGTTGTCCAGGTAGCTGTAGCCGTAAAGCCCTAAATCGTTTATATCTGCGCCGTCATACTGGGAGAATTCATAATTATATTTTTCCAAAAGGTTCCGGAGGATTTCCTTCTGGCCTACCGTTACCGCTTCCAGTGCAAATTCCATCGCTTTACCTCTCCAAAACTTGGTTTTCGGTTCAAACATTCCCAAAGGGAATGTTTCCCCTTCTTTCCAAAAGGGGTTGTGGGGTTTGGGGGCGCTGGTTCCCGGCGGGAACCGTCAAGCGCCGACCGAGTCGGCAGGCGAGACTCAAGGCTCCAAGGTCTGCCCTTGCCGCAAGCCGTTATTCCACGCCTTCGCGCAGGGCGTTCTGGCTCTGGGCGGTGAGGTAGGCGTTGATAAAGCCGTCCAGGTCGCCGTCCATCACCGCGTTTACGTTGCCGGTTTCAAAGCCTGTGCGGTGATCCTTCACCATGGTGTAGGGCATGAACACATAGGAGCGTATCTGGCTGCCCCAGGTGATTTCCTTCTGCTCCCCTTTGATGTCGCTGATTTTCTCCAGGTTTTCCCGCTCCTTGATTTCCACCAGCTTGGAAATGAGCATCTTCATGGCCACGTCCCGGTTCTGGTACTGGCTGCGCTCCACCTGGCAGGAAACCACAATGCCTGTGGGGATGTGGATAAGCCGCACAGCGGAAGAGGTCTTGTTGACCTTCTGGCCCCCCGCGCCGGAGGCCCGGTACACTTCCATCTTGATATCGTCAGGGTTTATCTCCACAGAGTTATCTTCCTCAATTTCCGGCATGACCTCCAAAGAGGAGAAGGAGGTGTGCCTGCGGCCCGCGGCGTCAAAGGGGGAAACCCGCACCAGCCGGTGGACGCCCGCCTCGCTTTTCAGATACCCATAGGCGTTTTCCCCTTCCACCAGGATGGAGGCAGATTTCAGGCCAGCCTCGTCCCCGTCCAGGTAATCCAGGGTGGTAACCTTATACCCCTTGCTTTCCGACCAGCGGGTATACATACGGAAAAGCATCTCTGCCCAGTCCTGGGCTTCGGTGCCGCCGGATCCGGCGTGGAAAGTTAAAATGGCGTTGTTGCTGTCATATTCCCCGGTGAGCAGGGTGGAAAGCCGCATGGCTGCGGTCTGCTCCCGGATGGCTTCCATCTCCCCCTGGATTTCCTCCAGCAGGGACAGATCTTCTGCCTCGTCCCCCATTTCCACAAGGGCCAAGCAGTCGTCCAGGCGGGCCGCCAGCTTCTGATACCCCTCGTCTTTGGCTTTCAGCCCTGCCATGCGCTGGGTAACTTTCTGGGCCTCCTGCATGTTGTCCCAGAACCCAGGCTCCGCGGACTTGTGCTCCAGCATTTCCACTTCTTCCCGGAGCTTGGGCAGCCCCAAGGCTTCCTCCAGCTTTGCCAGGGCTTCCTGCTGTTCCTCCAGTTCACGCTTACATTCTTCAAATTGCAGCATATAGCTTCCTCCCGGTGAAGGTTATAGTCAACACACTGGAAAACGGGCAAGATATTTTCCGCGTGTTGGATAATGAGCCTGTATTTTTCCTTAAGCCCGCCCTGGGGGCAGGCGGTACTCTGTTTATGATAGCAAATCAGGCCGGAAATGTAAAGGCAATACCGCATAAATCTAAGCAGTATATCACGGCAGAGATTTTTTCGTCAGAGTGTATAAAGGATGAGCAGGCAGGCTGGCGCCTGTCAAACAGACTTTGTGCGCTATGACGGAAAGAATCGCCTGTGAGATGCTGCTTAAGGCTACAGCCGCGAGTTGTGCGGTATTGCCTAAAGGCGGTAGCGGTAAAAAAAAGTGTCCAAACCCGGAAGAAAGCCGGGACAGGGAGGTATTCCCATGGGGAAAGGAGGAGGGATGGGGTGTTTTTGACAGGATTTTGCAAACAATTTATTAACAGACTGAAAATTAAATGGGATTGCATTGCGCTTTCCCGGAGAATCGTGTACAATACCAGATAAGAAAAGAAATCACGACACCTGCTAGAGTCTGTTTTAAAACCAGAGAAATGCCAGTATTTTTGTTCAGGGCGGTCAGATTCCAGGAAAAAACCGCAAGCCAGCCTGCCGGTTGGCGAGGATTTTTGACGCAGAAGATGGCCGCTTTGGGGCAAAAAGACAACGTTTTCGATTTTTCAAACAAGACCTAAAATACAAAGAAGGAATGGCTTTGGCAATGCTGGATTATACCCATATCAAATGCCCTGTCTGCGGCGACGCCTTTAAAGAGGACGATGACATTGTGGTTTGCCCCCAGTGCGGCGCACCCTATCACCGGGCATGTTACCAGGAAAAAGGCAAGTGCATTTTTGACGATCTCCATGAGGCTGGGAAGGAGTGGGCGCCGCCTGCGCCCCCCGCGCCTAAGGTTGAACCCTCGGCGGAAATCAAGGACAGGGAGTGCCCGGCCTGCGGCACCCTCAACAGCCACAGCGCCCTGTTCTGCAACCGCTGCGGCACGTCCCTTTTGGGCGCGGGCCAGCCGGATCAGAAGCCGCCCCAGGCGCCCCCTCCCTTTGTAAGCCCTGCGCCGCCTGTCTCCCGCAATGCCTATGGCGGCGTGGTGCCCCCTTTCTCCTTTGATCCCATGGGCGGCGTCAGCCCGGCAGAGCTTCTGGACGAAGGCGTAAGCTTTGGGGACGCTTCCAAGTTTGTGAGGCAGAACACCACCTATTATATGCCTGTGTTCCGGTATATCAAGCAAACCGGGCGCAACAAGTTCAGCTTTTCCGCCTTCCTCTTTTCCGGGGCCTGGCTGCTGTACCGCAAGCAGTATAAAACCGGGGCACTGGTGACGGGGCTGATGTTCTGCCTGTATCTCGCTTACCTGCTGGCAACGGTTTTTGTGTCCGCCCCGCTGCTGGCAGAGCTTGCCGGGCAGGTGGGCATGGACATTACCCAAGGGTTCTCCCCCACCAACGAGCAGATGCTGGCTATCAGCCAGTTGGTGGCAAACGACCTTACCATGTATCTGAAAATTTCCCTGCCCCTTCTGTGCCTGCTTGCCATGCTGGTGGTGATGATTGTGGTGGGGGTGCGGGGCAACAAAATGTATATGCGCCACTGTGTGCGCCAGGTGCGGCAGATAAAAGAGCAGGGCGCCCGGGGAAGCGATGTTTCCCTTACTTTGGAGGCAAAGGGCGGGGTGAACATCTCCATTGCGGTATGCATGTTTGTGTGCTATGTGCTGCTGGTAAACGTGGTGCCCCTGCTGCTGTAGCAGCCTCCCCGCCATTAGGGTGTGTCCACATAAGCTGAGTGCGCGGATTTTCGAGCAAAATTTTACAGGATTCAAGGCGAAGAACCGCAAGAAACACTTTCGTATTTCGAGGGTTCTTAACACAGAAGCCTGTAGGATTTGCCAAAAAGACGTGTGCATCAGCTTAATGCGAACACGCCCTAAGAACCCGGACGCGCTGCGGGCTGGGTTTGAAATCTGCAAAAAGGAGCCGAAAGCCTTATGAAAAAGATACGCAAGGCGGTGATACCCGCCGCGGGCCTTGGCACCCGGGTGCTGCCGGCCACCAAGGCCATGCCCAAGGAAATGCTGCCCATTGTGGACAAGCCTGCCATACAGTATATTGTGGAGGAGGCCGCCGCTTCGGGCATTGAAGATATCCTGATTATCACAAACCGGGGCAAGGGCCTTCTGGAGGATCATTTTGACCGCGCCCCCGAGTTGGAGGAGCGCCTTATGGGCAGCCCTGAAAAGGAAGCCATGCTGGAGCAGGTGGTGGCCCTTTCCAGGCTTGCCAATATCTACTATGTGCGCCAGAAGGAGACAAAGGGCCTGGGCCACGCGGTGAACTGCGCCCGCAGCTTTGTGCAGGGGGAGCCTTTTGCTGTGCTCTATGGGGACGATGTGATTTTCGGGGAGGATCCAGTGTGCGCCCAACTGATACGGGCCTATGAGTCCTATGGCGTTGGCGTTGTGGGGGTAAAAGAAGTTTCCCCGGAGGCCATCCGGAAATATTCTTCTTTAAAGGTGGAGCCGCTGCGGGACAACCTGTTCCGCTGTACGGATATGATTGAAAAGCCCGCTCCCGGCCAGGAGTTTTCCCTCTATTCCATTCTGGGGCGCTGCGTGCTCCCGCCGGAAATTTTTGACATTCTGGACGATACGCCTCCAGGCGCGGGAGGGGAAATCCAGCTTACAGACGCCATGCGCACCCTGGCCCGCCGGGACGGCATGACTGCTGTGGACTTTACCGGCACCCGCTATGATATGGGCAGCAAACTGGGGATTATGCAGGCCAGCGTGGAGGCTGCCCTGGCCCATCCGGAAATCGGGACAGATTTCCGGGCCTATTTGAAGGAGCTTTCCAAAAGCTTATAAGGCAAAAAGAAAGAAGCTGGTTCTTTTTAGGGAACCGCTTCTTTTTTATGCCCATGGCCCTATGACAGGAACCCCTCTATAATGGCCTGTTCCGCTTCCGCCTGGGAAAGCCCCAGGGTGCGCAGCTTTAAAATCTGCTCTCCCGCAATCCTGCCGATGGCGGCCTCGTGTATCAGGGCAGCTTCGGCATGGCGGGCGCAGAGGCTGGGGGCGGCATCCACCTGGGCACGCTCCGACACCAGTGCGTCGCAGGCGGAGTGGCCCTTGCAGGGGGCATTGCCTGTTATCCGGGAGGAAAAGCTTTGGCGGGAATACGCCCGGGCAACGGCCCGGGAAGCCAGCTCCGCCGCTGCCCCAGCCCCGTCCAGCCGCACCGTAAAGGCCGACTTCGCCTGTTCCCTGCCCTGTGTCACCAGCCGCTCCACCAGGAAAAGCCTGGCCCCTGCCGCCAGCACTGCTTTCGTGCTCCGGCTGGCTCTGCCCACCCCGCCCAACTGGGCTGTGTCCATTTCCAGCAGGGCGCTTTCCTCCAGGTATATTTCTGTTTCCGGGCTGATGGCGCGCAGGGCTTCATCGCCGCTGCCTGCGTGCTTTTCCACATACCGCACCTGGGCGCCCGGACCCAGAAAAAAGCGGTGTATGCCGCTGTGCCGGGCAGGCTCCCCATTTTCCGTATGTATCCCGCAGCCAGCCACAATGGTGGCCCTGGCCCCTGCCGCTATATGGAAATCGTTATAAACCAGGTCGTCTATGCCCCCGTCTGTTATGCAGGCCGGCACTGCCACCGTCTCCCCTGCGCAGCCAGGCAGAATGTGGATGTCAAGCCCGGGCAGCCCCTCCTTGGGGGCAATCTCCACAAACCGGGTGGAGCGCATTTCCACGCAGGCCCCATTTTCCCGCAGGCTGCAGGCCCCTTCCCACTTTCCTTTCCAGCCTGCCACAGTTTCCAGAAGCTTTTTTGTAATGCTGTTCATAAGGGCACCGCCTCCCCCCTGCCGCAGCCAGGGCAGGAAAGGCTGAGCCTGGGCAGCACCTTTGCCGGAGGGCCTTGCTCCGTTATCCGGCCTTTTTCCAGCACCAGGATTTCATCTGCCGTTTCCAGAAGCCGCTCCTGGTGGGACACAAGCAGCAAGGATTTGCCGCCCTGCCGCTTTAATGCCTTAAAAACCGAAACCAGCCCGGAAAAGCTCCACAGGTCAATGCCCGCTTCCGGCTCGTCAAAAAGCAGGAGCCTGCCTTTTCTCGCCAGCACTGTGGAAATTTCCAGCCGCTTCATCTCCCCGCCGGAAAGGCTGCCGTCCGCCTGGCGGCCCAGGTATTCCCGGCCGCACAGGCCTGCTTGCGCTAAAAGGGCGCAGGCCTGCTCCTGGGAAAGGGTCCGCCCTGCCGCCAGCTCCAGCAGCCGCCCTACGGTGAAGCCCTTAAACCGCACCGGCTGCTGAAAGGCAAGGCACACACCCTTTTGGGCCCGGGCCGTCACATCCAGGCTGGAAATGTCCTCCCCTTCCAGCAGGATTTCCCCGCCGGCTGGGCGCTCCAGCCCCGCGATGATTTTCAGCAGGGTGCTTTTCCCGCTGCCGTTTGGCCCAGTGACAGCCGTAAAGCCGCCTGCTTTTACGTGCAGGCTCACCCTGTCCAGCACCTGCTCCCCGCCGGGGGCCTGCCATGAAATATCCCGCACCTCCAGCATCCTCCGGCTCCTTTCCCACTTATTCTTTTGGCAGGTTCAGCGCCCGCATGGCGTTGAGGATTGCCAGCACCGCCACCCCCACGTCGGCAAAAACCGCTTCCCACATGTTGGAAAGCCCCATGGCGCTGAGGATAAGCACCAGTCCCTTTACCGTCAGGGCAAAGATAATATTCTGCCTCACAATGCCCAGGGTGCGCCGGGAAATCTTCATGGCCTGGGCGATTTTCGAGGGCTTATCGTCCATCAGCACAATGTCCGCGGCCTCTATGGCAGCGTCTGAGCCAAGCCCTCCCATGGCAATGCCGATATCTGCCCGGGAGAGCACAGGGGCATCATTAATGCCGTCCCCCACAAAGGCCAGCTTCCCCTTTGCTGTTTTCTGCTGGAGAAGCGCCTCCACCTTTTCCACCTTATCCCCGGGCAGGAGCTGGGTGTACACAGCGTCCAGGCCCAGCTCCCGCGCAACGCCTTCCCCCACCTCTTTGCGATCCCCGGTGAGCATAACAGTCTGCCGGATGCCCTGGGCTTTCAGGGCCTTGATGGCCTCAGCCGCGTCTGGCTTTACCTCGTCCGCGATGACCAGATAGCCCATGTAAGCGCCGTCTGCCGCCACATGCACCGCTGTACCCACCCTGGTGCAGGGGGTGTATGATATACCCAGCTCCTCCATCAGCTTATCATTGCCTGCGCACACAGTTCTGCCGTCTATCACTGCCTGCACGCCCCGGCCGGAAAGCTCCTGGGTTTCCGTAACGCGGCCCTGCTCCGGCTCTTTGCCCCAGGCTTCCTTTAAGGAGCGAGAAATGGGATGGTCGGAATAGCTTTCCGCCAGGGCCGCCAGCTCCAGCAGCTCCTCCTGGGTGCAGCCATGGGGGGCAAAGCCTGCCACGCGGAACACACCCTGGGTGAGGGTGCCGGTTTTATCGAACACCATGCTTTCTGTTTTGGCTAAGGCCTCCAGGTAATTGCCGCCTTTCACCAGAATCCCCTGGCGGGAAGCGCCGCCAATGCCCCCGAAAAAGCTTAAGGGCACAGAAATCACCAGGGCGCAGGGGCAGGAAACCACCAGGAAGACAAGGGCGCGCTGCACCCAGCCTCCCCATCCGCCCCCTGTAAACAGGGGAGGCAGCACTGCCAGGGCTGCCGCTGCGCACACCACAATGGGGGTGTAATACCGGGCAAAACGGGTGATGAAATTCTCTGCCTTGGCCTTCTTGCTGCTGGAATTTTCCACCAAGTCCAATATTTTAGAGACAGTGGATTCCTCAAAGGGCTTTGTCACCTCTACCCGCAGCAGGCCGCTGACATTTACACAGCCGCTGGTAACAGCGTCTCCCGCCTCCACCTCCCGGGGCAGGGATTCTCCTGTTAAGGCCGCTGTGTTCAGGGCGGAGCTGCCCTCCCGCACAATGCCGTCCAGAGGCACCCGCTCTCCTGGCTTCACAATGATGATATCCCCCACTGCCACGTCCTCTGGGTCAACCTGCTCCAGGGCGCCGCCCCGTTCAATGTTGGCGTAATCCGGGCGGATGTCCATGAGGGAGGCAATGGACTTCCGGGATTTCCCCACCGCGTAGCTTTGGAACAGCTCCCCCACCTGGTAGAACAGCATGACAAACACGGCTTCCGGGTATTCCCCGTCCCCAAAGAATCCAGTACAGAAGGCTCCTACTGTTGCCAGGGCCATCAGGAAGTTTTCATCAAACACCTGGCCGTGGCAAATGTTGACCACAGCCCGCCACAGCACATCCCAGCCAATGGTGAAATAGGCCGGCAGGAACAGAAGGAACCGCCAAGGCCCCTCCAGGGGTATGAGCACTGCCGCTATCAGCAGCACCCCGCTTATAAGTATGCGCAAGAGCATCTTTTTTTGCTTCCCAGTCATAGAAAATCGCCATGCGATACAGGATTTACACAAAGAGACGGGAAAAAACGGCCCTTTATGCCCGGTATCGTTCCTTTCTTCCATATTTTTTTGCAAATTTCCCTGCTCAGTTTCCCTTCCCCATCAGCGGACTATCTGGCAGTCTGGCTCCACCTTTTTGCACACCTTTACGATTTGATCCAGTATTTCCTCAAAACGGCTGTCATCTGCCTCCACCGTAAGCCGCTGGGACATAAAGCTTACAGTGGCGTCCTGCACCCCGTCTATTTTGCGGATGGCGTTTTCCATCTTTGCAGCGCAGTTGGCGCAATCCAAATCAACCATTTTAAATTTTTTCTTCATACAAAAGCCCTCCAAAATCTGAAAATTTATTCGGTCACATGCTCCATGCCCTGATCCAGCATGGCCCGGACATGGTCATCTGCCAGGGAGTAAAACACAGTTTTGCCCTCCCGGCGGTATTTCACCAGCTTGCTTTTTTTCAGCACCTGGAGCTGGTGGGAAATGGCAGACTGGGTCATGCCCAGAAGCTGGGCAATGTCGCACACGCACATTTCCGCCTCGAACAGCACATAGAGGATGCGGATGCGGGTGGAGTCCCCGAAAACCTTAAACAGCTCTGCCAAATCGAAAAGCTCCTCTTCCCCTGGCATGGCCCCCATTACCTGATCCACTACCGCCTGGTGTACGTACAGGAATTCGCAGCGGGGGGCGGTTTCCCGGTTTTCCATATCCAATCATCCTTTCATATGAGCAATTGTTCATATATAGTATACACAAACACCGGCAGGCTGTCAACCCCGCCTGCCGGCTTTTTAAAATTTTATTTTAGGGCGTATGCGCGGATTTTCCAGCGGAATTTTGCGGGATGCAGGGCGAAAACCGCAGGAAAGTCTGCCGTTTGCGAAATGGCTCTGGTTCCCCTGATTTACGGCGCTTTGTCAAAAGAGGGGTTGAAGGCGTAGAAATTCTTGGAATCCAGCTTGTCGGTGACAATGCGGAGGCCCTCGCCGAAGCGCTGGAAGTGCACGATCTCCCGCTCCCGCAGGAACTTGATGGGATCCCGCACGTCCGGGTCGTCCGCAAAGCGCAGGATGTTGTCATAGGTCATGCGGGCCTTCTGCTCCGCGCTCAGATCCTCGTTCAGGTCGGCAATGGTGTCCCCGGTCACCGCGAAGGTTGCGGCGCTGAAGGGGGCGCCGGAAGCCGCTACCGGATACACGCCAGTGGTGTGATCCACAAAATAGGCGTCAAAGCCCGCCTCCTGTATCTGCTCCGGAGTCAGGTCCCGGGTAAGCTGGTAGACAATAGTGCCTACCATTTCCAGGTGGGCCAGTTCTTCAGTGCCTATATCCGTCAGTATAGCCCGCAGTTCTGGATAAGGCATGGAATACCGCTGGCTGAGATACCGCAGGGAAGCGCCTATTTCACCATGAGGCCCACCATACTGGCTGATAATAATCTTTGCAAGCTTCGGGTTGGGGTTGTGGATGTGTACCGGGTACTGCAAACGTTTTTCATACACAAACATTTAATTTGCCTCCTTTTCCCAGGGCCAGGGGTCGCTAATCCAGGCCCAGCGGCTTGTATTCCGGGGGGTTTCTCCAATAGGCCCATACTTTTCCTCAAACTCCTTGGTAAGCTGGGCTAGCTGCCGGCGGTATTCCTCCAGCTTCCGGGCTGCGTCGCAATTGTTGGGATGGGTGTCTAAAAACAGGTGAAGCTCCCAGGAGGCGAACTTAATGGCGCCAATGCGCCTGCGCAGGGCTTGCTCATCACTCATCTCGGCTCCCCCCTTCCGCCGGTAAAGGGCTTATCAAGCACCGGAAACAGGGTGCCCGCGTCCAAGGCACGCTCCGCGCTGTGCAGGTTCGCCTGCCACTGCTGGTATGGCACATATGCCATGGCCGGCACCGGATCCTCAGGCAGGGGCTTGGGGTCATTATACAGGCCGCAGGACTGGCCCGCTATCATTTCTTCTGCCAAAATGATCGCTCCTCTCCAAATGGTCTTTGCAATAGGGTCTGGGGTGTCTGTCTTGTCCCCTGATACAGGGTATGCACCGCTGCGAAAAAAGGTGAAAAGCAGGAATTTTTCTCCCATTATGCATTTTTCTTGATTCCAGGCTCTCTGTGTGCTATAATGTCCCAAGGACACAGAGAAGGACTGGCCACATCTGGTTATAGAAAAGAGGCGTGACCCCTTTTGAGCTTGGCGGCACAGGTGTGTCCGCGCTGCTCTGCCTGAAAATGAGCTTTACCCGATTTTCAAGCGCGTTTACTATCTGCCAGCGGCAGGGCAGGGGCAAAGTTCCCTGGGGCCATGCTGCTGGCAGCCCCAGTAGGATTCCAGAAAAGATAAAAATGAAAGCGTACCGTATCGGCGGCAAAAATGCAGGACACATCTACCCGTCCTGCAAAACGCCTCAGCACGGTATATAAAAGAGGTGTACAGGTCATCATGTATCAAATTGTGAAGAAGCGTGTTTTAAACCCCACCGTGACGCTGATGGAAATAGAAGCGCCGCTGGTGGCAAAAAAAGCCCAGCCAGGACAGTTTATCATCCTGCGGGTGGACGAGGACGGAGAGCGCATCCCCCTGACCATTGCGGACTTTAACCGGGATCAGGGCACTGTCACCATCATTTTCCAGATTGTGGGCGCTACAACGGAAAAGCTGAACCACCTGCATGAAGGCGGGTTTTTGCAGGACTTTGTCGGGCCTCTGGGCAAGCCCACCCACACCGAAGGCCTGAAAAAAGTGGCTGTGGTGGGCGGCGGCGTAGGCTGCGCCATTGCTTACCCTGTGGCAAAAAAACTGCATGAGCAGGGCTGTGAAGTCCATTCCATTGTGGGCTTCCGCAACAAAGATTTGCTGATTTTAAAAGAGGAATTCAAATCTGTCAGCCACATGTATGCCCTGATGACAGACGACGGCTCTGCCGGAGAAAAAGGGCTTGTAACAGACGCTTTGCGCCGCCTCATTGAAAGCGGCGAGCAGTATGACCAGGTGATTGCCATTGGGCCGCTGATTATGATGAAGTTTGTCACAAAGCTGACAAAGGCATTTGACATCCCCACTGTGGTCAGCATGAATCCCATTATGATTGACGGCACCGGCATGTGCGGCGGCTGCCGCCTGACTGTGGGCGGGGAGACGAAATTCGCCTGTGTGGACGGCCCGGATTTTGACGGCTTCCTGGTGGATTTTGACGAGGCCATGGCCCGCGGCGCCATGTACCGGGGCTTCGAGCGCCAGGCTCATGAGGAGGCCTGCAATTTGTTCAGAGGGGGAAAAGCATAAAGGTAAGTTTTATGCTTTTTAGAAAGGATGGAATGAAGTATGCCGAATATGTCGCTTAAGAAAAATGAAATGCCTTCCCAGGCACCGGATGCGCGAAACAAAAACTTCCTGGAGGTGGCCCTAGGTTACACGGAAGAGCAGGCTTTGGACGAGGCCCAGCGGTGCCTGCACTGTAAAAACAAGCCCTGTGTTTCCGGCTGCCCTGTACAGGTGCGCATTCCGGAATTCATTGAAAAAGCGGCCGCCGGAGACTTTGAAGGGGCCTATCAGGTCATTGCCCAGTCCAGTTCCCTGCCTGCTGTATGCGGGCGGGTATGCCCCCAGGAGAGCCAGTGCGAAAAGCACTGCGTCCGGGGTGTGAAGGGTGAGCCTGTGGGCATTGGGCGATTAGAGCGCTTTGTGGCGGACTGGCACAACCAGCACGTTCAGGAGGCCCCTGAAAAGCCCGCTTCCAATGGGCACAAGGTGGCTGTGGTAGGCTCTGGCCCGGCCGGGCTTACCTGCGCGGGAGACTTGGCCCGGCTGGGGTATGCAGTCACCGTGTTTGAGGCCCTGCACACCGCCGGCGGCGTGCTGGTATATGGCATCCCGGAATTCCGCCTGCCCAAGGCCATTGTGCAGAAGGAAATTGACGGCCTGAAGGCCATGGGCGTGAAAATTGAAACCAACATGGTCATTGGCCGGGTGCTCTCTATTGACGAATTGCTGGAGCAGGGCTTTGAGGCGGTGTTTATTGGCAGCGGCGCAGGCCTGCCCCGGTTTATGAACATACCTGGGGAAAACCTGAAGGGCGTATACTCAGCCAACGAGTTTTTAACCCGCGTAAACCTGATGAAAGCCTACAAAACCAGCAGCGGCACCCCTATCCACCGCGCCAGAAAGGTGGCTGTGGTGGGCGGCGGAAACGTGGCTATGGACGCCGCCAGGTGCGCCAAGCGTCTGGGGGCAGAGGAAGTGTATATTGTCTACAGGCGTTCGGAGAAAGAGCTGCCTGCCAGGGCGGAGGAAGTGGAGCACGCCAAAGAGGAGGGCGTCATCTTTAAGCTTTTAAACAACCCCACCAGGATTTTGGGAGACGAAAGCGGCAGCGTCCAGGGCATAGAGTGCCTGGAAATGGCCCTGGGAGAGCCAGACGCTTCCGGGCGGAGGCGGCCTGTGGAGAAGGCTGGCAGCCAGTTCACGCTGGATGTGGACTGTGTGATTATGGCTATCGGCACCAGCCCCAACCCGCTGATAAAGTCCACCACAGAAGGCCTGGAGACACAGAAGTGGGGCGGCATTATTGTGGAGGAAGAAACAGGCCTTACCAGCCGGGAGAATGTCTATGCCGGGGGCGACGCAGTGACAGGCGCCGCTACCGTTATCCTGGCCATGGGCGCGGGCAAGACGGCGGCGAAAGCCATCCACGAATCCCTTTCAAAAAAATAGGGTTTGTTTGAAAATAGAGAAAATGACAAATTTTTGGTCAGAAGTGGTCAGATTCCAGGAAAAAACCGCAGGTCAACCTGCCGGTTGACGAGGATTTTTGACGCAGAAGATGGCCGCTTATGGGCAAAAAGTTAACGTTTTCGATTTTCCAAACAAGCCCCAGTCCCACACAAAAACAGGCATCCCCAGGATGCCTGTTTTTTCCTATATCATGCCTCCAGCACAAAGCGGCGGACAGCCTCCGCCACCCCGTCCTCATTGTGGGGAACCGTGGTATACCCGGCGGCGGACATGGCCTCCTGAGAGCCGTCTCCCATGGCCACAGACACCCCGGCAGCTTTCAGCATGGTAACATCGTTGCCGTTATCCCCCAGGGCCAGCACGTTTTCCCGGGAAAACCCCAGCATCCCCGCAACCGCCAGCACAGCGCTGCCCTTGTCCGCGTCTCCGGCATTGATCTCCAGATTGTCCGGAATGGAGGATGTAACCCGCAGGCCGCCCAAATCCTCCAGCCGCCGCCAGATTTCATCCCGGGCCTCCCGGGTCAAAAAGGGCAGGTTAATTTTCTCCGGCTGGATGCCTTCTTCCACCAAAGCGTCAAAGCTTTCTACCAGCCGGTAGCGCTTGGCGTCCACAAAATGCCATTTGCTGGGAGGAAAACCAAAATATGTCCGGGCCATCTCCGGATAGCCCTGCCGGGTGATAGCGCTGCCGTTTTCATAATATTCTATGTAAAAATCATATTCACGCAAAATTCCCTGCACCTGCCGGGCCTTTTCCGCTGAAATGCACCGCCTGTAAACGGCCTCCCCTGTGTGCAGGTCATACACAGCCGCGCCATTTGCCGTTACCGCATACCGCACCCCAGGCAGGGCCGTCACCGCCTCCGGGAGAAAGTCCCGCATACGCCCGGAGGCCGGCAGCAGATGCACGCCCCTCTCCCCTGCCGCCTGGAGCGCCGCCCGGTTCCCCTCTGACAGATATTTGTGATCCAAAATAGCAGTGCCGTCTAAATCAAACGCAATTAACCGGATATCCATAGTTCCCTCCCGCTTCCTTTTCCCTGTTTGCGGTTATTATACCATAAATCCCCTGAAAAAGACAATGAAAACCATTTCCCCCTGGGCCAAGGAAAATCCCCCTTCCCTTTCAAACAGCTTTTTGACCCCTCCATGCCTTTTTATTTTACATAACTTTTTTCGCGCCCACCGCCCCTCTCCCGCCCCCATAAGGCAGGAACAAGATTTTTGCGGGAGGATATGACAAAAACAGGCTTCCTCAAAGTGACAAAACTTTTTCCCCCTTCCAGGTATAATTTTCCTGTAACTCACATATAGGAGCTGCAAATTTACCATATAACAGGCGGTGTTTTCATTGGAAGGTTCAAAATTGCAACAGCTATGGCAGCGGGTGGAGGAGCTGGCCCGCTCGGTCTATGCCCGCAAGGCTGTGGTGCAGGGGGCGGGATTTTTTGCGGGGCTGCTGTGCAGCCGGGGGCTGGTTTTCGGAAAGTATGCGCCCTTTGGCGTGGCGGCAGTGGCGGCCATGCCCCAGGAGGGCCTGTGGGCCAGCGCCCTTGGCTCCTTTTTAGGCTACCTGCTGCCCTCCCCAGCCTATGTGCCGGTGCGGTACTGCGCGGCGCTGCTGGCTGTGGCGGCTATCCGCTGGTCTTTGTCCGAGCTGAAAACCGTGAACACCCATCCCCTTTTTGCCCCGGCAGTGGCTTTCCTGCCCCTGCTGCTCACCGGCATGACCATGGTGTTCCTCCACGGCTCGGTTACATACTCTGCCGCCTTATATGTGGCAGAGTCCTTTCTGGGCTGCGGCAGCGCCTATTTCCTCCGGCGCTGCGCAAACCTCCTGCTGGGCCTTTCCAGCGATGGCGCGGGCCGGGGAGATGCCCTGCGCAACGGCCCCCTGGAGCCTGGAGACATTGCTGCCCTCACAGTTGCCGCCGGGGTGCTGGCCCTATCCTGCTCCGGCGTGACAGTGTCCGGGGTTTCCCTGGGCCGCATTTCCATGATTCTCCTGGTGCTCACCTGTGCCCGCTCCGGCGGGGTAAGCGGGGGCGCTGTTTCCGGGGTGACAGCAGGGGCTTTGCAGGGCCTTTCCACAGCAGGGCTTTCCTATCTCTCCGGTGCCTACGGCTTGGGAGGGTTGATGGCAGGGGTATTCGCCCCCATGGGCAAAACAGCGACAGCCGCAGCCTTCATTCTCTCTCACGGGGTGGCGTCCCTGCAGGTGGGGTTTGGCGACTCCCAGCTTCTCACAGGGGCCATTGAGACAGCGGCCGCCACAGTGCTATACATGTGCATTCCCAAAAGCCGGCGGCTGGGAGAGCTTTTCGGCTTGCGGCAGGACTCTTTAAGCGGCGGGGCCTTGCGGGCCAACATCGTCATGCGCCTGCGCCACGCCAGCCAGGCCCTTTCCGGGGTTTCCGCCTCTGTGGAGGAAATCAGCAAAAAGCTTCAGTCTGTGTGCGCGCCCAGCCTGCAAGGCGTGTATGATAAATCTGTGGAGACAGTGTGCGCTGGGTGCGGGCTTTCCGCTGTGTGCTGGCGCAAACACAAAGAGCAGACCTTGGAAAACTTCTCCCAGCTTGCAAAGCCTTTAAAGGAGAAGGAGCGCATTGACACAGCCGATTTCACCAAAGACTTTACAGACCGCTGCGGCAGGGCCGGGGAGATGCGGGATGAAATTAACAAAAACTATGCCCGTTACCTTCTGCGGGAAGCCGCCCAGCTTCGGGCCGCCCAGGTGCGGGAGGCGGTGGAAGGTCATTTCCGCACCACTGCCGGGCTTTTAGAGGAAATGGCCGGAGAATTTTCCCTTTACGAGCACTTTGATGAGGAAGCCGCCCAGCGGGTGGCAGGCATCCTGCGGGATAACGGCGTAGCCCCCCTGGAGGTGTGCTGCCGGGTGGACAAGTTCGGCCGCATGACCATTGAGGCGGAAATCCAGCGGGAGCGGCAGAAGCGCCTGAACCGGGGCGCTTTCACCCGGGAAATTTCCGCTGCCTGCGGGCGGGTGTTTGCGCCTCCCTGCGTCAGCACCGCCGGAGAGCGCTGCCGGGTGCAGATGAGCCAGCGGCCCCTTTTGCAGGTGGGCCGGGGCTTCTCCCAATACAGCGCCGGAGGCGGCGCCTTCTGCGGGGACAGCACCAACGTGTTCTATGATGGCTGCGGCAGGCTTATCGCGGTTTTAAGCGATGGCATGGGCACCGGGGGCCGGGCCGCTGTAGACGGCGCCATGACCTCTGCCATGGCAGAGAGCCTTTTAAAGGCAGGCATCGGCTTTGACAGTATGCTGCAAACCGTGAATGCCGCCCTGATGGCAAAAAGCGGGGACGAAACCCTTGCCACCATGGACATTGCCTGTATCGACCTGTTCACTGGGCGCACCGAGCTGCGCAAGGCCGGGGCAGCCTGCACCATCCTCCGCCGGGGCCGCAGAGCCGAGGCCATTGAGGCCTCCAGCGTGCCGGTAGGCATTATGCCGGGGGTGGAGTTCGCCGCCTGTGCCCGGGACTTAGCTGCCGGGGACTTGGTGGTGATGGTATCGGACGGGGTGGTTGCCGCTGGGCACGAATGGCTGATGGACGTGGTTTTAAGCTGGGACGAGGAAGAAAACCCCAATCTGCTGGCCCAGCGCATTACGGAGGAAGCCAAAAAGCGCCGGGCAGACGGCCACGAGGATGACGTGACAGCCCTGGTGCTGGTCTTGCAGTGAAGGCCCGCGTTTGGGGCGCCTATAAAATAACATACAAGGCCCGCCCTGGGCAGCAGTTTTTGCCTCCTGCTGCGCCCAGGGCGGGCGTTTCCTTTGCATAATAAAATTTTTAAACCTGCATGTCTACCCCAGGTGCGGCAGGGGCCGCCTCTCCCCCTCCGGCTGCTTCCGGCGCGCTGGCAGCGGCATACTGCTGAGCCGCATATTCCGGGGAAGGCCCCAAGGCGCCCTGCAGGGCCTGGGCCTGCCGCCGCAGTTCGTTCCGGGTGGCGGAAAGCATTTTCTGCTGCTGCCCGTCAATTACGGCCTCGTGCATATAAGAGCGCTCCCGCAAAAACCGCAGCATCTTTGCCCTGCGCAGTTCCTGGTTCAGGCGCTGTGCCCGCTCCCGTTCCTCTTCCTCTATCAGCCGTTCCCGCCGGGCTTCCTTCAGCTCTTCCTTCTGCAAATCCTGCTTTTTCTTACCAGCCCGGCTCACCGCCTTTTCAAGCTGGCGCAGGGCTGCCTTAATCTCCTCCGTATTTTCCGAATCTGTCCGCAGCGCCGCCCGCAACTGGGCAATGCGCCTGCGGGCATATCCCGCCGCCATGCCCACCTGGCTCTTGTTCTTGGCCCGGGCCAAACGGGCATAGGCTTCCAGAGGAGCGTCGCCATACCGGGGCTTTGTCTTAATGCGTTCCAACTGTTCCCGGTGGCGTTCCATTTTCTCCCGGGACTCCTTGATCATTTCCTGGATGGTCTGGCTGTCTTTCTCTGCCACAGTTTCCAGGTGTGACGGCGTGCCGTTCTGGCTTCCCTGCCCCGCCTGGGCCTGTTCCTGGGCATATCCCTGGGCGCTGGCCTGTACCTTTATATCGCTCACGGCAAAATCTCCCCTCTCCTCCTCTTATTTGTTATATCGGCAGAATTCCCCCAAAGCGATAGGCCTTTTGCCACATTATTTTCCTTTCCCGCCCTCATTTTTCTGCATTCCATAGAGCACGGCCCGGTAGCGGAAGCTGGAATTGGACATGCCCGCCTCCCGGGCCGCGGCAACTCCTGTAAGCTCCCCGGCCTGCCAGCGAGCATACACCAAAGGGAAGTTTTCCGGCAGGGGAGCCGGCGGCCTGCCAAACCGCACACCCCGGGCCTTTGCCGCCGCGATGCCCTGGGCCTGCCGGGTGCGTATGTTCTCCCGCTCCTTTTGGGCCACAAAGGACAGGATTTGCAGCACCAGATCGGCAATGAAGGCGCCCATCAAATCCTTCCCCCGGCGGGTGTCCAGCAGCGGCATATCCAGCACGCATACATCGGCAGACTTTTCCTTGGTCAGCACCCGCCACTGCTCCAGAATCTCCCGGTAATTGCGGCCCAGGCGGTCTATGCTGGAAACATAGAGCAAGTCCCCGGCCCGCAGCCTGCGCACCATGCGCTTGTACTGGGGCCGCTCGAAATCTTTGCCAGACTGCTTGTCCATAAACAGGTTTTCGGCCGGAACAAGCCCCAATAAGGCGCGCCGCTGGCGGTCTTCGTTCTGGTCGATGCTGGACACCCGCATGTAGCCATAAATTTTTCCTTTCATAGCTCTCCCTCCAAAATCAGAGTGTGTTCCTGAAGTTGCTCTAATTTTAATGGGAGGCGTGCCGCCCAGGGAAGCGCACATACACCATTTTATCTATATTCTGTCTTATTTATTGGAAGTTTTCAGGCGGTTATTCTTCTCCATATTCTTTTCCCTTGCAATCTTTTAAAAGCAATGGTATGATACATACAGATAAAATCCGGTAAGGAGGAAGCGCCATATGCAAAACTATTCAGGGGAAGCAGGGCTGCAATACCACATCCAACTGCGCCCGGGGGACACGGGCCGGTACGTTATCCTGCCCGGGGATCCCAAGCGCTGCGAGAAGATTGCCCGGCACTTTGATAGCCCCAGGCTCCTAGCGGACAGCCGGGAGTTTGTCACCTACACGGGTCTCTTGGACGGAGAGCGGGTCAGTGTCACCTCCACAGGCATTGGCGGGCCTTCCGCCGCCATCGCGGTAGAGGAATTGGTAAACTGCGGGGCAGACACTCTTGTGCGGGTGGGCACCTGCGGAGGGATGGATCTGGACGTAAAGGGAGGGGATCTGGTGGTTGCCACAGGTTCAATCCGCATGGAGGGCGCCAGCCGGGAGTATGCCCCCATTGAATTTCCCGCTGTAGCGGATTTAACTGTGGTAAACGCCTTAGTGCAGGCCGCTGAACAGCAGGGGTTCCCCTGCCATACTGGCGTTGTGCAGAGCAAAGATTCCTTTTACGGGCAGCACGATCCGGAAACCAAGCCTGTAAGCGGCGATTTGCTGCAAAAATGGGAGGCCTGGAAACGCCTTGGCTGCAAGGCCTCCGAGATGGAATCCGCGGCGGTGTTTATTGTTTCCAGCTACCGTCGGGTGCGGGCCGGCGCTGTTTTCCTGGCAATGGGCAATCAGGAGCGTGGAAAGGCCGGGCTTGATAACCCCATTGCTCACGACACAGAAGCCGCTATCAAAACTGCTGTGGCCGCCCTGCGCATTTTGATTCAGCAGGACAGAAAGAAGAATCCTTGAAGCAAGAAAACTCCCTGCCCAGCTTTTGCTGGACAGGGAGTTTTTTAAATTTCTATCAAATTCCGCTTACCCCACCGTGCTCAAATCCCATTCGCTGAAAATCTTGGGCACGTCGGAAATCAGCCGCTTGGTATAAGCCGCCTTCGGGTGGATAATTACATCCTCCGCAGGGCCTGCCTCCACAAACGCGCCATGCTCCATAATGTACACAGAGTCGGATACATAGTACGCCAGGCCAATGTCGTGGGTGATGAAGATGATGGTCATATTGATCTCATCCCGCAGCTTCAGCAGCATATCCAGAATCGTCGCACGGGAACAGGCGTCCACCATGGACGTGGGTTCGTCCGCTATCAGAATCTTCGGCTTCAGCAGGAAGATTCTCGCTATCATCAAACGCTG
>NZ_QWEO01000021.1 GCF_009936035.1 Neglectibacter sp. X58 | reverse complement strand
GATTACAAGGCTTTTTCATAGGCAAAATTAAAAAGTCCTCAGCCGATTGTATCATCGACTGAGGACTTTCGTGGTGCCGGTGGCCGGACTCGAACCGGCACGGTATCGCTACCAATGGATTTTGAGTCCATCACGTCTGCCAATTCCATCACACCGGCATCTATTAAGTCCCAACCCCTGATTAAATTGCCAAAAGCCTCATAAAATCAAGGGTTTATGCTAAAGCAATAATGAAACAGAAATACTGTATTATATTGCCGCCATCAAGCAGCTTCTATTATACCTGACACACGAAAGAAAATCAAGGCCTTTTTGCAAAAATAGTTACTCTGCAAGCATTACAATAATACGCGCAGAACGCATGGTTTGCACAGCCCTAAAAGGGCATAGTGCCAGTTGCCTCTCAAGAGGTACTAAAAAGATTCGCCAGTGCAACGACTGCTATCCGTAAATGGGCCAAGCCCTGTTTCTCTATTGACTGCATCTATGTCCTGCACATGTTATCTGTCAACTCGCTTCGCTCAATGCTTTATGCTATAGTAAACACACTTTTAAATTGGTATTTACCGATTTTAAAGTCAGGCGGCTTTACCGCCTGGTTCAAAAGAGGTCACCTCTTTTGAACTGTGTTAACTATAAAGCTTTTTATCCCCCCGGCTTAGCCGATAATTCTTTGCGCTAAAGAGATAGACGAAAAGCCCGGGGCGGAAAAAATCCGCCTCAGGCTTTTTTGCATTTCCGGTGTTCTTTTGCGCTGCCTGCCGTTCTATTTCTTGTCCTTCCCGGCCTTCTCTTTCTTTTGAAAAATCCAGCGGGAAACCGGTCCGGAAACATACAGCAGGACAAGGAAAGCTGCCAGCGCCAGGGTGTACGCAAGGGATCTGTCCTGGTTTTCCACCAGTATTTCCGGCAGGGCGGCCTCCTGCCCTTCCTCTCCTTCTACAGGCACCGGCACGCTGGTGGGGTATGGGCCATCCTCACCCTCCCGGGGCGGGGACGGGGAGGGTGCCGGGCTTTGCCCAGGGGAGGGAGAAAGCTTTCCTGAAGCGCTGCTGCTTTCCCTTTCTTCCCTGTGTACAGTAACGCTATATACCTGCTTAGTTTTTCCGTCTGCCGCCGTTACGGTAAAGAGGAACTCCGTGTCACTGCCTCCGGCCCCTAAATTCTTCCGGTTTACCCGGCAGGAAGCCCCTGGGGCAGGCTGGGTCTGGAAGGTGACCGCTGTAACGGAAAAGGGCACTGTCATGGTGTAACGGAGCTTGTCAGAGGAAAAGGCCTGATCCAACTGCCCTGTTTCCGGGACAAGGGACAGCAGCAGCGCTTCCCCTGTCCCGCTTTCCAGATTGTCCTCCTTTTCCTGCCGGTAGACAGTAACCCGGTACACCTGCTTTGTTTTCCCGTCTGCCGCTGTCACCGTAATTTGAAACTCCGTTTCGCTGCCCCCAGCCCCCAGGTTTTTCCGGTTCACCCGGCAGGAAGCCCCTTCTGCCGGGGTTGCCGTAAAAGTGAGGGTTTTCACCTCATAGGGCACTGTCATGGTATAGAAGAGCCTGTCCGGGGAAAAAGCCTGTTCCAGCTTCCCTGTGTCAGGGGCAAGCTCCAAGAGGGACGCTTCCCCGCTTAAAGGCTCCTTTTCCTGCCGGTAGGCAGTAACCCGGTACACCTGCTTTGTTTTCCCGTCTGCCGCTGTCACCGTAATTTGAAACTCTGTTTCGCTGCCCCCGGCCCCCAGGTTTTTCCGGTTCACCCGGCAGGAAGCCCCTTCCGCCGGGGTTGCCGTAAAAGTGAGGGTTTTTACCTCATAGGGCACTGTCATGGTATAGGAGAGCCTGTCCGGGGAAAAGGTCTGCTCCAGCTTCCCTGTGTCAGGGGCAAGCTCCAAGAGGGACGCTTCCCCGCTTAAAGGCTCCTTTTCCTGCCGGTAGACTGTAACCCGGTACACCTGCTTTGTTTTCCCGTCTGCCGCTGTCACCGTAATTTGAAACTCTGTTTCGCTGCCCCCGGCCCCCAGGTTTTTCCGGTTCACCCGGCAGGAAGCCCCCTCCGCCGGAGTTGCCGTAAAAGTGAGGGTTTTCACCTCATAGGGCACTGTCATGGTATAAAAAAACTGTTCTGGGGAAAAGGGCTGATCCAAAGCCCCCTGGGAAGGGGCCAAATCCAACAAAGCGGCTGTGGAACTGACAGGCCCCAGGACAGCAAAGGGCAAAGCCTCCTCCCTGTCCGGGCATAGAGGCTCTCCCTGAGGGGAATAGACCTGGGCTGTCCGCAGCCGGAAATCCCCGTCCCCCTCCGGCGCGCCCTCCCGCACCTGGAAACGGCACTTCAGAACCTCTCCGGCATCCCCGTAGGCTGTGTCCGCCGTTTTCTGGGTGTAGACTGCGGCTGCCTGCCCATCCCCCACTGTATCATCAAGGGTGTAATGCCCCCGCAGCCCCTCGCCCAGGCTCACTTTCTGGCAGGCCAGACGCTGGGAATCAAAATCTACCCAAAAAACAAAAGACCCTAAAGGGCCTAAGCTTCCATCATAGTATACTGTTAGATCAACCGTACTGCCGCCCCGGCCCTCTTTTGCAGAGAGCGTCCCGCGAAAGGCACACTCCTCCTGGGCAGCGGCAGGCAGGGAAAAGAGCAACAGGAGCAAAGCCAAAAACAGGCCGGGTAACCAGCGTCTCATATAGCCGCGCCCCTTTCCCCTCAATTTGTACTGTAATAATATGATAAATTATACCATTCTTCCCGAAGGAAAGCAATTAAGTCTGCCGGAATGTGAAATTTCTTCCCAAAGATGGCCATCTGCCAGGACTGAACCTGAGAAATCCGCAGTCTCTCTTGTGGAAACCCTTTGAAAATGCTATACTTTTCTTACTTCCCGGGCACTGCGCCCTATACCCAAAATAGGATTGAGAAGGAGGCTCTTTATGCCTATCACTATCCGGTTTGCCCAGCCAAAAGATGCGCCCCAGCTTTTGCGCCTGAATGAGGCCTTCAACGGCCCTGGGGATCAGACGCCAGAGGGCATCCGGGCTGCCCTGGAGGCTCCCGGCCCTGAACAGGTTTTCGTGGCAGAAGCAGAAGAAAGCGGGGCTTTAATCGGCTTTTGCTGCTGTCTGCTCAAGCGTTCCTTCTGCTACCAGGAGCCTTCTGGGGAGATCACGGAATTTTTTGTGGATCCCGCCTGGCGCAGGCAGGGGGCAGGCCGCGCCCTGCTGGAATCCGCCGTCAAGTTCTGTGAGGGCCAACGCGCTTCCGAGCTTACCCTCCTCACCGGGGACGATAATTTCACAGCCCAGGCCTTTTATAAAAGCCTGGGCTTCAGCCCTACCGGAGAGCTGCACATGGCTTTATAAGCAGCGCGCTTTTGTTCTTACGGCCCCGCTCAAGAAGCGCCAGTCAAATCCCACGAAGAGGACGGGAGCCTTTTCCCGCCAATGATAGGGCAAGGTTTTATATATCTGCTCTCAAAAACGGTGTTCTATTGCAGAACAGAAAAGCAGAGAACACATCACTAATGAAAGCGATGTGTTCTCTGCTTTTGTCTGCACTCTGTTTATCAGCGTTGATAATAAGTTGCCGCGAATACTTCCTTATCACAGTAAAGCCATAACGTATTGCTATTTGCCGGGATTATGAAAAGATAGTTCAGAAATTTGCTCAAGGTTTTATCATACATATAACAGAGGATAGCCAAGATTTTTGCTGGATTTTTTAGAATAAAAACGTGATGGCACAGACCAAAAGGTTCAGCAGGCCCGCACCAACGCAGACAAGGGGAGCGGTACGCACTTCCTTTGCATCTCTTGTTTGCTTGGGTTCCTTTTCCCCAGCGAGGCTGGGATTGATAGAATTCTGGACAGCATTCTGATTGGGATGGCCAAAGGCAGGTACATATTTTGTGCCTTTCCCGCCCCGGGTAATCATCAGCAGGCCCAGAAGGAATAAAACCAGCCCAAGAAAGAAGCTGCTGTCCTGCAGGCTCAGTCCGATAATATGGGCAACGTCGCCTAACAGCCAGAAAATCAGTAAAAGTCCTGCGCCTCCTGCAGCGCCAATGCCTATGCGTTTTAGCCGGGGTTTCATGGCTGTGCCTCCTTGCGGGAAATCTGATTTATAATAAAATCATGATACCAAATTTTCAAAAAGATGTCAAGAACTGTGCCAGAAGGGGAATGTCCGGCGCGGTATATCATTAAGCTACCAAAGAACAGATTGGCTCTTTGGGCTGTGCCCTTTCTCGGGTTTGCATTCCAGTAGTTTTATAATTTCGGGACAAATCTTGAAATCTCTCGAATGGCAGCCAAGAACACTTGGTTGCCATCTTCCTCCTCCCACTTTGTCAGCCTTTCAGCCGGCTCATGGCCTGGAACATTTTCCGGAGATCCACCGGCTTTGCCAGGTGCTCATCCATCCCGGCGTCCTTTGCCATTGCAATATCCTCGTCGAAAGCGTTGGCGGACAGCGCTATGATGGGCACAGTTTCCGCATCGCTCCTGCCCAGGCTGCGGATCACCCGCGCCGCCTCATATCCGCTCATGACCGGCATCATCAAATCCATGAGCACGCAGTCGAAGGCCTCCGGCTCAGACCCTGCAAACGCGTCCACAGCGGCTTTTCCGTTGTTGGCAGTTACAACCTCCACGCCTGCGTCCCGGAGAATATACTCCACAATCTCACAGTTGATCTCATTGTCCTCCACCAGAAGCACACGCATCCCGGCAATATTCTCCGGCATACTCCAGTTCTCGTCTGCGGACGCTCCATTTCCCGCCTCGTCGGCCCGGACAGGAAGCGTGATCTGAACCACGCTCCCCTTGCCAACCTGGCTGTCTATCTTCACCGTCCCCTTCATCTGATCGACCAGCTTCTTTACGATAGACATGCCAAGCCCTACGCCGTTATAGTTGGTTCTCGCGCCCTGATGCTCCTGTGTGAACGGCTCAAAAATATGCTTCTTGAAATCTTCTCCAATGCCGATTCCAGTGTCCTCAATAACAAACCGGCAGTTTGCCGTCCCGTCGTGGAAGGAGGTTTCCTCAGCCCGGACGAAAACAGAGCCATAGGGCCGGTTATACCGCAGCGCATTGTCGATAACATTGGTCATAATTTGTTTCAAATGCAGCGGATTTCCGATGACCCTGCTGTGCCGCAGCCCGGAATCCTCCAGCTCCAGCCGGATTTCCCGCTCCTCTGCCAGGGGAGACAGAATCATAATGCAGTCTTCCAGCGCCTCGTGAAGGTCAAAAGGCTCTTCCACTGCCGCTGGCCTTCCGCTCTCCAGCTTGCTGACCTGCAAAACGTCGTTCACCAGGGACAGCAAATGCTCTGTTGACACGCGGATCTTCTTCCGGCATTCCTGCTGCTTTTGGGCATCGTGCTGGCTTTTTTCCAGAATAGCCAGCATGCCCAGAATCCCGTTGATAGGCGTGCGGAGATCATGGGACATGTGGGAGAGGAATTCGCTTTTTGCCGAGTTCGCCTGCCTCACCCGCTCCAGAAGCTCCATGATGGACTGCTCCTGCTTCTTCCTCGTCACCATAGTCTCCGTGATGTCCTGGTGGTATCCGTTCAGGCTGACGCCGGGCTTTTTGAAGGTTTTGTCCGGCACGCCGCCGCAGCGGACATAGATCTTCCCAAGCTTTGGATGGTTCCAGGGATAAACCACTTCAGAACGCCCGCTTTTCAGCATCTCCCGCACCGCTTCCTCCACCATCTCTACATAATCCGGATCAACGCCTTCAAACCAGTGCCGGTAGCACGCCTCCGGCTCAATTTCCTCTGGCACGCCCAGGAGAATCCGCATGGTTCTGTCCGCATACATTCTGGGCGGGCAGCCGTCTTCCAGCTCTATAGTCCAGATGCCCGTCCGTGCTCCTTCCAGAATGTCCTCCAGGCTCTGCCTTGCCTCCAGCTTGTACTTCTCCTCCTGCTCTACAAGGGCATTCACATCCCGCTGGGCGAAAATGGCGCAGTTTTCCGCCGTTGTGTCCTCAGTGGCGGAAAAATGAATCTCCAGGTGCTTCAGCCCGGAAGAACAGTCCTCTACCTGGTATCGAACCGAAAACTTTTTCTTGGCCTTAAGCCGGGCCAGCACATAGCCTTTGTCTGTCACAGCGCGAAGCCGGTCCCGATCCCGGGGAACCACATAGGTGGAAATATACCGCTCCATTGCCGCCGCATAGCCGTCCTGGAAATTAACCGCCCAATCCACTTCCAGTTGCCCGCTGTTGCGGTAAACCTCGCATTCGCCTGTGTCGAAATTCACCTTATATATGCCAAGATAGTCCATGCTAAGGGCGTGAAACACGTTATAGCTCCGCTTTTGCAGCTCCCGAACCAGATTCCGCCGTTTCAGGGAGGATACGATAAAGTATGCCGCGGTCTGGAGCATATTCGACGCATACTCCAGCGACCTTACAGGAGGGTTGTCCACGCCGTAAAAGCCAATGAGTTTTTTGCCGTCATACAGGGGAACCACCACAAGGGAATGTACGCCCTGCCTCTTCAGGTTTTCATACTGAAGCGATTCTGTCTCCCGGATATCCTCCAGGCTTCCAATGACAATGTGCTTGCCAACGCGGAACTTCCGGTACCAGCTTGCGCACACCTCCGGAGGGACGTTTTGGAGGCTGTCTTTTTCTGGCTCCACCCCCTCGGCCACCCATTCATAAGTATTATCATCGCAGCCAGACTCGTTCTGCTCGAATATATAGGTCCGTTCCCCGCTCAGCGCATTCCCCAGATGCTCCAGCAACACCTGCAGCGACTGATCCGGCGTCTCCTCCAGCAGGGCCACGCGCAGGCCCTCGTTGATAACAGCTTCCAAATTCTGAACGCTTCGCATGCCGCTGTGCTGCTCGTGAGCCTCCAAAGCCCGTTCCAACAGCTCCCCTGAATAATCCATATATGCCTGCCCTCCGTATTAAACGATTCCCAGTCCGCGCTTCCCCAGCACATTTCCAAAAATATGCCGAAACGCTTTTCCCAAAAATAAATTGCTATCTCACAATGCTGGTATCGTTTTCTGTTGTCCTCACAAATCCACCGAAAAATCTATGTTATAATACCATGTTCCGCCTGACCATGTCAATAATATGCAGCAGAAAACAGCCTTCAGCAGCTCTAATAATCCAGTATAGAGGCAGTATAAAATTCAGCTTACGGCGGACAAACGGTGCTGCTGCCAAAAGCAGGATAACAAAAAGCAAGGAGAACTGTTTTCACAAGTTTTTCTGCATAGTCACTACATGAGTCTCCTGAAAGGCAGGCGTAAAACCACACGAAGGTTCAAAACACAGCCAGGCTTATACGGGAGGGGCTTCTATACCCCAATGCCGCAGCAATAAACATACTTAGGCAAATCTTCAGCGAATGCCAGTCCAAAGCCAAGGGATAATTTTTCTTTTATCCATCCGTTCAATGCCACGGTTATGGGGTTGCCTAAAAGCCTGTGGGGCGCAGACATATCATGCTTTTGTCCGCCTGGCGTTCTCTGGACAGTGCTCCTGATAAAATGTGCTCATTCAGATACGGACTTACAACTATTCCTTACTGATTCACTATCTATACCCGTTTCCTCTGGCCCCTTTTCAATTTGGCCGCTGCATTCCCAAACGGTTGTGGGATGTTTACAATTTGCTATAGCTTATGCTATAATACACGATGCAAGAGTTTGAACAGATAAGGGGAACCGCGCTATGGTGATTTCTGAAGTTGTTAAAAATATTCGATCCCAACTGAGTTTATCCCAGGAAGGATTAGCCAGAGAATTACATATGGGATTCACTTCGGTTAATAGATGGGAGAATAATAAATCGAAACCAAATCAGATTGCAAGACACGCTTTGGTTGAACTTTGTAAAAAGAACAATTTGGATCAAGAACTGATAGAGGCATTAGAAGCAGCCAGCCAGGTGAAAGGTGTCGCAATATGAAGAATGAGAAACAAATTGAATTGAGTTTTATTGAAAAACTTAAAGAGTTAAAGTATATATATCGAGAAGATATTAAAGACAAAGCCTCTTTGGAGGAAAACTTCAGGAAGCATTTTCAGGCACTTAATAGAGTGAGATTAAGCGACGTTGAATTTGCCAGGTTAAAAGAAAATATTATTACACCTGATGTGTTTTCAGCGGCAAAAATCTTGAGAGAAACGAACACATTTAAAAGAGATGATGATACACCCTTACAGTACACCCTTGTAAATACAAATAATTGGTGCAAAAACGAGTATGAGGTGATTAATCAGCTTCGTATTAACACTGAAAATAGTTACCATAGATACGATGTTATTATTCTTATCAATGGCATTCCTGTTGTACAAGTTGAATTAAAGTCGCTGCAAATTACTCCCAAAAAGGCGATGGAACAGATTGTCGATTATAAAAATGATCCCGGGAATGGATATACAAATTCTTTGCTCTGTTTCATGCAGCTTTTTATTGTCAGCAATGAGAGCAATACCTATTATTTTGCCAACAACAACAAAGAACATTTTGCTTTTGATGCTGATGAGCGATTTTTACCGATATATCAATTTGCCGATAAGGATAATAAGAAAATTACCCATTTGCACAATTTTTCTGAGGCTGTGCTACGCAAATGTGCTTTGGGTGAACTAATTAGCAAATATATAGTCTTAGTAGCAAGTGAACAGAAAATGATAATTATGAGGCCATATCAAATTTATGCGGTTAAAGCCATTATAGACTGCATTGAGCAAAACAGAGGAAATGGCTATATTTGGCATACAACAGGAAGCGGTAAAACTCTCACATCTTTTAAAGCATCTACTTTATTAAAAGATAATCGCAACATAGCAAAATGTCTTTTTGTGGTGGACAGAAAAGATCTTGACCGACAGACCAGAGAGGAATTCAATAAGTTCCAAGAGGGATGTGTGGAAGAAAACACCAATACGGAAACTTTGGTAAAAAGGCTTGTTTCAGAGGACTATCGGGATAAGGTCATTGTAACGACTATTCAAAAGTTGGGTTTGGCGCTTGACGACGATAATAAACGAAGTAAGGGCAAAAAGAAAAAAGGTGAGCTGACATATAAAGAAAGATTAGCGCCTTTGAGAGATAGTAGGATCGTCATCATCTTTGATGAATGCCATCGTTCGCAGTTCGGAGAGAACCACAAAGCAATCAGAGACTTCTTCCCAAAGGCTCAGCTTTTTGGGTTTACTGGCACGCCTATTTTTGAAGAAAATGCAACTTACAAGCAAATTGATGGAACAATAGGCTCTTATACAACCACGAAGGATATTTTTGAAAAAGAGCTGCATGCTTATACGATTACTCATGCCATCGACGACAGAAATGTATTGCGATTCCATATTGACTACTTCAAGCCGGAAAATGACAGAGATGCTTCAAGAATCAATGAGGAACAACAAAAAAAGGCTGTGGTACAAACTATTTTGTCAAAACATGATGCTGTAACAAGCTACAGAAGATACAATGCTATTTTAGCCACATCATCCATCAATGACGCCATTGAATATTATAACTTGTTCAAAGAAGCACAACAAAATTGTATTGATGCTGCTGAAAGTAAATTTACGCCATTGAATATCGCCTGCGTATTTTCGCCACCGGCGGAAGGTAATAAGGATGTTCAGCAAATTCAAGAGGATCTTCCACAGGAAAAAGAAGATAACAAAAAAGAACCTGATAAAAAGAAGCAAGCATTGACAGGTATTATCAAAGACTATAATGAACAGTATGGAGCCAGTCATGACATTATCAATTTTGATGTGTATTATCAGGATGTACAGCAAAGAATTAAAGATCAAAAATATACCAACGCAGATTATCCCCATAAAAACAAGATTGATATCACCATTGTCGTGGACATGCTTCTGACTGGTTTTGATTCTAAGTATCTGAACACTTTGTATGTAGATAAGAACTTAAAATATCATGGGCTAATTCAGGCATTTTCCAGAACAAATCGGGTTTTAAACGATACAAAACCTTATGGTAATATTCTTGATTTCAGAAGCCAGTCAGATGAAGTAGATAAAGCAATTGCTCTGTTTTCCGGTGAAGATAATAACAATCGGGCAAAAGAAATCTGGCTTGTTGACCCAGCGCCAAAGGTTGTTGAGAAGTTGGATAAGGCAGTAAGTGAATTGGAAAAGTTTATGGAATCTCAGGGCCTGGAGTGCAGGCCTGAAGAAGTGAGCAATCTGAAAGGTGACGCCGCAAGATGTGAATTTATCAATAAATTCAAGGAAGTGCAGCGTTTAAAAACACAGTTGGAGCAGTACACGGAAATTGAAGAAAAAGACGCAGAAAAAATTGAGGAGCTGTTGCCGGAGGATACCCTGCGTGCGTTCCGTGGCGCTTATATTGATGTGGCACAAAGGCTGAAAGCGGAACAAGGAAAAGAGAACGAGGATAAAAATTCTGAAGTTGAACAGCTTGATTTCGAGTTTGTTCTGTTTTCGTCTGCCATTATTGATTATGACTATATCATGGCGTTGATTTCTAAGTATACTCAGCTCGAGTCAAAAAAGAAAAAAATGAGCAAAGAACAACTCATCGGTAAGCTTTCTGCTACCTCCAATTTGCTTGATGAAAGAGAAGACATTATTGAATATATCGACTCGCTTCAAGTTGGTGTGGCTTTGGATGAAAAGGAAATTAAAGCAGGGTATCAGAAATTCAGAGAACGGAAAAACAATCAAGAAATCACTGCCATTGCAGAAAAGCACGGAATTGAAATCCAAAGTTTGCAGGCATTCATTCAGGAAATCATCGACCGGATGATTTTTGACGGAGAAAAACTTAGCGATCTTCTGGCTCCGCTTGACTTAAGCTGGAGAGAAAGAACGCAAAAAGAACTTGATTTGATGGATGACCTGATTCCCTTGTTAAAGAAATTAGCAGAGGGCCGTAAAATTGTGGGGTTGAACGCGTATGAATAAGAAAAAAGGAATAGTGCCTAAATTATTAAGGTTTCCAGAATATACCGGGAATGGGTTGAGGATTACGAAATTGGGGAAAATATCGTCTATCATAAAAGAAAAAGCTGGAGAAAATAAATACACTCTTATGAGTGTGACATCTGGAGTTGGTTTAGTACCACAAGCAGAAAAGTTCGGGAGAGAAATAGCTGGGGACTCTTATAAAAATTATATTGTTATAAAGAAATATGATTTTGCATATAACAAAAGCGCAACAAAGCAATTCCCAGAAGGCTATATTTCTATGCTTGGAGAAAACGATATAGCTGCTGTCCCCAACAGTATTTTTACTTGCTTTAGAATTACTGATAATGGCTCATATCCTCCATTTTTTGATTATCTGTGGCACAATAACTATCACGGACATTGGCTGAGGAAATATATTGAGGTAGGCGCAAGAGCGCACGGGGCTTTAAGTGTTGATACAAAATATTTATGGAGTATGCCACTTGCGTTACCTGATTTCGATGAACAACAAAAGATTGCTGATTGTTTATCCTCCATTGATGAGCTGATTGACGCAGAAAGCAGCAAACTGAAAGCATTAGAAAAACACAAAAAAGGCTTGATGCAAAAGCTGTTCCCTGTGGAGGGAAAAGCTCTGCCTGAATGGAGATTTCCTGAGTTTAAGGGATGTGGAGAGTGGAAACATGAAGAAATAGGAAAACTTGGCGATATAGCAACTGGAAAAACTCCATCTACTTCAGATGCTGCTTTGTGGGATGGTGATATACAATTTGTTACACCAACAGATATTACAGAAAACAAGTATCAGTACCACACTCAAAGAACTGTTGTAGGAACTCCTAAAATAAAGATTTTGCCTAAGCACACTATAATGTTTACATGCATAGCATCTATCGGAAAGATGGCGTTATCCGTATATCATTGTGTTACAAACCAACAGATTAATTCTATTATCCCTAAACCTTGCTACGATAATGAATTTATTTATTACTCTTTGCTTCAAAAAAGCTTTTCTATAAAAACTAAAATTCCAAAGTCCACTTTACCTATTATTAATAAAACTGATTTTTTAAAAATAAAAATTCCGGTAGTTTCAGATAAAAATGAACAACAAAAAATTGCCAACTGCTTGTCAGAGATAGATACCATGATTACAGAGCAGTCAAACAAAGTGAAGCAGTTAAAAAAACACAAGAAAGGATTAATGCAGGGATTGTTTCCTTCTCTTGAGGAGGCAGATGTATGAGTAGTACAAAACGATTTACAAACCTAAAAAGACTAGCGCGCAATATTCGTGATACGCTGGGAACTGAAGATACACCCGACACAAAAAGCTACTATCTTCTGTTTGCCTATAATGGAACCGGAAAAACAAGGCTCTCTATTGAATTTAAAAATTTGGGAAAGAAAAAAATTCGAGGCAGTGATGAAAGAATACAAGATACTCTATATTATAATGCATTTACTGAAGATCTTTTCACTTGGAACAATGATTTGGAAGGAGATATAGACAGAAAGTTACTTTTAACACAAATTCTCACTTCTTTGATGGCTTGAGAGATCTTGAAATGGACACCCGCATACGGGGGTTTTTGCGGATTCACGCGGATTTCGACTTTACAATTTATTATGATGAAGGATATGTCAGTTTTTCACGAGACGTGCAAAGCAGAACTGGAGAGGAAACGGTAACTGGAATAAAAATTTCCCGTGGCGAAGAGAATCTGTTTATTTGGTGTTTCTTTCTTGCTATTGTTCAACTTGTAAATGACGAAGCTTTATCTTATGACTGGGTTAAATATATTTATATTGACGATCCAATTTCTTCCCTTGACGACAATAATGTTGTAGCGTTAGCATGTCAGCTTTCAGCATTGCTTAAAGATTGTAAAATTAAAACTGCTATTTCCACCCACCACACACTGTTTTTTAATGTAATGTATAATGAATTGAGAAAAGAAAGCACAGCAAGCCGCTTTTTGAGTTTTGATAAGGAGACAAGCAAATACATAGTAAAAGCCACCGGAGATACTCCGTTTTTTCACCATGTTGCTTTGTTAAAGGAACTAAAAAAAGTGGCTGATAATGGAAAGATCTATACGTATCATTTTAATGTTTTAAGAAATGTCCTTGAGAAAACAGCGGCTTTTCATGGGTTCGATAATTTTTCCGACTGCATAAAGCGGGAAGATGACGATTTAGACGATGTGCTTTTTGCCCGAATGGTAAACCTGCTAAGCCATGGAAATCATTCGATATTTAACCCTCTCGAAATGGTTGAGGATAATAAGGAAATTTTTAGAAATATACTGAATAGATTTCTGGAAAATTACAAGTTTAACGATAAGCTGTTTACAGAAAGATAGAGGTAGCAAATTATGAATGACACACAACAAAAACAGTTAGGCTCAACATTATGGGCGATTGCTGATAAACTGCGCGGCGCAATGAATGCTGATGATTTTAGAGATTATATGCTGTCTTTTCTCTTTTTGCGCTACCTGTCCGATAATTATGAAGAGGCAGTAAAAAAGGAATTGGGTAGTGATTATCAGAAAAGTGCGCTAGAAATCAAAAAGAACGAAGAGAATCTGGATGCCTATATTGGCGAGCTTAAATCCGTTATTGCCAAATACAGCAGATCTCTTTCACCAGAGAAATTAGGGTTACAAGAAGACGAAGAAGACAATCAAAAAATTGAAAAAGCAAAACAAGATTTTGTGAATGGTAATAATAAGATGCTCTATAGCCACAACGTAATCCCTCTTGCAGTCTGGTATATTCGCAATTTAGATCAAGTTGATATGTTTGAAAAACAAATGCGTCGTAAAATTCATTATGTGATAAAACCGGCATATTTGTGGAGCAATATATATGAATTGGCAAGAACACAAAACAGTCAATTGCTGAAAACTTTACAAAGTGGGTTTAAATATATTGAGAATGAGTCGTTTGAAAGCAGATTTCGTGGTTTATTCTCAGAAGTAAATCTTGACTCTGATAAATTGGGAAAGAATTATGGCGAACGAAATATTATGCTTTGTTCGATTATAACTGAAATCGCACAAGGACTTTCAAAATTCCCAAATGAAACAGATCTTCTGGGCGACGCCTACGAATATTTGATTGGTCAGTTTGCTGCTGGTTCTGGTAAAAAAGCGGGCGAATTCTATACCCCACAGCAGGTTTCAACCATCCTTTCCCAAATTGTATCCCTTGACAGTCAAGATCCCAGCACCGGGAAAAAGAGCAAACTGAAAAATGTACTTGATTTTGCTTGTGGTTCAGGTTCTTTGTTAATCAATGTGCGGAAACAATTTGGGGCGAATGGTATCGGGCAGATTTATGGGCAGGAAAAAATATTACTACTTATAACCTTGCTCGTATGAATATGCTGCTTCACGGTGTAAAGGATTCTGAATTTCAGATTCATCACGGAGATTCCTTATTAAATGATTGGAATATCTTAAACGAGATGAATCCAGCAAAAAAAATGCAGTTTGAAGCAGTTGTTGCCAATCCACCCTTTAGCTATAGGTGGCAGCCAAAAGAAGAAATGACAAAAGATTTCCGCTTCAAAAACTATGGACTTGCGCCAAAGTCAGCAGCAGATTTTGCTTTTTTATTGCACGGATTCCATTTTTTAAGCGATGATGGGACAATGGCAATTATTTTACCCCATGGAGTACTATTCCGTGGCGGCGCTGAGGAAAAAATCAGAACAAAACTTCTTGAAGACGGCAATATTGACGCTATCATTGGCTTGCCTGCAAACCTGTTTTTCTCTACGGGTATTCCAGTTTGCATTTTAGTTCTCAAAAAGTGTAAAAAATACGAGGATGTATTGATTATCAATGCAAGTGAGTATTTTAAAAAAGGAAAACGACAAAATGAACTTGATCCAGAGAATCCGGATCATATTGATAAGATTATTGAAACATATCAATATCGAAAAGAAGATGACAAAAAATATTCCCGCCGAGTTTCTATGGAAGAAATCAAGAAAAACGGATATAATCTAAATATTTCTCGCTATGTCAGCACTGCACCTGAAGAAGAAATTGTTGATATTGAAGAAGTACGGCAGGAGCTTGAAAAAATTGAGAATGATATTAAAGATGCAAAGGCCCGGCATAATGAGTTTTTGAAGGAATTGGGATTAAGATTATTGCCATGACGCTGTGGTATTCTGTAACTGATGATACGCTGTAAAGTCCTGTGAAAGCAGAATGCGGCAAAGGCAAGGCGCTGTGGATCCGCTTTCTGCTTCATGGAGGGCATCAAGGTGAGGCATCCCGAATATTACAGAAATTTATCTGCACCTAAGCAGCATACCAGCCACACAAAGGAAATCAATTCAAGCTAAAGTAAAGCCAAGAAAGGGAAAAAATTCAGGAATACATCCGGCACTAGTTAGAGGAGGGCAAGGCCGGGAAACAACTGACGATGGAAAACTTCTAGAGAACAGCCTGCTTACGGGCTGCAGATAAAGACAGTATCCAGGTGTCAGACCAGGCTAACATGACACGCAGCTTAACAGCACAGGGTCTGCCCGCATTAGAAAGACCCCCGGCAAAGCCGGGGGCCTGTTACAACAGATTTCATTGCCTGCATAGTGTCCAGCCTGTCCTCATCCAGGACACCAGCGGAAAAGCTATCCCTTCTGGGACAGCATCAGCTTTACAATTTCCCTGTCTGTTTCGCGCATGCCGACCTTGCCAATATATCCCACGCAGCTAATGGTTTCCTCGCACTCCTCTTTCAATATCCCTGTAAACGCCTCATATTCTTTGCCGTTCATGGCCAGGAAATGGGCCATCATGCCTGCGTCGATACTGGTGGCAATTTTGGCGGCACAGGAGATCTTGGCGCCATCGCAGAGGATGCCGGGGATGTTGGCAAGGGTGTTGTCGATGGTGGCCTTAATCTGCTCCACAGAGCCGTCCACCATATAGGTCACCGCCGCACATGCCGCGCAGGAAGCGGAAACCGCCCCGCAAAAGGCGGAAAGCTTGCCAATGTGGTCTTTCTGATGGATGGTCAGCAGCGCCGAGAAAACCAGGGCGCGGTACAGCCGTTCCTGGGAGATATCTTTTTCCCTGGCGTAGATGATAACAGGAACGGAAGAGGCAATGCCCTGGTTCCCGCTGCCAGAGTTGATGATAACCGGCATATCGCAGCCGCTCATACGGGCCTCCGAGGCAGCAGCGGCATAGGCTTTCATCCGGGTTACCACGCCGTCCGCATAAGACGCCCGTATGGTGCGGCCGATGGAAAGCCCGTAATCGCCGGATATGCCCTCGTAGGCAATATTCATGTTGCACCGAATCTGCCGGTCTATCAGCGGCTTTATTTTCTCCAGGGGCACTGTGTCCGCAAATTGTTTAATGCTCTCAATGTCCAGGCAGGAGCGGTCTGCTCCAGGCTTTTCCCCGGACACGCTGCCGCCCTGATAGATGCTTTCCCCGTTTTTTGCCGCAGAAACTATGTTCATATGGGAATGCTGAACCTCTACCTCCACAGTATCTGTCCCATCTGTCATTTTCACCACAAAGTGGAGGGGAATTTCCGAATTTAAGTACTCCACCCGGCAGCGGCCTTCCTGCAAAAAGGCGGCAGTTTGGGCCTGGGCTTCCGTAGTGACGGCTTCCAGCACCTCCATGCCCCGGCTGGCTGCGCCGCCGAAGGCTCCCAGGGCCACAGCGGCTTCAATGCCGATAAGCCCGCCGGAATTGGGGATGGAAACGCACCGCACGTTTTTAATCATATTGCCGCTGCAATATGCTGTGATGTCTGTAGGCGCTTTGCCCAGTTCCTTCCTGGCCCGGCTGGCTGCGTAAGCCAGGGCAATCGGCTCTGTACATCCCATGGCAGGGATCAGCTCTTCAGATAAAATAGCGAGGAAAGTTTTTTCCATTTCTTTCACGTTCATTATAACGCCTCCTGTTTTTCCCTTATCCTCCTGCCAATGCCCGCACCGGCAGCCTGCCCTTCCCACTGTCCCGCAAGGTGAGAAATGTCATTTTTCACCTTATATGACTATATCATAGCAAATTAGCGGAAAAATTTCAAGGGCATACCGCCTTGCTGGAGTGACGGCGGCTTCATCTGCCGCTGTTTGTGCATCTCTCCTGGCAGGGAGGAAAGGCACTGCACCAGCAAGACGAGGCCTTCCGGCAAATTCTCCAGGCTTTTAAAAAGAAATCCTGTTTCAGCCTGTTAAAAGGTTTCCGGGTGCTTGACTTTTTCCAGTTTGCGCCGTATGATTAAGGAGTACCAAATTTTATGATGAGGAGCGTACATAACTATGAAATATGGCTTGCAGATGTTCAGCGTCCGGGACATTACCAAGGAGGATATGGAAGGCGCCCTGCGGGAAGTGGCGGCTATGGGCTATGCCGCAGTGGAGTTTGCCGGGTTTATGGGCCATCCGGCAGAACAGATTAAGGCCTGGCTTGACCAGTATGGACTGCGTGTAAGCGGCACCCACACGGGCCTTGCCGGGCTTACGGATGACGTGCTGGAAGAAACCATTGCATACCACAAGGCAATCGGCTGCGAAAACATTATCATCCCCTTTGAGAAGCTGGAGAATAAGGCGGCGGTAGACGCCTTTATTGACCGGGTAAACGTTTTGCAGCCCCGGCTGGCAAAGGAAGGCATCACCCTCCATTACCACAACCACGACCACGAGTTCAAGCCCAACGAGGACGGCCTTATCCCTGAGGAGGAAATCCTCAGCCGCACAAGCATTAACCTGGAGGTGGATACATACTGGGTCTTTGCTGCTGATAAGGATCCCGTGGCCTTCCTCAAAGAGCACAAGGATCGCATCAGCGTCATCCATCTCAAGGACGGCATCGGCGGCCATGAAGGCAAGTCCCTGGGGCTGGGCAAAGCCCCTGTGCTCCAGGTGCGGGAAACCGCCATTGCCCTTGGCATGGAGATGGTGGTGGAAAGCGAAGGGCTGGAGCCTACCGGCCTGGAGGAGGTTAAGCGCTGCATTGACTTCCTGAAAGAGGTTGACGCGAAAATATAGTGAGCGCGGCAAAGCTGCCTGGCTTGGGAATTTTTCCCAAGCCAGGCCGTCAAAAAACCGGGAGGCCCCCAGCAAAGGGCCTCCCGGTTCCTTTATTTTTCCTGGGCCTCCAGCACAGCCCGGACAGTCTGTTCCAATACGCCCATGTCAATGGGCTTTGCCACATGGGCATTCATGCCGGCCTCCAGGGCGTCCCGGATGTCCTCGGCAAAGGCGTTTGCCGTCATGGCGATAATGGGGATGCGCACCGCCAGGGGATGGCTCATGCCCCGGATTTTCCGGGTGGCATCATAGCCGTTTAAAATCGGCATCTGTACGTCCATCAGGATTAGCTGGTACTGGCCCGGGGCAGAGGCGGCAAATGCCTCTGCCACCAATTGGCCGTTTTCGCAGATATGGCAGGAGGCCCCCGCCATATCCAGCAGCTCACTCAGTATCTCCGCGTTGATTTCATTGTCCTCCGCCACCAGGATGTGCATTCCCTCCAGGATTCCCTTCCCTTCAGGCTCTGCCGGGGCGGGTTCTGTGCCTCCTTTTCCCAGCACCCCTTCCACCTTTTGGCGAAAGCTGGTAAGGAAGAAGGGTTTGGGCAGGAAGGCGTCTATCCCGGCAGCCCGGCCTTCCTCCTCTATCTCAGGCCAGTCGGAGCTGGTAAGCAGCAGGATAGGGGGCTGCGCTGTCTCCTGGCAGATGCGCTGGGCTGTTTCCACGCCGTCCATGCCGGGCATCTTCCAGTCCAGCAGCACAATGTGGAATGGTTCTCCCGCTTCCTCCGCCTGCTTTACCTGCTCCAGGGCGCTGCGCCCGTCCAGGGCATAGGACACCGCCACGCCGGTGCCCTCCATGGTCATCTGGATATTCTGGCAGATAACCTCCTCGTCGTCTGCTGCCAGCAGCCGGGTAATGTTGTGCTTCTGCCAGAAATCCCGGTCCATGGCCTGCTCGCTGATGTGCAGTTCCAAATCTACCGTAAAGGTGGAGCCTTTCCCCTTCTGGCTTTCCACTGAAATTTTACCGCCCATCAGATCCAGCAGGTTCTTGGTGATAGCCATGCCCAGGCCTGTACCCTGGATTTTATTGGTAACGCTGTCCTCCTCCCGGGTGAAGGCGTGGAAAATTTTCTGCTGGTATTCCTCGCTCATGCCGTAGCCATTGTCTGCCACAATAAACCTGTAATGGGCCAGGTGCTTGGCAAGCTGGGGCAGCTCCTGCACAGTAAGGGTGACGTGCCCGCCGTCCGGGGTGTATTTCACCGCGTTTGACAGAAGGTTCAGAAGAATCTGGTTCAGCCGCAGCTTATCCATAACCACCCGTTCATGCTTTAACTCCCGGCTGTACACCTCAAAGGTGTGGCCCTTGGCCTTCATCTGGGGCCGGATAATGGAGTCAATATTCTCAATCAGATCCACCACGCTTTCATCTGAAAGGTTCAGGGTGGTCTTGCCGGCCTCTATCTTGCTGATGTCCAGGATATCGTTAATCAGCCCCAGCAAATGCTGGCTGGAGGCAGTGATTTTCTTGGTGTATTCCAGCACCTTTTCCGGGTTTCCCGCATCCCGGGCCAGGAGGGCGGCAAAGCCCACTATAGCGTTCATAGGCGTGCGGATATCATGGCTCATGTTGGACAGGAAAGAGCTTTTGGCCCGGTTTGCCTCCTCCGCAATCTGGAAGGCCTGCTCTGCCGACTCCTTGGCCCTTTGCAGCATGGTGTTGGATTCCTCCAGCCGCCTGTTCATTTCTTCCTGGCGGCGCAGGTTTTCCTGCTCCCGCTTAAACAGCCGGGCGCTGCTGTGCTGCCGGGCCATAGACACAGCCGCCAGCGCCAGCATAATGAACAGCACCACAATGAGGATAAGCAGCGTGCGCAGCACCATGCCCACCATTTCCACGGTCCCGGAGGCCACAAACTCTGCCGGGATTAAAAAGAGCAGCAGGGTGTCATATGCCGAAAGGGAGGTCAGGCAGTAGTAATATTCCTTGCCGTCCATCATGAAATTGGTGCTGACGGCGTCCTGCCCCTGCAGGGCAGCCCGGATATCCGGGATCTTCTGGCCCTCCATCCCCTCCAGCACAGTCAGCACATTGTAGGCCTGGATGGTGTTGCCGTCTGATACCTTGTCGTGCATCCTGGTGCCGTTGCTTTTCAGGATATATGTCTCGTTCTGGCTGCCATAGGCAGCGCTGCTATAGTATTGGGCCAGGGTGTTGACATCCTTAAGCAGGACGGCATGGGTAAAGGCCGGGCCTCCCTCCCCTGTTTCCAGGGGCGTATCCAGCTTTTCCACAAAGGCCCAGTAGCTGCCCTCATAGATGAAGCTGTCAGAGATAAAGGTATACCGTTCCTCCCCGGTGGAAATGCGGTCCAGGTCTGACCAAACCCCATGCTTGCCCTCCCGGTCATAGCAGTTGCCCTGGCTGTCCACCAGCATCAGGATGGCGCTGTAGCTCTCCGTTTCCAGCAGCTCCTCCAGCTTGCCCAGGGTTGCCACCGCCTCATCCCCCGCGGCATATTCCCCTTCTTCCAGAAGGTTTACCGCCGCAGTCAGATAAATCCAGTGGGCGTCCAGGGCGTTGTTCAGGTTTATGCGCACCTGATCCGTAATTTCATTGAGCTGGGTAGAGCGCTCCCTGAAAATCTGTTCCTGCAAATACCCGCTGAAATATCCGCCCCCTACCAGCAGGAACAGGATAAGGCCTGCCGCCAGCACAGCCGGCAATACTATATTCTGCTTTGTTTTCATCCATTTCATACCAGCCACGTTCCCTCTGTCATAGTTGTGATAAGCAGCGCAGTCCAAAGGAAACAGGGCGCCTCCTTCAAACGCGTTTGCCTGATATATAATGGGGCCGGGGCCGCACAAAAAAGCCTTTCCTGCACCCCGCGCCGCTCCTTATTTTCTGTTTTCATTCTAGAGCGTGTTCACATAAGTTGAATATGCAGATTTTCGAGGGGATTTAGTGGGGTTCAAGGCAGGAACCGCAAGAAAGGCTGTCGCCTTTCGAGGATTCCTAACACAAGAAGCCCATAAAATAACCCGAAAAGATGCGTGTGATTGCTTTGTGTGTACACGCTCTAGTAGTTGCCTTGGAAAAGCCTTATTCCAGGGTGATATAGTCTGTAGGGGCGCAAAGCTGCCTGCCTTCTGCCAGAAAGCCTGCAATGGCCAGCTTGAAGGTTGTCTCCACCTGGAGGTACTCCTCCACGCCTGCGGCCGCCAGGGCTTCCCGCTGCATCTCATTTTCATCCCCTACCAGGAAAAGCTCGTAAAGGCGCCCCTTATCGAAGGCCTGCCCTTCATCGTAATGCCCCTCCAGCTCCCTGCCCTGTATGGTAAGCTTCCGGAGGGCATAGCCTTTGCCCTCCCGCTTAACCTCCATTTCAAAGCCGCTGGAGACGTACAGGGTGGAGTCGTTGCACACAGAGCCGCGCTTGCCCGGGGTGGTAAGCAGATATTCCACATACCGGTATAGCTGCTCCCCTGTAAGCCGGCAGGAAAAAATGCCCAGGGAGGATTCCCCCATGGTCAGGTATCCCAGCTCCTCCAGGGTGTAGTCCCCAGCGGCTATGTCTCCCGCCACATTGGAGGCCTGCCCGATGAGCAGGTCGGCCCCCAGGATTTCCCGCAGGGAATTGAAAAGTGCCGAAGCCGCCGGGCTGCCCCCCTGGGGGTTAAAAGCATAGGGGTAGGCTGTTTCAATGCGGGCGGCAGGAGGTTTTTCCTCTTTTGGGGCGGACATGGCCTGGTTAAAGGCGTCAAAGGCTGACTGGGCGTCGGGGTAATCCCCCTTTATCATGCCCTGCACCACCTGTTGGGAAATGGAAAACATATCGGAAGAGGCAAGGCGGATATACAGCCGGTTCTTGTCGGCGTAGGGCTGTAAATGGGAAAGCCCTTCTGAAAGCGGCAGCTCCACCGATTTGCTGTAGGGGATCATGTTATGCCCGCCGGCAATGTGCTTTTGCCCCTCCCCGTTCAGCATAGTTTCCAGGATTTCCAGAATCAGCGCCCTGCGCTCCGGGCTTTCCTCTGCCCGGGCGCTGGCGGCAACCTGAAAGGCCGGATATGTCAGATACCAGTTATCCTCCTGGGTATCCCCGAAATAAGGCATCAAAAGAACGTCTCCGGCCTGGCTGTCCCGGATAGCCTCCTCGTTGCCTGTTCCCCGTATCATGGCCGCTTCCCCGTTCCTGAAGGCCTCCAGCACCTGCTGGTGCTCCAGCCCCACATCCGACGGGACAGCCCCGGTGTAGTCCAGGAACTCCTCCATGCGCTGGAAAACAGGAAGCCAGACCTCCTCGCTGAGCCTGCTTGTCTGCCCGCTTTCATAAAGCTGCCGCCATTCCCGCCCCTCCTGGGAGGTAAGCTGGGAAGCGGAAAGCCCCTGCAGCAGCTCCATGCAGGTAAAGTCCGCGCTGTAATTGGACAGGAAAGGCCGCACCCCTTTTTTCTCCAGCGCCCTGCACACCGCCACAAACTCCTCATAGTTTTCCGGAACGGAAAGGCCGTGCTTTTCCAGCAGGGGCTGGTTTATCACAATGCTGTCTACCTCCGCGCAGGTGGGAAGCCAGTTTACCGCCCCGTCGCTGTAAGTATAGCTGCGCAGGTAGGACTGGTGGATGGAGGCGGCAATTTCCGTCCCGCTGAGGTCCATCAGGGAATCCCGCCAGCCCTCCACGTCGCTGAGGGAAAAGCGGCGGACAGTCAGGATATCCGGCAGGCTGCCGTTTTCCTCCTTGAAGCGGTAGAAGTCTGTGGAATTTGTAGCCACGTAAAACTCGAAGTCCACTTCCGGAAAGGACTCCTGCAGATACGGCCCATATCGCTCTGTAAGCTGATCGCTCCAGAAGGCCACCGTCACTTTCTCCTTTTCCCTGTTGCCGCAGCCCGCCAGGGCCGCCAGCAGCAGGCACGCTGCCAGCATAAAAGGCAGCCATCTTTTCCCGCACATCTTCCCCACAGCTGCACACTCCTCCCGCAAAGGCGTTTATTTATAGTATAGCACCTTGGGCAAAAAATGGCAACTGGAAAGACGTTTGGGGGATGTCCTTTCAAAAAAGTTTCATCATATAACCCTGCCCAGCTTGCCGCTGTCCCGGCAGACGGGGGCTGTGCTGGAAAATAAAGCTTGACATAAACCTCACTCCAAGTATTATAATCATCCCGTACCATTACGGAGTGTGTTCGCCCCGCGCAGCTTCTGAAATCCGCCCAGCAAACCCTTGTACATATTCCCTGCCCGACCGGGCACATGGCAACATGCGCGTTTGACCGCTCCCCCCATTATCAAGAAGGAGGGACCTTTATGAAATCCATCTCAAAAAATCTTGTCTTGCCCGCCCTGTTTCTGGCGATTGGCCTGGTGCTTCCCTTTTTCACCGGGCAAATTCCCCAAATCGGCCAGATGCTCCTGCCCATGCATATCCCGGTGCTGCTCTGCGGCCTGATTTGCGGCTGGCAGCAGGGCGCTGTGGTGGGGCTTGTCCTGCCCCTGCTGCGCTCGGCGCTGTTCGGCGCGCCGGCGTTTTACCCCATGGCAACCGGCATGGCCTTTGAGCTGATGACCTACGGCTTGGTCGCGGGCCTGCTTTACAGCCTTTCCAAGTGGCACTGCCTGCTGGCGCTTTACCGCAGCCTGGTGCTGGCTATGCTGGCAGGCCGGGTAGTCTGGGGGATTGTCCAGACCATCCAAATGGGCGTGTTTGGAAACGGCTTTACCTTGCAGATGTTCCTGGCAGGGGCCTTCATCAACGCCATTCCCGGCATTCTGGCCCAGCTCATCTTAATCCCCACCATCATGCTGGCTTTGGGCCGCACCGGGCTGGTGCCTTTTAAAGCGCACAAGGACAAGACCCATGAACATACAGAAGCTTAACGCGGCTGCCGCTTCCGCTAAAGTCGCCGGGGTACCCCGGACAGGGTCTCCCTTCCTGGTGGCCATAGACGGCCGCTGCGCCGCCGGGAAAACCACCTTGGCCCAGGCGCTCCGCCAGGAGACAGGCTGGGGCGTTGTGCATATGGATCACTTCTTTCTGCGCCCAGCCCAGCGGACGGAGGCCCGACTGGCAGAACCGGGAGGCAATGTGGATAGGGAGCGCTTTTTAGAGGAAGTGCTCCTCCCCCTCCAGGCAGGCCGGGATGCGGTTTACCGCCCCTATGACTGCCACAGCCAAAGCTTTTCCCCGCCTGTCCGGATAGAGGCAGGCCCTGCCGTCATTATAGAAGGTTCCTATAGCTGCCATCCTGCCCTGTGGGACGCATACCACCTGCGGGTGTTCCTGCATGTCAGCCCCCAAAAGCAGCTTGCCCGCATTGAAGCCCGCAATGGCTCCCAGGCGCTCTCCCAGTTCCGGGACAAATGGATCCCCCTGGAGGAGCGGTATTTTGAAGCCTTTGGGATAGGGGAGCGGTGCGCGCTGTGCTTTGAGCTGGAAGGATATCGTTAATGCAGTCCAAAAGAGGCAGAATGCCTCTTTTGAACCAGGCGGTAAAGCCGCCTGGTTTGAAAATCGGTACATCCCGATTTTCAAGTGCGTTTACTATAGGGCACGCGCTTTTGGAGAGTTAAGAAAACAAAACCGCCCGGCAAAAAGGGGGGGCATAAGGGCTAAAAGCCCCGGTTACCGGCCAGCGCCTAAAGGCGCTGGCTTTTCTTACAGCCTTATAGGCCGCAAATGAAAGAGCCGCTGCAAAAGCGGCCCTTGAAGGTAATGCGCTGGTGCCCCTTTAGGGGCTGAGTCCTTAGAATGTATTCACAACCTGCAGCCATCATCTAAGCGGTCTTATGGGAGACGCTCTTTGTTAAATTTCCTTGCCCCCAAAATTCCCGCTCATCCAGCAGTTTCGATTATGAATACAGGTTCTTAGTTCTCCCTCATAGGTGGTGGAACCCTTAATCTGCGGGAGGCTTCTGCGCCTCTGCTTTCTTTAAAATCCGGTACACCGCCAGCAGCGCCGCCCCGTACAGGAAGAGGAACACCACTGTGGCGGGCACGCCCACATCCAGGGGGTACGGCGTAAGCAGCCTGAAGAAGATGTACCCCGTCGCCATGGAACAGGGCATAAACAGCCCCAAAGCCCAGTCCAGCATTTTAATGAAAAAGGGGGCCTCCTGGTGGGAGACGATTTTACCCGCGAAGTACCAAACCACCCCGGCCACCTGTATAATCATGCTGCTCCATATAACGGAATCCTCCTGGCTGTCATACCAGCCCCTAAAGGCCAGCAGCAGCCCAATAGCCATAAGCCCTGCCGATACCACATACTGCACCTGTCCGATGCTTTTCCGGTCCCAGCCGCTTTTAGGGACGGCCTTTGTTTCGCTGCCTTTTAAAAGGTAGTCCGTAGTCACGCCGAAAAACTCGCTGAGGGCCACCACCTTGCCCAGTTCCGGAACCGATTCCCCCAGCTCCCACTTGCTCACCGCCTGCCGGGACACCCCTGCCTGTTCCGCAAGCTGCTCCTGGGAAAGCCCCCGGGACTTCCGCAGGGCCTGGAGCCTTTCCCCCAGTGCCATGTTGTTTTCCATTACGTTTCTTTCCATTGCCTGTTCGCCTGCCTTTCTGCTTGGATAGCGTCCCCAGCATAGCATTTTTCCCGGTTGCGGGCCACCATGCGGGCTTGGAAATGCCGCAACCGGCAGTTGCGCGGCAAAAAACGCCGGCGCCGTCTTTTTCAAAGGCCCTGCTGGCTTCCGGGCGGCCCAAGCGCGGGGCTTCCCGGAAGCCCCGCGGCCTGCGCCTTTTCCAGGCGCGGCCCGCCTGCGCGAAGCGCATGCGGCTGGGGCCGGGCTGCTGTACCCGCCTGCCCTCTTTAGGGGAACTGCCGGAATTCCCGGAGGAACCAAGGCTCCCCCGCGGTGAACACCCTGCCGTTCAGGTAATCCAGCGCCCCGGCGGGAGTGGTAAAGCGGAACCCCAGCTTATAGGAATACAGGGCCTGATAGGGAAAGCCTGTCTTTTTGTTCACCGCGTTTTTGCCATACTTCCCGTCCCCGGCCAGGGGGTGCCCGATGGCGGCAAAGTGGGCGCGTATCTGGTGGGTGCGCCCTGTAAGCAGTTCTGCCTCCAGGAGGGAAAAGTCCCGCCTCTCCTCCAGCACCCGGTATTTCGTGCGGATAGACTTGCCCCCGGGCACAGGCTTTTTGCTGATATACACCCGGTTCTGGGATTCGTTCTTCTGGAGGTATCCTGTCAGCAGCCCCTCTTTTTCCTCCATGCGCCCGCACACCACGCACAGGTATTTCTTTTCCAGCTCCCTGTCTTTCACCTTCTGGTTCATCACCCGCAGGGCTTCCGCGTTTTTTGCCGCCATGACGATGCCCCCGGTGTTCCGGTCAATGCGGTTGATAAGGGCCGGGGCAAAAGAGTTCTCTGCCTGGGGGTCATATTCCCCCCGGTCGTAAAGCAGGTGCTGCACCCGGGCAATGAGGGAATCGAAGTGGTAGTGCTCGTCCGGATGGACGATAAGCCCCGGCTTTTTGTCCAGCAGCAGAAGGTTTTCGTCCTCATAGACAATGGACAGGGCTTTGGGGGCCTTGAGGAAATCATGGCTTTCCGGCGCCTTCTGGAAAAAATCCTCCTGCCAGTACAGGGTAAGCACATCCCCCTCCCGCAGCCGCTGGTCGGCCTGACACCGTTTGCCGTTCAGCTTCACATCCTTTGTCCGCACGCATTTATACAGCACCGCCGGAGGCAGGTTTGGATAAGCCTTTAACAGGAATTTATCCAGCCGCTGCCCTCCGTCGTTTTTTTCAATGGCAACCGTTCTTCTTGGCATGTCCATGCCCCTTTCAACCCTTTTTTCTCCTTCCCATTATTTCATATTTTTCCCCATAAATCAAGGCCGCCCTTCGGCGGGACGCGGCTTGGGCGGAAAAGTTTTCAGGCGGTTCCTCCTGCCTTATTGTGAGATTGCCTTTACAAACCGGCCCTTTTGGTTTATTATAGTCAAGGACGCAAAACCTGAAAAGGAGGGATTCCGGTGCTGTACTGCAAGCGTTGCCAGTCTGTCTGCGAGGACTATGAACACCGCTGCCCCAACTGCAAAAGCAACAAACTCCGGGAGGCTCTGGAGGAGGACTTCGTTTTTCTCCAGCGGGCAGATTTGTATACGGCGGGCCGCCTGGAAAGCCTGTTTGCGGAACACGATATAGACTGCCGCCTGGAGTCTTTTTCCAAGGGCAGGCCGGTGCCCCTGTATGACAGCGAGATTATGCCCACAGACAAAAGCGTTTTTGTGCCCTTCCGGGATCTCCCCGCCGCCCGGGAGCTTTCCGCCGCCCTGTGCCGGGAGCTGGAGGAGGACGATCCCGCGCCCCAGTGGGAGGAAATGTCCAGCAAAAAGCGGCTGGTAGTGCAGTCCCTTTCTGCCCTGGCCTTTATCCTGGTTATCATCTGCGTGGTGTTCGCGGCGGACGGCCTTGCCAACTGGCTGAAATCCCTTTGGTTCGGATAAGCCCAAACAGTTTTCAAGGGGGCGGCCCCGCCCCTTGTTATACATTTTGTATCAGGAAAGGAAGAAGAAAGATGAAAGATTTACAGAGAGACACCCTTTGCATCCACGCGGGCTATAAGCCGGGAAACGGGCAGCCCCGGGTGGTGCCCATTGTCCAGAGCACCACCTACACCTATGAAAGCTCCCAGGAAATGGGGGATCTTTTCGATTTAAAGGCAGAAGGCTTTTTTTACACACGTCTGGGCAACCCCACCAACGACTGCGTGGAGCAGAAAATCGCGGCCCTGGAGGGCGGCGTGGGGGCCATGATCACCTCCTCCGGCCAGGCGGCCTCCCTGCTGTCTGTGCTGAACATCTGCACAGCGGGCCAGCACATGGTCTGCTCCAGCGCCATCTATGGCGGCACCTTCAACCTGTTTTTCAAAACCATCAAGGAAATGGGGGTGGAGGTTACCTTTGTGCCCCCCGCCGCTTCCCTGGAAGAGCTGCGGGCCGCCATGCGGGAGAACACCCGCTGCGTCTTTGCGGAAACCCTCTCCAACCCCTCTTTGGTGGTCACAGATCTGGAGCTGTTCGCCCAGGCCGCCCATGAGCATGGCGTGCCCCTGATTGTGGACAACACCTTCCCCACCCCCATCAACTGCCGGCCTATAGAGTTTGGGGCCGACATTGTGGTACACTCCACCACCAAGTATATGGACGGCCACGCCGTACAGGTGGGGGGCGTGATTGTGGACTCCGGGAAGTTTAATTGGGATAACGGCAAATTCCCCGCCCTGACAGAGCCGGATGAATCCTACCACGGAGTGGTGTACACCAAGCAGTTTGGCCCTGCCGCCTATATCGCCAAGGCCCGCTGCCACCTGATGCGGGATCTGGGCGCCCAGGCCGCGCCCATGAACGCCTTCCTTTTGAACCTGGGCCTGGAAACCCTGGCCCTGCGCATGGAGCGCCACTGCCAGAACGCCCAGAAGGTGGCGGAATACCTCCAGTCTGATCCCCGCGTTTCCTGGGTGAACCATCCCGGCCTGCCGGGCAATCCGTATTATGCCCTTGCCCAGAAATATATGCCCCATGGATCCTGCGGCGTGGTGGCCTTTGGCATCAAGGGCGGCAGGGAAGCGGCCCAGAAATTTATGGACAGCCTGGAGCTGGCCTCTGTTGTCACCCATGTGGCAGACCTGCGCACCTGCGTGCTCCATCCCGCCAGCACCACCCACCGCCAGCTTTCCGACCAGCAGCTTCAGGAGGCCGGCGTGCCTGCCGACCTCATCCGCCTCTCCGTGGGCATCGAAAACCTGGAGGACATTTTGGCAGATTTGAAGCAGGCCATTGAAAAAGCCGGCAAGGCCTGAGGCGGCGTTTTTTCCAAGGCTTGCAGTGATGACAAATGGGTGACAATTCAGGAACAAATTCTTTCAAAACAACTGTTTTTGCCCGGGTTTTACTACGTTTAACAGTTTGTTCACAATTTGCTTTTTACCCTGTTTTTCTCCCGATAAATACAAGAAAGGGGCGGCAGAATCCCTCTGCCGCGCAAAGATCCCCATGAAGAAAAAGCAGAAAGAAGAAAGCTATTATGACGACCCCAGCCTGCCGGAGGAGCTTTTATACCTGGACGATCCGGAAAGGCTGATACGGGAGGGGGACGACACCCCGGACACCCCTAAAAAGCGCCGCCAGAACTGGATGAACCGGAACATGTCCTTTATGATGGGCGCGCTGGCGCTGATGCTGGTGCTGGGGGTGCTGCTGTATACCCTGTTTTTGCAGTCCGGGCCTGACTACATTGTAGGGCTGGTCACTTCCTACACCATGCCGGAGCCAGGGCGCAAACAGTTGGAGGAGCTGCTCGCCTCCTATGCCGATGACCGCAACGGGGACGGCAGGGTGATGGTGAAGCTGCAGACATACACCTTTGTGCCCGGCACCACAGACCAGGCCCAGCGGGAGGAATCGCTGCTGGATTTACAGGTGAGCCTGATAAGCGATGAGTGCATGATTTTCCTCCAGGACAAGGGTGCCCTGCATGAGGTTGCCGGGGAGATGGACGGGAAGCTTCAGTATACAGACGGCACAGCCATGCCCCAGGGGGCAAAGGATTTCGAGAAGGCCCTCATCCCCTGGGGGGACTGCAAGGCCCTTTCCGCCTTCCAGCCGGACGAAAGCAGGCTGAACCTGTGGGATCCTCAGATTTACCTGGAGCTGTGCCAGTCTTTGAATGTGACGCTCCGGGGGGCGGCGGGCACCATCCTGGCAGACCCGGATGTGTCTGCCTACCACGCCGCCAGCGCCGCCTTTGTGGAGCGGCTGAAAAGTGGGGAGAAGCCCTAACCTCCTCCCTTGCCGCCTGCCAGGGCCAGGGAGGGCACAGGGCCTACCACCAGGGTTTCTGCCAGCACAGTGGAGGTGGATTCCTCCACCTTGGCTTCAAAGCGGCGGGATTGGGAATAGGCATAGGCGGTTACAGTCATGGTAATCCTGTGCAGGCTCTGGTTTACCCCGGCGGTGGCGAACTCTGTGTCAAAGCGGAGGTTGGCAGAGCCTTCAAAAGCCATGCGCACCGGCACGCAGAAGCCCCTGCCGTTTAAGATCCTAATGCCTGTCAGGCTGCCCAGGGGCACCTTTATTTCCCTGCGCCCGTTCAGGCTTTGGGAAAGCCGTTCCAGCACCCTGGCTTTTAGCTGGTTCAGGGCATGTGGATTGGCGCTGGCGGCGGTAATCTGGCCTTTGCTGTCCCGTTCCACCTGTATGTAAGGGCTTTCTTCCCCGGCCATTTCCTCCTCTACCGCCTGCGTTAGGCATTCCAGCACATAGCCCCGGGCCGCTTCCTCAATAAGCTCTGGCGACAGGGCGGCAAGGCCCCGTTCCCAGCACAGTGTCCAGAGGGCGCACAGCAGCAGCGCCAGCCCTACGGCCCCAAAGGCCCTTTTGTGCCGGGCCGGGGGCCTGCGGCGTCTTTTCCATCTCATAGGCCACCTCCATAATAGCCGCACAGCTTGAAGAGATCCTTTTCCAGGCTGTGCATGTTGATTCCCGCTATTGTATGCGGATGAAAAAATTTTGTGCGGGAAAACTTTTAGGGTAAGAAGCCTGCCGGAACCGATGGATAAGCCAGCACTTCTATATTATCAATTTATCAATCAAAAAGCACAGGAGGGAACAGCCCATGGACAGGGAAGCCGCGCAGCGGGAGATCGAAAAGCTGCGGGAGGAAATACGCTATCACAGCCGGAAGTATTACACAGAGGACGACCCGGAAATAAGCGACTTTGCATACGACGGGCTGTTTAGGCGGCTGGAGGACTTGGAGGCAGCGTTTCCCGAGCTTGTGACAGAGGATTCCCCTACAAACCGCATAGGCGGGGCGGTGTACAACACTTTTGCCCCGGTGGTACACCAGGTGCCGCTGGAAAGCCTCCACGACGCCTTCTCCCAGGAGGAGCTGCTGGATTTTGACCGCCGGGTGCGGGAAACGGCAGGGCCGGTGGAATATGTGGTGGAACCGAAATTTGACGGGCTTTCCGTTGCCTTAGAATATGTGGACGGGGTGTTCACCCGGGGGTCCACCCGGGGGGACGGCGTGACAGGGGAGGACGTGACGGAAAACCTGCGCACCATCCAAAGCATCCCCAAGCGCCTCACAGAGCCTGTGCCCTTTATGGAGGTGCGGGGGGAGGTGTTCCTCTCGGACGGGGACTTTGAAAAGCTGTGCCAGCGCCAGGAGCTTTTGGGGGAAAAGCTTTTTAAAAATCCTCGCAACGCCGCCGCCGGATCCCTGCGGCAGAAGGATCCCCGGGTGACGGCCGGGCGGGGGCTGTCCATTTTCGTCTTTAATGTCCAGCAGATACAGGGGGAAACCCTTTCAGGCCATGAGCAGTCCCTCAAGCGGCTGGAGGCTTTGGGCTTTCCTGTGTGCCCCATTTTCCATAAAGCCACAGACATGGAGGACATCCTCCGGTTTATCGGGGATTTGGGGGACAGGCGGGGGGAGCTTGCCTTCCCCATAGACGGGGCGGTTATCAAGGTGGACAGCTTTGCCCAGCGGGAGGAGCTGGGCAGCACCGCCCGGTTCCCCCGGTGGGCAGAGGCCTTTAAATACCCTCCCGAGGAAAAGGAAACCACCCTGACAGACATTGAGGTGAATGTGGGCCGCACCGGGGTGCTGACCCCTACAGGCGTTTTCGAGCCTGTAACCCTGGCGGGCACCACTGTCAGCCGGGCCACCCTCCACAACCAGGATTTCATCGCGGAAAAGGATATCCGCATCGGTTCCCGGGTGATTATGCGCAAGGCCGGGGAGATTATCCCGGAGGTGGTGTCTGTGGTGGAGAATCCCCCGGAAAGCGTCCCCTTCCTGCTGCCGGACAGGTGCCCTTCCTGCGGGGAGCAGGTGTCCCGGGAAGAAGGGGAGGCGGCTGTCCGCTGCACAAACCCCCAGTGCCCGGCCCAGCTTCTGCGGAACCTCATCCACTTTGCCAGCCGGGACGCCATGGACATCGACGGACTGGGTCCTGCCCTTTTAGAGCAGCTTGTGGGGGAAGGGCTGGTGTCCTCCCCGGCGGATCTGTACACCCTGGAGGCAGGTCGGCTGGAGAAGCTGGAGCGCTTTGGGGAGAAGAGCGCGGAGAACCTGCTGGCAGCGCTGGAGAAATCGAAGCAAAACGATCTGTACAGGCTGGTGTTTGCCCTGGGCGTCCCCCATATCGGCGTGAAAAACGCACAGGTGCTCTGCGGCAGATACCCTTCCATGGAGGCCATCCTGGCGGCCCAGGAGGAAGAACTGAGCGCCATAGACGGCTTCGGGGAGGTGAAGGCCCGGGCTGTGGCGGAGTTTTTCTCCCATGAAAGCACCCGGAACCTCCTGGCCCGGCTGGAAAGCCTGGGGCTGAACCTGAAAGCCCAGGCCCAGGCCCCTGCCGGGAACGCCCTTGCCGGGCAGGCCTTTGTGCTTACAGGCACCCTGCCCACCCTTTCCCGGAAAGAAGCCTCCGCCCTGATTGAACGGGAAGGGGGCCGGGTGACAGGCTCTGTGTCGAAAAAAACCAGCTTTGTGCTGGCGGGGGAGGAAGCAGGATCCAAGCTGGAAAAGGCACTGGCTATGGGAATCCCCGTGCTCTCTGAGGAGGAATTTTTGCACATGCTTCCCTAGCAGCATGACGGCAGCGTGACGCTGCACCCAAGACGCGGGAGACTGGGATGTTTTTTCCGCCGCAAAATTTGCGGCTTGCGTGTATGGTCGCGTGCCTGGGGCAACGCCTTCTTTCGGCAGATGGATAATTTGTGAAATCGAAAGCCCGAAAGGGCATGTACTTTTAGACGTTGGACAAGCTTCGCTCCGCGCTTACTCGAATTGTCCGAGGATGAGCAAAAATTAGTAAGCGCCATTTTCTTTCGCGGCTTACCAGACGGCAGGCAGGCGGGTATACGGTATCAGTATGCAGCAGAGCGGATTGAGAAAAAGCAGCGGAAATGGACACCTTGCCGGTGGCTTTTCCGCTGCTTTTCTTACGCGAAATTCTATTAAAAACTGTTCTTTTAGACAGGCGTTTTCCCTTCCGCATCATCGGCAAAGGCCAAAGATGGGCAAAACTATACGCAAAGCATATCCGCTTTATCCAGAAAGAACAAGATTTCCTTTGAACCTTCTGCGGCTTTGCCGGGCGCGCGGTAGGAACAGTTGCAGTCCCAGCCATGGATGCCGGACAAAACCCGGCACAGCCTGCGGCTGGAGACTTCAAAGGGGCGCCCGCCCCCGTATACCTCCCGGGGAACCTTATGGGAAATGAAGTCCCTGCTTTTGTGGGGCCGCATCATCAAGGTCTGCCCGTCCCGGGCAATCAAAAAGCATATCCGCCCGGGGTTTCCCAGGCATCGGAGAGACTGGGAAAAGACATGGATGCGGCCTGCTTTTAAATAAAAAGAAATATGGATACCGCTCATTTTACCGCGTTTTTCCTTTCGACTCCCACTGCTCCGGGCTGCTGAAATCATAGAGGAGCATCACCTTGCTGTCCACTGTTACCAAGCGCCCCGGCGCCCGATAGGTAAAATCCGGATCCCAGCCCCACATTTCATAGATCCTGGAGGAAAACCGGATGGATTCCATCCGCCTGGGCACGTATTCCTTCACATTTTTCCTCCATACGATGGCGTCCCGGTCTTTGGCGGTGACCGGGACAGCCAGGAGGCACATTTTCCGGGCGTTTATCTCGACGCGTATCCGCTCGCAGTTATTCAGCGCTGTCAGCGATGCCTTGTTAAAGGTTATGCCGCCGTTCCAAATCGTGCAGGAAGGGGTGACAGAGCGGTTGAAATGGGAGAAATACTCCCCGCTGACAACCTGGAAGCCGTCCATTGAAATTGCCTCTACCTCGGTGCTGAATGGATTCATGGGCATATCAATCGCCATGCGGTACGGAATTTGCGCATAAAGGCGGGCAATATCCGCCCTTGTGCGCCTGGCACCGCTCCTCTCGTTGTATTTTTCAAAACCCTTCCCTCCTATACGCTTTCTGTTGTAATATAGCCGTCTGCCAAATCAATTTTATAGCTGTCCTCATGGCGTTCTGCCGGAACCCCGAAATAATCCCTCCATTCCCCCGGAAGGTAGGAATGCCTTTGGCTGCCGCCTGCAAATAATTCAAAATCTGTCAGCTTGAACAGGAACAGCATTTCATTCTGATAGACGGCCGGGTTCCCCATCACTTTATAGCGGTATTCCCCGTCCCAGCCCATCAGATCGAAAACCTTTGCCGCGAATATCCTGCACAGCATGTCGCGGCTTGCGCGTTCCTTCTCACTCCCTTTGGCCCATCGCAGGGAGTCCGGCGCATCCGGAAGGCAGGGGCGGATGATCAGCCTTTTTTGCCCCGGATGTATCAAAATCTGTATGTGGGTGATGCCGGGGAACCGCCGCAGGCAGGCCATATTGAACCGGATGCGGGCAGGCCAAATCGTGATGGCAGGCTCGCGGGTATGGGAAAAAAGCTCTGCCTTTGTGACCTGGTACCCAGCCAGGTCTGCTACCGTTTCCGTTCCTTCCTCAATGGGCTTTGCCTTTGAGAAAATATCCTCCAGTTGCTTATCCGCCATCGCCGGAAGCCGCCTTTCTTCTCAATGTTTCCATCATTTTCTGAAACTCCCCGCCGGTTTGCGGGACATACTGCCCAATCCCTGGAGCCAGGACGCTGGGCCTGCCCGCCTGCCAGGCCGTGCCCCGCGCCATGTAAAAGGCTTCGTTTCCCATAATGTGGTCGTAAAACTCCTCCCCAAAGCTGTCCTCCCATGGTTCCGGGAAGCACTCCGCCCGCGTTTCCCGGCCAGGGGCTTCGCGCATTTGCGGCAGGAGGACGGCAGATACGGCATGTTCCAGATTATAAATGATAATCTGCTCCTCCCCGCGCTGTATCCATGTCCCGCGCACCCTGTAAAGGAAATCCGGATCCCACTCCATAATGCGGAAGAGGGCGGCGCCAAAGTGCCGGCAGCACAAGGTTTTAGCGTACAAGGATTTTGCCGCGCCGGAACGCCAAGGGATGCTGTGCATGGCGCTTTCCTGGCAGGGCCTTATGGCCAGCTTCCGTTCCGAAGGGTGCAAAAGCAGCTGGGCATAGCCCGCGTCTGCAAATTTCCGCATGCAAAACAGGTTGAATGTGATCCGGTTGTTGGATATTGTCACCGCCGGGCCTTCATAGCGGGCCTGCGTAAACTGGTTCCGCACCACCTGGTAGCCCTTCAGGTCAAACGCGGAGAAGGAACTTTTCGCAAACCGCATCTTCCCGGCCTTCTGATCCACGCTGTTGGACGAATCATAGTAAAGCCTTGGATCTTCATTGATCCAATGGTGGTTGATAGGGACAAAGCCGCGGAATACCCCGCCGTCAATAACGTGAAGGCAGGGGAAGGCGCCCCGGATATGGTGTTTCCTGTTTTGAAGGAGCGCCTGCACCATCTCAAACTTTTCCCGGGGTATGATGGCTTCATGCTGCCCCTTATAGCAGTATTGATCCATGTCCTGCCTGTTCTTTTTGCGCCTGTGCTCGAACAAGTCTGAGGTGAAGGTTTTCCAGGTCAGGACATCCCCGCAATAGCGTTCGTTTGAAAGGATATACCCGATGGAGCTGCTGTTCCATTTCGTGCTTCCGGTTTTTGTCCGGCAGTCAATGCCTGTCAGGAAGGCCGCGATATCTGCCTGCGTCCAGCCGTATAAATACGCATCGAAAATAAAGCGGACGACCCTGGCCTCGGCTTCATTGACTATCAGGGGGGCGTATTTGATATAGCTGCCGGCAGCATCCCTTTGCCGGTCATATCCAAGCAAGGGGGGCGTCAGCAGCCTGCGGTCTTTGAAGCGCTGTGCCAGCGACCAGATCATGGCTTCCCGCTTTTTAATCGATTCTTCCTGTGCGAAAGAGGCGAGAAAGGCCAGTATGAATTCTGAGTCTTTGTCCAGCGTGTTCAGGTTGTCTGTTTCAAAAAGCACGCCAACAGGCGGTTCAAGGTTCTTGAGCTTCCGGATGAGGGAGATGCAGTCTACCAGGTTCCTGGCAAAGCGGGAAACCTGCTTTGTCACAATCAGATCATATTCCCCGTTTTCGCAGGCGGCAATCATTGCGTTGAAGGCGTCGCGGTTTTTCAGGGAAGTGCCCGAAATGCCCGCGTCTGCATAAATATGCTTTAAATCCCAGTTAGGCTTGTCCTTGGCTAGCTGCTTATAGTGCGCCTGCTGGAGCTCAAAGGAAGAAAGCTGCTCGTCGTTGCCTGTAGATACGCGGCAATAAGCACATACCCTTAATATCCTGGCTTGATCGCCCAAGCCGGCCCTCGGCCTGGCCGGGATGAATACCGTCCCGCCATCTTCCGCGCTTTGATACATCTTTCCGAATGGTTCCCTGTTATCCTGGGGCATTATATAACCTCCTTAGTGTTCCTGCATCTGATGAATCCGCTTGTTTTTTTCGGAAAGCGCGAAGGCCATCCTGCGGAGAGCCGCAATGTCTTCCCCGTCCAGGTCAAATTCATCAAAGGAAAGCTGCTTTGTCCTTCCCAGCAGATAATCTGTACTTACGCCAAATACGTCTGCGATCCGCATAAGCGTGCCTAACGGAGGCTGCCGCATATCGCTTTCGTAAGAGGAGATGGTGCTTCTGTCTACGCTTAACAAACTGGCCAGCGCTTCCTGGTGGAGATTCATGGACTGGCGAAGCTCTTTGAGCCTGGAAGGGAAAAGAAATATCATGTTCAGTACCACCTTGCTGTTTAGTAGAAATTATACCAGCAAATGCGTGACGGCGGGTCGCATGCGTGTGACAGTTTGCAACATCCGCGGCTTTTGGGCAAAAGGGGCGCAAAAAGGGCGTGTTCTTTCCAGCTTTAAGAACAGATGACAGACAGATTCTCCCGCCTGGAGAGCAATTCTCCCCTTTGGGGATTGCCTGAGCCTGCCAAGCGCGCTATACTGTAAACGCAGCCTGCAAGGAGGGAAAGACAATGGATCAGGAAAAAATAGGCCGGTTTATTGCAGAACGAAGGAGGAAGCTGGGGCTGACCCAGAAGCAGTTGGCAGAGCCGCTGCATGTGACCGACAAAACTGTATCTAAATGGGAAACAGGCGTCCGCCTGCCGGATGCCGCTATGCTCCCGGAACTCAGCTCTGTGCTGAAAACAGACATAAACGAGCTTTTGGCAGGGGAGGCGTTTTTAGCTGACGGCCTTTCTCCTGAGGAATACGCACAGAAGGCCCAGCACAACCTGGTGGATCTGGTCGGTGAGCTGAATGAAATTGACAAGCGGGGGCGAAGCCGGACTATTGGCACAGCCGCCGGCGTTTTGCTTGTTGCCGCGGCTCTGCTGTATCTATTCCTGTTTTCCCTGCGGACAGGGCGGGTTACGGATTTAATCGACCTGCCCACCCTGCTCTATCTGCTGGGGCTGAAACTTGCCATCCTGTCCATCACCGGATGGTTCCATGATTATCGGAACGCCTGGAAAATGTGCCTTCCGGGAAGAAGGCTTTCCGAAAAGGAACTGGGCCTTGCCAAGCAGGCTGTGAAATACGCCGGGGCCTTAACCCTTTCCCTGGGAAGCCTGCTGGCACTGCTGGGGTTGTTTTCGCTGCTCAATTACACAGACGGCCCAGGCATTGCAGGGCCAAGCCTGGCCCAGGTGCTGCCGGCCCTGCTGTATACCGCTGTTCTCAAAACGGCTTACGTCATCCTGTCTTTCAGGCTGGAGCGGGGGAATTTCAGAAAGGGGGAATAAAAAATGGGAACGTTATTGGAAGCGAAGGGTTTGGTGAAAAAATACCGGGAAGGTTCAGTTGAGAGCAAGGCTGTGGATCAGGTGGATCTGCTGGCAGACCAGGGGGATTTCCTTGTCATTATGGGGGCCTCCGGCTCCGGGAAAACAAGCCTGCTGCACTTAATCGCCGGCATAGACCAGGCTGACAGCGGCACCATACAGTATGCCCGGGACGGCAGGCAGGCAGAACTCAGCCGCATGGGCGAACCTGCCCGAACTGTGTTCCGGCGGGAAAATATCGGCATTGTTTTCCAGCAGCATTGCCTGGTGCCGGATCTTACGGTTTATGAAAATATTCTGCTGCCTGTGCTGCTGCGGAAGAAGCGGAAAGAGGCTGGGAAAGAGTCCATACTGGAGCTGTGCGGGCAGTTTGGGCTGCGGGATCACGTCCGCAAATACCCCTCCCAATTGTCTGGCGGCCAGCAGCAGCGGGCCGCTATCCTGCGGGCAGTGATTAACAAACCGCCGCTCCTGCTGTGTGACGAGCCTACCGGCAGCCTGAACTCGGCCCAGTCGGAGGCAGTGATGGAATTGCTGGGGAAGCTGAACGAAAACGGGCAGACCATTATCCTGGTGACCCATGATATAAAGGTGGCTGCCAAGGGGAAGCGCATCCTGTACATCCAGGACGGCCGCGCAGCAGGGGAACTGAAGCTGCCGGAAGGCAAAGGCCGGGAGGAAGCGCTGTCAGCCTTTCTCCAGCAGAGGGGGTGGTGACGTTGCGGACGATTCTCATGTGCGCGCTGGCAAAGCTGAAAAGGCGGAAGCTCCCGAACCTGCTGCTGGGGGTTTGTATCCTTCTCACAGCGGCCTTGCTGGGAAACGCGCTTACCATGGTGATGGATCTGGACGGGCTGTTCGATGAGGCCTACCGGGAAATGGACGGGCCGCAGTTGTGCTGCCTGTGGAGCCGGGAGGCTGTCCCGGTGGATAAAGTCCGGCAATATCTGGATGCCTGGCAGGAGGGCGCTTATCAAATCACAAGCAACACAAAAACAGTGGATTACCTGGAGCGGGAGGGTGTCAGGCTGAGCAACGGCATCCTGTTAGAGCTTCCCCAGGAGGCAGAGGACCATATGCTGTCCCCTAAAAGCCTGGACGGTGGAAAACTAAAATTCCCCGGCAGGGGGGAAGTCTGGGTGACAACAAAAATTGCCCATGTCCTCCATCTGGCGGCGGGGGACAGCCTGGTGCTGCAATTTGCGGACAAGGCTGTGACTGTGCGCGTGGCAGCCATTGTAACAGATCCCGTTTTTGGCGGCGGCAGCACAAATATTTACCGCATGTGGTGCGGCCCCGGGCAGTTGGCAGGGTTCCCCCTGGCTGAGAACAGCGCGGCAAGCTATCTGGAGCTTCAGTTCCAGGCGTACAGCCCCCAGGCTGAACAGGCTTTTATCCGGGACGCGGAGGCGTATTTCCAGGTGCCGCTGGGGGATGCCCTGTACACCTACGACCGCATTAAAAGCGGGTATACATGGCCTTACCAGATGATCGGGACGCTGCTATGCTTTGTAAGCGTTATCCTGGCTGGGACGGTTATTGCGCTGACGCTGTTTCTAATCCAAAGCGATATGGAAGAAGATGTGCGGAACATCGGCATTTATAAGTCGCTGGGCTTAACCGGAGGGCAGATTATAGGGATGTATGCCGCCTGCTACGGCGTCATCGGCCTGACAGGCGCCGCGCTGGGGAGCTTTTGTGGCGGCTGGCTGAGCAAAGGGGTCATCACAAAAATTTTAAGGGATGTGGGGCTATACGCTGTTTCCTTTGGGGGAACAGGCCGGTTTCCAGCCCTGGCGGGGCTTCTGGTGCTGGCTGCCGTCATGGCGGTTTGCCTTTGCTCCGTTTTTAAGGTGCAGGGGCTGAATGCATCCTCTGCGGTACGGACAGGTGCATGGCAGGCAAAAGGGCAGAACCGCAAGGAGGCGCGAAACACCCGCTATCGCGGCAGGCGCTCTTTTGCGCTGTGCTATGCCTTCAGAGGGATGCGGGAGAAAAAGCTGCGGTATGGATTTATGGCTGGCGTATCCCTGATATTGGGGTGTTTAACTGTTATCTGCCTGGGCGGTTTGTATGCGGTGCAGAACATTGACCAGGAACCAGAGGTTTGGGGCTTTATCAAGACGGACATATATGTTACATCACAGGCAGGCAGGCCGGTAAGCAGCATTGTGGAGGAATTGCGGGAGGATCCCCAGGTGGATTACACCTACGGCGCGAACAAGGTGACAGCCCAGTATAAACCCGGCAATGGGGATGCCTGGCAAAGCATTCCTGTAGAGGTTTACCAGCTTCCCTGGAAGGACGCCATAAAAGACCGCTCCCTCTATGGCAGGCGGCCTCAGGGAGAGGGCGAAGCAGGTGTTGGCCTGGCGCTGGCAAAGGCATACGGGCTGGAACCCGGCGGAAGCATAGAACTGGTGGCAGGCGGCCAGAAACGGAAACTCGTTATTACAGGGGTGTTCCAAACGCTCTCTAATTTTGGGAACATAATCCGGATGGGCACAGAAGATCTGGACGGTTTTATGGAGCATGAAGATGGCTTTGGGGATTATATGCTTGTCCTGGAAAACGGCGTGGACAAGTGGGAATATGCGGAGGAACTGGCTGAGCGGTATGGCGGGGACTTTTCCTTCATCCCCTCCAAATCCAACGGGGAGAATATCTCCGGCATACTGGCCCCGGCTGTTGGCACGGTTGTAACTGTTTTGCTGGCAGTGACAGTCTTGATAACAATCAGCCTGACTTCCCTGCTCATCCGGCGCGAGCAGCGCCTGATAGGTTCTCTAAAAGTCATCGGGATGACGCCGCGGCAGATTCTGCGTGTGTATGCAGGGCGCAACTGCCTGGCCGCTTTTGCAGGAAACGGCCTGGGGATCCTGCTGGGAGTGTGGGTTGTCCCCGGCCTGCTGTCCCCATATACCCGGCTGCTGGGGCTGGCAGATTTCCCCTTTGCAATTTCCCCGGCTGGAATAGTGTTCTGCCTTGTTTTGCTGCCGGGCTGTATGTTTTTGGGGACGTTCGCGGTTATAAAATCCATTGGCAGGGTGTCTGTCAAGGAGCTGGTGAGCGACTAGAGTCTGTTTTAAAACCAGAGGAATGCCAGGATTTTTGTTCAGGGCGGACGGTTTCAAGGCGAAAACCGCAAGAAAGGCTGTCGCCTTTCGAGGATTTTTAACACAGAAACCGTTTGTCACTGGACAAAAAGACAGTTTTCCGGAGTTTTAAGACAGACTCTGGCGTTTCTTTCCTAGCTTTGCATCACAAAATCTTTACAGAAAATTCTTTGACTTTTTCATCCCGGGGGGATTATAATGTACATATGAATTTATAAAGTGCTGAGGAGGGGTGGCATGGACGAAGCAGGGAAAAGGACGGCACGCCAGGATACATTTGTCCGGGAATTCGGCCGTGCCCTTACCTTTTTGCAGCGCAGCCGCAGCAAGTTTATGGGGGAGCGCCTGCGGGACTATGGCTTTTCCGGGGCCATGTACATGATTTTGCTTCACGTAGACCGGCATCCTGGCGCCAGCCAGGACAGCATCGCCAACCATATGTACATCAATAAATGCAATGTGGCCCGCCACACAAAAAAGCTGGAGCTTTTAGGATATCTGCGCCGGGAAACGGATCAGGCAGACCGTCGCCAGAATAACCTGTACCTCACCGAAAAAGGCAAGGCCCTGGCCCCGGAAATCCGTTCCTATCTGGGCCAGTGGGGCAAGGAAATTACTGCCGGCCTGCAGGAGGAAGAAAAAGCCACCCTGCTGGCCCTCCTCACCAAAACCACTGGGCAGACAAAATCCCGGCAGGGATAAACGCATACAAAGCACCTGGGAAGGCTTCCCGGGTGCTTTTTTTCAGCTTCTGCCTAAAGTACGAACGCAGGGAAGCTGGATTTTTCCAGCGCCGCCCCGCGCGACGCTGCCTCTAATGTGAACGCACTGCAGGCGGCGAAGATTTTGCCGTTGGATCGTACAAAATATATACGCTATAAAAGGTGGAAGTGAGATTCCACCCAATATAGTGTAGCGGATGACTCGTTTGTGGTAAAGCCCAAAATCTGTCGCTTTTAGGAATTGATACAAGTGAAGGAGGTATGCTTATAGATAATCTGAGGAATAATATTGTTACTTTATACCGGCGTATCGGCTCGACAACATACAAGGTGCGTATCCATTTCAGCGATACCGCCACAGAAACCATGAATGACAAAATACTGCGCTTGATTCAGCGAGAAACCCTGGCAGGCGGTGCCGTCCCAATGGACGTACCACAAACGAGCCAGCCGCCGGAAGGGAGTTCGCTATGAACAAAACAAAGAAGATTACGGCATTATACGAGAGATTGTCCCATGATGATGAGAAGTCAAGTTGTTTTTTCGGCATCCATATGTGGAACTATACCCACCGCCACCAATCCCTGCGCCGCTGTTTGCGGTGACCGTGCCGTCCCTTTTGTGTATTCCGGCACTTTCTTTTAGTGATAATCAGCGGTAAAATCAAACCCAAACAGCTAATGGAGGGGCAAAAGTGGAGCCGCAGGCTCCACAAATAGAAGAAACGTCCGAAGGACGGCGCTGCCCTTGCTTTCTTCACTGGGGCCGGGGCGGCCCAGCGGCGCATCTGCCGTGTGGACGGGGAACCGGCGGACTGGTTCACCCGCACCATGTATTACAGCTCCGGATGGCGGAAACACTTCGTAAAAGCCAATGGGGCACTGGGCAATTATACCAGCTCTGCCGCCGTATCCCATATTGTGCGGCCCTGCTTCATTCTCGGCCCGGAAACGCCCCTGCGGGAGGGCCGGGGGGAGGATGGGAGCTGGCGCCCTGTTTCGCCTGCCCATTGCAGGCCTGCCCTTAAACGCAGACTTGTATGCCAGAGTGAGCGCTACGGATCAGGCTGGCAGCAGCTATGCCGCCTATTCCGGCATTGTGCCCCTGCGCACCGGGGATATCCT
>NZ_QWEO01000185.1 GCF_009936035.1 Neglectibacter sp. X58 | reverse complement strand
GGGAGCGCCGCAGCCATGGGGGACAAAGGGGAGAAGGAGTCCCCCAAAAAGGGGAAGGGGAAGAGGGACCTCGACGACCTCAAGAAGGAGGTGGCCATGACGGAGCACAAGATGTCCATCGAGGAGGTGTGCAGGAAATACAACACGGACTGCGTGCAGGGCCTGACCCACAGCAAAGCGCAGGAGATCCTGGCCCGGGACGGCCCCAACGCTCTGACGCCGCCCCCCACGACCCCCGAGTGGGTGAAGTTCTGCCGGCAGCTCTTCGGGGGGTTCTCCATCCTGCTGTGGATCGGCGCCATCCTCTGCTTCCTGGCCTACGGCATCCAGGCCGGCACCGAGGATGAGCCCTCCAACGACAACCTGTACCTGGGCATCGTTTTGGCCGCCGTGGTCATCATCACCGGCTGCTTCTCCTACTACCAGGAGGCCAAAAGCTCCAAAATCATGGAGTCCTTCAAGAATATGGTGCCGCAGCAAGCGTTGGTGATCCGCGAGGGGGAGAAGATGCA
>NZ_QWEO01000184.1 GCF_009936035.1 Neglectibacter sp. X58 | reverse complement strand
GAGTGGCCCAAATACACTTCGTTGCGCAGAATGAGCTTGAGAATCGGGACGTGCCAAATTGTATTGGCAAAGCGCGCCGATTTTAGTTCCCCGCGAAGGTAGTGGAGACGGGAGGGGCAGGGGATGCCCTGCTCGTTTAAACACCGTGCAATAGGCAAATAGCCCATCCCGGAAAGCCGACACTGGAAAATTTCTTGTAGTACAGGTGCTGTCTCCGGGTCTGGCTCTAAACGGTGCTTGTCCTCCGCACTTTTGCGGTATCCATAAGGCGCCCAGGAACCGATGAATTCCCCGCGCTGCTGCTTGATTGCCAACGCAGAGCTGGACTTTTTTGAAATATCACGGCTGTACACTTCGTTGATGATATTTTTCAGCGGCACAATATAGCCATCCTGGGAACGCTCGGCGATGAGAGTGTCAAAGCTGTCGTTGACGGCAACAAAACGCACGTCTAAAAAGGGAAAGATTTGCTCCAAGTACTGGCCTGTTTCCTTGTAATTGCGTCCAAACCGGG
>NZ_QWEO01000183.1 GCF_009936035.1 Neglectibacter sp. X58 | reverse complement strand
GTGAGTTTGCCCTTCATTTGAGAAAAACAGACCGTGCTGTCAGCCTTGTGACCGTTGGCGGCCGTGAATTCTATGTGTACCGCTACGAAGGAGAACTCAATGATATTCCAAACGCGGTGGTTATTATCAGCTATCCCCGGGAATCTTTTGGAGATCCGAAAGCGCTGAGGGTATTTATATCCACAAATGCCGGAATATCCACACAGGAAATCCTTGACACATATACAGAACGGTGGGCAATCGAATTATTTTTCCGTCAGAGCAAAAACAGACTCGCGCTGGACAAATATCAGATCCGCTCACGGCAGGGAATCGAGCGGTACTGGCTGATTATGTCATTGGTTCATTACATGTGCTGTATGTATTCCGGGAAATACAATACCTTCGAGGAAGGATACTGGTATTTTCAAGATCAAGTCAAAACAGAGCGAATCGGTAATCTGCACCAGTTCATAAAAAATGGTGCGTCACTTGAAGCTGTTTTGAAATTGGTAGGGTAGTTTTGTGCAAATTTCTATATTTGCTCATTTATAG
>NZ_QWEO01000182.1 GCF_009936035.1 Neglectibacter sp. X58 | reverse complement strand
CTGACCTGGACTTCGCCCTGCGCGCCTACCGCTACAACGCGGACTGGTTTGGGCGAAAGCCGGTTGCCCTGCCCGCCTTGCAGAAAGCCTTTGGGCAGCTTCTGCGCCGCAGAGGGCAGCTTATGACACAAAACACAAACGCTTTGTGAGCCGCCCGTCCCAAAACCCAAAAGCGCCTGCCCAGGGCGCGGGGTTCATCCAGGCACAGGGAATTGTGAACCATACATTTTTCAAAATATCAGGAGGGCATTTTATGAGAAACAAGTTAAGGAGGCCGTTGGCGTTCCTGCTGTCTGCGGTGATGATTGTCACCATGTCAGGAACTCCGGTTCATGCGGTGGCAGACAGAGGACAGCCGGAAACCGGGCTGTGCGAACACCACGCCGCGCATACGGACGATTGCGGCTATACGGAAGAAACGCCGGGAACGCCATGCGGCCACGAACACACAGAGGACTGCTACACCGAAGTGACCGAGTGCGTCCACGAGCATACGCCGGAATGTTACCCAGAGGAAACAGAGGACAGCGTATCGGACAACGA
>NZ_QWEO01000181.1 GCF_009936035.1 Neglectibacter sp. X58 | reverse complement strand
CTGACCTGGACTTCGCCCTGCGCGCCTACCGCTACAACGCGGACTGGTTTGGGCGAAAGCCGGTTGCCCTGCCCGCCATGCAGAAAGCCTTTGGGCAGCTTCTGCGCCGCAGAGGGCAGCTTATGACGCAAAATACAAACGCTTTGTGAGCCGCCCGTCCCAAAACCAAAAAGCGCCTGCCCAGGGCGCGGGATTCATCCAAACACAGGGAATTGGGAACCATACATTTTTCAAAATATCAGGAGGGCATTTTATGAGAAACAAGTTAAGGAGGCCGTTGGCGTTCCTGCTGTCTGCGGTGATGATTGTCACCATGTCAGGAACTCCGGTTCATGCGGTGGCAGACAGAGGACAGCCGGAAACCGGGCTGTGCGAACACCACACCGCGCATACGGACGATTGCGGCTACACGGAAGAAACGCCGGGAACGCCATGCGGCCACGAACACACAGAAGATTGCTATATTGAAGTGACCGAGTGCGTCCACGAGCATACGCCGGAATGTTACCCAGAGGAAACAGAGGACAGCGTATCGGACAACGA
>NZ_QWEO01000180.1 GCF_009936035.1 Neglectibacter sp. X58 | reverse complement strand
GAAATCTTATATGATCGTGGCATTAACGTTTCTCATACGACGATTTATCGTTGGGTGCAAGAATATGGCAAACTACTCTATCAAATTTGGAAAAAGAAAAATAAAAAATCCTTTTATTCATGGAAAATGGATGAAACGTACATCAAAATTAAAGGAAAATGGCATTATTTGTATCGAGCCATCGATGCAGATGGTTTAACCTTGGATATTTGGTTACGTAAAAAACGGGACACACAAGCAGCCTATGCTTTTCTTAAGCGGTTAGTGAAGCAGTTTGATGAACCGAAGGTTGTAGTCACAGATAAAGCCCCCTCTATTACAAGTGCCTTTAAGAAACTAAAAGAATACGGCTTTTATCAAGGGACAGAACATCGTACCATTAAATACCTGAATAATTTGATTGAACAAGACCATCGTCCAGTAAAGAGACGCAATAAATTCTATCGAAGTTTACGCACTGCCTCTACCACGATTAAAGGCATGGAAGCCATTCGAGGATTATATAAGAAAACCCGAAAAGAAGGCACTCTCTTCGGGTTTTCGGTCTGTA
>NZ_QWEO01000020.1 GCF_009936035.1 Neglectibacter sp. X58 | reverse complement strand
CATGTCAGGTTTGTACGTTTTAATACCACTGCCAATAGAATAATTCCGACGGCTTTGTGAAGCACATTTTCTCCAATCGCCGTTTTGTCTGTTTCAATTAAAAAATACTCTATAAACCTAGCCGAGAGGCAAATTGCGAATATTGCAAAGCACAAGCGCCGCCCCTTTACGCACCTTTTAACTTTCACGTTTTCCTCCTGTAAATTCCCATTTACCGCTTTGATTATAGCGCAACCCTGGCCGCTAAACGCTCCTTTGAAAAACAACCGTCTGCTCCCGCATGGAGATTTTCCCCACCTGATACCCATAGTCCGCTAATTCCTTTTTGTATCTCAGGAACGAGTGGTCAATGGGAATGCCCGCGATATCCTGGATTTGCGCAAAGGTCAATTTGAGGGTCGGGCTTCCATCCTTTTGCACATAGGCCCACAGAGCGTCGTATTTACTCATGAAGTTCCTCCATTTCTCTACACAGCCGCGACATTCAGCAGCACATTCAGCGAAAACCAGCCTCCTGTTTTCTCCGTCAGCACCGCCCCATGGTACTTCTCCGCCACCACCCGGATGTTGGATAACCCGGTACCTGCCGGGGGAAGTGGCTCCTGCGAGCAGGTGTTCTCAAAGGTCAGCATATAGAAATCTCCCTGACGCTTGCCGCTGATGCGTATGGATTTTGCTCCGTCCTGAGCGCGGCAGGCAGTGATGGCATTGTCCAGGACGTTGGCAAAGAGCACGCACAGATCAAAATCATCGATCCCGCAGGGGTTTGGCAAAACCAGGGACACCTCTGCCGTAATCTCTTTGGCCAGCCCCAGCTTCTCCCCCAGCAGAATATCCACCACCTGGTTGCCGGTCTGGTAGGGGAAGGACAGAGCCTCCGAGACGGTTTCCAGCTTTTTCAGATACTCCCGGCCCTCGTCCAGCTTCTCATTCTTGAGCAGGCCGTCCAGCACAGACAGATGGTTCTTGATGTCGTGACGAAAGGATTTCGTTTGCTCATAGCGGGCCCGGGCCTCAGCAATGTAAACTTTCTGAGCCTGGGCTGCCTGGGTCAGCGATTGCAGTTCAACCTGAGCCTGAAAGCCCCGGCAGAGCTGCCGGTAGGCGTACAGGGTGCACAGCAGCGCCGCCAGCCCCGTGATTTGCAGGAAGAACAGCGTGCCGTGCTTACCAACATCCTCCAGGGAAACGGAGGGGACAAAAAAGCTGTAGGCGGTCTGGAGGATGTACAGCTCCGCCCCAAAGAAAAACAACCCAGGAAGCAGGAGAAGCCCGATATAAGGCGTTTGGCTGTCCTGCGTCCAGGCCAGGAGCTTCCGCACAGCGCGGTAACAGCCAATGCATGCCACAAAATAGAGGGCCTGTGCAACCAAAAGCAGCAGATATAACTGAGGGGTCCCGATAAAGCCGGGAAAGAAGGCCACCTCCACAGAGTTGATAATTCCAAAAGAGAGCTGCGAAACATAAAAGGCCAGCACCGCCGCCACCCAGGAAATGGGCCGCTGGTTCCCCAGCGCAAAGCGGCTGAGGGTGTACAGCCCCAGGATTCCTGCGGCAATGGAGATAATCCCATCGTCTTTAAAGCCCAGCGACAGACACTGAATGACGCAGAGGGCAAGGCAATAGACCGCAAAATGCCAAAGCCTGCGCCCCTTCCCAGTAAGGCGGCTGACAAAAAAGATGTGCATTATACCCTGCCCAAGGATGCTGATCCCGTCCATAATCAGGCTGAAATAATCCATATCAGATACACCTCTCTTTCATATGGCGCAAAAGGGCTTGCGTCAATTCCCGCTCCCGCAGCCGCGAAACCGGGATGCGCTCTCCCTGGGACAGCAGGACCTGCCCATCTCGGCACCCTCCCACATAGTCCAGATTCACAAGGTAGCTGCGGTGGCACTTGAAAAAGCGGCTATCCACGCGCTGTTCTAAATCCTCCAGCCTGTCATAGTAGTCCAAAACAGTACCATCCTTTTTGTGGATGAAAATTTTCCTGCCCAGCACCTCGCAGTACAGGATGTCAGAGAGAGGAACGACCTGGCAGCCGGAGCCTCGCTGTATCACCAGATTTTTTGCCGCGTCCCGCTCCAGCCAGCGCAAGGCCCGGTCCATTGTCCGCCTGAACCGATCCCTATCCAGGGGCTTGAGCAGGTAATCGAAAGCTTCCAGCGGGAACACATCAAACACGCGATCTTTCAGCACCGTCACAAAAATCAGCAGACTGCGGCTCTCACGCCGCCGCAGGAGCGCGGCTGTTTCCATCCCGTCCGGGCGCTCCATCTGGATGTCCAGAAAAATAACGTCAAATTCATCTGAGGACTTCAGCAGCGCATGCCCGCTGGAGAAACAGTCAACCGAATAGTCACAGTCCGTTTCCTTCATATAGCCTGCAAGCTGATCCGCAATTTCTCGGGCCATCTGTGGCTCGTCATCGCAGATAGCAAACTTTATCATGCATATCACCCTGTTTTTAGATTAACAAAGAGACGGCAAAGGGGCAACCCATTTGTAATGAAATGTTGAAAATCCGTCACGAAATGTTTTTGGCGGCAGATATAGCATATTCCTAGCAGGGGATGTTGTCAACGAAAAAATTTTGCGCTCAGACTATTTGTTTGGGTTGAGGTAGCTGGTTAAGTTTAGTATAGATGCGCTATTTCTATTTTTCTGCCGACAGTATCTTCCTTTGGGTAATTCCCTAGACCCGCCACCATGACAGGAGGCACCTGCCACCGGGAGAGCGCAAAGGTTCCCTGGCGGCAGGTGCTTTCTGTCACATCTTATTTAGGCGAAAAAGCAAGCTGCTTTTGCCACCTTTAACCCGGTAACGCTGCTCCGTTTCCAATAACTCTGCTTTTCTTAAATCCTGTAAAGCCCTGCGCACCGTAGACTGCGACAGTTTCAGCTCCCTGGCAATAGTGGGAATGGCGGGCCAGCACTCACTATTCTTATTCGACCGGTCAGCTAGATAAATATAGACAGCCACTGCTCTGTGGTGTAGGTCCATCTTATACAGAAAATCAAACCGGCCCATCCGGTGCTACCTCTGATTCGGATTCTCGGTTACGGGGAGCAACCTCTTTCAGCGGCCTGTTCTTGGAATTGCTGGGTCTTTTGTTTGTGGATGACCTCTTGTGCTGCTTTTTGTCAGGTGTATCTTGCTTCTGTCCACCATCCGGCGTATCATCCTCCTTCAACCAGTCAGGATGGTACTTCAGCACAATGGCCTGGAGCAGTTCATTCTTTTCCGCATAGGACACCTTGCGGTTGCCGTTCTCTGGTACGGCATATTGTTCGTCGAATTGGATACCCCAATCAAAATACAGCTTGAGCCTGACTTTCATTGGGTAAAAGCCCGTTTTCATCACGATGAACTGACCCTTGGGCATAGACTTTAGTTCGTCTGCCGTCATAAGGGGCCGTTCAATCATCTGCAAGGACTGGCTGGGATCGTTCTTGCTGCGGGAAACGGAGCCGGACATGACCGTGCGACTGCCCAGGGCCTTGGACAGCACTTCGGCGGAATTACTGTTGGGCGCAAACCCGCCGAAGATTATATCCTGCAAATTATCGACTATAATCTCTGCGCCCTCTTTGCCGTAGTTCTTTTCCAGCTGCGCAAATGAGAGCATGAACATCGCCAGTGTCCACCATTGCGATGGTTTCCTTTCTGCCGGTGCAGCCCATGACGATGCCCTGGGGGAGTGCTCCACCATTTTCAAGAGAGGGTTTCTTCCCATGAGCCGCCTGCTCCCGCCAACGCTCCGGTGTAAAGGGAACGTGCCGGTATACTTTTTTTATCTCCGCTTTCGTAGCCCATCGTGCGGTGCCGTGCTGACCATCGCCAACAGTTTTTGCCTTAATATTGTTCAGGCTGTAGATGTGCGCCAGTAATGTCACCCCGCTGAGAACACAAAACATGAGTACGGCCACAAAAATCAACGGCGCAATATTTGGCATGATTCCTCCACCTCCAATTCTCCGCCGGATAACAAATCCTCGTTCCAGTCTTTGTTGACCGGCACGAGGATTTCTGATTCTACACCCTGCATTATGAGTTTTGCAGTAATCCGCTGGGCGGCAAGCTGGCCTGGTTCGTCACTGTCGAAGCAAATGGACACATTCCTGATGTTTGGATTATCGTGTAGACATTGAAACAGCACCTTGTCTGAAACAGAGCAGGCCGCCGCATAGCTGTGATCCCGCCAAGTACACCGCCCAAACTTTGTACAGTCCGGTAGATTACCGGCGGTGTACCCGCCTTTTCCACTTTCAGCGGAAAAGGCCAAAGATTTGTGGTAGAGGGAGATAAAGGACAGCATATCAATGGGAGCCTCGAATAGATAGAGGCGGTCACTTTTGCCGTTCCAGTGAAAACTGTATTCCGGTACACTTCCCACGGCATTACCCTTGTAGGTGGAGGATGAACTCGTACCACGTTTGTTGGCGTGGCGGGGGATACCGTCCTTATCAAATCCAAGGAACACTACGTTGTGGTACTGTGCGGATTCGTAAATCATCTTCTTGTGGACAAAAGCGTAAAGCACATCTTTGTCGATACCGCGCCGGTTCAGCAGGTAAGCAAACACCCTCCGCATATTATCATTAGCAGGCGGCAATTCGAACTTGGGCATAACCTTTCTTGCAGGCGGCATGACAGATAACATACCACCACTCTGCCCCAATAAATATTTCATTGCTTCCGGGTAAGATTTGTGGTAGAATTTTCTTACAAAGTCAATGGAGTCGCCGCCCACCTGCTCATACTGGTGGAACCAAAGGTTACCCCGGATGGTAACTTTCTGGGAGCCGTCCAGCCACTCGAACTCCGAGCCTGACTTGCGTAAGGTTTCACCCTGGCTGCGGAGCAGGCCAGCTAAATCCGTGCGCCGTGCCTTTTCTTTCTGCTCGTCTGTGAAGGGAATATATCCTGACATGAAACTCCTTTCCAAGAGAAACGCCGCACCTTGCGGCGCGGCATCCTCTTACAGTAATTATTATTGCCGCAAGCCTTGCGCCTGCTTTTTCTCGTTGATCTTCCGGCGCAGTTTGCGGTCGACACGTCTATCTTGATAGATGGGTTGAACTTCATTTTGCAATATTTGACTGGTCTGCTGGAGCAGGCGCAGCGCACTCATCCCGATGTCAGCACTGCTCACGGTGGGAGACCGCCTGTGTTGGGGTTCTATATCATCCTCTGTGGCGGATTGCCCTTGGTGATTATCCAACACCAGATTCATGGCCGCCTGGATAACTGCGTTCTTTATCGACTTGAACTCCTTATTCTGCGACAGCGGTACCCGCTCCGGTAGGTTGCTGTTGTAGGTGCGTAGCACATTTTCCCTTTGCTGATACCATAAATCATAAAGCGTAGAGACGCGGTTGTCCTTTGCCAATTCATCCACGATAGAATCTACAATCGCTTTCACATCTGCTTTCAGATACCCATACACCTTCTTGCCCTTGGTGCGGGAAAACCGCCGGGCAAGCTGCAACAGCAGTTCTTCGAGATGGGGATTTGAATACCCACCAGCATTTATTTGCGAAACGATTTCAGCCAGTACATCCCTGCTCTCAGAACGTAATCGGTTCCTATGCTCGGTCTGCTTTTCGTAGACGCATAGCAAATCTTGCGCAAAAATATCTTTGGCAAAAGCAGAACGCAACTTCTGCACACCCTGTTTTGTAAGATATCCCTCTTTTTCTTCCGTAGAGTAAGCGATGAGATGCACATGGGGATGGTGTCCCTCATTGTGGAACGCCGCGAACCATTTTAGGTGTCCCATAGGAATACGCAGATTTTCCGAGAGCGCCTGGGTCTGAGTGCGCAGCATATCCCGCCAGCGGGAACCGTTATCGAAACCTAAACGTTCCGCATCTTCGCGCCGCAAAGAAATAATGACCGTCCATGCATTGCCGCCGTAGTCATTCAATTCTTGCGATACTTTTTTAAGATTTACCTGCACACCGTCATCAGTGAAAAGTCCATGGGGACCGAACCGCTCAGTGCTGGGTCGGGTAGCAATATAATCAGCGTAGGTTTTCGCATTCAGCGCAACAGCGGCATTGTTCTCAATCGCGCGAGAGATGAACTCCGATGCTGATTCCACGGTTTGTTTCTGCTGGTAATCCTCATATTCCAGCATATCTTTGGTATCAGGAAAGTCACGAAGAATTTTTGCAATTAGCTGTTTCTGATTCCAAGTGACAGGCGCAAACCGTTTGCTGTCATCGATTTTCTCCACACCATCACGGGTGGCAATATACTTTGCGTACCCGCCGCGCCCCTGCCGGGCGCCCGGTTTCAAAAATTTAAACTTCGTGACTAGCTTTGCCACTCGACCGCATCCTCAAATCTAAAATTACCATTGAGCCTTTTTACCTCTTGCACACACTCCCCACGCAGCCGTGCCAATGATATCTCGTCGATCTCACTGCTGGCGGCGACCACATTCATGAGCATGGCCAGCTCCACCGCCAACTTGAACAGCATCTTACTCTGCCGGTTATCGCTCTCGGCCACAATACTTTTCATGTTGGAGAGGAGCGCGTTAGGCAAATACGAAGTATCTTCGTCTGCCGTGATGTGCCCGACATAATAGCAAATCGCCCGGTCGATAAACTCCGACTGGCTCTTGCTCTTGTCTTTTCTGTAGTTGTTTTTGACCAGCTCCAGCGTACTCGGGTACGCCCATAGCAAAAACTTCTTCTTTCCTTTTGGTGCAGGCATATTTTCACTCCCTTTCTGCCGCAACCCTACTCAAAATGGCGCATTTCTGGCTTTTTTTCGCACCACAACCCACCCATTCTGCTGGTATCTCCAACAGCAACCTACCCTGAAATTCGCATGACCAAAAGCCCGAAAACGCCCGACGCGACCGGCATTACCGGACGCGGTGAACCGTGAGAGGGTTGCGTCGCAACCCACCTCACTTTCTCCCGCTTGCTTTTCGACCTTGCTCAAACCGCCCAAATTCCCTCAAAACCAGCACCTTTCCAAACCAGCCCCACACTGGCCCGACACGGCCTGCGCCGGTGCAGGGCCGAGTGCTTTCCCCACCCAGCCCCGCGAACCCCGACACAGGGCCGCACATGGGCCGACAGCCGGTCACATCCTCATGGAGGGGCCGTCCTCCTGCAAAATATCCGAAAAATCCTCCAGTACCCCGGATTCTTCCATCGCCGCGATATCGTGGATGCTCCCGCCTGCCGCCAGATGTTCTGCCGCAAGTTTCATCTCCCAGGGGAAGGGGCAGGCGCCAATCTCCGCCAGGAAAATCATTTTTTCAGCCACGGCGTCACCATGAAGTTCCCGGATGACCGAGAACTTTTGCGCGAACTCATTCAGAAATATCTCGGAAGTCTTATAGGAACCGGCTGGTTTTTCGCCATGGCTGCTGTCATATTCTTCCAGCTCATCGGCCCATTCCAGCCAGACTGCCACAGCCGGATCGCTGTTGGGCCGGATAGCATTTACGAATTCCGCAAACTTTTCAGCCGTCATTTTCTGTCCTCCAAAAGTTTTTCGTATGGCTTTACCTGCCGCCCATCCAATTTCTCAAAGCAGCACTCGGTGTAGGACAGGCCATTCTCCGAAACGATCCTGTCCAGAACTGCCAGCATATCTGACTCTTTCAGGCTGGCGGGGGTGCTGGGACTGTCGAAACAGATCCACTCAGAGGAGCCAGGGGAATCCTTGACATACACGTCATAGCCCAACCGCAGGGAGCAATCTGCCTGGAACAGCACCGCGTTTATCTTTATGCATCCCACAGTCAAACTGGCGGCAACGGTATCCTCCATGTGCTGTGGAGTCTGCCGCCGCAGGCGTGACACCTCCCGGTCACTCATGAACCGCTGATATGCATATTCGCTGCCGAGGGTGCATTTCAACTTTTTAACTCGATTCACGCTGTTTCCCCCTCACATATGAAAGTGAAAATCGTACCCCTCACTTTCGTCCTCATCGTCATCCACATCCTCCCATTCATCTTCTTCCTCATCCTCCAAATCCTCATCTTCCTCCGGCTCGTCATCGTCATAATCGAACAGAGACTGCTGCTGGTACATCGAAGCAACATCGTAATAATGCTGGGTGCTGCTCTGCAAAGCACGTTCCAGCGCAGCGGTATCCAGTCCGCAGTCCCGGTAGCCCTGATGCACCGTAGCGTAGTAGCTGGGGGACGGCAGGTTGAAATTCATGCGCGGATTCATGATATACACCATGGCGCTGACCTCCCGGCCATCCATCTGCACCTGCACATCCCGCTTGAAATAGTGGCTGGGAAAACCTTCGTACATATCCAAAGCCTTCTCATCCCTGGACTGGATTTCCCAGAGGCCCACGGGAACAGCGACCCCGTCCTTGCGACCGATAGTGGCGAAGGCTGAGTGTTCCCGGCCCTTAAACTGCAACTCATAGCCCTGCAATTCGCCGGTACCGTAAAATTTTGCAGTAGGACAGCGGTATTTCATCTGCCCCTTATTGAGGTTACTGCCGTAGGCAACGTATAATTTCTTAGCCATATCAAACGTCCTTTCACATTCTCATGCCCATCTCGTGGGACTCGTCTTGCTCATTTTCTGTTATCGATTCCGGCGGAGCGGGTGCTTGCTCCATGGCCTGGGCAACTGATGCCGCCAGCCGTTTCTCGGCCAAACGCTGCTTTTGAGCCTCGGCCTGGGCAGGGTGTTTCCAAGCAATATTACCTTCCAGATTCTTCAGCAGGTGATGGCGGGCGGTCTTGAACTCATCGCCAATCAGCCCCAGCCGCAGGAGCCAAACCCGGAAGGTATATTTCTCATTACTGCTCTGGGTCTTGATTCTGGAGGCAGACTTCTGCACCAGCGCCTGGTGGCTTATCGCCATGCAGAGCTGGATATACGATTTTATCTCTCCAGCATGAAGCGTGGAGTTGAATAGCCGAAATTCTATCGTACCCTTAGAGAATACCGAGTGCAGATTCAAGCCATGGTACCGGCTCTCATCATAGTGATAATTCCTGCCGGACCGCCCATTGTACCAGATATGCTCGAAGTCGGACATGGACGATGGGCGCTTGCTGTTCAGTTCATCCAGGAACCGTGTGTCAGCTTTGGCACAGTAATGTTCCCGATGCACATCCACCTTGAGGGTCTTGTAGAGCAAGTCCTCCTTCGCCGCCATGATATTCACAATGTTGCGGAGGGTTTTCACGTCGTGGGGTGTTGCGTCAATGTGGATGTGGATGCCGCAGGAACTGTTGACCTTTGCCCCGGCAGAGCGCAATTTGCGTATGATTTCCTGAATCGTCCCGATGTCCTCGTACTTGCAGATGGGAGACACAAACTCCACCGCATAGGCCGCATTGCGGGATTCGCCGCGCCGGGACTCCCTGCGGATTGACGAATCCGATACAACTTTCCACTGGCGGCTGTCACCGTCACGGACAGCGAAAGCGTCGTACATCCCGCCCACGTGGGTGGCGCTGGTACCAAAATGACCGGCAATCACCTGGGCGGCTGCGGCCCTGGTAATGCCGGTCATCTCAATCTCTATGCCAAATTTTTGGGTTCTCAAAAGCTATCACTGCTTTCTGAGAGAGGCGCCGAAACAGGTTCTTGTTCTGCCTGCGGCCTGGGCCGTTTGCGCCGCTCAGCAGGTTTCACCTCCATGCCGGAGCGCAGGTCCAGGAACTCACGAACATTGCCGGGGACGGACTTGGCGTAGAGCGCATCCACGGCAGAGACCATTTCCTGCTCAACCGACTGTCCCTTTTGCTCCAAGTACAGCCGCAGGGCCGCCAGCTTTTCTTCGTCATAAGGGAGGGTGATAGAATCTTTTTTCATAGTGTATCAACTCCTTCTGCTGAGATATCTTCAAAAGTTATTTGGTTTTCAGGTACTGAATGGCTGCTCTCTCTGAGCCACCAGTCCATGACATCCTGCCCGCAGTGCCATTTCAAATAGGGCTTGCCGTTATCGATCCGAGCCTGGAGCATACGGTCAAAGGCCCGCAGATACGCCCGCTCATATTTGGGATATCGGGCAAACTCCCGGCGCATCTGCTTGGCCCCGGCAAGGGGACAGCCAATGCACCCGATCCGGGAGTACCCTTCATCATAGAGGCAGCAGTGGGAGATGCCACGGGACTCCAGATACTCCCACACATCTTCTTCCAGCCAGTCGATGATGGGATTGAGGGTGTGCATGCTTTTCATCACGCAGGATTCCAGCAGGCGGCGGGCCTCATCGTTGTCGTTCATTAGCTTGATACGCACGCTGCTGTGGCTGTTCAGCTCCAGCACGCCCCAGCCATTTTTGCACCTGGCACTTTCCGCCCAGCGAACGCCGGTTATTACAAACCGCCCCTGGCCGCCGCGCTCCTTGAGCTGGTCGCAGCAGTAGCGGACTATGCGTGTCGGAGGCATACCTTTCTTGACGATCAAATCCCACATGGTGATACCGGGACGCTCCACAACAACGTCGGGATAATGCTCCCGCATAAACATAGATAACCTCCGGCGGGTCAACGGTGGTCAGACTGTAATGGGCATCGAATTTCACACCGGCTTCCCAGCACAGATGGTAGACGGCCTGGCTGTCCTTGCCGCCGCTGAACGCCAGATAATATTCTTCCGGCGGCTCAAAGGTGCGGAGCCGGTCGATGGAGACCTGCACCTTGTCATGCCTGCCGAAGAGCGTTTCTTCTACCAGCATGGCGGTTTCACATAGACATCCCCGGAGCCTGTTCCTGCACAAACTCCGGGGCAACCGTCAGGCATATTTCATTATTTGTTGTATCCATATCATCGATTTCCGGGCGCGCCGAGAGCATATCCAGGAACAGCCGCCAGTCAAAAGCTGTAAGGTTATCGTTGAAAATCTCATTTTCAATATCAGCATCCACGTTTGGATAGGAGATGGTGAACTGCCCATCCTCCTGGCCGGAGATTGCCTGGTGGACATATTTATCCACCAGAGCGTCCATCTGCACACAGAAATCCCGCAGGATAGGGTAGCGGTCCATGAGGGACAGCGTCCTTGCGCCGGACAGGTAAGCTGCATACCGGGCGTAGGAAGCCCCTTCAGAATTCATGAGGATGCCATCATCGATGCCCTCGCACAGTACCAGCATTCCGTTGGTGATGCCATGCTTATCCATGTGCAGTTCGCTGGCGTGTTCCGCAATGCAGGGGTGATCCCACAGCAGGTGTTCCTTTAAATAGCGGAACTCGCCGGGAGACAGCTCCACCGTATGCTCGACCACCCAGGGCTGGGCCGTTATCTCAGGCTCCTTGCGCTGGGGAATTACTTTCACTATCATCTTCTGTACCTCCGATTTCATATTTTGGCACGCCGTACCCCAGGATCTCAAAGTATCCTATGGGGTAACTGTTCTGCTGGCAGGCGTCGCCGGAGTTTCCCTCTATGGTGTACACCCTACCATTTTCCACCTTCTCCACGATACCCACATGGTCTGGGCTGCCGTCCTGGGTTCCGTTTTCCAGCCAATCGAAGAATATTATCATGCCAGAGGTGGGTGTGGCGGAGCCATCCATCCAAAGGTTTCTGGCCTGAAACCAGTTCACCCCCTGGCTGCAGCCTGAAAACTTAGGCATAATGCCGCTGTCGATATACCCGCACTGGTCTGCACACCAGGAAACGAAACAGGCGCACCATTCTACCCGCGAGGGGAACCCATACCAACTCCAGTACGGTTCACCGCCTACGTTTCCAAGCTGGGAGCGGGCCACGTCCACGATCTGCCGGTTCACAAAAGACATGATTTTTTTAAAATCATCCGGGTCGATGTCCGTACCAAAGGCAGCATTCACAGCGGCGATGAGTCCTGCATGGGTCTGTCCCTCAACAAAACAGCCCGCCAGTTTTGCTGCAAAGTCAGGCTCATGGGCGAAGTCACCCAGAGCAAAAACGAACAGCACCAGCGCCTCTTTGAGCCGCTTTTCCTGTCCTCTGCCGGTCAATTCCGTCTGGATGGCATTGCCGGTATCCTCCATGAATTGCAGGTCGGCGCGCTGTTCGGCAGTGAGATTCTGCACAGTCAGGCGCTGGAACTCGTCCACATCGATCTCAAAATCAGAGCTGAAAATGGCGATTACCGCTGCAATGGGCATGATGACCGCCACCAATAATGTCAGCACGATGCCGACCACTTTCTTCAGCGTTTTTGGGTCTGACAGCAGAGCAACAGCTATTTTCTTGAGGGCTGCACCGAGAGCTGCGCTCATCGGCCACCGGCCTTTCCAAAGAGGGTTGACTTGTAATCCGGCGCAATTACCTGGAGCAGGTACCTTTCATTGCCGCAGCGGTACAGGCAGGTACCGCGCTCCGGGTACTTTATCAGCTCAAATTCGCTGGGCTCCACCTGCAAGGCGTCCATGAAATCCTTGGGGTTGATCTGCCCGGCATTGAACAGAAACTGATGGGTTGGAATGGAAAACAGCGGTTTCGTGAACTCCCGGATGCTGGGAATCAAAAAATCCTCGATATTCTGGCTGGCCAGGATGATCGAGGAGTCTTTTTTGCGAACACGCTTCATGGCATTGCGGATATATTCGATTGCCGTCATATTGGTGAGAAACAGATACAGCTCATCGATGCTGGCGGCGGTGTTGCCCTTGCCAAGCAGTTCGTTGGACATATACGAAAGAATGTTGAACAGCATGGCGTCTTTCAGGCGTTTGTTGGTATCCATAAGGCCCTTGACTCCGAAACACAGGAACTTGTCATCTACGATATTGGTGTGACCGTTGAAATATTTGCTCTCCGCGCCCACGCACATGGAGTTGATGCCCAGGCACACCTCCTGGAGCATTTCCTCGGTGTAGAGATACTTCCTTTCTCTGTCGTAGGTGTTGAATTCCTCCTGGCACAGCTTATAGAAGTCGGACATGGTGGGGAAATCCGTGGGCCGCTTTGTGGAGTAGTCGGTGCTGTCCGTGATGCCGAAGCGGGCGTAAAGTTTCATGAGCAGGATTTCTATCGTGTCAATTAGAGGGTCGCTGAAATCCTTATAGACCCGGAAGAAGTCTTTGAGGAAGGCGATATGCTGACTCAAACGGGTGACTCGCTTGAAAGCATCCGGTGTAGCGGCGTCCACATCCCCGGAGCCGTCTGTCCATGCTTTTGGTTCCAGCGGGTTGATGGTGTACTCCCCGGACATGAAATCGATATAACATCCACCCAAGGCGCAGGTCAGTTCCTCATACTCGGACTCCGGGTCCAGGCAGATGCAGGTCTTGCCACTTTCCCGGATATTTGTTAAAATGAGTTTCAACAGGTAAGACTTTCCCTGCCCGGAGTTGCCCAGGATGAGGATGTTGCTGGTTGTCTTATCTTCTGCCCTGCGGTCGAAATCGACCAGCACATTGGAGCCGTACTTGTCCCGCCCGATATAAAGGCCATGGGGGTCTGTCTTGCCGGAGAAGTTGAAGGGGTACAGATTTGCCACAGAACTGGCAGGCAGCACCCGCTCATATTGCGCTCCAAACTGGTTGGCGCCCACCGGCAGAACAGAAAGGAAGCCCTCTTTCTGGCGCAGGGTCAACCTGTCGACGGAGATTTTGGAGCGGGTCAGTTCCATGGATATCTCGCTCTGGAGTTCCTTCAGCTTGTCCAGCGAACGTGACTTTAGCTCGATAAAGACGGAACAATGGAGCAGGGGTTCCTTATTCTTCCGCAGGTTGGCGAGGAGTTCTACCACATCCTGGAGGTTCCCCTGAGCCTCGATGGTTTCATTGACATCGTTGCCGCCGGACAGGAGCTTATTTTTTCTAGTGGCATTCTGCATGATTTTGCGCTGCTCCATAGGCTCCACCAGCCGGTGATAGATGCGCAGGGTCACGCCGCTGCGGTCGGCGAGCTGGGACAAAATTGCTTGCTCCTCGGTGCTGGGCGGGTACTCCCGCACTACCCACACACTGCGGTAACTGTCGCCCACGATATAATAGTCGCTCATAAACCGAACAGCACCAGGCAGGATACAGTCGAAGAAGTCCTTGGTGCGGACAGCCTCAAGCTGGGCCGGATTCATCTTTTTGCGTTTTTTCTTGAACATATAAACACTTCCATTTCTATATTTTTGCTGCTATGACCAGCAGCCTGCCGTTGTGGGCGGAATCATAACAGGTGGACAGGGTCAAAAGCTGCCGTCCATATTTAGGGATAGGATTGGTGGTGAACAGCGCTTTGCCAGCAATTTTCTCAACAGCGTTGTTGAAATCTTCTGCGTTATCGGCACCTACAAACTTATACCACTCATCGTTGCTTTTCACTTGAATGACAGCGAACACCTGATACTCAGCACAGCCGTCCGCTGTTTGAAATTCAATGATGGGGTGCTGGTCGCAGAAATCCTTCTGTACATAACCCCGCAGTCCCGCAAACATGGTGCCGTTCATCATGTTGTGGCCGTAGATGATGAGGTTGTCGCTGTCCAGGCTACACCGAAAATCCAGAAAAGGCACACCCGATTCGCTGTACTCGCCGTGGAAATTCCGGCGCAGGTACCGCTCGGGATCGTCTGTCGTGTGCATAACCGGGTAGTTAATGTCAGTGCCGGGGATGCACAGCCAGCCCACAAAATCACCGTTCATTGCAAACAATTCAGAGAGGTCACGACGCTGCTCTTGGGATTCTTCCTCATTATCCGGGGTAGGAGTTGCGGTGGCCCCTGGCTGCTCAGTGATAGCAGGAGATCCCGATGGCGTGGAATTCACATCGAGATTCTCCACAGTCACAAGCTTAACGAGCTGCTCGAAGTCCTCTTTTTCTTTCTGCCGTAAGAGCAATTCCCGGCCCACCATAGTGCCGCAGACCATCAGAACACCCAACAACAGAATAGCAAAAACGCCGAACTTAATCCTCCGGCTCGTCATAGTATACCTCGAAAAACTGGCCGCCGTCGGTGTCCGGCAGTTGGTCGCCGTTCATGCTGGAATCGAAATAGATAGCAAGGAATCGCTTGATATCGCTTTTCCTCATGCGCCGCACCTCAAAGCCCTGCTCGGAGATCACCTTTTCAATGCGGTTCACGGCCTGGAATACCTGTTCAGACTTCATCCCTTTACACCGGCTTATGAACAGGAACTGCCGGGCCGTCGCCATCTCCGCCTGCGCCCGGTCCAGCATATCCATGTCCTGTTCCAAGAGATGCCGCACCTGGGGGTTACGTTCCTCGTGGAGCCGCCCTTGCAGATATGCCTGGTTGTCATCGAAGCACTCGCAGGAGTCGGTGCAGGTGATCTCGATATCTGGGATGGCGGACAGCACCATCATGAGGTGGCGTATCTTTATCTCGATGTTCGTGTGGGACAGCACCGAGATATTGGTGGGGGACACCAGAAAAAATAAGAGCTCGCCACGGCTGGTGGCAAGCCCGTATCTGGTGAAATTCTGAATCCCCATGAGCTCCTGGGTGGAGCGGCCTTTCTTCTTTATGCCCATTTTCATTACCTCCAATCGTAGGTTTGCTGGCTGGATATAAAGTAGCTGGCGGCATACCGCAGGAAGTCCAGCACCGTGGTGTCATCCATGCGGATGGTGAGAAAAGCAAAACACAGCGTCACTGCCGCCGGTACCATGAAGTGGAGCTGCACCAGCGCCAGCACGGACAGCAGCGCCGCCACGCACAAGATGGCGAAGTCACGCAGGCCCCAGAGCCAGAGATTCGCCGTCGCTTTCAGGTTTTGCGGATATAAATAGGTCGTCATTTGATGCCTCCTTTATGCGAGTGCCTTTGCCACAGACCGGGTCATGTTGACCGCCGTGCTGGTGGCATGGACAACACTCATCATATTGACTTTTACGCTGGAATCCAGCCCAAACTGCTGGGCGATCCTCGGCACTTCGCCCGCTGCCAGCATGATCCCCAGGGCCAGCAGCATATTATCCGAGAAAGTCAGCAATCCCAGGAACAGCAAGGTTGTCTGTAAAAATGCCGTCAGGCACAGGGCAATGATCTGCTTTATCCATTGGTTGAAGCCGTCGGTGTATCCCCTGGGAACCGAGAACATATAGAGCGCTCCTACCGCCATCTGAATCAATAAAATTCCTCCGCGCTTGATATTAGCAAAGAAAATTTTCATCACGCAGTACGCAAAAGCTATGAGGGCCAGCAATTCAAACAGCCCTATTACGGTATTCTGCGGCAGTACAAAGTTCGCCGTTAGGATAGCAATGCTCTGCTCCGACAGCCCTTGCGCCTGCTGCCCGGAAAATATCCGTGTCAAATCACCGGCAAAGGTGTTCTGCAAATTGATGCAGAACTTATAAAGTTCTACAGGAACAATCCCAATCAATGAACAGGCGAAAAAGCCCTTCAGCACATTTATTGCAGTAGTCTTGACACTGGCCCTGCCGGTCTGGTATTCTATGGCTATATCGAACACAGCTACTACGGTTCCGGCGATAAACAGCGACCAGCCGAACATGGTAAACAGGGATATGGTCGCGCTGACCCAGTTCAGGTCGAAAATATCCGCGCCCATGTTTCCCATCATGGTGAAGAAATCGCTGGCTGCGTCAAAAATCGTGTTGTAAAACCATCGGATCATGGCGTCCCATATGGCAGCAGACACCTGCTCTCCAATCGTATCGAACACCCCGCCTACGGCACTTCCAATACCTCCGAGGATGTCGCCTAACCAATCAAAAATGTTGACCACCTCCTAAAAATGTAGGGATGATGGACGGCGCACGCCGCCCATCTCCCGGTCAAAAAATTACAGAATAGTCCAGATATAGAGCGGCGCCGTCATCATGAAAATCAAGCAGGCGAACAAGATGGCAGGAGCAGTAAACTCAAACTGCCCATGTTTTTTGTATTCAAAATATGCAGTTCCAAGTTTAACAAAGAACAGGATTGCCAGGATCATGTCTATGACGGGGAACACCACGTTGTCCACCACCGCCCGGATCTGGGTTTGTGCCGTTGTCCATGTGCTCTGAATTGCCCCTGCCACGTCGCCGGTCGCCATAGCGGGAACCGCCAGAACCGGCACCAGCAGGGCCGCAAACACAGTGCAGAGCAAAAACTTTTCCCATCTTTTTCTCATGCCAAAACATCTCCTATCACTTTTTTGATTTCATGTTCCTTGATAATTCTAACCTTGATATTGAGATTGTGCGCCAGCTTGATTTCTTGCGCCATGCCCTCCGTGGTTTCATCCCCGAACACCCAGACCTCATCGCAAAACCACAACAGGCTAAGCCCGGCCGCAATGCCCATTTCACGCTCCTTGGGGATGCTGTCATTCAAACACATCGCATAAAAATGCGGGGTGACCGGAGCCGCCCCGCACCTCAGTGCGTATTCGCTATACCGCTTTGCCTTTTCCAGATTGCCTGCCACGTCCCCGCCCAGGGGAGCACAGATATACACCTTCTTCATCATTCAAAATCCTGCTCCTTTTTCTTTCTGCTGTACATAATGATACCGGACACCAGGCCGCCCAAGGCGATTGCGCCCAGGCCCAGCCAGAAGCCCATCATGGAGCGGTCGCCGGTCTGAGGGTTGCCGGGATTGGGAGTGGTGGGCTTGTCCGGCGTGGGCGGCACGATCTTCACTGTCTGCCCCTCATCGTTGATATTCTCATGGGCGGCGATTTTTACCTCGCCTTGATACAGAGTTTCAAACACAACGATTTCCGTGGCCTGGGTGATGCCGCTGCCGTCAAAGGTGAACTGCACTACAGTTTCACCGTCTGCCTTTTCGGGAGCGAAAACAACCTCGTCCCGAATCTCCTGACCGTCAATCTTCAGGGGTTCGCCTGTGGCTTTGTCCATGAGAACGCCTGCCAGCTTGTACTCCAAGCCAGGGGTCAGGTTCTTGTAGGACACCACGTCCTCAATGGTGATTTCTTTTGCGGGAGCGGCTTCTTTTTTGCCGCCGATGGTGGCCTTTGTGCCGATCTCCGGCCTGGTGACAGTGATGGTAACGGTCTGCTCCTTGTCGCCAATATCCTCATGAACAACGACTTCTTTGCCGTTCAGAGACAGTTTCTCGAACACCACGATATCTGTAGTGGAGTTCACCCAAGAGGTGTCAAAGGGGAAGGAGACTGTGACCTCTCCTTCAGCTTTTTCGGGCGTAAACACAACCTCGGCGCGGATTTCCTCACCGTTGAGCTTAAAGGGTTCGCCGGTGGTCTTGTTCATGAGCGTACCGGTCAGCTTGTACTCTTTCCCAGCAGTCAGGCCCTTGTAAGACACCACGTCCTCAATGGTGATGAGACCCTCGTCGGATACCTCTTTCTTGCCGTTCACAGTGGCTTTCGTGCCGATCCGCGGCCCGGTGACAGTCACTTTGACGGTCTGAGCAGGGTCCTCAATGTTGGCGTGAGCCGCCAGCTCGATCCCCTCACGGGACAGGCTCTCAAAGGCCACAATCTCGGTGGAATCCACCAGCCCGGTGGTATCGAAGGTGAACTGTACTACAGTTTCGCCGTCTGCGGTTTCGGGAGTGAAAGTGCTCTCGGCATGGATTTCCTCGCCGTCCACCTTGAGGGCCTCGCCAGTGGTCTTGTCCATAAGGATGCCGTACACAGAATACTCCTTGCCGGGAGTCAGATTCTTATAAGCGACCACATCGTCAATGGTGATGGGGCCATCGACGGTAACTTCTTTTTCCTCTCCGATGGTGGCCTGGGTGCCGATCTCAGGCACATGGACGGTGACCGTCTGGTTCTCATCGTCCAGGTCGGCATGGACAGCCAATTTCCGGCCATCCTGATACAGATTCTCGAACACCGCGATATCTGTGTCGGCTTTGATATACTTGGCGTCGAACTCAAAAGAGACAATTACAGAACCATTAGGCGTTTCGGGTGTAAAAACAGTTTCAGCTTTTACCTTCTCGCCAGCAATTTTCAGAGGGTTGCCTGTAGATTTGTCCATAAGCACACCCTTGACAACATACTCCTTGCCCGGCACCAGATGGGTGTACTCCACTACATCTTCCAGCGTGAAGATTTCGGTAGCGTTGACTTCCTTTTCGCCATCAATGGATGCAGTTGTGCTGAGTTCCGGGATGCGGTCATTAACAACCGTGATTTCAATAACCTGCTCGTCCCGCTCCACCTGCACATGGTGGACATCCGTGTTGGGGAGATACCCGTCGGCAGGCTGCAGCTCCCGCACGATCCAGTTGCCCAGAGGGGCATTCTCAAAGGAGAACACACCATCCTCGTCTGACGTGGATGTCAGTATGGCGGTGTCCGAAGTGAACTGTAATGCATCAGGACGGAACAATCCAAACAGCGCACCGGCGATGGTTTCCTGATTTTCCCGGTTAATTTTCAGGCCTTTGATGCTGCCGTAGATGAGTTCGTTGGTGATAGGTTCACCATCGTTCAGGGCGATTTCTACAACAGAAATATCCTGCCCGGCGTAATCGAACACAACCGGGTACACAGTGTCTGGCAGAGTGTAATGCTTGTCGGTGCTGATTTCTTTCACATAGTAGCTGCCCAGGGGCAGGTCAGTGGCAAAGGTAACAGTACCGTCCTCGGAGCAGTTTATGGTTTCAATCAAGCCATCGGCGGGGATGACGGAGCCGTCTGCGGCGGCGATATCCTCGCTGGCGTACAGACCAAACTGTACCGTAATGATCTCGCCGTTCATGCCGATCTGAAACTGCTTGTCCTGTTCCAGCACCTTTTCCAGGCTGATTTTGATCTTCTGCCGGTCATCATGAAGAGTGGTGCTGGTTTCGGTGATATCGATTTCCTGTCCTACATAGGTTAACTCCACCAGATGCGTTTCTGTGTCCAACACGGTGCCAAACGGGGCCTCGATTTCCCGCACCTGGTACTTCCCCAGGTAGAGGGGTTCGGTGGCAACGGGGCCGTCCTGGGCGGTCGTAAGGGTGGACACCACCTCGCCCGCCGCATAGCGCAAAGTACCGTCCGGGGTGATGATGTCCTCAGCAGCGGTCACCTCGTAGACCGCACCTGCCAGAGCCCTTTCCTCATAGACCGGCTGGTAGCTGACGGGGAAGGTGGCTTCGTTGCCAGCCTCGTCGGTGGCCGCGCCACCCAAAGCTGTCACGGAGGAGAACACTTCTCCCAGTTTGTTGAGGGAGATTGTGCCCTTTTGCGGCATATTGGATCGCTCCACTTCTACCACAGTAACAGCGCTTTCCTCAGTGGAATTGTCGGGTGTGATATCGAAATAGACAGGCTCCGAGTTCAGCACATAGCCGTAAGGAGCCTGCACCTCCACCAGAGAATAGCCTGTGCCGTAAGGCAGAACTTCCGGCGTAATGAGGGTACCGTCAGTGGTGGTGTAGAAGGTGTCGATGGTGGTTACTGCCGGGTAGGTGAACTGCATGGTGACGAGCTGCCCGTTGGGGTCGTAAATCTGAAAACCTGCTCCGGCGTAGGGGATAGCCTTGCCGGTTTCGGCGTCGGTCTTGATTACCTTGACGTAGCTGGTGAATGGCGCGTTGTTAATAAGATAGCGGTACACGCCGCCGTCCTTATTGATGAACACGTCGAAATCCTTCATGAGCTCGCGCCCATCCCAGCCTTTGGTCTGGCGGACGGTGTACACGCCGTAGGGCAGCAGCTTGGTTTCGGCGTAACCGTTTTCGTCGCAGGTCAGGTAGTCACGTTCGGATTCCTTGGCGCTGCTGTAATCACCAGCAGATTTCAAAAATACAGCAAACTCAGCACCCACCTCGGGAGTCTCAATCTGGGTGGAGCCATCGTCGCAGTGCTTGATGAGGGTGATTTTTCCCTTCTGCACGGTTTCGGGGCTGGTGACAGCAGGGACGGAGTTGAACTCCACCTCATACTGTTTGGGGTCTGCACCTACAGGGTAGGCGGTTTCATCCAGCAGGTAGCCCTCGCTGGGGCTGATCTCCTGCACCGTCCAGCCAGAATCACACACATAGTAGCTGGTGGTGAAATGGCCTTCGGAATCTGTGGTGTAGGTGTCCACCAGCTTGCCGTCCTTGTACACGCCGTAGATGGCCCCTGCCAGAGTGGCGTCACCCTGGGGCGCAGTCGTTTCGCCGTCCACCTTATTCAGAGTGATATTGAACTTTTTCAGCACGTTGCGGAAAGATACGTTGGCGACCTTCTCCCACTCAATATTGGTGGTCTGCGTGGCAGGCACAACGTAACGGACAGCCGTATCCACTTCCTCCAAGGTATACCCGCTGCCGGTGGGTACATCGGTGAACTGCGCTACGCCAGAGCCGTTGGTGGTGGCGTAGAGATCAACAGTTTCTCCGGTAGAAGAAGTCCCATAGAGATGAAAACGAACACCAGAATTCAGGCCATCCTCGCTGTTTTTGGTAACGGTCAAGCTGCCCTTCTGGAGAGTGTTGTTGAAAGAAACGGCTGCTGTCTGCCCGGCCTGCACGGTTACCTTCTGCGGCTCCTGGGGGACATAGTCCCCGGCCATTTGCTCACTCACAGTATACTCGCCCGGCTGCAAATTGTCGATCTGCACCTCGCCCCGGCTGTTGGTGGTGACGGTCTGGTCGATGCCGTTTCCGGTGATGCGGAAGGTAATTCCGTCCACCTTGCCGTCCTCAGAGGTCTTGATGATTTTTGCGGAACCGTAAGAAACATTGAGTTTCAGGTAAGCAGCGATGGGGTCTGTGACAGACTGCGTGTAGGTCACCGTGTTCTGCTGCCCAACGCCAGGGCCGAAGGTGCCGTCATCCCACACAACCAAGCCCATGCGCTTGGAGTCCTTTTTGCTGGCGCTGACAGTCACATCGCCGGTAGGCACGGTGGGGCTGGTTATGGTTAAGGTGTTGCCGCTGGTGGTGAACTTCATGCCAGTATAATCGGAGGAAAAGGTGTAGTTACCCAGCACTTTATTGGTATCGGTCAGCGAAGCGGTATACTGGTTGCCGTCCCATTCCAGTTCGATGGTGGGCGCTTTGCCCTTGCTCTTTGCCATGAAGGACGGCACCTTGCTGTGATTCTGGACACTGGTCACCATGCTGTTGTAATGGTCCAGAATCCGGCTGCGCAGCGGATGGCTCTGCTTGATAAATTCAAGGACGGCATTCTTACCGCCGGTGCTGACATGACCGAAATTCTCGTCACGTTCGCCCACAATGGTTTCCCAAATCAACAGCTGGGTTGCGTAAACGTGAGCAAGTTTGTCGGCAGCGGTGCTGTTCTGCGACACCCAGGTGGGGTCGATATTCCCATTATAGCCGTACTGCAAAATCCTGCCAATGAGCGATTTTATAGTGTCGGCATCAATAGTCTTGTTGAGGGACGAGGGATAGTTATCCCAAAAAGTTTCGTCCTTTGCCGTGAAGGTATGAGCGTTGTCGATGGGCGTACCCGGCTCAATACAGTACGCCACCTTGCCCTCATAGGAGCCGACCGCAAAGGTGGCGAACATATCATAGGCGTCCATATACCAGCCGTTCATGAACTGGAGATTGTCACGTTCCCAGTGATCCCGGTTGGCTTCTGCGTCGCGAGGGAAAGAAACCATATAGATTTCCGAGCGTTCTCCGGCGGCCTGGGCTGTAGTGCCGAAACTCACGAACATGGAAAAGCAAAGCAGCAGGGCCATGACCAGCGCCATGCTCTTTCTTTTAACTATAGATGTCATTTACTCTCCTTTTCTGCCCGAATGGGCAACAAAAAAAGGACACTACTTTCGTAGTGTCCTTGAGGTTTTTGGTTGTCATGCGTACCCGATATAGATGTTGTAGTTGTTCCCGCCGATGGATTCATACCACACCCACACATCGGTGATATCCGGGTCGTTTGCATATCTATTCAGCCTGCTGCTGATGTCCCGCTCCAGACAGGTGCTGCGCGGCCCGGCCCCCAGGGGATTGTCCCAGCAGTCTACTGCTGAGCTTTCCAGCCGTAGGCCCAGCCCCTGTGCGCAGCTTTGCGCATAGCCTATCCAATAGCCGATGTCGAAGCTGGATTCCTCTATGACCGGCTCCGGGGTGGACTGTACCGGTTCCGGGGTTGCTGCTGGAGGTTCCGGCGTGGGAGCCGGCGCCGGTGCAGGGGTAGCCGCTGGCGGTGGGGTGGGTGTGGCTTTCACAGTCACCTTCAGGTAGGCGTCAGGCTCGGTGGCAGGCGGTTCAGGGGTAGGGGTGGATGCTGCCGTTTTTGGCTTTATAGCTGGATTTTTTTGCTGTTCCTCTGACTCCTTTGCTTCTTTCTGCTGAGCGGCAGGGGCGGTTTTGGGGTCCTCTTTTGCAACCTGTGCGGCCTCTTTTTCCCTTTCTGCCGTATCCAGTTTAACCTTGAGGCCAGCCGTGATCTGCTCTATGACGGCACTCGTGTCAATACGTTCCCCGCTGATATCGCTGGGCAAGTCTACATTCAGCACAAGCGCCTGGAGCGCGGGTTCCGGCTCGGAGTGTGTGGCCTGTGGCTGTTTCATCTGACACCCAGCACTGCTCACCAGCAGGGCAGCGGTTAAAATAGTGGTCAGGATTTTCTTCATAGGGTTCATCCTCTCTTGGAGTTTTTCTTGACCACAAGGATACCATAAACTCCCGAAAAGTCCAGGCCAAAATCAAATAAATATGCAACAAAGATTCAGCCGAAAACTTTGGACGATTTGGGCGGAGCGCGGATCGTTTTCAATCCAGAACACCTCCTGTTATATCGGTGTGTCAGCTTCCCGGATGCGCGGAGGGCCGGTCCGGATTTCCCTCTTGGGCAGCCTGCCCAGGCTCTCGGAAAGCTGCACGAATGCAGCCTTTTGCAGTTCTACCGGCAGAGAGTCCAGTAGCTCCAACAGCATGGCGTGGTCATCCGTCACGGCCTGTACAGTTTTGTCTTGGCAGTTGTCGCAGAGCTTTTCTCTGCGGACAATCACCGACCTGCCGTCAGCAGACTCAGTAAAAGACAGCACGTCGTTGTAGGCAAAACCCACCCGCTGCCTGATTTCATAGGGAATCGTGATACGTCCCCGCTTGCCCAAAATGCGCAGTAGCTTTTTCATTCATCAAGTCCCCTTCCGTCGCAGTTGGCCTCGCAGGGGCAGCTTTCACAATCAAACTCGCAGGGAACAGCGTTCAGCGGGCAGCTTTCGCAGTCCCGGTCGCAGACATAATCCGCTGTGGTATCCGGCGTGTCGATGATGATTTTCCCGGCGCGGGCGCTCACTTGGATGATGCTTTCGGTGTTGATGCCCGCTTCCAGGAACATTTCCAGGGGAACGGACACCAGAATAAATTGCTCACTTTTCAAAATAATCACTTCCTATATCTCAAATGCCAGTTGCGCTGGCTTGGCTTTTTCTCTTTCAAATAAATCGTAATTACCGATAAGCAGTTCCTTGAACTCTTTCCCGGCCTCGTATCTTTGCGCCATGGAGTGTACCCTGGTGAAATCGAACACAGGAAAACCGTCATACAACTCCCGAATCTCCGGGCAGTCGTTATACGAGAGCAGGAACTTTCCCTGCATAGCTGCCGCCGTATCCCGCAGGCGCACATGGTCTGCCCAAGCAAACTCCACCGCGTACATATCCTCTGTGGAGAAATACGGCGGGTCCAGGTAGAAGAAGGTGTCTGGCCGGTCATAATGGTGGATGAGGGTTTCAAAATCCTGATTTTCGATTACCACGTTAGCCAGCCTGCCCTCTAACTGTTGAATCAAACTGAACAGCCGCCGCAAATCAAAGGGCTGGGAGGCGAAAGATTTCTTCCCGCTGGAATAACTGTACCGCAGCAACTTCAGGTACATGGCCGCCCGGCGTACATCGTAATCTTTCGTGATGCGCTGACGTATAGCCTGCAATTCTTCCGCTACTGGAGGTGAAAACAGGACCTCCGTTAGCTCCATTTCTTCTGCCAGGAATTTATCGTCGAACTGTTCATGTTGGAAAAACTTCTTGATAGCCATAAAATCTGCTCTGGAATTGAGGCTGCAAAAGCCCAACTCCCGGATGGTCGCCATGGTGCGCTCTTTCATGCAGTGGAACAGATTCGTAAGGTTCCGGTCAAAGTCGTTGTAAATCTCGAAAGGGTCAGGTGGCTTGCCCAGCAGCACACTGCCGGAGCCGCCAAACACCTCCACGAACCTGCCATATTTCAGAGGAAACAAGCTGTAAATGATGGGGAGGATGGGCGCTTTATTGCCCACCCAGGATACCGGCGATTTGATATATTATCATCTCTTTTCTATGCCGGAAAACTGTCCAGAAAACGAAAAAAGCCGGTATCATCGTCCTCTGAACGATTGATACCGGCCTAAATTTTTGCTATACTTATTTCATGGACATCCCGCTGTCGAGGTCCTCATCTGCCCCCATTTCTGCGGATTCTTCAAACTCGCCCAAATAATTGGGAACATAATCAGACAGCCAAGTCCCGCCAAAGGTATCGTGAGTTTTCAGCCTCCAGATTGCCAGTCTGCCTACATCCACACTGACATCTTTGAAGGGGAACAGCAGGCAGGTCAGGCCGTTGTGCTCGAATGCAGAACACTCCGTAAACTTGCTGCCGTTTTGCAGGATACCTTCCTCGGTCAGCATTTTGTTGAGGCCGTCCACCCACTCCTGCAAATCCCCGCCGCAGCCTTGGAGGATCAGGCCCTCAGTGTTTCCCATGCGGCGCAGGGCGTCAGTAGTGATCTTTTTGATGCTCACAACTTCGGCCCTCCCATATCTTCGCTTTCGTCCTCATCTTCATCCATGCCATAAAATCCCCATAGGCCATTGGCATAGTCGACGGCCTCCTGCCCGGTAGGGTAGAACTCCCCATCCGGCGTTCCGTTGTGGTACTCCACCTCGCCGCAGTTGTGACCGATATCTTCATCTGCCCACTGGTGTACAAAGTCGAGGTCGGGATACATAGCAGCCAGCTTTTCCATGATGGGTGTGGGCGGCGACCAGGCGGTCAGGAACTGTAGGGTCTTACCGTCAAACTGAACACCGCCCTCGTAGCCGTAGGCGTTCCACTTGGTACCCCAATTCCGTGTGCGCCACTTGTACCAGCTGGCAGCGCCGTATTTTTGCTCATTCTGAAACGCCTGCTTGCCCAATTTCCATTCTGTCTGGTCGATGTCGGGGTGAACACGCAGGAATGCCTGCTCGGATTTTTCGGGGATGTTCAGCAGGTCGAAGTCCTCTTTTTTGCCGTTAAAGGTATAGACCTCAATGAAGTCCTGGTAGGCTTTCAGACCACGCGTAGTCCGGGGGCCTTCTTCAATATCCAACTCTGCGGGCATGGGGGTTAGTTTGTTGAAGTCGATGGAACCCAGGCCGTATTCATCGTTCTTGATGGCCGCAAACAGAGTGTTAATCCTGGCAGGATTCCCTTCGATTTTGATAATATTTATTACATGGTTCGGCATGGTGACCTCCAAAAAATGTCTTTGATTTTCTCGCCCAATGCGGAAATGACAGGCACCGTAACGGCGTTGCCAGCCATCTTATAGAGCTGTGCGTTGGACAGCCCGGTATCCGCAGCTTTGTGGAACTGCTCGTCACTAAACCCCTGCAAGCGCCAGCACTCTATAGGCATAAGTTTTCTCACTTTGCCGTAGTGCAGGTTGCCGTCCGTGTCTTGCACAGGGATGGAAAAGGGAGCCTGTCCCTCTACAAAAACACCTGACTTTCCTCCCTTGAACTTGCCGATGCCCGCATCCTGATTTGCCAGCAGACACCTGGCATTTTCGGTCAGTTCCGGGTTTTCGTTCAGGTCGATAAAAAAATATCCCTGGTTATTTCCAGGGGTAACAGTGTGCGCGATTTTATACCCAACCCTGCCGCGCCGGGTATTCATGGTGGCGTAGGCCAGGTCGATGCTGTCGCCGGGCCTGGCAAGCTGATAGCCTGCTTTCGTCATAACTTTTATGGGCAGAGTAACATCGTACAGACCGGTCTTGCCGCCAAACCCGCCAGCGGTGCTGGTCAGGGTAATGGATACTCCGGCGGGGGAGTATACCCGGCACCCTTCCGGGCCAGGTAGGACTTGCTCAAGAGCCGCTCCATTTGTGTCTGTGAAAGAAAGTATTTCTCCGGCACATTTTCCTCTAAGATATCCGACAATATACACCCTTTTGCGGGACTGGGGGACTCCAAAATCCTTGCTGTGTGAGTTGAGCCTGCTCAACTCATGCACCTCAGCCACGCGACATCGTACCCCAGGTCATCCAGCGTAGCGAGGATTGTCGTAAATGTCCGGCCTTGGTCATGAGATAAGAGCCCGGGAACATTCTCAAGCAGCAGAAATGCAGGTCCTTTACTGGCGGCAAGACGTGCGATTTCAAAGAACAGAGTTCCTCTGGCATCGTCGGCAAATCCTCGCCGTTTTCCAGCGATTGAAAAAGACTGGCAAGGGAAGCCTCCGCAAATAAGGTCGATATCCAGCAGCGTGCCGGGGTCGATGGTTCTAGCGTCTGCATAGAAAACTTCTCCTTCTGTGTTGTACATAGCGTTGTACGCCTGATTTGCGTATTTGTCTATTTCGCAGTGGCCCACGCATTCAAAGCCGCCCACGGCCTCAAGGCCAGAGCGAAAACCGCCGTCCCCCGCGAACATATCAAAAAATCGGATAGCCATCTGCCATCCGGCCTGCCTTATAGTTAAATTTCACCTCACATTCTCATTCCAAAATCTTCGTCCTCATCCATGTCCGGTTCGATTTCCTTTTGCCATTGCGGTTCATCTGAGTGGCAGAAGTAGTCATCCAGGCACTGCACGCTCTGGTACAACTCCAGCCACTTTGGATTGTTGGAAATGGTCTCATACTCATACATGGGGGAGCCGTGGTAGCTGACATCCTCGCCGTATACCAATTCTCCGTCCTTGACACAGACAAAGCCATCCCTGGGCGCAAAACCCAGCCGTGCCTTGAGTGCCCTGAACGCCTCCACCGGGTCGATATAGACTTCCTGCTCAAACACAGCCCTGATTTTCATATCTTTCATAGGGATTCCTCACATTCTCATGGACGGGCAGTCCTCGTCCATATCCTGATTTTCTTCCTGTTCTTCTGCCAGTTCTTCTTCGGTCAGCTTACGGAAGGAGTCCTCGCTGGGGATGAGTCCCAGCGACCGGCCATTGTCGAAACGGCAGTGCAGGGTGCCGATATCATCCACCGCCATGACGGTCCCGCGCGTGTTGTCGCTGACACGGTGAATGTCCTGGCCCATACTCAGCAGCATGATCCGGATGCCGGAGGGGTACTCGGCCTTGTATCTCTCTGCCTGACGATGCAGGCGATCCCATTCGTTCATATTGAACCTCGCTTTCCGCGTTATGCAACACTACATTTTCATGCCCTGGTGCTGATCCAAGTGTTCTTCCAGTTCATCCTCGGTGCAGAGGAAATAGCCATCGCCGCTCTGCCAGTAGGAGACGTAGAGGTCGCCCTCATCCGTACTGATGGGCCGCTGCTCGAAGCCCTCTCCAAGCCCATCTGAGCATTGCCCGATGATCTCTTCCCGCAGATCTGTCATTTCTTCTGCGGGAAGCGGTTCCTTGAGGTGGCAGTCGATCCGGCCCAGGAGCCTGCCGTCCATTTCCTCCACCGTCCAGACTGCGGACATGAGTTTGGCTGCTACACCAGGATTTCTGTCCAGATACTGCGCCATGTCACCCATTTCAGGGGCCTGCTCGTCGGCGATGCCTTGCTCGATCTGGTCTTGATACGCAACCAGGAAACCGCTGCCCACCTCGACATACTCGTCGCACTCGCCGTCATCCAGTTGGCCTACCAATGGGCAGTAGAACGTCAGCTTGACCGGACCGGCGGCCTGGGTCATGTCACGGATATCCTCGAAGAGCATTTCCTTGGTAAGATACTGGTTGTGGATGATGTTTTGCTCCAGTTCTGACAGAATTTCTTCTCTGGCGGTGGATACCGCAAAGGCTACGGTGTTGGCATCAGCCAGGGTGTCACCCTTGCTAAACACCCGCAACAGGCCACTTCCGATTTCGTTGTCGGCAGTGAGCTCCACGTCAGCGGCATTGTCATCCGTAAGCAGGATACTCCGGGGCGCTTTTCGGATACCCATTTCTACTATAGCGTGGTGCAGTTCATGGATGTTGATGGGTAGTTCCTTTTCGAGTGTCGCTCCAGCCTGACTAGTGATTTTTACTTTAATCATTCGATACACCTTCTTTCATGAAATAGAAAAAGCCGGTCGCTTGTTTTGGAGATGGCTCTCCAGCGACCGGCTATGTATTTTTAAGGTGAGATGGCCAGCAGTTTTTCTTCTGCTGGCCACCTCATTTCGTTCTATTCTGTTGTTGTGAGGGTTCACTTCCTGCCGGAAAGCCAAAACGCCGTTTTTACATCCACGTTTCGGCACTTTCGAAATCCAGCCTTTTGAGATGCAAAAAACCGCGTGGTTACGCGGTTTTTTGCCCAAATATCTTTTTGGTTTTCCTAGGATGGCACGCCAGAAGGGATTCGAACCCCCGACCTTTTGGTTCGTAGCCAAACACTCTATCCGGCTGAGCTACTGGCGCATAGGATTTTTGGCAGAAGCATTCGCTTCAATCACCGTAATATATTATACGACAATGAAAGAACTTTGTCAAGCATTTTTTCCGAGATTGTAATATGAGTGAAACCAGATAAGGAGAAAACTCAAAATTGCGTTTAAGACAACAGACACAATAATGTGGAGTGAATATCTTATTTGGAGGAACTAGAAGATGGCAAAATCATTATTTGAGGAATTAGGCGGCAAATACGAGTGGCAAGGAGATTATTTAATACCATGCTTAACCATATCCGCCGAAAAAGAACAGCCGATAGGCACATGGGGACAGCGGCATCTGGACTATCTGAAGAAGTACCGAAAGGTTACATACATCAATCTTCTCACAAGCGGCAGGCTCAACGCCTACCTTGCCGACATCGACAGGCAGGCGCAGGAACGCTTTAAAAGGCTCATAGAGGGCTTGAAACAGGAGCAAGGCATAACGGAACAGTTAAAGGCAGAAAACGCCTTAGAATGGACAGGAAGAGTGAATAACATAAGGGCGTGTGCGAGGGGGATTGTGAATAACGAAATAATCTTCGTATAAGTGCTAAAAGTGGCAAGGTATAAAAACTTTGCCACTTTTAGGTTTGTTCTCTTAGATTATCATCAATGAAAGGTTGACTGGATGCGGGAGCAGATGTGCGGAGATACCGTGACAGAGTGGACCTATGGAAATGAGCATGACCGTATGAGCGAGGCGGCGGATTTTCTGGGTGGCCTGCTTTCCCGTGACGGCGGCGTGAAAATATGGTGACTAAACGGGAAATCACCTGTACAGATGATTTCCCGTTCATTCAAAAATTAAATTAGGATTCGATTAGGCTTATTTATATTTGATAAAGTTGTCGATAGCAAAGCGTTTTTCATTAATATATCGTCAGATTTATCTGCTCCAATCACTAAATCTGCTGGATGCAATTTGCCATCGACCATTGCATACACCAAGTCTACATAATGCAAAAATTCTTCATAGCCTCGCGGATCTATTGCGTTAGGGTGTATAATATCATATTCGATGTCAACATTAGTATCTTTATATACTTTAGCCAAAATCTTGTGGTAATCATTTTCTATATCGAAATAAATAATAGGGACATCATATCTGCCCTGAATAATATCGGGCAAAACATATTTAATGCCATTTTTGGTGGCCTTAATCTGTAGGCCGGCTATTTTGGCAGAGATAGTTGAATATCTATCTTGATTTTTCATGATAGTCAATTCGCCAACATCATTAGTCCATACAATATCCCTCTGAGTATCAGATGGGTTATAATGTTTTGGATAATTTATTTTTGTATAGTTTAGACCGGTTCCAAGTGCATAGAATTTTCTTGCCGTTTTTTCTTTTGCTCTCTTTTGGCGCGCAATAGAAAAATATTCCTGATTAATAATGATGTTGTTGTGGCAATTTCTAACAATAATTGCTTCGGCAATTCTACCTAATAGCTGCATTGCGGTTCTATTAATATCGCTCTGTAAGATAACACCGAGTATTAGAGTCCCATTTTCGCTATATCTAATTACATTCAATTCATCGACTAATAAATCGTATAACTGTCTACCATACATAATTTTCTGGATTTCAATATCTTTAGTGCCATATGTAAATTCATCATATGGTTGAGAACATATTATTTGCCCGTTTCCATCAGAAACTACTATATCTACATTGTACATATCCATTAATGCACCTCTCTCGACCGAACATTATCTACATTTTTGTATCATACATACGAATGTATTTGCTTAAAACGAAACCATTCCAATTTGTTCAATTATTATACTGCACACGCTTGTATATTTCAAGATACGAATAACGCACTGCATCCCGATGTCGGAGTATTTGGCTTCATGGACAAGATGACATTATAGGCGCACAGGAGGGACGGCGATTGCCGTGCCTCCTTTTTTTGCCCTTTCTACATATCGGGAAAGGGGGCATGACAATGAATTTATTTGAGGCGGTCAAGGACGCCGTACCAACAATAGCGGCGGCGGAGCATTACGGGATCGAGGTCAAGCGTAACGGCATGGCCTGCTGTCCGTTCCACGATGACAGGACGCCCAGCATGAAAGTGGATAAGCGGTTCCACTGCTTCGGCTGTCAGGAGGACGGGGATGTGATCGACTTTGTGGGCAAGCTGTTCGGCCTCTCCCCCAAGAGGGCCGCCGAGAAGCTGGCGGAGGATTTCGGGGTGCGGTATGAGGGCCTGCAAGCGTGGCAGCCCCAGAGAAGGCCGTCCGTCATTTCCAAACTGGCGGCGGCGCAGGAGTACCGAAAAAAAGAGGAGTGGTGCTACCGGGTGCTGTGCGGGTATCTCCATCTGCTCCGTGACTGGAAGGAGCAGTATGCGCCACAGCCAGAGGACGAGGACTGGCATAAAGGTTTCTACTTCACGATAAAGCGGATGCCGGGGGCGGTCTGGGAAAGACCTGTTGGCCGCCTCTGGCATCCGTAAAAAATTTGGTGTTTAGTTGACACAAGGAGACTTATCACGCTTCGGCAGGAGCTATATTGAGGTCGGCTCTTACTCCGAAATCATCTACCCAGAAGCAGGTGTGAGGTTTATCGCCATCATGGACAACGTGGACACGGGCAGCCTTGAAAGCAACGAATTTGCCGCCTTTACCAACCTTTTCAACGAATGGTATCCCAAAAGCACGAGCAAAAAGGTAAAGGAAGTCAAGAAAGCAAAAGGGTTTGCGGGGGAGCATTTAGGCGCACCGCCCTACGGATATTCGCGTAATCCAGATGACAAAACCCGTTGGCTTGTGGACGAGGAAGCGGCGACAGTCGTCCGCAGGATATTCTCACTCTGCATGCAGGGAAAAGGCGTGTCAGCCATTGCCACAGCCCTCTGGGAAGATAAAGTGCTTACCCCGTCAGCCTACAAAATGTCAAAGGGAATCGGCGTTGCAAAAAAATCGGGACATCCCTATAACTGGGAGCCAGCCACGATTGCATCCATTCTGGAAAATGTGGCGTATATCGGCGTGACGGAGAGCTTTAAATCCACCCGTTTAGGCTTTAAGAGCAAGAAACGTATTCCAACCGCAAAGGACAGGCGGACGTATATCGAGGATGCCCATGCCCTCATCATTGACAGGGATATGTGGGAAAAAGTACAGATGATACGGGAAAATAAACGCAGACCGACCAAAAGCGGCGTGACAAGTATCTTTTCGGGGCTGCTCTATTGTTCCGACTGCGGGGCGAAACTCAGCTTAGCCACAGCAAACGGATATGAGCATTTCCGCTGTTCCATGTATAAAAGGACGAGCAGGGCAAAGGAATGTACGCAGCACTATATCCGAGAGGACGCATTAAAACAGTTGGTCTTGAAACAGCTTCAGCATTTCCTCTCCTATTTACAGCAGTTTGAGCATGTGTTTATCCAACAGCAGATTGACGCCACCCTTGCGGAACGCCGATACGAGTTATCCGCAAAGCAGAAACAGATAGAAAAGGACGAAAAGCGGATAAAGGAACTTGACCGCCTGTTCCGTAAAATCTATGAGGATAATGTCAACGGAAAGCTGAATGACGAACGCTTTTACAAGCTGTCAGACGGATATGAAGCCGAGCAGGAACAGCTAAAGCAGGAAATCGAAGCCTTGACAGCCGAGGTCAGCAAAGCCGACACAGAAGCGACCAATGTCGCCAAGCTGATAGCAGTCACCAAGAAATACACCCACATCGACGAGCTGACGCCCGAAATCCTAAACGCATTTGTGGATAAAATCGTAGTCCATGAGCGTGAGAAAAAGGACGGGAAACGGACACAGCAAATCGACATCTACTATTCCTATGTCGGGATTGTGGACATCCCCACGGACGAGGAAATGCGGGAAATGGAACGGGAATATATGCAGCGTACCAAACGTCAAACCGCCTAAATATAGGCGTGGCAGGAGAAAATCTATGCTCCTGCCGATACATATCTATTTTTATCCCTATCTGGTTTAACCCATTCCGCAAGTTGCTGTAAAAAAAGGAAAGAACCCAAGAAATAGGGGTATCTTTCCTTTTCCTATCTAGGGATTGCTTGAAAAATCGCTAACACCATCTTTTTATCCAAAACGCGCGTTGAAACCGCCCCATTTTGTCTCAAAAATTCGGCACTTTCTCTATTTTCAAACAAGCCCTAATATGCGGATAAACTCCATTACGTGTCCTGCCCATGGTGATGGCGGCAGCCCTTTCCATGTCCATGGCCTGTTTCATAATCCTGCTCAGAGACAGGTTCGCCGGAAAGCTCTGCTATCCATTGACGGATTTCCCGCATGGTCAGTCCTTGCACGTCCTCCGGCGTGACAGAGGAATCCAGGGACTGCAGTTCCAAGAAAGCCAGATATTTACCGCAGGAAAGCCCGGCTTCGTGGGCAGCGGCGGAGTCGGCCATGTTTCCAGTTTGGCAGTGGACACCGCGCCCGCTACCAGCAGAGGTTTCCACCTTTTTCAGCATTTCACCGCTGCGCTTAGGATCGTCGCAGGCCACAAAAATGGACAAAGCCTCTCCGCGTTCCAGGCAATCCCGGATGCCTTCGCTGGCAAGCAAAGTGTCCAGGGCTTGGGAGTAATCGGCAAAAAGCAAACTGACGCTTTGGGCCACTTTCTTCCCATATTCGTTGTAGCCTTCCACGCCAATCACTCTGTCAAAACGGTTGATGGAAAGCTCCAGAGAGGGGTTTATATCCACACTGATGGCGGAAACCGGTGTAAAGAACAGGCCGCCGCCCAACCCCAGAAAAACTGCCAGGCAAGCCGCTGCCCAGAGGAGGGAGGCGGCCCGGCGCTTCCCGGCCCTGCGGGAAACAGCGGCAAGAGTTTTTTCCTTCAGCGACTCCTCGGCCTTCACAGCAGCGAAAGCGTTTTGCAGCCTGTCAACCATTTCCGTCACCTCCCAGCTTTTCCCGCAGCGGTTTTTAGCGCGGGTCAGCAGTGAATACACTGTATTGGTGTTTTTATGTAAAATTTTTCCCATTTCCGGGGCTGTATAGCCTTCAAAGTAATGCAGGTACAGCACATCCCGGTATTTTTCCGGCAAGCCCAGCACAGCTTCCAGCACCCAACGGGTGTCCGGCGGGGCTTGGGCAGGCAGATCCACCAATTCCTCCAAGGGTACTGTGTGTGTACGGAAAAAGCTGCGGAGCAGATCCCTGCAGGCGTTTAAGGTTACCCGGATGAACCATGCCTTTTCATGTTCCTCATTTTCAAACGCAGCAGTGCTGAGGACATACTTCATAAACACATTTTGAAATATATCCTCCGAGTCGGCCTGGTTTTTCAAATGTATCAGGCAAAGCCTGCGTACCATATCGGCATACAGGTCTATTGCCCGGGCCGCCTCCTGCTCGCTGCGCATACGGGGAAAAACTTACCAGCGATGATGGCCGCCGTGTCCCTGGCCATGGTGGCCGCCGCCCCAGCCGTTGCCGTTTCCGTTGCCCCAGCCCTGCCCTTGATGGTGGCAGTTGCCGCCGCCATAGTTGTCGCAGACGCCATCGCCGTTGCTGTCCACGAAATTGCCTTCGTGGTGGCAGTTGCCGCCGCCATAGTTGTCGCAGACGCCATCGCCGTTGCTGTCCACGAAATTGCCTTCGTGGTGGCAGTTGCCGCCGCCATAGTTGTCGCAGATGCCATCCCCGTTGTTGTCTACAAAACAGCCCTCGTGGTGGCAGTTGCCATTGCCGTAGTTGTCGCAGATGCCGTCTCCGTTGCTGTCCACAAAGGAGCAGATGGGGCGTGTCCACCCCGTTTGAAGGCCGTTGCATACCCGGCCCACAGCCCTGCCGTGATGGGACGCTGCCAGAGCACTGGTGGCGGTAAACGTAAGCACCAGCGCTGCTGCGGCAAATCCTGTTAAAAGTTTTTTCATGTTCATTCCTCCAGTCTTTTTTGCCGTTTAGCCGTTTAACGGTTTCATCTCTAATACGTTTGGAAAAGGGAAATCCATGCATCTCAGAAAAATTTTTTTGAAATTTTTATTTTCTTAGAGGCATGGGAAGCCCGGACTTACAGATTCTTATTTCAATTTAATATACATCTGAGGGGAACTGTTGCTGTCCTTGCGCTCCGACTTTATCTCAAACATATCCAGGGAGTCCAGGAAGGGGGTAAGCTTGGAAAAGCCAAAGTTCCGCACGTCAAAGTCGGGATAGCGTTTGCCCAGGATATTGCCCACCTTTCCGATGAAAATCCAGTTGTCCTCATCGGAGTTTTCCCGGACAATCGTGCGCAAGGCCCGGCGCAGGGTGCGCAGGCTGGTGCGCGGCTCCTCAGGGCGCTTGGGTTCTCCTTTTTCCGGTGCTTTCTCCTCTTTAGCAGTCCGGTATTTCTGGGGCGCTTTTTTCGCAGTGCGCTTGGCAGGCTGCTTCTTAGGCGGCTCTGAGGCTTTGACAGGCTCCTCGCCTTCCTCCTCTTCGTTAGCGGCTAAAATGTCCAGATATTTGAACTGGTTGCAGGCGGAGATAAAGGAACTGGGCGTTTTGCTTTCCCCCATGCCCAGCACCGTCATGCCAGACTCCCGCAGCCGGGCAGCCAGCCGGGTGAAGTCGCTGTCAGAGGAAACCAGGCAGAAGCCGTCCACCTTCCCGGAATAGAGAATGTCCATGGCGTCAATAATCATGGCGGAATCTGTGGAGTTTTTCCCGGTGGTATAGCTGTACTGCTGCACAGGCAGCACAGAATTGTCAAGCAGCACGTTTTTCCAGGAAACCAGCGCCGGATTCGTCCAGTCGCCATAAATGCGTTTGTAGGTGGCAACGCCATCTTCTTTGGAAATCTCGTCTAAAATAATTTTGATGTACTTGGATGAAACATTGTCCGCGTCTATCAGCACGGCTACCCTGCTGTCATGGGGCATGAAAGCATCTCCTCGCTCTATTGTTCTCTCGCTCTATTGTTCTTAAATATAAGTATAAGCCATCCCGTTGGAAAAAGCAAGCTTGCGCGTGCCTGCAAAGCGCGTAAAATGGGGGAGGGGCAAAAGCAAAAGGCCGGCAGACAGCCGGCCTTCCTTCAAGTAAGACGCAATTTTCAAGAAGCGGCGCAGCAGTCGTCGCACTGGCTGCACTCGCAGGTGAGCACCTGCCCGGCAGGCGGATCCAGCCGGTATCCCTGGCCCCGGACGGTGACAATGTACTTCCCCTGGCTGCCCATGTGGGCGCGAAGCTTTTTTATGTGGGAATCTATGGTGCGGGTAGCGCCCATAGCGGCATAGCCCCACACCTCCCGGAGCAGGCGCTCCCGGGTCAGCGTCTCGCCGGGGTTTTGGGCTAAAAACAGCAGAAGCTGCCGCTCCATATGGGAAAGCTCCAGCTGCCGCCCACCCAAGGTGGCCCGGTCTTTAGAACAGAGGAGTTCCAGCCCCTCCAGCCAAACAGATTGCATATGTTCCCCTCCCTCAAAACATGCGGATTCTTACTTCTTTGCAGCCATAAGAACGCAGAAACGCGGGGATGCCGGCACTTTTACGCTTAACTAAAACGCCATCCCCATGATAGATACAATTATAATTCTAAACCTTAAAGTCTGCTTTATGTCAAGTATATTTATAAAAAATTCAGAAAAAAGGCTGAAATAATTTGTCATTTTAGAATATACCAGCGGAAAGGGAATAATTTCTTTTTCCACTTTTAACTTTCTATGGTTTGTGTTAAAATAAGGCATGAAAGGGAAAAGGGGAGATGGCATTATGGCAAAGAAGAAAAAACTGAAGCTTACAAAAGAAGAAAGGCAGATGCAGGCTGCAAAGGAGCGCGCCAGGTTAAAGCAGGAGGTAAAAGAGCATCCTGTGCTGGCTGGTACCTATATAGTGCTGCGGATGCTGGTAATCGCTGTGATGGTTCTGCAAATCTTTAACCGGGAATGGTATGACGTGTTCCTTTGCGGCCTTACCCTGTTCCTGTTTTTAATCCCCAGCTTTGTGGAGCGCCGCCTGCACATTGACGTGCCCAACGTCCTGGAGGTTATTATCCTGCTGTTTATCTTTTCGGCGGAAATCCTGGGGGAAATATCGGAATATTACCTGCGCTTCCCCTTCTGGGACACAGCCCTCCATACCTTAAACGGCTTTTTGATGGCGGCTATCGGCCTTGCCATGGTGGATATTTTGAACCGCTCCCGGAAATTCCGCATCCGGCTGTCCCCAGTGTTCGTGGCGGTGGTGGCTTTCTGCTTTTCCATGACCATCGGCGTGCTGTGGGAATTTTTCGAGTATGGCATGGACGTGTTCTTCCGCATGGACATGCAGAAGGATACTTATATTCCAGCCGTCACCTCAGTGCTGTTAAACCCCGACGGGCGTAACGCCGCTGTTACAGTGCCGGTGGAAAGCATCCTCATAAATGGGGAAGCCTGGCCCGGCTATATTGATATTGGCCTGCACGACACCATGAAGGATCTGCTGGTAAACTTTATCGGCGCGGTGGTGTTTTCCTTCATTGGCATGCTGTATATTATGGGCCGGGGCCGGGGAAAATTTGCGCCCAACTTCATCCCGCGTCTGAAGGAACACGAGCTGCCTGTTCCTAAGGCAGAGGAGGAGCCTAACCTGCTTACGCCTATTCCCATAGAGGGGCCGGAGGACGCGGAAAACCAGGAACTCTTTGATATCTACACCCGGGACGGCAGGCCCACAGGGCGGACAGCGCCCCGGGGCGCCGCTCTGGATAAGGACGATTTCCGGCTGGGTGTGCATGTGTTCCTCTATGACGCTCAGGGACGGTTCCTGGTGCAAAAGCGGGCAGAGACGAAGCGTTCCCGTCCTGGCCAGTGGGATATTACCATGGGCCATGCGACGGCTGGGGAAAATGCCATTGAATGCGTCTTGCGGGAAGTGCGGGAGGAACTGGGCCTTGAACTGGTCCTGGAAAACCTGGTGAAGGCATATCGCTGGCTGGAAAAAGGGCCGCAGATGTTTACGGATGTGTTTTTCGCCCGGATAGAGCCGGACAGCGGTGAAATTTCCCTGCAAAAGGAAGAAGTTTCGGAGATAAAATGGCTGTCAAAAGCAGAGATGCTGCAATTTATAGAGAAACTGCCTGACCGCCCTGTGGAATACAAATATATAGTGTCCCAATATATGGAATCCTGCATTGGGGAAAGCGCCGGGGATTCCTCTCCCCAGGCAAAAGAGGACTGCGTTTTCTGTAAAATCGTGGCAGGGGAGGCCCCTTGCTATAAAATTTACGAGGATGAATCTGTTCTTGCCTTCCTGGATATTGCCATGGATGCCCCCGGGCATACACTGGTGATTCCCAAAGAACACCAGGGAGAGCTTTTCGCAAGCGGCCCGGAAACATCTGCCCGTCTGATAGAGGCGGTGCGCCTGATTTCCCGCCACTATGTGGAGGACTGCGGCTATGACGGTGTGAACATCTTAAACGCCAGCGGCACTGCCGCCCAGCAGAGCGTGCCCCACCTGCATTTCCACATACTTCCCCGGAAAAAGGGCGACGGCCTGAACACCTGGCCCAGCCTGGGAAGCCATAAAACAGATCTGGAAGCCATGCAGAAGAAGCTGACTATGATAGGGCAGGAAAAACAAAAGACAACAAGCAACCATTTGGATACGCCAAAATTTATGGAAGAAAGGGGATAGCAGCTATGAAAACGTCATCCGCCAACGCACCAGGGAGGGAAGAAGCATAGTCCTCCCGCCATACCCGGGAGGTACAAATGAACAAGAACAAAGCAAGCGTAACTGTACAATTGGACGATGCAGCCTTTTCCCTGAAGCGGCCTGCAGATTTTTCCTGGCTTAGCTCTATAGGCCGGGTGTTCCAGGCGTTTTCCCAGAACGACTCCGGGAACATCAGCTTTGGGGTGGACACAGGAAAAGAAAAGCTGTTCATTAAGGCAGCAGGGCTGGAGACACTGGAAAGCGTCTGCACACCCCAGGAGGCGGTGGAAAACCTGAAAGCTGCTATGGAAGTTTATGAGGACATCCGCCACCCGGCCCTTATCCGCCTGCGCAGGCACTATCCAGTGGGAAATCTGTATGTGGCGGAATTCGGCTGGGCGGAAGGGGACTGCCTCCACGACCACTGGAATTTTGACTACTACGAGGCCCACCCGGAGGTGGCGCCGCCTGCCCGGCGCTTTAAGGAACTGCCTGTGGAAAAGCGGCTGGAGGCCTGCCGGACGCTGTTTTCCTTTTTGGGGGAGACAGCCCGGGCGGGATACGTGGCGGTGGATTTGTATGATGCCAGCATTCTGTACGACTTTAACCGGGACAGGACAACCATCTGCGACATCGATCTGTTCCGGAAGACCCCGCTGGTGAATACGGCGGGGGAGGGGTATTACGGTTCAGAGCGCTTTAAGGCCCCGGAGGAATATATCCTGGGTGCGGCAGTGGACGAGCGCACTAATGTTTTCACCCTGGGAGCATTGCTTTTCAGCTTTTTCGGGAATTTTACCCCTGCTGAAAGGCAGCGCTGCTATGACGAAAAGCGCTTTGTCCCCTGCCGTCAAAGCGCCTGGGAATTAAATTCCGCCGCCTACCGCGCCGCCTGCCGGGCTGTGTCTCCCTCCCCGGCAGAGCGCTTTGTCTCCATTGCGGCCTTTTCCGCCGGGTGGGAAGAGGCGGTTCGGCAAGGAACGTGAGAAAAGCGCAGGGAAAGCCCTGCTTTGGAGGAAACATATGGATTTGCAAAAGCTTACTTTTTTTACGGAGGGTAACACCTTTACCGGAAGCGCCTCAAAGGATCTGGCGGCGGGCCTGCTGCTGCGCTATCTGGTGGAGCCGGACAAGGAAAACGAACAGTTAAAAGCATATGCCTGGCGGAAGGATTTGTGCTTCGAGCGGGCAGGGGAGAAGGAGGAACGGGAGTTTCCCATGACCCAGCAGGGCTTGGAAGAGGCAGACGCCTGGCTGCAGGGCTTGTTTGACGCGCTCTGATTCCCCCCTTCCCCTCTGGGGGGATTAAGACCGTGGGACTTTGTTCCACACCCTACGGCCCTTTTTGGAAAAAGGGCCGACCCAAAAACTGCTGTACCCCGCCTCATGGCCTATAAGGCCACGAGGCGGGGTACAATGGTTTTATCGTCCACCTTTTTTCTCAAAAAAGGTGGCAGGGTTTGGGGCAGCGCCCCAAGATTTACCCCCAGAGGGGAAGGGGGTATCAGATAACGCCCTGGGCCAGCATGGCGTCGGCAACCTTCACAAAGCCCGCGATATTGGCGCCCACCACATAGTTCTTGGGATGGCCATATTTCTCGGCGGCTGCGTCGGCATTTGCGAAAATTTTCTCCATAATGCCCTTAAGCTTTGCGTCCACTTCCTCGAAAGTCCAGGAAAGGCGCTGGCTGTTTTGGCTCATCTCCAATGCGGATGTAGCCACGCCGCCTGCGTTTGCGGCCTTGCCAGGGGCAAACAGTATGCCTGCCTTCTGCAAGATTTCTGTGGCCTCCATGGTGGTGGGCATGTTAGCGCCCTCTGCCACAGCAATGCAGCCGTTTGCTGCCAGGGCCTTGGCGTCCTCCTCCAGCAGCTCGTTCTGGGTAGCGCAGGGCAGGGCGATATCGCACTTTACGCTCCACACGCCCCTGCCCTCATGGTATTCAGAACCCGGACGGTAGTTTTTATATTCGGTGAGACGCTGGCGTTTTACTTCCTTGATTTCCTTGATAGCCGCAAGATTAATGCCCTCGGCATCGTAAATCCAGCCGGTGGAATCAGACATGGTGACAACCTTTGCGCCCAGCTCCATGGCCTTCTCGCAGGCATAAATGGCCACGTTGCCAGCGCCGGAAATGGCGACTGTCTTGCCTTTGATATCGTGGCCGTTCTTTTTCAGCATGGCGTTTGTGAAATACAGCAGGCCATAGCCTGTGGCCTGGGTGCGGGCCAGAGAGCCGCCATAAGTCAGGCCCTTGCCGGTAAGAACGCCTTCAAAGGCATTTTTCAGGCGCTTGTACTGTCCAAACATGAAGCCGATTTCCCGGGCGCCTGTGCCGATATCCCCGGCAGGCACATCGGTGTCAGGGCCAATGTGGCGGAACAGCTCTGTCATAAAGCTCTGGCAGAAAGCCATAATTTCCCGGTCGGACTTGCCCTTGGGGTCGAAATCAGAGCCGCCCTTGCCGCCGCCAATGGGCAGGCCGGTGAGGGAGTTTTTGAAAATCTGCTCGAAGCCCAGGAATTTGATAATGCCCAGGTTTACGGAGGGGTGCAGCCGAAGGCCGCCCTTGTAGGGGCCAATGGCAGAATTAAACTGTACACGGAAGCCGCGGTTTACTTGCACCTTGCCGTTATCGTCCACCCAGGGCACCCGGAACATGATCTGCCGCTCCGGCTCTGTGATGCGCTCTAAAATGCCGGCAGCTTCATACTGGGGATTCTGTTCAATAACAGGCTCCAGAGAGGTGAGCACCTCGGTGGCAGCCTGGATGAACTCTGGCTCGTGCGCGTTCTTTTTCTTCAAAATTTCCAACTGTTCGCTTACATAAGACATAATACTATCCCTCCAAATTGCAAGTTGACTACATGAATCCTGCAAAAACATGGGTATATCTTACCATAAACCCGGGAAATTTACAAGAAGCAATTTGTATAATTTCGTTTTGAGCTTCAAATATAGGGATTTGTACAAAAATAGCACTAGGCGGGGGCCGCTTCTTGTGAAAGCCATAAGGGGCATAACCCTGCGAGCAGCAGAAAGGAAACTCTGCCTGTTCGGGGGGAGGCAAAAATCACTTTGGATTTTGCGAAAATTCGGCTTCCTTTTTGTACAGGCTTATGGTATAATCTAAATGCTTTCTGTATCCCGCCGGGGATAAGGGGATTGCGAGGAAGAAATCCCCTTTATGAGAGCGGCGCTGGCTTACGCCTATAAAGCAGACCAGCCAGCCGGAAGCTTGAAAAATGCGTTTTTCAGGCTCTATACCACCTCAAGGAATAAGGAGTTAATTTTATGGCCCACTTTTTCCGGGGCTTACGCCCCAGTGCCTGCAAACGCCCTCTTGCCGCCCTGTTATGCTGTTTGCTGCTGGCAGGCACCCCTGTTTCAGCGGCGGAAGCGCCTGAAATCCCGGAAAGCGGATCCGCTTCTGTTTTAGAGGACTTGCTGCAACAGGATCTCCCGCCCCTTGCAGCAGAGGAAGGAATCCAGCCGGGGGGAGAGGCAACGGATCCTGTTTCCCCTGACAGCAGCCCTTCGCCGGAACCAGGGAACCCGGATGGCGGCGATCCGGAAGAAGATCCAGAAGGGGATCCAGACATTCCGGAGGAGCCGGAGGTTACCACTTATACAGTAACCTTCCAGATGGGTAAATTCGGCATGAAAGAGTATACAGTAGAGGATGGGGCCTTGCCGCCGGAGACGCCTCAGATTCCGGAACTGCCTGCCGCCCAAGTGCTGGGATGGTTTGACAAAGCCGGTCAAATGGTGGAGCCTGCCGAACTGCCCATTACTGAGAATACTACTTACACAGCGCGTTGGGGCCGTACAGCGGCGGAGTTTTTGCAAACCGATACCCACGAGGCTTACATAAAAGGCTACGCCAACGGTACCTTCAAGCCTACTAAAAATGTTACCCGCAGCGAGGCCGCCCAGCTTTTTTATAACCTGCTACGTGCTCCCAGCGGGGAAAGCGTCCTGGGATTCCCGGATGTGCCTGCCAGCAAATGGTATGCCCAAGCGGTAAATGAGATGTCTGCCTTTGGTATTTTGCAGGGCTATGCTGACGGCAGCTTCAAAGGGGAATATTCCATCACCCGGGCAGAATTTGTGAAAATGGCGGTCAGTTGCGACACCCTTCAGGACATAGCCTGCCCCTTTGCCGATGTTTCATCCGATTCCTGGGCTGCGCCATATATTGCCACCGCTTACAGCAAGGGCTGGATAAGCGGCTATGAGGACGGCACCTTCCGCCCTAACGCCGCCATCGTCCGAGGGGAGGCTGTGGTTATCCTGAACAAGATGCTGGGCCGCCAGCCGGATCCGGGCATCAAGGAAAAAACCACTGTCAAGAATTTTTACGATGTGTTCCCCTCCAACTGGATGTATCCCCACATTGTAGAGGCTTCCACTACCCATGAGTTTACAAAGACAGAGGAGGGCGCAGAGGCCTGGGGCGCTTATGAAGAGGATTTGAGCAAGCCCACCAGCGGCTGGATAAAGGACGAAGACGGAAAGCGGTATTACCTGGACGGCACTACTCGGAAATTTCTCCGAGGCATGCAGACCATCCAGGGCGTGAAATATCTGCTGGACGGAAGCACTGGCGCGGCTTTTACAGGCTTTCGCAGCGAGGGAAAATGGCGGCGCTATTATGTAAATGGCTTAATCCAGGATGACATTTCCTCCCTGGGCCTGGTTTCCGGGCCTTACTATATCAAGGTATATAAGCCCTCCAATTATTTGATTATCTACGCCAAGGAAAAGGGGGGAAGCACCTTTAACGTGCCAGTAAAAGCCATGCGTGTTTCCTGCGGCTACGGCACTCCTACAGGATACTTCCGCACCCCCACCCGGTATCGCTGGCTGCAAATGATTGGCAACACCTGGGCGCAGTGGTGTACCCAGATTTCTGGCAATTACCTGTTCCATTCTGTACCCAACTGGACCCACAGCAACATGGATTTAGAGGTAGGCGAGTATAACCACCTGGGGAATACCCGCTCTGCTGGATGCATCCGCCTGAACTGCCGGGATGCTAAGTGGATATATGACAACTGCAAACTGGGCACAGAGGTGACCATCACCTCCCAGGAGACCAGCGGCCCTCTGAAAAAGCCTGCTGGCCTGACGATCCCTTCCTGGCATACGTGGGATCCCACAGACCCCACAGCCGTCTGGAAATGCAAGCAGAAGGGCTGCCATTAAAAGTAAATACACACAAGTAAAGAGAGTCAATGAAACTCCTGCAAAGGCGTTTTGTTGGCTCCTTTTACGGCTTTAGCGCAAAGTCCCCCTGGCTTTGCCGGGGGGACAAGAATCTTTAGATGAAAGAAAACCTCTTTGCAACAAAATAGAAGGGGTCTAGGCAACCGCACTACATTACAACAAGGAGGAAAGTCAAATGAATGACATCAATAGTTTATCACATCCTAAAGTACAGTTTACAAGGGACTACACAGGGTAACGGTCTGACGGGTGCTGAAATGCCCGTCAGATTTTCCATGTGATGTTCAAGCTGTCGCTTGTGGCGGCAATGGTGGTAATCATCAAATCCACCACCCGCCGCTTGTCGTCAAAGGATACGCTGTCCCAAGTGTCGAGGTAGCCGGAAATCTGGCTGACCTGTTCCGGGCTGATAGCTTCCACCGTCAACTCCGCTATCTTTGCCAGAAGCTCCTGCTTGCGTCCGTCCAGTTCTGCTATCTTTACATTCACATAGGAGAGCAGCACATTGTTTGCGCCCGTCAGACTGTCCACCAGCTTTTCAATCTCGCTGTCAACATGGGCAAGTCCCACTTGCAGGGCAGTGATTTTGGGATTGGCCTTTGCCGCTTTCTTCCTGCCTGTCAGCGTCTTGTAGCTGTCCAGCTTTTTCACCATCTGCTGATACACAACCGCTTCCAGTTCTGCCGTGATGATTTTCCCACAGCCGGGACAGCTTTTGTTATCCAGCCGTTTCGTACAGCGGAGGTACTGTCTGCCGGAGGGATTGAAGATACTCATAAGGGCGTACCCGCAGTTCCCGCACTTAATTTTCCCCGCCAGCCATGTATGAATGGAGCTTATTCCCACATGGAAAAGCGCGGCTCACGCTACCTGCGCTATGCCCTCTACAATGCCACAAAGTA